>NZ_CP157968.1:0-605663 GCF_040215725.1 Rhizobium sp. ZPR4
CCGCTTTGTGTCGTGCGGCCGACCGACACGGAGGGTGTGTCAACCACCATGCGCTTGTGCAGTGAGCATGGCGTGCCGGTCGTCCCGCAAGGAGGCCTGACCGGACTGTGCGGCGGTGGCCGGCCGATTGACGGCGCCGTCGCACTATCGCTGGAACGACTGACTGGCATAGAGGAAATCGATCCCGCTTCCGCCACGATGACCGTGAAGTCCGGCACTCCGCTGCAGGTCGTGCAGGAGGCTGCGGCGGCGGCCGATTTCTTTATCCCGTTGGACCTTGGTGCCCGTGGATCCTGTGCGATTGGCGGCAACTTGTCCACGAATGCCGGCGGCAATCGCGTGATCCGCTATGGCATGGCCCGCGAAATGGTTCTGGGTCTGGAGGTCGTGATGCCCGATGGCACGATCATCCGAAACCTCAACAAGATGATCAAGAACAATGCGGGCTACGATCTGAAGCACCTTTTCATAGGTAGCGAGGGTACGCTCGGGATCATTACACGAGCGGTGCTCAGGCTCTCGCCCCGGCCAGGCTGCACCATGGCCGCGCTTTGCGCATTGGAGGATTATGGCAAGGTGCTGGAACTGCTCGTGGCTGCCAGACGCGGGCTTGGGCCGTTGCTTTCGGCATTCGAAGTGATGTGGCCGGACTATTGGGACACCGTGATCGCCATGCCCGGCGTCCGCAACCCGATTGCTGGCCGGCATGGCGCCTATGTGCTCGTGGAAGCGCAGGGAACCGATGAGACTATCGATGCGCCACGGTTCCAGACCTGGCTTGAGCAGCAGGCCGAAGCGGGCATACTGGCGGATGCCGCGGTTGCCCAATCGCTTGCCGATGTGCGCGCATTCTGGGGTGTGCGGGATGCCTGTTCGGAGTTCCCTCAGGTATTGGGGCCACATGAGCCTTTTGACATCGGCTTGCCCGTCGCTGCAATGGACGATTATGTCCGATCCTGCCATGCGGCCTTACGCGCAAGATTTCCAACGATCGTGGCATTGTTCTATGGCCATATCGGCGATGGCAATATTCACATCGTTGCCTGTGTGCCGGGGGGAAATCCCCAGCCCAAGGACGACATCGTCGGCATCGTCTATGACCAAGTTCGCCAGTTTGGCGGCACCATTTCGGCCGAGCATGGGATTGGCCTTACCAAGAAGCCCTTCCTGTCCTTCGTCCGCAGCCCCGAGGAATTGGCATTGATGCAACGCCTCAAGGATGCGCTGGATCCGCAGCATCTGCTCAATCCCGGCAAGGTCTTTTAGCAGACGAGAACGATTTCAAGCATCAGCATCCATAAGAGATGCTTTAAGCGGGATCTGCTCCTTGACATAGACAACAAACTGCGAAATGTAAGCGCTTACAAAGGGTAAGGCAGCCCGATTTGCAGCCCGCATCCACCCCCCTTCCTCATGCGTAGCGGCGGAAGCCAGCATTCACAACGGCAAGCAAGACGATCTTAAGCGAGACATAATGAAGAAGTTTCAAGGCATCATTCCAGTCATGATCACGCCGTTCACGGAAGAGGGTGAAATCGATTATGCCGGCGTCGCCAAGCTGGTCGAATGGTACATCGCAAACGGCTCTGACGCGCTCTTTGCCGTCTGCCAATCGAGCGAGATGCAATTTCTCAGCCTGAACGAGCGCGTGGAGCTTGCCACCTTTGTCAGCAAGGCTGCAGCCGGCCGGGTCCCGGTCATCGCATCAGGGCATGTCGCAGAAAGTCTCGAAGAGCAGTCGGAGGAATTGAATGCGATCGCCGCCACCGGCGTCGACGGCCTCGTGCTTGTTACCAATCGCCTTGATGCGAAGCAGCAGGGCGGAACGAAATTTATCGAGGACCTCGATTGGCTTCTTGGACGGCTGCCGAGCGATCTGCCGCTCGGATTATATGAATGCCCCGCCCCCTATCGTCGCCTCCTCACGGATGAAGAGTTGATGCATTGCGCCAGCAGCGGCCGCTTTCATATCCTGAAAGACGTCTCCTGCGATCTGGAAACGGTCAAGCGACGCGTAGCGCTGGTAAAAGACACGCCGCTTGCGATCGTCAATGCCAATGCCGCGATCGCCTATGATGCCATGAAGGCCGGATCTCTCGGATTTACCGGCGTATTCACGAATTTCCATCCGGATCTCTACAAGTGGCTGTTTAAAAATTGCCATGCGGCTTCCAAGCTCGCAGACGAGCTTTCAATCTACCTCGCCTTGGCCGCGATGGCAGAACCCATGGGGTATCCCAAGCTCGCGAAACTCTATCATCAACGTCTCGGAACCTTCGGCTCAGCAAACAGCCGGGTGATAGGCATCGATATCAGGGAAAAATACTGGGCCCTCGACGCTCTTCTCGACAAGATCGTTGAAGGAACGGCGCTATTTCGAACGCGCCTGGCGGAACACGCCAAGGAACAGTGACGCGGGAGAATCCGGCAGAAGCGGCGATCGACATTTCAAGTTGAGATCAGGATCTCGCAGCTCATTTTATGTAAGCGCTTACAAAATCGGTTTGCGCATCGTTTCGCGTGAGATTCCTGAAACGGGAGGAAAATCCGCTCCGCATCGCGGTCGGACACTTTATTGGAGGATTGTATAAATGGTTCAATTGACCCAGACCAAACCACAGGCCGTAGCGACGGAAGCACGCGTTGGTAAGCACCGCTACCTGGTGCTTTTGATGATCACACTCGGTATCGCCGTCAACTATATGGACCGCGCGACGATGAGCGTGGCCTTGCCGTCGATCAAGGAGGAATTCGGGCTGTCGCCTGCCATCAGCGGCGTCCTGCTGTCAGCCTTTTTCTGGACCTATGCAAGCGGCCAGTTGCCCATGGGCTACCTTGCCGGCCGTCTCGGTCCACGCAAGATGATTGCCCTTTCGGCCCTCACATTCGGCCTTGCCACAATCGGAATGGGTTTTGCCTGGGGCGTCACCTCGATCATCGTATTGCGCCTACTCTTGGGCATTGGCGAAGCTCCAGGTTTTCCTGCGGCCGCCCAGGCGGTTTCGCAATGGTTCCCGCGATCCGAGCGCGGTTTCGCCTCTGGCACCTTCAACAATGGCAATCCGATCGGATCCACCCTTTCCGTTCCGCTGGTTGCGCTTCTCATTTCCTGGACAGGCTGGCGCCATGCCTTTGTCGTCGCAGGCTTGCTGGCCGTCGTCTATGCGATCGCATGGTGGTTCTTCTACCGTTCTCCGACCGAATCCAAGCAACTGAGCAAGGCGGAACTGGATTATATCCAGGCCGACGGGGAAGCGAGCGCAAAAAGTGCTGTTCAAGACGATCTGTCCTGGCCGGCCTTGTTCAAGCAGCGCACCATCTGGGCCATGATGATCGGTTTCTTCTGCGTCAATTTTTGCGCCTATTTCTTCATCACCTGGTTTCCCTCCTATCTCGTCAGCACCTACAATCTGAGCCTGCTCAAGCTTGGGTTTCTCGGGATGATTCCGGGTATCGCATCCATGATTGGCGGCTGGACGGGCGGCCTGGTCTCCGATTGGCTCGTTCGCCGCGGAACGGACCTGACGGTCGCTCGCAAAGTATGCCTGGTGGGTGGCTTGCTCGGCACCTCCACGATCGGACTGGCCGTCTTGTCGCCGACGGTCGGCATGGCCTTGCTCGCCTTGTCCGCCTCATATTTTTCCAGCACCTTTGCTGCCGCTTCCGTATGGTGCCTGCCGGGCGATGTTGCGCCGGCCAATCATCACGTCGGCTCGATCGGCGGCATTCAGAATGCAGCCGCCAACCTCGCCGGTATCATCTCGCCAATCCTCATGGGTGTCATTACCGGCATCACGTCTTCGTTCGAGCTACCGTTGATTATCGCCGGCTGCGTTGCTCTTATTGGTGCCGCGAACTACGCCTTCCTTCTGCCAAGGCTAAAGCCGCTTTCTAATTGAGGCAGGAAGGCCAACCCAAGAAGGCTCCGACCGTTTGAGGCCGGAGCCCACAATTGTAACGACGACTGGCATCACGGTGCCGCTCGAGCCAGGATAAGACGATGGTGATCGCAAACGTAGAGGATGCCCGGCTCCTCGCGCGAAGGAAGCTCCCGAAGGTGTTCTTCGAGTATATCGACGGGGCTGCATTCAGTGAGGAAACCGCGCGCAGAAACATCAGCGACTTCTCGAACTGGACCTTGCAGCAGCGCGTGCTGGTCGACGTCTCAAGCCGCAACCAGAAGGTCACCTATCTCGGCAAGGAACGCGCGCTTCCCTTCCTCCTCGGCCCGGTCGGCTTTTCCGGCCTTTTTTCCGAGCGCGGAGAAATTCAAGCGGCCCGGGCAGCGCACGCGGCCGGGATTCCCTTTTGCCTTTCCAGCTTCGCTATCACCTCTCTTGAGGCGTTACGCGAAGCGACGAGCGGGCCATTGTGGTTTCAGCTCTACGTGTTGAAGGATCGTGGTTTGGCGCAAAGAATGATCGATATCGCCATCAGGGCGGATGTCGAGGTCCTCTGTGTCACCGTCGACACGCCGATCGGTGGCGTGCGGGAAAAAGACGTTCGCAACGGATTTCGAAGCCTGACGAAGGTCACACCAAAACTGGCCTTCGCCTTGGCCCAGAAACCCGGATGGTGTGCCCGGATCATACGGCATGGCATCCCTGAAATCGGCAACCTTGCCGGCATGCCGCAATATGGGTCCAACGCCCTGGAACAGGCGACCAAACTCGGCGAATATATCGATGCGTCGATGAACTGGGACGACATCGCCTGGATCCGCAAGGTCTGGCCCGGAAAGCTGTTGCTGAAGGGAATACTGAACCCGCTGGATGCCGCTCAAGCGCTCAACGCCGGAGCCGACGGCATTGTCGTTTCAAATCACGGCGGGAGACAGCTCGATGGGGCCGCCTCGACGATCGAAACCCTGCCCCGTATCGCCGATGTCGTTGGCGACAAGCTCGATGTCTTTCTTGATGGAGGAATTCGTCGGGGCACTCACGTCGTCAAGGCGCTGGCGCTTGGTGCAAAAGCCGTGCTGCTGGGACGCGCCTATGCCTATGGATTGGCCGCCGGCGGCGAGCAAGGCGTGAGCACCATCATTCAGCTCCTACGCACGGAAATCGATTCCACGATCGGCCAGATGGGGCTTCGAGACCTCACAGAGATTGACAAGCGACGAGATGAACTCGTGACACGACGACACGGTATCGGCTGAAATCGGATTTTCCTTTTCAATCGTCATCCGTGTCGCATAAGTATCGGTGCAGGGATTTCTGACGGGTGAAGCGAGAATCAAAGTGGAAGGTGAGCCCATAAGACGGACGCGCAATGGGAGTGGCCGGGTCAAGCTTCAGGAAGTCGCCCAAAAAGCGAATGTGTCTACAGCGACCGTTTCGCGCGCATTCAATGAGCCCTCGAAAGTATCGGAGGAAGTCAGGCAGCGTGTCTTTGAGGCCGCCCATACCCTCAATTGGATTCCCAACGCAGCTGGCCGGGCTCTGGCGTCGAGCAAGACGCAGATTGCCGGCGCAATCATTCCGACGCTCGACAATGAAATTTTTGCCAACCAGATCAGCGGCATGCAATCTGTCTTCAGCAAGCACGGCTTTACCTTGCTTCTCGGCTGTTCCAACTACGATCCGCAAGAGGGGTTGCGGCAAGCACGCGCCATGCTTGCCCGTGGCGTCGAAGCTATTTCGATCGTCGGCGAAGATCACCCTCCTGAGCTTTTCGAGGCTCTAAGATCGCGTCACGTGCCCTACGTCGTGACCTACTCCTTCAACAAAACGTCATCACATCCTTGCATCGGCTTCGACAATTACACGGCATTTCGTGAGATCGTCGAACACCTTCTTTCTCTCGGCCACCGCAGATTTGGCGCTATTTTTCAGCCGCTCGATAACAATGATCGCGTCAGGGCCAGGTTAAAAGGGATCACAGATGCGTTGCGGGATGCCGGCTTGGCCGTTGGCGCGGATCGCTGTCTCGTTGGTCCGTCGACGATAGACTTCGGAGGATCGAGCTTCCTGCGCATGATGGGTCAGGCAGACCGACCAACGGCGATAATATGCGGAAATGACAATATTGCGTTGGGTGCATTGTTAAAGGCGAAGGAAATCGGATTGGCTGCACCCAATGATTTCTCGATAACCGGCTTCGACAATCTTGCGATATCGTCGCGATTTCATCCGACACTTACCACGATGATGATCGACAACCAGGAAATCGGAAGCCGTGCCGCAGCAGCGCTTTTGCAAGCCATAGCGGAAGGGCATCACCTGCTAACTTCGGTTGAGATCAAGCCAGAGCTCAAGATACGGGAAAGCACCGCACCTGTGCGTTCGACAATCCCGCTATGATCGGTTCCCACGCACGCGGCACAGCGTTTGGAAGGTCTTTAGTTTGGTGGACGATCGGCTAAGCGCAGTTGCAGCGTGGCATTTCCTTGACGCGAGGATAGTTGTAGGCGTTGACTTTCGAGGTCGTGTAGCCGGCGCCGACAAGTGCTTCCGCAAGCTTGATGGCGGCCGTGACACCGTCGATGACCGGAACGCCGGTTGCCGCCTGCAGCCGATCGCAAAGGGAAGACATGCCCGCACAGCCGAGAATGATGGCTTCGGCGCGGTCTTCTTTCTTGGCCCGTTCGATTTCGACGATCAGCAAGCGTTCCGCCTGTAGGGGATCCTCCTCCAGGCCGAGAACCGGCAGGTCGATGGCGCGAACATTGCGGCAATGGCGTTCCGCACCATAGCCGCTCACCAGATCCTCGATAATCGGAATGGAGCGCGGCAGCGTCGTGATGATCGAGAACCGACGGCTGATGGTCATGGCCACCTGCACGGCCGCCTGGCAAATGCCGATGACAGGCCCGCGAGCGACTTCGCGCGCAGCATGAAGACCAGGATCATCAAAGCAAGCGACGACATAGGCATCGACCCCGAGCATCTCACCCTCACGGATTTGGGCAAGCATTCCCGGCACGGCGGCAGCCTCATCTGCACCGCCTTCGATGCTGACGGGCGTGTCCAGCGGGTTTACCGCCGACACTTTCGTGTCTCGCTGTTTGACCCGCAGCGCGCTGTCCAGCGCCTGGGACGTCATGGAAGCCGTGGAGTTGGGATTGATGAGACGAATATGCATACGAGAGACCTTCCATCCATCCTTAGTCGCGCTGCGGCTTTATGAAGTCGGTGATTGGCGGAGCCTTAAGGACAAACTGGCGATCCGAAACGATGTAGTTGTCGGCATGCAGGCGGGCAATCGGCTGATAGTGTTCCGGGTCGACGTAGTGACCTTCAGCATCAAGGCAATTACGCCGCACATGCATGTGGACGACTTCGCCCAGCACCAATGTACGGCGCGGATAATCGATCAGACGCTCGACGCGGCATTCGAAGACACAAGGGGCCTCCTGCACGAAGGACGCATCGATCTTGCGGCAGGCGTTCGGCGTAAGACCGGCCATCTCGAGTTCGTCGAACTCGCTTTCGAAGCCCAGGCCGCAAATCAGCATCTGCTGCGAGATCCCCATATCGACCATGTTGATCGCGAACTCCTGGGTCCGCCGGATATTGGCGAGCGTATCCTTTTCCTCGCCACTCAGGCGCGGCTGTATGCCCAGAACCACGATAGGTGGATCGTGCGAGAACACGTTGAAGAAACTCATCGGCGCTGCATTATTGTGACCGGCGGGCGAACGCGTCGTGACCAAGGCGATCGGACGCGGCCCGATGAAGTTCGTCAGAAGCCGATATCGGCTTTGAGGCTCAAGCTCGGCAAAGTCGAATTCCATGGCGCCATCCTGTATATTCATTTTAATTGACAATATCATTCCATATTGTAGACAATTTTGCAATCAAAACCTATTGTTGTGATTGACTTTTCCCTTCGCTTCGCGCTTCTCTAGCCACAATGAGGAGTAAGATTCATGGCAGACCAAAACGGGGTCTCTGTTCAGCAGATTGTCGAGAAAGTTTGGCTGTCGATCGCCGAGCGGCGGCTCAGACCGGGTGTCCAACTCAAAGAAGAGCAGATGGCTGCCATCTTCAACGTCAGCCGTGCGCGCATTCGTCAGGCCCTGGCATTGTTGCAGCGCGATGGCCTCGTCGCCATCATTCCCAATCGGGGCGCCTTCGTGTGCAAGCCTTCCGTGGAGGAGGCCCGGGACGTCTTTTTCATTCGCCGCACTGTCGAACGCTGCGTGATCGAACGGCTCTGCAAGGGCATCTCCAAGGCCGACGTCAAACGCCTGCGCGATCATGTCGCCAAAGAGCGCATCGCCAACATCCAGGACGTTACGACCGACATCATCAAGCTTTCCGGTGGTTTCCATCTGCTGCTTGCGGAGATAGTCGGCTCGGATTTTCTGTTTGCCACCATGCGCGATCTGATCGCCCGTTCCTCGCTGATCACGGCAGTCTATCGCAACACCAACCGTTTCAATTGCGGTCCTGACGAGCATGCCGAGATCGTGGAGGCGATCGTCGGCAACAATGTCGACAAGGCCACCCATCTGATGGCGCATCATCTGGAGCATGTCGAATCGGAGCTCGACCTGACCGAGATCCGCGATCTTTCCCACGACCTGCGTGCCGCACTGGCCTGAGACGGCCGAAATTGCCACGTTAATCACGCATCAGTCACAAGATGGCAGGCCACTCTCGTTCCATTCGATAGCCGGCGAACCTGAGGCACCTCCGCCGAACACCTCGCCGAGGCCAGCGGGCACCTCGGATGGAAGGTGCAGCCCGATGGTGGCTTCAGGGGACTGGGTACCTCACCGCCAACCAATTCCTGATCGCGCTTAGGAGCGTCTATGCTGGGAATGGTTTGCAGCAGAAGCTGGGTATAGGGATGGCGCGGATTGACGAAAAGCTCCTCGGTATCCCCCTCCTCGACAATCCGCCCGAGATACATCACGGCGATACGGTCGGACATGTGACGCACGACGCTCATGTCGTGGCTGATGAAGAGATAGGTCAGACCCAGTTCATCCTGCAGCCGGCGCATGAGGTTCAGAACCTGTGCTTGCACCGAAACATCGAGTGCTGATGTCGGTTCGTCGCAGACGAGGAATTCCGGCTCGCTGGCAAGCGCGCGGGCAATGGATATGCGCTGGCGCTGTCCGCCGGAAAATTCATGCGGAAACTTCTCCCCATCCGAAACGGACAGACCGACGGTCAGCAGGAGCTCCTCGACCCGCTCGGTGATCTCGGCCGCGGTGTTGCGCAGCTTCGGCTCGCGCAGCGGCTCGGCGATGATGTTCTTCACCCGCCAACGCGGATTGAGCGAAGCGTAGGGATCCTGGAAGATCATCTGGGCTGATAGCGGCACGCCGCTGCGCCCGGGCGAAAAGCGAATCTCGCCGCCGGTCGGAGTGTAAAGCCCGGTTACCAGCCTTGCTACCGTGGATTTGCCGCAGCCGCTTTCGCCAACGATGCTGAGGCACCCACCGGCAGGCACGGTAAAGCTGATATCGTTGACTGCCTGAAGAAACTGACGCGGCTTACGCTCCACGACGCGATTGAGCCACGGGGCGGACACGTCGAAGGTCTTGACCAGTCCATCGACGGTCAGAGCCGCAAGCTTTTGAGCGGAAGTTGTCATGCGGTGCCTCCCGCGTTGAGCCAGCAGGCGCTCGCGCCATCGCCGGCCGGGATCAGTTCTGGCCGCTCGCGCCGACAGCGCGGACCGGCGGATTTGCAACGGGGATTGAAAGCGCATCCTTGCGGAAGCGCATCCAGCCGCGGCATCGAGCCATCGATCTGATTGAGCTTTGCGACGCGCGCGCCGAGCGATGGGATCGAAGCCATCAGGCCCTGCGTATAGGGATGGCGCGGCGTATGAAGCACCCGCTCCACCGGGCCGATCTCGATAAGCCGGCCGGCATATAACACCGCCACACGGTCGGCCGCCTCGGCGATGACACCCATATCATGCGTCACCAGCATCACCGCCGCCTGCTTCTCCTTGCACAGCCGACGAAGCAGCGAGATGATCTGTGCCTGGATCGAGACGTCGAGCGCGGTGGTCGGCTCATCGGCAATGATCAGCTTTGGCGAGGCCGCAAGCGCAAGGGCGATGACAACGCGCTGTCGCATGCCACCGGAAAACTGATGCGGATAGTGATTGATCCGCTCCTCCGGCGAGGGAATGCCAACATCCCGCAACAGCTGCACGGCGCGCGCGCTTGCCTCGACCTTGCCGAGCGACAGATGCTGCCGGATCGTTTCCGAAAGCTGCGCACCGACGGTGAATAGCGGGTTCAGCGACGTCAGGGGGTCCTGGAAGATCGCGCCGATTTCACGGCCGCGAACGCGCTCCATCGCCCGGTCGTCGAGCGTGTCGATCCGCTGTTTGCCGAGCCAGATTTCGCCAGCGGCGATACGGCCCGGACGTTCGAGAAGCCCCTGGATGGCAAGCCCGGTCATGGATTTACCCGCGCCCGACTCCCCCACGACGCCAAGGATTTCGCCGGCCCGAATGGACAGGCTTATGTCCGACAGCGCCGTAACTGTTCCCCGGCGGTTTGGAAACTCCACCTTCAGATTTCGAACGTCGATGACTGGCTGTTGTGCCTCAACCATTGCTCTCTACCTCGATCGGATAGCTGGGCGGGAAGATCTCCGAAACGGGCGGATGGTTCCAGCTGCGCTCGGGATATTTGGCGATCAGCCCGCCATACTGTGCTTGCGCCTGGACGCGCGCCTTTTTCATGTCGAAGCCGGCCAATTGCCGATCCAGCATCGAAACGCGACCATCGACGAAGACAGCGCGCGTCACTTTGCCGGAGCCGCCGACGACCAGCGTCGTGATCGGATCCACGGATGGCGCCATGATCGTGTCATCCAGACTGAAGACGGCAATGTCGGCACGGGCTCCGGCCGACAGATGGCCGAGGTCCGAGCGACCGAGCGCCTTGGCGCCGCCGAGCGTTGCCGCATCGAACAGATCGGCCGAGCGTACGCGGTCCGGCGCATGATCGCTGATACGGCAGGTAATGAGCCCGGCAAGCAGGTTCATCAGCATGTCGGGTGGCGTGGTGTCCGTGCCCATGGCGATGTTGATGCCGCGCTTGCGGCAACTGGAGAAGGAATTGAGGATCGAACCGCTGCGCGCCGAAACCAACGGGCAATGCACGATGGAAACGCCGTTTTCGGCGTAAAGCCCAAGATCTTCTTCCGTGGCATTCGTCGCATGGGGCGCAACCATCCGATCGCTCAGCAGCTTGTGCTTGGCAAGCCAGACGGGAGCGGTCGAACCGTGCAGCATGCGCACGGTGTCGACTTCCATCGTGCCCTGCGCCATATGCAGGCGGAATTTGCAGCCGAGATCACGCGCGGCGGCATCGGTACGCTGCAGAAGCGCAAGCGTCGACGTCTCCACTCGATCCGGCGCGAGCAAGCCGCGCACGAGATCGCCATGTCGGCCATTCTGCCGCTCGATATAGGCGATGGCGTCCTTCAGGCCCTGAAATCCGCGCTCTTCGTCGAAGACCGGAACCATCTTGCCCGGCGCTTCCAGAACCATGCCGCCCGAACGATAGGCAGGGCTCAGATAGACGCGCAGGCCAAGATCGCCGGCAGCATCGGCAGCTGCATCGAACTCGGCGACGGTCTCGCCCCATTCGCGATAAAACAGCGAGGCGATCGGAGCGGCGGTGGTGATGCCGTTCAGCAGGAGCTGACCGAAGGCAAAACGCTTCTGGAACGCCAGCTCTTCCTGCGAATACATCTCATAGGGACCGGCCTCCACATAGCTGCGCGGCCAGACGCGTCCCTTGGCCCAGCCGGGATGGCAGTCGATGCCGAGAATGGTGGTATCCAGATCGGACAGCGCATCGAGGTCGATCAGGCCGGGGCTGATCACCGAGTTGCCGAAATCGATGCGACGCGCCACTTCGCCCGGGAAATTGTGGCCGACGAAAAGAATGGCGCCGTTTTCGAACACGACCTGGCCGTTGCGCAGCAGCCTATGGCTGCCTTCCTTGTGGCCTACGACCCAGCTTGCAGTGACCAGGGTGCGTCCGTCCGGGCGGTGGCCGAGCGACAGACTTTCCATTGCATGTGCCATCAGGGCATCTCCACCACAGCTTGCCCACCGCGCGCAGTCACGCGGCCAGCCTTGACCACGAGCGGGCGCGGCGCGATGTCGACGACGGCATGAGCAAGCGTTTCGCCGGCCAGCAGGGTGAAATCGGCATCACAGCCGACCTTCAGTCCGTAATTCTCGATACGCATGACGTCAGCGCCGCCCTGCGACACGATATAGAGGACATGTTCCAGATCACGGTCGGAACGCAGGCCATTCTTCATGCCGATCACCTGGGCACGATCGAGCATGTCCGGATGACCCCAAGGGCCCCAGGTGTCGCGAATGCCATCACAGCCACCGCCAACGCGCACGCCTGCTTCCTTGAGCCGCATGATCGACGGCACGGCAGCCGAAGGCGCACCGGTAGTGAGAATTGCAATATCAAGCTTTGCGATTTCCTCGATCAGTTTGCCGACGCGGAGATAATCGTTCATGCCGAGCGCGAAGGCATGACTGATCGCCACCTTGCCCTGCATGCCGTTGGCACGGATGCGCTCGAACATCAGCTCCATCGTGAAGGCACCGAGCTCGCCGGCTTCGTGCAGGTGAATGTCGATCGGAACGCCATGTTTGGTGGCAAGGTCAAACAGGATATCGAGCTGGCCCTTGGGATCGCGGTCAATGCCGCACGGATCGATGCCTCCCAGGACTTCGCAGCCCTGACGCAGAGCCTCGTCGAGCAGTTCGACAGTGCCGGGCATGACCATCACGCCGGACTGCGGGAAGGCGACAATTTCAATATCGATGATGCCCTTGAGCTTCTCGCGGGTTTCCCACACGCCTTCGACAAGCCGCAGACCATGAACCGGGTCGATATCGACATGGCTGCGGATATGCGTGCCGCCATGTGCCGCCAGACCGATAGCATGGCGCATGGACTGGCGATGCGGATCGATGCCGATTTCCAGGCGGTGTTCGCGTTCGAAATCGATGCGTTCGCGCAAGATTGCAGCGCGATTGTTGACATGCCACGGCATGCCCCAGGTGGTCTTGTCGAGATGGGTATGCGCATCGATCAGGCCGGGCGCGGCGATCGCATTGCCGCCGTCCTCAACCGGCACGCCCGGCTCGGCTTCGAACGTTCCGAAACCAGCAATCTTTCCGTCGCGGATCAGGATGTCGCAGATCTCTCCAGCCATGGGCCGGACATTGCGGAGCAGAAGATCGTTCATGAACTTACCTCAGTTTGGGATTGAGCGCATCGCGCAGCCAGTCGCCGAGCAGGTTGACGGCCACGACCAGCAGGCAAAGCTGGATGACGGGAAACAGCACGATCCACCAGGAGCCGGAAAATAGAAACTGGTTGCCAATGCGGATGAGCGTGCCAAGCGACGGCTGGCTCGGCGGCATGCCGATGCCGAGAAAGGACAGCGTGGCTTCAGTAAGGATTGCCATGCCGAAATTGAGAGTGGCCGCCACCATGATCGGCGTCAGCGTGTTGGGAAGGATGTGCTTGGCCATGATGCGGCGGGCCGGCACGCCGATCAGCCTTGCCGCCTGGACATAATCCTTGCCGGCCTCGACGATTGCCTGCGCACGCACCGTGCGGGCATATTGCACCCAGCTGGAGAGCGCGATGGCAAAGACAAGCACGGCCGAAGCACCGATCTCCCGCAGACTTTCCGGCAGCATCTGCCGCACAACCGTCGACACCAGGATCGCAACGAGGATGGTGGGAATGGACAGCATGACATCACCGATGCGCATCAGCAGATTGTCGATAAATCCACCGAAGAAGCCGGCGACGAGACCGGCGATCAGGCCGATCAGCAGCGAAAGCACGACGGAGGCCACGCCGATGACGATGGAAATGCGCGTGCCGTAAAGAACGGCAGACAGCATATCGCGACCTTGGGTATCGGTGCCGAGAAGATAGGGCATTTGGCCGCCATCATGCCAGATCGGCGGCAGTTCCGCATTCAACATGTCGAGTTGCGCACCGTCATAGGGATTTTGCGGCGCAATCAGCGGCGCCAGCAGTGCCGTGAGGATCAATATGGCGAGGATCGTCGCGCCAGAGATCGCCGCCTTGCTATGCGTGAAGGACCAGCATAGGTCGCTACTGCGAAGGCGCTTGAAAAGCGACGGGCGCAGGGGTCTTTCCTGTTTCGACGTTTCGGACAATTCCATGGTCATCGAACGGGCTCCTGGTTCCGATCAGCGCGCAGTGCGCAGGCGAGGATCGATCACCGCATAGGCGATATCCACCAACGTGTTGAGAACGACAAAGATGAGGGAGATGATACAGAGATAGGCGGCCATCACCGGAATATCGAGGAAGGTGACCGCCTGGATGAACAGCATGCCCATGCCCGGCCACTGGAACACCGTTTCGGTGATGAGCGCAAACGCGATCAACGACCCGACATTCATCGCCGTCATGGTGACGACAGGCATAAGGCAGTTGCGCAGGGCGTGGCGGAAATAGATGCGCCAACGGGGAATGCCGCGAGCGCGGGCAAACTTGATGTAATCGGAGCGCAGCACCTCGAGCATTTCGGCACGGACCAGACGCATGACCAGCGTGATCTGATATAGCGAAAGCGCAATCGACGGCAGAATGAGCGCGGCACGGCCAGACGGCGTCAGGAATCCGGTCGACCACCAGCCAAGCTGCACCACGTCGCCACGACCGAAAGCGGGCAGCAATCCTAGGGTGACCGAAAAGCCGAGAATGAGCAGAATACCGACAACGAAGCTCGGCAGCGAAACGCCGACAATGGAGAGGAACTGCAGCCCTTCCGTGTACCACTTGCCGCGCTTGATCGCCGTCAGCACGCCCAATGGAATGCCGAATACCAGCGAAATCAGCGTCGCGACAAAAACAAGTTCCAGCGTGGCGGGGAAGCGTTCGCCTATCAGCGGCAGTACTTTCTGGCCGTTGCGGTAGGAGACACCGAAATTACCCTCCGCGGCGTTAACGACAAACCGCACATATTGTGTCGGCAGGCTGTCATTGAGGCCCAGCCGCTCGCGCAGCGCAGCTCGATCCGCCTGAGACGTCTGCTCGCCAACCATGAGTTCGACCGGATCGCCAGCGAGCCGGAAGATCAGGAATGCCAGCAAGGCAACGGCAAGCATGACCAGGATTGCATTCCCGAGACGCTTGATGATGAAAACCAGCATGGGGACCTCTAGGCTTTACTTCGGTCTCCGACAGACAGCTTGGACAACGGTCTGACGGAACTCACGTTCAGCAATGGGGTGGGGAAAATCGGCGGCAGCCAGCTACCAAGTGGATGTCGCATGTTGCTTTAAGCCATCATCGTTGACGGCCATGGCAATGCGAGCATCGATTGCTGCGAACTTCCTCCCTCACTCTCCTGAAGAGTCATTAACGCAAATATTTTCAAGTTGTCAACGATATTGTTGACAATATTGTACATCAATTTCGGACAAATGGCAGCTGCGCGAGCGATGGCGATCTACAGAACGGTGCGATCGCGATAATTTCGGTCGACGACTGGAATGGCAAAAGAAGAGAGCGCCTCGCGGGCCGCGAGGCGCTCTCTTTTACGTCAATGTGAAGACGTGCCAGCGTTATTCTGCCATTTGCGTCAGCCAGAGGCGCGGCTTATTGTCGGCGCGGAAGTCGATGCTCTTGACTTTACCCAGCATGGCCCAAGCGATCGGCTGCTGATGAAGCGGCACAAGCATGACCTGATCCTTGGCTATCTTCAGCGCCTGCCCTTCCAGGGCGAGCCGCTTTTCGTTGTCCGGCTCCTGCGCGGCCTGCGCTACTAGCTTATCAAGATCGGGATTGGACCAGCCACCATAGTTCGATACGCCCATGGCGCCCTTGCGGGTAGACAGAACCTGCGACAACAGCGAGTAGGCATCGAGCGTCGGCTCGTTGGCCCAGCTCAGATTGAAGACGTCGGCCTTGCCGTTGCTACGCTTCGGCGTCTGCACCGCGCGTGGACCGATATCGATGCTCGGCTGGAAGCCGCTGCGCTTCAGCATGTTGGCGAGGCCGGAGCAGATATCTTCTTCATTGATGCTCTCGTCATTCATGCAGGTATAGGTGAAGGCGAGGTTCTTCTGGCCGGCCTCTTCGAGCAGCTTCTGCGCAAGCTTGGGATCTGCAGGCTTGAAGGTATCGAGATCCTTCACGTAGCCGGAGATTTCCGGAGCAATCAGTGAGCCAGACGGACGGGCCAGACCACGCATCACCTTCTTGTTGATCAGATCGCGATCGATCGAGGCTTCGAAAGCTTGGCGCACGCGGATATCGTTGAACGGATTGGGGCGCCCGTCTTCCAGCTTTTCCTTGCGATTGAAGGCGACAAAAACGGTACGCAGCTCCGTACGCTTCTTCACGGCGATGCCGGGCGTGGACTCCAGACGGGGCAAATCCTGGATCGGCGCGGAGTCGATCAAGTCGATCTCGCCAGAAAGCAGAGCGGCAACACGAGTGGCCGCCGAGGCGATCGGCACGAACTCGATGCGATCGAGATTGTGCTTCTTCTGATCCCACCAGTTGGTATTGGCAACCAGTACCGTCTTTGCGTCGGGAACACGGCTGTCGAGCTTGAACGGCCCGGTACCGTTGGCATGCATGGTCGTATAGCCTTCGACCTTCGATGCGAAATCCGTCGGCTTTTCGCTGTTATTGTCCTTCAGCCACTTGGCATTGAAGACGAAGATGTTGGTAATGTCGTTCAAAAACAGTGAGGTAGGCGCGGAAACCTCGATGTCGACAGTATAGTCATCAACCTTCTGTATACCGACATAGAGCGGAATATTGCCACGCAGCGGTGAAGCAGGATCCGAAGCGCGCTTGAACGATGCGACGACGTCGTCAGCGGTGAAATCGGCACCGTCGTGGAATTTCACGCCCTTGCGCAGGCTAAAGCGCCAGTGCTTGTTGTCGATCAGCTTCCATTCGGTGGCGAGCGCCGGCTCGATCTTGAAATTCGCATCGTAGCGAACCAGCCCTTCGTAGATGTGATTGAGGAAGGCAAGGTTCGACGTGGAGGGAACCGAATCCGGATCCAGCGAGTAGATGTCCGCCCTGCTACCCCAGCGCAATGTTGCAGCATCGACGGGCGCAGCCAGCGCGACCGTGGCCAATGCGGCGACGATAATCTTCTTCAAGCCAATCAATGTTTCCTCCCTAAGCTATGCGCCGGGTCCCGATCTGATCGGTTGTGCCCCAGCTTGACTGGAGTATCGATGTCACCGGCGCTATTGTCAATCATATTGTCGACAATTATCATGCCAATAATCGACAAGACCGACGCCAAGTCGAGCAACCGACATACCGGAGGAATACATGGAAGACCTACTTCTGCTGCATGGAACGATCGTCACCGTCGACAAGGAACGTCGGATCATCGAGAATGGGGCGGTCGCGGTTTCCGGGGATCGGATTGTCGACATCGGCTCCGCCGAGGAACTGGCGCCCCGTCATACCGGGAAAAAGGCGGTCGATTGCCGCGGCAAGATGATCATCCCCGGCCTCATCGATGCTCATGGCCATGCGGGTCACTCTCTGATCCGCAGCATCGCCGCCGACACCAACTCCCTATGGATGCGGGTGGTGACCCCGGCCTACTATCACTACGTCACACGCGACTTCTGGTATGCGGACGGACTTATTTCGGGCCTTGAGCGGCTTCGCGCCGGCGTGACGACGGGAGCGAGCATTATCACCTCCATACCTCGCGCCGACGACCCTGTTTTCGCGATCAACCACGCACGCGCCTACGCCGAACTCGGCCTGCGTGAGATCGTCTGCGTCGGCCCCTCCGGCCTTCCCTGGCCGCATCCTGTTACCCGCTGGGAAAGCGGCAAGCCCGAGCGGCGCAATATCACCTTCGAAGAGATGATCGAGGGCTCGGAAGCAGTGATAGAGGCGGTGAACGGCAGTGCGGACGGACGCATCAGCGTCTTCCTGACGCCATTCACCATCGTACCGTCGGTGGAGCCTTCCAATGCATCGACGCCGGACCAAGCCGTCAATCTGACGGAAGGCGACCGGATACAGGCGCGTCGAGTTCGAGAAACCGCCCGAAAATGGGGTGTGCGCATTCATTCCGACGCATTCGCCGGGCAAATCCGCATGATGTTTCAGGACAAAGAAAATGCACTCCTTGGACCGGACATCCATCTGCAGCATTGCTGGGGCATCTCGCATGAGGAAATGGACATCCTGGCCGAGACGGGCACCCACGTCACCCATGCGCCACCTGGTCGATCCACCCCCGTGCTGGAAATGATGGCAAGAGGTATCTCTTTGGCCATCTCCTCGGACGGCGCTTCTCCCAGCCGGCATTTCGACATGCTACAGACCGCCAGGCTGGCCCAATCGACGCAACATATCCTACATAACCACGACCGATACCTACTACCGCCAGGAAAAATCTTCGAGATGATCACCATCGATGCCGCCAGGGTCCTCGGCATGGAGCGCGAGATCGGGTCGCTGGAAGTTGGCAAGAAGGCGGATATTGCCGTCATCGACATGCGCAAACCGCACATGATGCCGAACTGGATGCCGGTTCACCGCCTCATTCATCAGGCTCTGGGAAGCGACGTCGACACAGTGATCGTCGATGGCAAGGTGCTAATGGAATCCGGCAAGGTGCTCACGACCGATGTCGACGCCGCACTTGATTTCGGCCAACAGGAAGCCCTCGCCCTTGCCGATCGGGCGGGCCTGCGCGCACATATGCATGATCCCGGTTGGGGCGAGCTGCAACGCACCTTTACCGAACCGGTGCAGCCGCCGCAGGCTCCGAACTGCTGAGGCCAAAGCCATCGTCGATCTCGACAGAGAGGTGTTGCCGTAACCATTGACGGCGGAGGCACGAATGCCTGCACCGATTCACCGGCAACGGACGTCTCGATGAAGCGGCCACGCTGCCGTTATCGGTCATAAACGCCGAAGCGGCGATACCATCATCGCACTGCCGAAAGAATAACCTTACCCTGAAAATGACACCACCTGAAATCGCTCATCAAAGGTCTCGCTGAAAGTCTTCAGCGTTCCTTCGGTCATCAACGCGATTTTTTACAACGGAGCCGTTCCGATATCTGTCGCTTGGCATTTCCATACCAAGCGACAGGAAACTATATTGCAGACTTCAAATTACGACGAGATTTCGCTCACGAGGACGTGAGCGCGTATCCCGCCTGCAGATCGTCGACTACGGTCCCGTTGATCGCGACCGAGTATCTCCCGGTCGTATTTACTCTCGAAACTGAGATTTCGTAACTGCCGCTGGGAAGCTCCAGCCCGGCAGAATAACCATCCCATCCGGCCGGCAGTGCAGGCGTCACGTACAGGCGCCCGTTCTCGGTACGGATTCCGAGGATGCCTTCGATCGCCGTGCGGTAGAACCATCCGGCCGAACCGGTATACCAGCTCCAGCCGCCACGGCCTCTAAGGTCGCCTTCACCATAAACGTCACCGGCGATCACATAAGGCTCGACGCGGTAAATGTCCGCAGAGGATTTATCGAGCGCGTGGTTGATAGGATTGAGCATTTCGACAGCGCGCCAAGCGTCTTCGCCACGGCCCATACGGGCAAGAGCAAGAGCTGCCCACGTTGCGGCATGGGTATATTGGCCGCCGTTTTCACGGACACCCGGCGGGTAAGCCTTGATAACACCAGGATCGTTGACTGGCTTGACGAAAGGCGGCGTCAGCAGGCGAATGAGCTTGCCTTCGTCATCAACCAGTTTGTCGAGGACCGCGTTCATGGCCATGTTGCTGCGGTCGGCATCCCCCTCGCCCGAGAGCACGCTCCAGGATTGGGCAATCGAGTCGATCTTGTCTTCCGCCGACTGGCTGGAACCCAGCGGAGCGCCGTTGTCGTAATAGCCGCGGCGATAATATTCGCCGTCCCAGCCGGCGGTCTCGATCGCGGCTTTGAGCTTTGCCAGATGATCCGACCAGCGGCCGGCGCGTTGCGTGTCGCCGCGGGTTTCGGCGTAGGCGATGAAGCGACGCAAGGCGCCTGCGAGGAACCAACCCAACCAAACGCTTTCGCCGCGGCCGGCGATGCCGACACGATCCATCTTGTCGCACCAGTCGCCGCTCATCATCAACGGCAACCCGTTGACGCCTGTCCGCTTGATCGCGAGATCGAGGCCAAGGGCAGCATGCTCGTAAAGCGATGCGGCCTCGTCGGAAACACGCGGTTGCAGGAATGCGTCATACTGGCCGGGGCTGAGCTGCGCGCCTTCGACGAAGGGCAGCATCTCGTCCATGATCGAACTGTCGCCGGTCACCGTGCAATATTGGTCGACGGCATAGGCAAGCCACACGGGATCGTCAGAGATGTTCGTGCGAACGCCAGCACCGCTATTTTCGAGCCACCAGTGCTGGAAATCACCTTCGGCGAACTGGCGCCGGCCGGTATTGAGAATCTGCTTGCGTGCGATCTCAGGCGAATGCAGCAGGAAGGCCAGCGAATCCTGCAGCTGATCGCGCAGGTTCCACGCGCCGCTCGACTGGTAGAAGGCGGTGCGGGCCATGATGCGGCAGCTATAGGTCTGATAAGGCAACCAATTGTTGACCATGAAGTCGAGCCGCTGATCCGGCGTCGAAACACGCGCCTTGCCGGTGAAGTTCCGCCAGAACTCACGCGTTTTTACAAGAACGTCCTCGAAGCTGATGGAGCGGATGTCGGCGATGAGAACCGCCGCTTCTTCCTGCGAGGCGGCGTCACCCATGTAAAAGCAGATGTCACGCACTTCGCCGGGTTCGATCGTCAGGTCGAATGCCATGGCGGCTGCTGGATCACCATCGAGATCGACAGCATTGGAGAGCCGCGAGCCGGCCGAAACCGTGCGCGGTTGCTGGATCGTTCCGTGCCGGCCGAGAAATTCGCGGCGGCTGGTGGAAACGCTCGACGGCGCCTCGCTTGCCGCAAATGCCGCCACGCGCGTTCCGAAACTGACGCTGAACGGATTCTTCGCAAAGACCGCCCCACTTACACTGTCGAAGCTCGATATGATGAAGGGTTTGCTCTTCGTCGGGTTGTTGCCGAGAATCCATTCGGCATAACCGTAGAGACGAAGCTTGCGTGCCTCACCCGCATCATTGCGGATACGCAGCTGCGTCAGCTTGACCGGCTTTTCCATGTGGAGGGTCTGGGTGACCTCAAGGGAAATCTCGTCCTGCACCGTCGAGAAGACCGAATAGCCGAGGCCGTGGCGGGCTTCGAAGCGTGTGTCCGAGCGCTGTGCCAGCGACGCGTAGGGTACGATGACGGAGCCGCGATCGAGATCCTTCAGGTAGAAGGCCTCGCCCGGACGGTTGGTGACCATGTCGTTGGTCCAGGGCGTCAATTGATGATCGCGGGAGTTCTGGCTCCAGGTAAAGGCGGCGCCTTCGGCCGAGACATGGAAGCCGAAATTCTCATTGGCCACGATGTTGACCCAGGGATGCGGCGTCTGTTCGCCACCAGACAGGCGCACGACATATTCGCTGCCGTCGGCCGCGAAACCACCATAGCCGTTCCAGAAGGCAAGATCGCCGCCCTCGATCGACGCGGCCTCCGCAACATCGCGAACCATGCGCGGTACCAGGGTGGAATCGCCCCACTGACCAAGCAGTGCAGGCGAACCGGCAACGGAACGGGCTTTCTGCACCTGGTCGATGAGGCTGCCGTCGCGACCACGCAACACGACGCGCGAGGCGGCGATGATGGCGTCATAGGCTTCGGCGTCCATCAGATCCTTGCGCAGGACATAGATGTTGCGCTGGATACCGGCGATCTCGCTGGCGTGACGCGCTGCGTCACAGAGCTGGTCTATGGTGCGCTGCATTTCGGCAGCCGCCTCGCCGGTGCGTTCGTTGAAGATGACGAGATCGACCTCGACCCCGCGCGATTGCAGCAGCCCTTGCGCACGCAGCAATTCCTTGACGAGATCCGTACCGAGCTCGTCGGTAATGCGCAATGTCATCAGCGGTGCATCGCCAGACAGTGTCGCACCCCAAAGAACGGATTGCGACTTCAGGCCTTCGCGAACCGCCTTGTTGTCGGCGCGCAGCGCCATGTCGGGATAGATGATGTAGCGGGCGAAGCGCTGGTAGGCGGCCGCCTCCTTCGAATTGACGCCGATCTGACGCAACTGGCTCTGCGTTCTCGTCCATGCCTGAACGAGCCCTTGGGCAAAGCTCTCAGGCTGGCGATAATGCTCAACCGCTGCCTCGAGTTCAGCCCGTTCGGCTGCAGCGATGGTCCAGAAGGTTACGCTGACCTTCTCACCGGCCGGCACGCGAAGCGTCCGGCGCAGCGACAGGCAGGTATCCATCGTGAAGCCACTGCTATTGGAGAGTTCCGCGCCGGCGTCGAAGGCGGCGGCTTCCGTCAGCGTGCGTCCTCGTCCAAGGAAGCGCATGCGATCCGTCTCGTGATGCGTCGGCAGATCTTCGCCCGAGGTATCGACGATGAGGTGGGCGATGGCGACTTCGGGGTCCGTCACGCCACGCTTCTGGCGCTCCACGAAGATCGCATCGCCTTTCGCGGCGACTTCGGTCTTCAGGAACATGCGGGCAAAGACGGGGTGACCCGTATCGACGGCATCGAGCGTGGCGACAGGCTCCATGTAGGAGGTCACTTCGATGACCCGGTCTTCCGTGCCGGTATTGGTGATCGTCAGACGCCGGCCTTCGGCATCGTGATTGCTTGCGACGAAGACCTCCATTTCGCTCGTCAGGTCGCCGACGGTCTTGAAGAATTCCGCCTTGTCGTCGCTGAAGCTCACCCGAACATGCTCGTTGGCGATCGAGCGCGGCTCAGCAGTCGCAGACCACCATTCGTTCGATGCGGTGTCGCGCAGAAAGACGAACGATCCCCAGCGATCCTCGGTCGGATCGGCACGCCAGCGGTTGATGGAAAGGTTCTTCCAGCGACTGTAACCGGAACCGGTCGCCGTCAGCATGGTGGAGTAACGGCCGTTCGACAGCAGCAGCAACTCGCGCTCGCGCGATGCGGGGTCTTCCAGACGACGCACTTCCGGACGCATCAGGTCGCCCTGGATGGTCGCAGGCGCATCGGTCTCATGCTTGGCGGCCATGACGGGAATGTCGCGCGGCGCCTTTTCCTGCAGCAGCAATTCGGCCGCCTCGATCACGGGATCGGCATGGAACAGCTCGCGCAGCAGGCCGTCGAAAGCAACGTTGGCGACAGCGGCGATCGACATGCCGTGATGGTGGGCATAGTAGTTATAGACCACCGCACACTGCTTGCCTTCAGGCACGCGGCTTGCCGTGAAGTCGACGGCATCATGAAAACCATACATGCCGAGCGCACCGACGGCCCGCAGCCGATCGAGGTTTTCGAGGGCTGCGACCGGATTGTACTGGCTGGCCAACAGCGAAGCATAAGGCGCGATGACGGCGTTCTGTCCAAGACCGCGTTTCAGGCCGAGCGTCGGCACTCCGAAATTGCTGTACTGATAGTTCATCTGATGGTCGCGGGCGTTGAAGGCCGCTTCCGAGATGCCCCAGGGCGTGCCGAGCTTGCGCGCATAGTTCATCTGCTCGAGAACGATCAGATTGTTGGTCTGGTTGAGAATCCCACCGCTGCGCTCCTGCATGACGAGCGGCGGCATCAGATATTCAAACATCGAGCCGGACCAGGAAACCAGCGCCCCGCGCGCGCCGACAGGCACGACATGGCGGCCGAGCTTGTACCAGTGCTCGGTCGGCAGATCACCCTTAGCGACCGAGAAGAGGCTCGTCAGGCGAGCTTCCGAGGCGAGCAGATCGTAGCAGGCCGCGTCCACTTCTTCCGTCTCGACGCGGAAGCCGATCGACAACAGCCGGCGCTCGGGACGGTAGAGGAAGCTGAAATCCATATCGAAGGCGATTTCGCGGGCGCGATTGCCGATCCGGGTCAGCCTTTCGCTGATGTCAGGTGCCTGCGCAAGATCGAAAGCCTTGTCGACCTGATGGAGCTCGCAGGTTTCGACCAGCTTCTCCGCCCAATGCACGACCTCGTCGCTCTGCGTTGTCTTGACTTCCCTGTCGAGGCTTCCGGCAAGCTCGCGGATTTCTCGTGCCTGTCCCGCAAATCGCTCGATCAGGCCCGAGGAGAACTCCTTTTCCCGTTTGCCCGTCGCGACCGCCGCTTCGAGTTCGGCAATCCGGCCGTCAAGCCGGTCATGGAGCGATCGGTTTGATTTTGTGTCGTCACCGAGCTCAGAAAGCACCTCTCGCAAAATTGCGGCGACATCACCGATGCCGTCAAGATCCGTATGAATGTGGGCTAGAGGGGATTGAGCCCAGATGCGGCATGCCGATGAAACGGCAATCAGGTGCCCGGCAAAATTGCCGCTATCGACCGACGACACATATCTGCGGCCAAGCGGCTTCAGCGTGTCCGTGTGATACCAGTTGAAGAGGTGTCCGCGATATTTTTCCAGCTTTTCGACCGTCTCGATCGTCTGTTCGATACGCTTGACCGCGTCTACGAACGAAATCCAGCCGAAACGACGCGCCGAAATGACCGACAGCAGATAGACACCGATATTGGTCGGCGACGTACGCATGGCAACGACGGCATGCGGCGTCTGCTGAACGTTGTCAGGCGGCAGAAAATGCTGATCCGGGACGACGAAATGATCGAAGTAGCGCCAGGTGCGCCTTGCGATCTTGCGCAATTCGTTGCGAACCTGATCGGGCACGACGAGCCGGTCTTCGGTTTCCGCCGTCTGGCTGACCAGCCAGGCAATGGCTGGCGATAGCGCCCAGAGAAGGACGAATGGAAGTCCGACCAGCCAGGCGATGTCGCCGGAAGAGGCTGCGAAGATCAATGCCAGGATGGCCAGCAGCGGTGCGCGCCACATCACCTTGTAATGGCCGAGGATCGTCGTCTGGGCCATGGCCTGGGCGCTTGCTGCAGTGCGCCACTGCAGCATCAGCTTGCGACTGACGAACAGCCGGTAAAGCGAGCGGATGATTGCGTCGGCCATGACACAGGCGATGTCGGCAATGAAAATGATGCGTAGCGCCACCTGGGCATTGGCATTCTCAATGTCTTTCCAGACAGTATGGAGATGCGCCTGCAAGATGATGTCGCTGGTTCGCGGGATGATGCCGTTGATCAGTGACAATGTCGGAGCAACGAACAAGCTGAAGATCAACAGGATCTGCCAGACAAGCGCACCGAGAGGATCCATCCAGTACCAGCCGAGCACGGACGCCAAAAGCCACGCGATCGGGGTGAGCGAGCGGCGCAAATTATCGAGCATCTTCCAGCAGCCGAGCGCGGTGATGCCACGGCGATCGTCGAAAATATAAGGGAGAAGCTGCCAGTCGCCGCGTGCCCAGCGATGCTGGCGCGAGACTTCGACCTCGTAGCGGATGGGGAAATCCTCAACCAGCTCACAGTCCGTCACCAGCCCGCATCGCGCCATCGAACCTTCGAGCAGGTCATGGCTCAGAACGGAGTTTTCGCTGATCCGGCCCTTCAGCGAGGCCTCGAACGCGTCGACATGATAGAGACCCTTACCTGTGAAGGTGCCCTCGCCGGTGATGTCCTGGTAAACGTCGGAAACTGCAAAGACGTAAGGGTCGAGACCGCGATTGACCGAAAAGACGCGCTGGAAGGCGGAGGCGTCCTTGCCCGTCGTCAGCGATGGTGTCACACGCGGCTGCAGAACGCCGTAGCCATCGACGACACGCTGTTTCTTGTCGTCAAAAACCGGGCGATTGATCGGATGATGCATCTTACCGACAAGCTTGGTGACGGTATCGCGAACAACACGTGTATCGCTGTCCAGCGTCATGACATACTTGACGTCCGCCGGCACCACATCGACGCCCGGCAAAAAGCTCGTGTCCGGGCTGCCGCGCAGCAGCATGTTGAGTTCGTGCAACTTGCCGCGCTTACGCTCCCAGCCCATCCAGACGCCTTCGGCCGGGTTATACTGCCGGCGGCGATGAAGGAGGTAGAAGCGTTGTTTGCCATCTTCGGAATAACGCGATTCCAGTTCGGCGATCTGGCTGCGCGCATAATCGAGGACTTCGAGGTCGCGGGCAGTCTGTTCTTCGGCGGCGTCCGGCCAATCGGTCAGAAGCGCGTAATAGGTCTCACCGCGGGCATTGGCGAGATAATGCACCTCAAGATTGCGCACGAGCTCGTCGACATGCTCGCGCCTGCCAATCAGGGAGGGAATGGTGACGAGCGTGCGCGCGTCCGCAGGCAATCCCTTCTTGAATTCATAACCGACCAGACGGTCCGGCGTAATGAAGAACGTGGCGAAGAAATTGAAGAGGCCGGTCGCGCCCTCGGATGCCGGCAGCGCGAACATCAGCAACAGAATGATCGTCGCGAAAAGCGGCATGCCGGTGTCGACGAAAACCCACTCGACCAGAACCAGGGCGAGCAACGTCAGGAAGAGCACCGGAACGGCGATCGAAAGCCAGTTCAACTTGCGGACCAGGCGCATAAACCGCAGGCCAAGCGTCGGCCGGAAGCCGATCGCCGCCTCAAGCGCCCGGCGACCATTGCCAACGAAATAGTAGCCAACGTTGCCAGCAGATCCGTCCCTGCTCTCGATCTTTGCACGATCAGTCAGCTGGACTGCCGCCTCGGCAATATCCATTTCCGTCTTGTCGGAGCGTTTTGCGAGCTTTTCGATCTGGCGACGGTAGCTGTTGCGAGAGCCGGAATCGAGCTCAGCATAATCCGTCTGCTGCCAGAGGAGCTTATCGATAGTGCTGACCTCTTCGACCCATTCTGACCAATCGGTGTCGTTGATCTCGCGCAGACTTTTGATGATGCTGCCCATCAGCGCATTGGCCGCGCCAAGACGGGTCTGCTCGGCCGACATGACCGCTTCGGCATTCGTTCCCTTGGCGGACAGCTTGCCTTCGAGCCAGTTCAACGCGGCCTCGGTTGGCTCAAGTGCATTGCGAAGGCGATAGTGCAGCTGCGTGACGAAGGTCGTGTCATCGATATTGGCGGCCAGCGTCTCCAGATATTGTGCTGCACCGGCGTCACCGAGCGAAATTGCCTCGGTGGCTGCAACATTGGCGGCCGTACGCATTTCGCGGCTTTTGTCGATCTGTGATGCCACCCGGCGAAGATTGTCGATCAACACGTAGCGCACCAGCGACGGCAGCGCCCAGAGCTCGCCGATCCGCAGGGTTTCCCGGTCCTGAAATCCTTCCGTTACCGCCGTCATGCCGGCATTGCTGATATTGCTGTGCGCATGCGCCATGTAGAGCCAGGCGAGCGCGAGGGTGCGCGGCACTTCCGTCCCGTCAAGATTGATCTTGCGCAATTCGCGATAGAACTTCTTCGGAAAGTCACGGCGAACTTCCTGGATCGCTTCCTCGACGATGTAATGATTGTCGAGCAGCCATTCGGCAGCGGGCGTGATACTCTCGCCGGCGTCGACATCCATCGCGGCGGCGCGATAAACCCTGAGAATTTCGCTCTCGTTCTCCTTATGCCGGAGATAGAAATCGAAGCTATTGAACTTACAGAGGTCAAGCGTGCGCGTTTCAGCAAACTTTGCCGCCCTCACCCTCAGCTGATCGTTGGACAGAAGAGCGGCACGAATTCCGAATTCGCGATCCGAATGAACCATCTGGGGAATTGAAGCAGAATCGTTGACAGTATCTTTAGACGACATGTGTCTTTCACTTTTGTCGCGACGTTTCTCGAATACTAGGTTCTAGAAACGAGACCCGCGAGCCTGAGATCTTCGTTGCAATACCCCACTTGACAGCAACCGGGGCAACCGTTGCCACTTAACTAGCTGCAACACCCTGAACGCACGATTAATCGTTTGATACGTTCGGCAACCTTAGCCGCTGTTGAGGCCATCTTCTTCAAGGCCGGCACTCCAAACTTGGCATATTGTTGACCATCAGGGGTGCTCGGTGGACGCCCCCCATGGTGAGCGAATGTCTCTGTCTAATTATCGCATCCTTTTTTATCTTCGACAGATGGCCAGCCTCTAAATCTTCCAGCAAAGCCCGTTAGCGTCGCCCCACAATCACTTTCTTCATCTTACTCTTGAATTAATTGACACGCGATCTGGCGTCATATTTTATCCTGTAAGTTCACGAATAAATTGAACTTCTCGGAGGAAGAGTTGTAATGGCGGTGATTGCCCCCACCCTCTCTCATGTGCTTGAAAATATTGAGCGGTTCAAGGGAGAACTAGACGGCGACGCCGATCTTCAGCGTCGACTTGCTTACGCCCGCGCTTGGTACGCCCATCAAACCGAGGACGGAAAATGGCTATTCGCGCCGATGAAATTTTGTGGTTACAAGAATATGACCGCAAAGAAATACGACGACAGGCGCGATGGGCGCCGCACGGAGAAACAGCTAAAAACCTGGTTCACCCGCGTGCCCGAAGCCGATCAGTTTTTTCAAGAGTTATCGGATGCACTCACGATCTTCCTCGCCGGCTATGGCAAGTCGCCGAGTACAGCCTTTAGGATCAGCGTTACCAATGATTTCCACCAGAGCAAGAACGGCCTATCGCCCGATGATCGTGCCTTGGCCAATCTGCTGATTGCTGTAACAAGTCGCCTGTCACCTGAGGAACGCGCCCGGCTGAGAGCCGCCCTATAGGTGCAGGTCCTGCACTTCCCATGATGGGGATAGGGTTTGTGGACATACCAGGGCGATACGAAAGATATCCCTATAGAGATTCGTATCGATACCTGCGTAACCTTGTTGATTTGCGCCGAGAATTGCCCGGAGGTTTGGACTGAACCTCTTGGACCGGACCACGGGACACGGAAAGACCGATACTGTGCATATCATGGCAAGGCTTTGCCGCCCGACTTTCTGGAGACGTTGATCTTACAGTTCGGCAAGCCTGTGTCTCAAACAGGTACGCCGGATAACGGGCAGTTCTGGTGGGAGGGGGACGGCATGGATGTGTCGGTGGCGCGGGACGAGAAACAGCGCTTTGTCGATTTCAAAAGCCCGGTCCGATGATCTGAAGAAGGAAAGAAGAGATCGATTTACTGTCTGCCATCTTGCTAGCCCCGCCTTAGGTCTCTGGATTTCTGGTATTCCGTGCGACATTTTTCTCGCCGTTGTCGCGTATATCTCGAACATCGAAGCCAAAAGCCTGGATCGTAGATCGAAACGATGACGGCTATCGGTCAACTATTGGGACATGCTTGGCTTTTGCACTCCGGTCTTTGTAGGCGTTCTGGATCCGGGATTTCATGCCTCTCGATGCAGCGACACTGATCGCCCGAGCAGCTTGATTGCATAGATCTCACTTGTAAGGGACCGCCCTTCCCTCGCCTGCTTGTTGTGAACGTGGGATGATACGAAAGAAGGCGCCCGCCGCTTCGCGGCGCCCGCGCGCGTGGCCGATCTCTTCAGAAACGAGATCAACATAGTTTTATTTTGTCGCTCCAGCCGTGAGGCCTGTGATGAGTTTCCGCTGGAATAGCATGTAGGCAAGAATGAGCGGCCCGATGACAATGACAGCGCCCGCCGTTAACACGGGTGTATTGACCGTATAGCGCCCCTGGAAAAATAA
This sequence comes from Rhizobium sp. ZPR4, assembly GCF_040215725.1. NCBI lineage: Bacteria > Pseudomonadati > Pseudomonadota > Alphaproteobacteria > Hyphomicrobiales > Rhizobiaceae > Rhizobium > Rhizobium sp. ZPR4. The sequence goes on from NZ_CP157968.1 coordinate 29,524, forward strand.
CATACCAATTGGCAAGGTGCGGTAGTTATCGTCATTGACAAGGACAAGTGGGATAAGAAACTCGTTCCATGTCCAAATAAATAGAAACAATGCCAGCGTGGACATTGCCGGTAATGTCAGAGGTACAATAACCTTGAACAGAATATGGCGCCTAGACGCCCCATCCAGAACCGCCGCCTCCACAATTTCCGATGGCAACTGCTGCATTGCACTTGCCATGAACATGGTCGCAAAGGGCATTGACATCGCAATTTGTGGAAGAATTAGTGCCGCATAGGTATTGATGAGGCCAACATGACGCATTTCATAGTATAGTGGAATGATGAAGGCTTCGGTCGGCACCATCATACCGACAGTTAAGAGAGCAAAGATGGTTCGCCTGAACGGGAAGCTCAGAAATGCGAAGCCAAATCCCGTCAATGTTCCAAGTATGATGCTGACGACGATGACGGGGAAAACGATAAGAACTGAATTCAAGAAATAGACGTTAAACCGCCCATCGATCCAGGCATTCGCGTAATTTTCGAAATGTGGATAGGCCGGAAGTACAAATGCACCTTGTAAAAGGTCAGCGCGGCTCTTCAGAGAAGTCAGTATCAGAAGGGCAAACGGAACAACCGTAAGGATTGCAAATAGCCAAAGAACCATGCGCGAAGGCAATGCAGTACTCATTTCACGAGAAATTCTGCTCACGATGCGCTTCCCTCATTCAATGGCCGCACCAATCGGTGAACAGCATAGTTGATTATAAAGACCAGGATCGCACCTATGATGGCAACAGCTGAAGCATATCCATAGCGGTTCAATTGAAAGCCAAGTTCGTACATATAAATATTGGGAACAATGGTTGCGTTGGCGGGACCGCCTCTAGTCATTGTGAAGATCAGATCGAAGCTCTTGATGGAAGAAATTATGGTGAGGAGGAGCGCGATGCGTATTTCCGGAAGAAGAAGCGGGAGTGTAATGAAGAAAAAGATCCTGCTGCCGCTGGCGCCATCGACTTTTGCCGCTTCAAACAGTGAAGGATCTATCCGTTGAATACCGGAAAGAAACAAAACCATGCAGAAACCGAAGAAATACCAGCTGGCAACAAGGCCTACCGCCGGCAAGACAAAGGTGAAGTCGCCGAGCCACGGTAACGCAATCGAACCTAGCCCAATCAGCTTCAACGCCTGATTAATGGGGCCGAAGGCAGGATTGTAAAGCCAATGCCAAATGATGCCCAGCACGGCGGTAGGCATGATATAGGGTAGGAACAATAGCGTACGTAACGCGAACTGTTCGCGCTGCCTGAGCGTCCAGATCATCGCGGCAAGTGCGAGGCCGACGACAAGCGGGATGACGCAATAAAACACCATGAAAAGAGCGTTGTTTTTCAGCGCTATGTAGAAAGTCTCATCTGAGAACAATTTTGCAAAATTGCCGATCCCGATCCAATTGGGTGCACTGATGCCGTCCCATTCGGTGAAACTGATACCGATTGCTGCAACAATAGGACCGAGGACAAGAGCAAAATAAAGCAGCAAACCGGGCAGAATATAAATGAGATTTCTGCTGGCCTTTGCGTCAAGTGGCGAGCGTTTCATGCACCATCTCGGAAATATGCCAGATGTCGAATTGCTCCGCTCTGGCCGTGATCAGGATAGACATACCGAAGTTTCCCGCCGCCGCTTCTCGTCAATGGAGTAGCGCGGCGGGATTGGTGTGTCGGCGACAATCACTTGCTCTTCATGTAAGCAGCATAATCCGCATCAAGCTTGCCGATCAGTTCTTCGGGCGTTTCCTTGTTCGCAAGCAGCAAAGGCGTGTTTTCATCAAACGTCTTGAGCATGGTTGGGCTCGCCCAGTCGGGATAATGTCCAAGTGCGTTGTTATCATTCAACGATTTCCAGATCGCGATGCCTTCTTTCAGGAGCGGAGAGGCGCTGACGCCGGCATCTTCCGGAACTGGGGTTGCAGGCAAGTAGCCGGCATGGACCCAGGTAACGGACGCGTCCTTGGAGACCATATAGTTGATGTACTCGCCGGCGAGATCCTTCATTTTGTCGCTCTTGGCCAGGCTCGTGATCGCCCAGGCAAGGTCGACGCCGCCAACCGAAAGCGGGTGCTTGATGCCGGCGGGTGCCGGGATCGGCATGAAATGGATGTCGGGATTGGTCTGCATCTCGCCGAAGTACCAGGTTCCGGAAATCAGAAAGGCGCCTTGGCCGGCGACAAAAAGCTGAACGGCATCATCACCCGAAATGCCCTGGTAACCGTCAAAAAAGTACCCGTTTTTTGCCCAGTTCTGGACAAGTCTGACCGATTCCAGATTACCGGGCGTATTCCAGGTACCACCGCGGCCGTAGATCAGATCATCGAGCGCTTTTCGATCGGATGCATCGATATGCGCCTGACTGATCCCGGCCAACATATGGAGCGCCAGGTGGCCCTTGGCCGTGCCGATCGTCAGCGGTGCAGTGCCCGCCGCCTTCACCTTATCCAAGGCCGCGAGGAAATCGTCGAAGTTCTTGATCGGAAGCTCGACACCGGCGGCTTTCAAAACTTTTTCATTATAATAAAGGCCCACGATTTCGGCGAGCGAGGAGATGCCGTAGGTCTCACCGACACCGAACTCGCCCTTGCTCGACCAGCGGTCACGCGCCAAGAGGCTATCGGACTGGTTTTTATCCCATCCATATTTCTTGAGATAGGTGTCGACGGGAACGAGAAGGTTTTCCTTCACCATCGCACCCATCGCGCCTGCGCCCTGGTTGACCTTGGTCACCACTGGGCCATCACCGGACGAAACCGCAAGCTTGAGCGTAAGATTGAGATCCTGGAAGTCGCGTACGGTATGGTCAAGCTTAACGTCGGGATGCGCCTTCTGGAAATTGGCGTTGAGCTCGGTCATCACGGCAGCCCGCGACTCCGAATCATGGTCGTCCCACACCGTGAGCGTCTCGGCAAAGACAGTCGTTGATATGCCGAACCCCACAAAAGTGGCGCCCGCCAAAATACCTGCCTTCTTCAGAATGGATGCTATGTTGATAGAAATGAAATCGCTAAACATTGATTGGTTCCCTCTAGCTGCGTTTTGGCAGTTCCTATCGATTCCAACCGGCCGGTCTTGCTGGGACGAGCCGAATGTCTTGCATCGTCAGGCCTTTACTGGTCCGACGAATTTCCTTATCTTTTTCAAAAAATCCGCGGGCTTTTATCCCGAGGATGCAGTTCCTCAAACTTCCCAGTTTTACTGCTGCCTGACGTCAGTTCGCGCCGTGCAGCGGCCAGCAAATCGATGGTGCGATGCCTCCTAAGATCGACAATTATTTGATCCGTCCAGCCACCGAGGACGACGTTGACGCCCTTTTTCACATTTGCCTGGTGACGGCTGACGCGGGAGCCGACGCGAGCACGCTTTACAGCAATCCGCGCCTTCCCGGTTATGTATGGGCGGTCCCCTATCTCAAATTCGCTCCGGAGTTCGCATTCGTTCTTGCCAAACACGACCGGGTCGTCGGTTATGTTGTCGGTACGCCGGATACCGCCAGCTTTGACAAGGCGCTTGACAGAAACTGGTGGCCGCTTGTTCGCCACGAGATCGCCGGTCTGATACCCAGCGCCGAAAAAGACGCCGATGTTCTGGAGCGAATAGCCAATCCTCATAGCGGGACGTCGGGCCTTGAAGTGACTTATCCCGCGCATCTTCATATCAATATTCTGCCCGAAGCCCAATCGGGCGGATGGGGACGCCTGATGATCGAAACCATGCTCAACAAGCTTTCGGGCCATGGCGTAGCTGCGGTCCATCTTGGCGTCAGCCCCGCAAACGAACGCGCCAAAGGCTTCTACAGGCATCTCGGTTTCGAAGAACTCAGCCATAACGATCACCTTGCCTTCGTTATGAAATTGGATAGGCCGGCAGTCTGAACGGAAATTCTGCCGGCATCCGCTCATTACCTATTCTCCGCGTTCACGGCCTCCAGGCCATATTTGAGGGCGACAGCCGCCGGCATCGCGCTCCATCCCTGCAGTAGGGAGCCGCGTCCGTAGGGTGGCGAGAAATATTCGACCGCACCGGCCCAACCATTTGCCAAACAGGTTTCCCACCAGCGCATAAGCGCATAGCGTGCGCCACCGAGACCGTGGCGTATTCTTTCCTCCGCATAGACGCCGTCCCAATAAGGCCAATCGGATCCGTTGTGATAACGAAAGGGGAAGGCGGTCTTCGATCTCACGTCACTTGCCCGCTTGAACGGCGGATACGCGCACAGGACACCCCAATCACCATAGGGCTGTTTCCTATTGTTTCGAGCCTCCAGAGCCCCTTCCATGGCCTTGAGGAGGCCGATGGCACGCGTCTGCGAAATCGCCCCATAACGGGAGAGCGTCAGACTGTCGAGCACGAGATGATCCTCGACAAATCCGTCGGGGGTGACGAAATCGGCGTAGCCATTTCTGCTTGGGACGAAAAGTTTGTCCTCGATTTCAGCACGAGCGGACTGCGCTGTTTCGCTTGCCTTCTGCGCCAATGCGGGATCATGCCCGGCTCCCAATTTGGCCACGCCATCCAATGCACCGACGAAAAGGCCGAGATTGTAGGAGACGAGACCTTCCCGGTAGACATTGTCTGCCCAGTCCCGGTCGTTTCGCGGCTTGAGCGGCAGTACGCTACCTGAGCCTGCAAGCCCCAGATATCGTTCAATGATAGCCGTGACAATCGGCCAGTGCAGCAGTGCTTCTGCCGTATCCCCCGTGGCATCCACATAGTCGACGAGAAAGAGGATGAAGAAAAGCGGGCTGTCAAAATGATCGCTCCACCAATCACCTGGGCGATTGTGATGCTCCGGAACAGCCTTCCCATGATATTTCTCAGGGTTTAGTCTGCAATCGAGAACGAAGTTCTGCCAGGCGCGCGATTGCGCCGGTCCGGTCAATATCACGCCGCTCGGCGCCTCCCCGTCGGGCTGGATTCCCTTGGCCAAAAGTCGAATTTCATCGCGCACCGCTTCCGGCGCAAGCTTCAGCAGCATTTGCATCGTCCAGTAGCCATCGCGATAATAGGTGCGGGCGGGCGCGCTGTAGGCCTGACCTGCCGCCAGGCCGGCAAACACGCCATTCTCGTCCAGGCGAATGCTGGAAAGCGCGGCGTGGACGCCCTGCATCACCATGCTGCGCATCATGGGATCGGCGGCCTTGGGCGCGAGGTCGCACCGGGCTACATAACTCGCGGCTTCTGCTACGATCATGTCGCTGGCGAGACTAAATGCGGCTTCGGCCTCCGCTTCGGTGGCCCCGGCAGCAACGCGAATATCACCGTTGCTGACCTCGATGATCAGCGCACCCCAGCCGCTCACGACGATACGGCGATTATTGCGTCTGATGATCTTGGCCCGCGGACTGTCCTTGTCGATCTCATGCCACCAGGCACCGCGACGAGCCGGATGAACTCCTTCCAGACGGGCATTGCGGATCAGAAGGATGGGCTTCGACTGGGCAACAAAGATGCCACCCGCTTCGGCGATGATCCTGTTTGGACCGTAAACATAAGGTCCGGCAAGCTTGGAAAAACGTATGCGCCCCAAGCGACCGCTTCCCCAAAGAGAAAGATCAAGATACCCGTCGGGATGCGCGTCCGCCTGCAGTCGGGGCGCCATGATCGGCAGAATAACCGGGCAGCTGGTTGTGATTTCGCCTTGGGACGTGGGGGTCATCATGGCAAATCAAGCGCCTTTCAACGCGCGGTGTCGAAAATGGGATTAGGTCTGAAAACCAGGCTGCGATATCCCGCATTCCTGCGGGAATGGAGCGCTATGAAGTCCGCCGCGACTGCGGGACTATATCTCCCATCCTTTGACCTCGCTTTCATTACCCCTCCGCAATCTGCTCAGCCATTGGGCAAGTCTACAAATTGGGCGCTTAATTTGTCAATGACATGGACAAATTAAATGATTTGGTTTAGCCAAACGACTGAGATTCACTTGGATTTCGGGGTTTTTCACTTGAAGTTGACAAAGCCACAGCGCGAGATAGTTGGATTAGGCAAAGGTCCCGAACTAATTAGAGGCGGAGCGCGAGTCAGCAATCATGCCTAATGCGACCCAGACACCGATAGCGCGAAAAATCTCAACAAATTCCGTTATTCGGACCATACTTGCAAAAGGCCCTATTTCCCGCGCGGATATTGCCAAGCAAACGGGTTTGTCCAAGCAAACGATTTCCGATGTCGTTCGCAATTTGGAGAACAATGGTTGGTTGAAGCCGACCGGATACACCGATGGGCGCTTGGGGCGAACCGCGATAACCTATGAACTCGATGCAAGTGCCGGTTTCGCTGCATCCATCGATCTAGGTGGAAGCAAGATCGCCGCTATCATCTGCGATCTGGTTGGAAATATCGTTGCCGAAACCAAAGTGCCGACAAGCTCGCGCGGCGGGATCCATCTGGTTGATCAATTCCACGCCATTATACAGGACCTTGCCCGAAGCGCCTGCATCGATCTCTCCAAATTGCGCGTCATAGTGCTGGGTACGCCAGGCGTGCTTGATCCGGTCACCGGACACATCAACGTCGCCCCGAACATCCCGGGAGTCGAAACAATTGACTTGCGCCGACTCTTGAGCGACCGGATGGCAATCCCGGTCATCATCGAAAACGACGTCAATCTTGCTGCGCAGGGAGAACGATGGCGAGGGCACGGCTCCACATCAGATAATTTTGCCTTCGTGGCACTCGGCACCGGTATCGGTATGGGCATCATTGCAAATGGTAGCCTCATGCGCGGCGCACGCGGTGCCGCCGGGGAGATTGCCTATCTACCTCTCGGCGGGGAGCCATTTGATCCGGGCGGCTTTACTCTTGGCACCCTTGAAAGCGCCGTGGGCAGTGCGGCAATGGTGCGACGCTATTCCGGATATGGTGGGCAGGGCGAGGCAACTGTAGCAGATCTTTTTTCGGCTCTGGTGGCGGGCGAGCCAGCCGCGGTCGCCGTGATCGAGGAAACTTCGCGATCGATTGCGCTTGCCATTGCCGCAATAGGTACAACGCTCGACCCAGAACTGGTGATCATGGGCGGCAGTATCGGTGCGCGCCCCGAACTTGTTGAAGCTATTCGCAGATATTTGCCACGTTGCACGCCTTATCCACCTCGCATCGAGATCAGTCAGTTTGGCAATCGGGCAGCTCTGATCGGCGGCATCGGCATCGCAGTCGAGCACATGCATCGGGAGCTGTTCGGCGTCAATTTGCAAGATCCGTGAGAAGGGCATCGTATCGATGCAAATGAATTGCCAGAAGACGAACTCAACGGGCGAAGATTGAGGAGATAGCGAGCTGCCTGGCGACTGACCAAAAGAGATACACCAACAACTAGGCAATGCGTATTCGGTGCCTTGCTTGTGTGATGACGTCCCAAATCGAAGCCGGCTATTCAACAGCGGTGCTCACGACAACAAGATTAGGACGCCTATATCATCTTTCATGGATTTTAATTCTTCGACGACCCATGGCTGCACAGCTGGTGCGGTGATGTTTCATCTACCTAAGCTCGTGAAAGGTATCGAACTGAAGACCATCCAAACGACGATCGCGACGCCATTAATTAGCAGTTGGGTCTAGTTCCAGCCCGACAGCAATGGAGCGGATGACGGGCGGGCATTAGCCCGCCCGGATGACACCAGAAATATCGCTTCAACCACGAATTTTCAGGCGCGCCAGCAAGCATCCGTCTTGCCCGGTAAATCCAGATCACCGTTATTTTACGGGACTTACTTTCGATGCAAGAGCAGCGCCGGACTTCTGGACATCGTAATGAACGGCAACCCGCTCGCCGACTTTGAACGACTCTACTTCAATATTCTCCGGCAAGTTTACCGTTGTTCCCGAAGACAGCGTAATCTGGTCCGCTTTCGCGTTGATATTGGTGATGGTGCCCGTCTCATCACGAGCAAGCGCCATCCCCGCAGCAAGCGTCGATGTTGCCAGAACACCGATCGCCAAATATCTCTTCAGCATAGTTCACTCCTTTGATTTACAAGGGTTTTGTGGCCTAATCAGCCATCGGCCGACATCGCCAGCCACTTGAAATCTAAGCAATGATCCTTCCCTGCGCTTTGCCGGATTCTTACAAATTGGACATCGACGAAGATTTTGGCCACCATCGGATAAGACCCAGATTTTTCAGCAAAATCGGCAGAGCATAGCGTGCTCGACATCCACGATCCTGTCGCGGGAAATCTTCAATGTCCGACCGAAGCCGATGCGGGGGGAGCGGTGATAAATCACCCAATGGGTGTTGAAACACGATAGGAAAAAGCAACCGATATCACGTGTTCGAGAGATGCAAAATTTCGACGGGAAAAACCTCCGACGACCCGCCGGCATGCGGACAAAGAGCGTCAAGAGGCTTTTCCCACCGTGAGTCATTCATTACGGCGAACGATACGAGCCTCACCTTTTTTCGACGCTGAGGCTCGCTAGTCCGTTCTAAAAACGATCCTATTCGGCGTCCGAGGCCGTTTCAGGCTGATAGGTGACTGTCATGTACATGACGGTCACTATGATGGCACCCAGAAACAGGACGCTCGTGTAAATCGTTCCGAATCCCAGGCCGCCATATTCCAGCGGCTGGGAAAGAAGGTCTCCGAAAGACGCACCGAGCGGCCGAGTGAAGATGTAAGCCAGCCAGAAAGCCAGAATACCGTTCATGCCGAAGTTGAAATGGCTGATCGCTATGACGGCAATGATGCCGAGGAAAATCAGCCCGGTCATGATATATCCCAGACCGAAGACCTCTGCGATCAGATCGCCGACCGCCGTGCCCAACGCGAAGGTGAAGAGGATCGCCAGCCAGTAGAACCCCTCGCGTCTTGCCGTGAAGATCGAGTGAATGGACAGCGTGCCTTCTTTCTTCCACCAGATGAAGAAAGTGAGCGCGAGAGCAATGGTGAAACCGATGGTCGACGCCTGCAAAGGCACTCCCAGATTGTCGGTCAGATTGTCGGTCAAAAGCGTTCCGACGACGCTGATCATGACGACGGCGGTCCAATAGGCCCAGGGCACGTAGCGCCCCTGCAGAAACTGCAAGGCAAGCGCGCCGATCAGCACTACGGTCATGATCGCGGATGTTGTGGTGAGGCCGAGGCCTAGGTTGACGGCGAGATAATCGGCGGCAGTCTCTCCCATCGTGACGGCAAGCAGCTTGATCAGCCAGAAGTCGCCGGTGACCCGCGGAACCCGATTGAGGACATTGCTTCCTATGGCATATGAAAGCGAGCTCATGACATATCCCCGCTTTACTTGCCCATCAGCGTCATTGCCTCTTGGAGAAAGGCATCGGCGCGCTTGTCGTCGTCTGCATTACAGCGCTCGACGGCTTTCGCCTCCAGCGCATCGACCTTCGATTTGGCATCGGGCGTCAAGTTTGCGGATGCTTTCGCCGTGCGCATATCCTTGAGCACGTCTTCGCAAGGACGGGCGGCGGCCGCGTGCCCGACAACGGGAAGCGCGGCTGCAAGGCAAAAGAAGGCAGCGCTCAGGGAGCGGATTACATTGCGCTTGGTCATGGGGAGACTCCGATAGGCGGCTGGACTGCCGCGTGGTTGATCGTTGGCCACACCGCAGATGCGACCACATCCCATGTTCTATGCGGCCGTCTTTACGCAGCCTTTGCTCAAATAATACCGTTTCGTAAGGAATGCCGCTGTGCGGCGGCGCTCATCCTTACACATTTGTAAGAAGCCGTTCAGGTTGCAGACACCTTCTTGAGGCATGTCTAGACAGCAGTCGTATTGTGCATTGATGGAGCCTGGACGGGCATGAAGATCCTGGTGGTGGAAGATGATCGGAAGACCGCGGAATACATCTCTCGCGGACTGAATGAGGCCGGCCATATCTGCGACATCCTCTCAGACGGCACAGATGCGCTCTTTCAGATTACCAGGGAACCATATGATGTGCTGGTCGTCGATCGGATGCTTCCAGGGCTCGATGGTCTGTCCCTGGTGAAGGCTGCGAGAGCCGCAAAGGTCAAAACGCCGGCAATGTTCCTGACGTCGGTCAGCGGCGTCGACGACAGGGTCGAGGGGCTTGAAGCCGGCGGAGATGACTATCTGACCAAGCCATTTGCCTTTTCCGAGCTTCTGGCGCGCGTCAATGCCCTGGCGCGCCGGCCGCCGGTCCAGGACCGGAAGACCGTGCTCAAAATTGCCGATCTTGAACTCGATGTCGTGAAGCGCCAGGTGCATCGGCGTGGGGTTGCCATCGATCTGCAGCCGCGGGAATTCAGCTTACTGGAGGCTCTCATGCGTGGCGAGGGCCGCGTGCTGACGCGCACTATGCTTTTGGAGAGCGTGTGGGATTTTCACTTCGATCCGAAGACGAGCGTGGTGGAGACCCATATCAGCCGGCTGCGCGCAAAGATCGACAAGCCGTTCGATGTTCCCCTCCTCCACACAGTCCGCAACACCGGCTATTGCATACATGCACCGCGATAGATTGCTGCGCAGCACGCCGTTCAGGCTGGCGATATCCTTCGGGCTTTTCTTCATCATCGCCTTCCTCATCGCCGGCTTCGTCGCCTACGGCCTGATGACGCGCGAGCTGGCAAGATCGCTCGACGTGTCCATCAAGGACACCTATTCGGTGGTGGCCTCGACCTATTCCTCAAACGACCTGGAGGATCTCATCGCCGCGGTAGACACCTATTCGATCCTCAAGCGCCCGGAAGATCAGGTCTTTCTTTTGCTCGATAGCAAAGGAGAAAAGCTCGCCGGAAATGTTCGCGCCGCGACTGTGAAGCCTGGGCTTTCGACCGTTCCCGCGACCCTGTTCGGACTTGGTGATGACGATCCGATGCGTCTTGTCGCTGGGAACGTCGGCAGCAACAGCCTGGTCGTCGGCCAGAGCTACCGAGAAACCGATCGGATCGAGCAGATTGCTTTGATGAGCTTCGCCTGGGCCTCGGTCATCATCGTCGCGGCAATCGTCATGGGCGGAACCGTGCTTGCGACGCGCACACAGCGCCGATTGGAAGCGATCGAGCAAACTCTGATCGACGTCTCGGCGGGGAATCTGGCCCGGCGAATTCCGATCCGCGGCAGTGGCGACGATATCGATGTTGTCTCCAAGCATATCAACCACGCTCTTGCCCGACTCTCCGCACTCGTTGAGGGAATGCGGCAGGTCAGCACGGATATAGCGCATGATTTGAAGACACCCCTCAACCGGCTTGGATTGACCATCGAACGGGCGCTGCAGCGTCTGGAACGCTCGGAAAATGTAGAAGACCTGCTTCTTGACGCCAGCGACGAAACAGCCCGGATCAATGCAACCTTCGAAGCCCTGCTGCGCATCTCGCAGATCGAGGCAGGCGCGCGAAAGACACGCTTCAAACCGGTCGATCTCTGGGCCGTCATGACGGCGATCGTGGAAATCTACGCTGATGTCGCCGAAGACAATGGGCAAAGCCTGACATTGGAGCCATTTGCGTCCAGCTCCTGTACGATAAATGGCGACCGGGAATTGCTCACGCAGCTCTTCGTCAATCTTGTCGAAAACGCAATCACCCACTGCCTGCCCGGCACGACCATTACCCTATCGTTGGCACCTGAAGAACAACATTATCGTGCCTGCGTGGCCGATAACGGCAGCGGCATTCCCGAAGAAGAGCGCGAGATGGTGTTCAGGCGGCTTTACCGCCTGGACAAAAGCCGAACGACGCCAGGCAATGGACTAGGGCTCAGTCTCGTAAAGGCAATCGCCGACCTCCATGGAGCGCCTATCACGCTCGAAGACAATGGGCCGGGTCTGCGCGTTTGCATGTGTTTTCCCGCTACTCGTCCCAAAATCGAGAACGAAACCAAGCGCTGAAGAGCAGGATGGAACGTGTCCTGGGCCTCATCGGAGCAAACTTCCAATGCCACAGTGACATATAAGCCAATGTTCCCGCCCACGGTGAACCATGGCGATCAAACCGCCTTCGCAGTTAGCGCGGCGAGATCGCTGGTTGGGGTCGAGAACGTCAACGACAACATGGAACCATTGATGGGCTCCGAAGACTTCGCCTTCATGCTTATTGGAAATAGAGACAGCGCTGGCCTCCATGATGCGAATTTTGACTTCAATGACGACGCGATTCCGTTCGACATCGCGTATTTTCGGAAAATCGTCGAGCGTAGAATACCGCTTTGAAAAACCGCTCAGGACCGATAGCAGGAATACGCCGTTCGTGGAGGTCGCAAACTTGCTTTTCATTTACGCGTGTGAAGCGGCGAAACGCTAACGATGCAACCACCCATTCCGAGCAGTTTATCTTTTACGTGAGGGCCGTGAACGAAATAGATGAATAAGTTGCAGGCCGCTATTTATCTGATTTTCGCGTATTCGATTTGCTCGCTTTTATTATGTGGGGACCTGATCTCGCCTCTGGATGACGCAGATCATTATACGAGGCCGGGCAAGAGATGTCTGGATGCATTCTTCGTCGGAAGTCTCATAGCGGCCGCCATTTATCACGCCGTTCATTTGGCTGGAATTCCGGCCCGAGCCTTTCATAACTGCGTGGATGTTATTGGCGGCAATATCGGCAGGCATTTATGGCACTTCGAGGAGGACCGAAACGACCGCTGCTTCCCATGTCGACAAGGTTATACAAAGCTCGTTCTTCACCTCCTTGCATCAGGCCCGCGCGATCTTCAGTTCTATATTCACGCAGCTGTTTTGAGGAACTGTGTGCCATATAGTTGGAGTTACAGGATGCGGCCGTTCTATCCCTTCAAGGCAAACATCGCGGTGAATGTCCTTCCGCGGGACTGGATCGATGAGTGCAGAGCCACCCGGACGTGACCGCTTTCCAATCAAGGTCTGCCATCAGAGGGCCACTTTGGACCGAAGACGACAGACCTCGATTGAAGGACGTGACAACGGCCTCCGAGACTTCATTTGTATCGAGCAGCTGGACGCAACATACCGGCTCTTCCTCTCATGCCACCAGCCCCTTGGTCAGCTCTAGCGCCTGTCGCTCAAACAGCCGGCGATAGATGCCGTTGTTCAGGCGAATGAGCGCTTGATGATCGCCCTCTTCCACAATCTTTCCCTTGTCGAAGACCAGCAGTCGATCCAGTGCCCGCACAGTCGAAAGCCGGTGTGCGATTACCAGCGTCGTGCGTCCCTCCATCAGACGCTCCATAGCCTGCTGGATCTGCACTTCGCTCTCGCTGTCAAGGCTGGAGGTCGCCTCGTCCAGGATCAGCACGGGCGCGTCAGCCAGAAAAGCCCTAGCGACCGCGACACGCTGACGCTCGCCGCCCGACAGCTTGACACCACGCTCACCTACCATCGTCTCATATCCCTTCGGCAGGCTCATGATGAAATGATGTGCGCTGGCCTGCTTCGCCGCGTTCTCGATCTCGCGCCGTGAGGCATTCGGCCGCCCATAGGCGATGTTTTCGGCGAGCGTGCGATGAAACAGGATCGGCTCCTGTTGCACGATAGCGATCTGAGCGCGCAGGCTCGCTTGCTTGACCTCGGCGATATCCTGTCCGTCAATTCGGATCGAGCCGAACTTCACGTCATGGAGGCGCTGAATGAGTTTGACGAAGGTCGTCTTGCCCGAACCAGAATGCCCCACCAATCCGACCCGCTCGCCCGGTTCGATGGTGACCGAGAAATCATCATAAAGCGGAGTAGGATGGGCGCCGTACTGGAAGGTGACGCGATCGAACACGATTTCGCCCTTACCAATCGTGATGACCCTCGCGTTCGGCCCGTCCTCGATTCCCAACGGCGTTTTGTCGAGCAGGACAAGTTCTTCCATGTCGTTGACGGCGCGCTGAAGGTTTCGGATATCCTGCCCCACTGAGCGCAGATAACCTTGCAGAACGAAGAACATCGCCAGCACGAATGTGATGTCGCCTGGTGTCGCCAGCCCCCGCTGCCACATGACAAGGCCGGTACCAAGAATCCCAGCCTGCATGGAGACCATCATGAAGCCCTGGATCGTGCCATTCAGTGTCCCGCGCCTCCACGTCCGCCGCGTTCGGCTGTCCCACTTGGCCAGTACATGGCGCAAGCGCTCCTCTTCGCGGCTTTCAGCGCCGAAAGCCTTCACCACCGAGTTGCAACTGATGGCATCCGCCAGCGCGCCTCCCAACTTGGTATCCCAGGCATTGGCGAGCTTTGCCGCGGGCGACACGTATCCCATCGAAAGCAAGACCGTCACGCCGATATAGATCAGCGACCCTGCAGCGACGATGAGGCCCATGATCGGCCAATAAGTGCCGAGCACGATGCTGGCGCCCACCAGCATGACGATCGAAGGCAGCAAAGCTATCAGCAGCAGGTCGTTGAGCGCGTCAAGCGCCCACATGCCGCGGGTGATTTTGCGCACCGTCGAACCGGCAAAGCTATTGGCATGCCAATCGGTCGAGAACCGTTGCACCTTGTAGAAGCCGTTATTGACCACGTCCGCCATGATGCGCAGCGTCAGACGGATGATCCCATCGAAGATAAACCAGCGCAATGTGACGCTCGTCAGGCCCAGAGTTACGACGATAGCGAAGGCACGGATTGCATCGTCAGCTTCATTGCCGCCAGCAATTGCATCGACGATATGGCCTGAAAATACCGGCACCAGAACTTCGGCAAGGGTGCTGGCAATTACCAGCAGAATAATTGTACCCACCAGAGTGGGACGATGGGTCCACTGACGAAAAACAAAGCCGAGCACGTTGCGATACGCATCGGCACGGAAGTCGAGCTTCTTGCGAGTCATTTTAACCAGTCCGACCCCGTGTTCCGGCAGCCGGCCCCAAAATCGAGAGTTGATAGACACGGCCGAAGCGGAAGACGAGCTAGCCCCGGCAGATTGATCGAACTGTGAAGGAAACAAAAAACCGCATGATGTCGTGCCCGTGGCCGGTCACGAACGGAAATGACCTAGTATCGGGTCATTCCGGACGGAGACGTTTTGATGAATGCTGGTGTCATGCAACGCCTCCTTTGATTGATTTGCAGCGGTGAAATTTTTTGTACTGGACTAATTCGACTTTGCCAACCCGACTTTTTCTACTTTGCGGAGAATGATGCGCGAATGCCACACCATTTCGGCGCACTCTGTCACCATGCTGACGTTGATTTCGATCGGCAGACTAGATGATTGGACGCCTGTGTGGCGTTGTTAGTGGATCGTACAGTGGCTGACGGCGGATATTCAGCCTGTGTCTTCGATGCAGTCAGCGTATTAGCGAGAGGCAGCAAATGCCGGCGCGCCTCGCCTGGTATGAGTTCCCGGACCTTCCACACCCGGCGTCCAAACAGGTCATAGCCGTAACACTATGCCTCGCCGTCCGGCGTCAAACAACGCACGAGCCTATCCTACGCTGCCCTAAAGCTGTTTCCATGATCGCTGCCGATAATCTCGGCGGCACGCATAGTTGCTCCAGAGGGGATCTGAACCGCAGCCATCGACTGATTGCAGTCGCGAACAAGGAAATAAATCTCAAATAGTCGACTAGCATCGCCCAAGTTCGGTCTCGTAGCGAGATATCGCTTGTCGATTCAACTTGTGTACGGCGTGCGAGATCTCTGTTCTCACCTCAAGGGAAACCGATTGCTCGTTCTTGAGTGCGCGATGCACGGTCGCCCGCCCATAGCCCGTCATGGTTACAATCTGCGATATTGTACAAAATCTCGTTCTAGGGATTGCCACCAGTTCCGTTGTCTTCACCCGCGGATCTCCATATTCTTCAAAACCAGCCCAAATTAGCTTTTGCGCCCGCCCCCTCAAAAGTCTCGCAGGCGCGAAGATCGGGTGGTCTCTCGCCGGCTCCAGCAACGGCGCTGAAATGCCGTCGCAGGTGATTGTTATTCCCGACCGAATGGAATTGCCGATTCTTGTCTCTCCCGGTCGTGTTCCACCCGGGATTTCATAGCGATGGAAGCCCAATCACTCAGGCGAATTCCATGAACTCGGTCACACCACCATGGAGGTTCGATCCTGGCTCTGATTAGTTCCCTCGATCTGAGCCTCCAGGTCCGCCATCGTTTCTCCGCCGGCCATCAGATCGGTGATCTGTTCGCGGCTTCTCTCGCCCTTGCGGAAGTCGTCCGCCACAGCACCGCGGATCAGCACGGCGAAATGATCGCCGACGGCCATTGCGTGCATGACCTGGTGGGTAATGAACACGACCGCCAGGCCACGACGCTTCGCCTCGTTGACGATCCGCAGAACATGCGTCGCCTGCTTGACGCCAAGAGCTGCCGTCGGCTCGTCGAGAATCAGGACTTTCGCGCCAAAGTGTACGGCGCGAGCAATCGCCAATGACTGCCGCTCGCCGCCCGAAAGGCCGCCGACCAGCCGGTCGCCATCATCGATCCTGGTAATGCCGAAGTCGCGAACCGCGCGAACCGCGATCTCATTTGCCTTCTTGCGATCGAATATCTTGAAAGGCCCCCACCCCTTTGTCGGCTCGACGCCAACAAAGAAGCTTCGACCGATCGACATCAGCGGGAAGGTGCCGCCAAACTGGTGCACCGTTGCAATCCCTTGTTCCGCGGCGACTTTCGGCGTGGGAAATGTCGTGGGCTTGCCCTCGAATAGAATGGTACCCGAACTGGGCTGGTGCACGCCGGAAAGGATTCTGATCAAGGTCGATTTACCGGCACCATTATCGCCGAGCAGGCAAAGAACTTCTCCAGCCTTGATGTCGATGGATATATCGTTCAAAACCTCGATCGGGCCGAAGCTTTTATTGACATTCCGCAAGGATAGAATGGGCGTGGCCATTACTTCGCTCCCTTCTTCTTGGTCGTGTGGTTGAGAGCCATATGACGGAAAGTGTTGTTCATCAGGACGGCGATGAGCAGCATCACACCGATGATTAGGCTGGATAAATTGCGATCGAAGCCGGTGTAGAAGATGCCCTGATTGACGATCGCGAAGGTAATCGTGCCAAAGAAAATTCCGATGACCGAACCAAACCCTCCGGTCAGAAGGACGCCGCCAACGACGACCGAAATGATGGTATTGAAGATAAACGACTGGCCGGTCGACACCTGAGCGGAGCTATACATAATCGTCTGACACATGCCGACGAAAGCGGCAGAGAGCGACGACAGGATGAAGAGACCTACCGTCAGCTTGCTCGTTGGTATGCCGGCATTGCGGGCGGAAATCCGGTCGCCTCCAAGGGCAAAGACCCAATTGCCCCAGGGCGAAAGATGCAAGAAGAAGAAATAAACCACCATGAGCAGAAGCCACCAGACGATCATCACCTGAAACCCGCTACCGATGTAGCTGCCGAAGATCGCCTTCGCCCAGCTCGGTGACATCATGGACAGTGACGTCGTCTTCGTCAGGACAATCGACAGGAACAGCATCAGTCCGGCAACGGCAAACAGCGTGCCCATCGTGACGATCAGGGAGGGCACCGCGGTGCGGATGACCATTAACCCGTTGATGAGCCCGATGAGCGCGCCGAAGGCGAGCGTCACGACAATGCCGACGGCGATGGGCAGACCGTAATAGCCGGATACGATCGCAATGCACATCGACGATGCCGGCACCATCGCGCCGATCGAAATGTCCAGTTCGCCGGCAATCATCAGGAAGCCGATGGGGACGGCGATGATGCCCAGGTTCGCTGCAACGTTGAGCCAGCTTGCGATGCCGTTCGGCGACAGGAACAATACGCCGCCGAAAACGGTGAAGAACACCGCGACAAACACCACGCCGAGAAAGGCGCCCATCTCCGGCCGTCTCAAGAGATTGTCGATAGATAGTTTTTCCATAATGCGCCTCCCCGCATGTCCAACTTGCAATCTTTTGCCTTAAAGCCAGCCCTTGCATGGAAGAGCTGACCGGCAATCTCATGGCGTACTTAACGAACGCCGTTCTGAACCCCATTCAGAGCTGCGCTAATGTTGGACGTATCGACGATCGCCGGACCGGTCAGCACCGGATTCGTCGGTATCTCCATCCCGTAGTCGATGTTGGCGGCAAGCGCGGTCGTGGCGAAGAAAGACTGCAGATATGGCTGCTGATCGATGGCCATCAGTTGCTGACCGCTCTTGATGCGATCGAGTACGGATGCGCTTAGATCGAAGGTGCCAAGCTTGACCTTGTCACCAACGCCCGCTTGCTGGATGCCCATTGCAGCAGCGTCGGCGGTCTGTGCACCAAGGGTCATGACGGCGTCGATCGACGGATCCTTCAGCAGCTCGGCCTTGATGGCCTCTGCCGTACCCGCCATATCGGACTGGACGCTCGAGGGCAGTCTCAATGGCTCGACTTCCGCACCGCCGGCCTTGGCGCCATCACCCACCCCCTTGCAACGTGTTTCCAGATTGACTGCACCTGGGACCTGGATAACGCAGAGAATCTTCTTGGCGCCCTGCTTTGCCAGGTAAGCACCACCCGCATTCCCCGCTACGGCCTCATCCGTGCCAAAATAATTCAGACCGATGGCGTCCTGGCTCTTGTCGCCCGTACGAGTGTTGTAGAGCATGATCTTGATGCCCTTCTTTGCAGCCTCCTTAAGGGCGGGAATCTGCGCTTCGGGCACCCAGATAGGAATTGCGATGCCCTGGACGTTCTGGCTGATCGCCGTATTGATCAGGCCGACGAGGTCCGGCCCGAAATTATCGTAATTGGGAACAGTCATATAGCTAACGGAGCCACCGTGCGCCTTCACGACCGTCGTGGCATCATCCACGCCCTTCTTGACGGCATTGAAGAAGGCATCCTGCGCGGAGCCGGCGATCACAGCGATATTCGCAGCATGCGACTGCCCGGCAGCAAGCGCGAATGCCGCCGCCGCGAGCATCACTTTTGTAAGAGTTTTCAATTTCATTGTTCTCTCCTCCTTTGCCCGCCACGACGGCGGGACCTCCAACTTCGACGCGCGTTGGCGTCATCCACAGATCCGCTGCCTTCCCGGCAAGGCAGGGCTGTCTTTTCTCAATCAGGAGCACACCACCTGACGCTGCGGAACCGACGACCACAAGAGCCCTTCGATGAAGGGGCATCCGCGTTGCGAGCGCTATTGCCGTTGCAGCCGATGCATCTGCGGGAAACAACGAACCTCCCAGCATTTCTGGCGCCAATCGCCACTCCCAATCTCACCGCACCCTCCCGGTTGCGGCTTTCATCACTGAATATTGGAGCGCTCCAAATTTGTCAATTGGAAGATCAACTCACCTCATGCCGACAGCCACGGTATCGGCAGGACGGCAACGGCCACCTCAACACGCGTCCGCAATCACGTCAGCAGAACGAGGCATTTGCCAGGACCGCCCGACCGAACTGCGCGTCTAATTGCAGAAATCCTTACAAATATTTGTATTTATTATAAAAATAACGCTATCTGCATAAAGCTATCAAGGAGGCTTTCCACCAAGCAATCAACACTCACAGCGGCATAGACTTGGAACTCATGCGCAATAACGAATGCTTGATCGGCGCACGTCCCTCTCTAAATTTCCAATTGACTGATTTGGAGCGTTCCAATATTGGTGATCCTGCTCCATTTGATTGAAGCGGCGTCATTGGACGCAAAGGGAGGTTTACAGTGAGCAACGGAATTGGAATCGTCGGCGCCGGCATGATCGGTGCCGCGCACGCGTTCGGCTATCGGAATCATTTGTCGCGATTTGCATCGCGCCTGGAGGGCCTCAACCTGTCCGTGGTTGCAGATCCGAATGCAGCCCTTGCTCGACAGCTGGCAGAGAGCTTTGGCTTTTCTCGGACGGTCTCCGACTGGAAGGAGGTCATCTCGGACCCGCAGGTCGGCATCATCAGCGTTGCATTGCCCAATTTTCTCCATGTCGAAGCGGTCGAAGCAGCCCTTGCCGCGGGCAAGCATGTTCTTTGCGAAAAGCCCCTCGCCTTGTCCGCGTCCGAGGCACGCGGACTGTACGAGAAGAGCAAGAGTTCGAAGGCTTGCGCCGCAACAGTCTTCAATTATCGCCGCATTCCGGCCGTCACCGAAATCCGCGACATGATCTCGGCAGGCGAACTTGGTGAGATCGTCAATATCCTCGTTCAATTCCAGTGCGAATACGCGGCGGACCCCAAGCTTCCCCATTCCTGGCGATATGAGCGCCATCGGGCCGGACCGGGGGCACTGCTCGATATCGGCACCCACGCGATCGACACTGCCCGCTTTCTCTGTGGCGAGGTTCTGGAAGTCGCCGGTGCCGTATCGACCATTTCGATCAAGGAGCGGTTCCTGCCCGCCTCCGCAACCGTCGGGCACAGCAGGGTCGAGCTGAGTTCGGACCGCCGCCCCGTCGACAATGACGACGTCATGTCCGCGCTGCTGCGCTTCGACAACGGCGCTCAGGGTCTGTTCTCGTCCAGTCGGGTTGCCATCGGCATGGGCAACACGCTTTCCTTCGAGGTTTTTGGAACGAAAGCGACCGCGCGCTTCTCGACGCAATCGATCAACCAGTACCAGATCGCGCGCTTCGACGGCACCGGCCAGACGCCCTTCGCAACCGTTTTCAACCGCCCATCCTCGCCGAATGTCGGATCGATGCTGCCGGTCCCGTTCGACGGCGTCGCGGTCGGATATGCAGAGGTCTTCGGGTTTATGATCCACGACTTTCTCGCGGCGATCGCGCAAGCCCGTCCGATCTCCGACGGGACGCTGCTTGACGGCCTTCGCGCCGCCGAAGTGCTGGATGCGATACAGGCGTCAGCAGACGGCGGCTCTTCGGTGAGGGTGAACCGGTCTCCGGTCTGATGGATGTATGAGAAGGATCTCCAATGAAAATTGGCTTGAATACCGATGGCTTCGGCGCCTTCGATCTCGACCAGTGCCTGGACAAGGTCGCAGCGCTTGGGTTGAGTTGCGTCGAGTTTGGCATGGGGGGCTGGTCGAGCGCGCCGCATCTCAAAATTGATGCATTGCTGGCAAGTTCCTCGCAACGCGATCAATTGGCTGGCAAGCTGCGCGAGCGCGGACTGGAAATCTCGGCCCTCAACTGCTCCGGCAACCAGCTCCACCCTGGCCCGGTCGGCCCGGACGACACGGACCTTGCCTACAAGACGCTGGAACTGGCAAAGCTTCTCGGTGTGCGGCGGGTCGTGATGATGTCTGGGCTTCCCGGTGCCCCCGGCGACAGTCACCCCAACTGGATTACCTCCTCCTGGCCTCTTGAGGCCATGGAGATCCTCGAATGGCAGTGGAGCGAGAGAGTGATCCCATGGTGGAAACAATTCGCCTCCAAGGCCGAGGCAGCCGGCATTCGTCTTTGCGTGGAGCAGCACGGCCGGCAGGTCGTCTATAACACGGAAAGCTTCTTCCGGTTGAGAGACGCCGTCGGCCCGACAGTCGGCGTAAACTTCGATCCCTCGCATCTGATCTGGATGGGCGGCGACCCCGTAAGTGCCATCCAGGCTCTGGGCGAATGCATTTATCATGTCCACGGCAAGGATTCTCGAATAGAGCCGGCCGCAAGGGTAAACGGACTGCTTGATACCAAGCACGTGACGCCGGTCCATCCGCGCTACTGGAACTTTGTATCCCTTGGCCATGGCAGCTCGGTCCGCGCCTGGCTGGACATCGTTCGCGCGCTGCGCGCCGTCGGCTACGACGACGTCATTTCCATCGAGAACGAGGATTATTCCATGGCTGCCGAGGATGCGGTCGCAACGTCCGCCGCAACGTTGCGCTTCGGCATCGAGCAGAGCGCCAGGCAAGCCACGTGACGCGATTGCCCCGGTAAGGCTGGCCCTGGCTTCCCAGTCGCGGCACCGAGGTCGACCAAGGAAACTCGCATCGGCGGAAGAAGGACGTGATAGGACGAGCAGACATCAAACCATGATACCGGACGATGCACCGGTGGATGGCTATTGGCAGTGGATCACGCGGCCGGCAACAATGTGTTATAGCGTGGCGATGCCCTCGACCGGATCCGCAGGCCAGGCTGCCGTCGCGTTCCCGTTCGCCGCATCGACATGATGAAAGAAGACCGATGAGCAAGATGCCGACGAAACTGACCCTGATGGACATCGCAAATAAAGCCGGCGTTTCACGGTCGCTCGCATCGCTCGCTCTGCGCGGTGATCCAGGCGTGCATCCCGACAAACGCGCCCGGATCCTGAAGATCGCCGAGGAACTGAATTACACGCCCGATCTTTCGGCGCGCAGGCTCGCAAGCGGCGGCACACGCACCATTGGCGTGCTTCTGTCCGATATCTTGAACCCCTTCACTGCAGCCGTAGCGAAAAGCATCGATGCCTTGGCGCGAGAAAAAGGGTTCGAAGTGCTTCTCTCTTTGGAAGGTCACTCGGACCCGGCAGCCGAAAAGGCAATCCAGTCCCTCGTCGCCCAGCGCGTCGCCGGTCTGATTCTGATCGGCTCGCCAGAATCCACCGCAGCAATCGAGCGCATCGGCCGCCATCTGCCCGTCGTCTACTTCGGACGTCATCTTTCCAACGAGCGGATCGACAGCGTCAGCAATGACGACCATCTCGGGGCTTCCCTCATCGTTCGCCATCTGATCGAGCTTGGGCACCGCAACATCGTCCACATCGACGGCGGCCCCTATGCCGGCTCACAGAGGCGACGCGAGGCCTATTGTTCCGCCATGGAGGCGGAAGGGCTCTCACCCAAGGTCTACTCCGGACGCCATACGCTTGACGGCGGCGTCGAGGCGATGGATGCCATTCTTGCCCAAACACCGCGCCCGACCGCCATCTTCGCCTCCAACGATCTGGAAGCGCTCGGGGTCCTCAGTCGTCTGCTGAAAGAAGGCATCAGTGTTCCGGAGGACGTCGCGGTCGTCGGATATGACGACATCCCATTCGCCGAATCCGAGACAATGTCGCTGACCACCATCCGCCAGCCGATTCACTATATGGCCAGCCAGAGCCTCGACATTCTCCTATCCCGCATGCAGAAACCCGACGAGCCGGCGATGCATGTGCTGATCGCCCCATCGCTGGTCATCAGGCGCACGACAGTCCAGTCTCAGACGCAAGAGGAACCGACGAAAGTGCACTCCAAAAGGCACTAGCGCACCACCAGCCACCCGGGCATCTGTTTCCGCTCGAACCCGATGGTTTTGAAACCATGTCACCGTAAGGGAAGCGCGTCCCTCCAAGAACGCGCTTCCGACATCTTGCCTAGACTCGAATACGTTTTCCCTGCTTGACAGATTCGACGCAGGCATTAGCGAGCTTCAGCGCGATCACGCCGTCTCGCCCCGTCGTTGCAGGTTCGCGATTTTCCTTCAAGGCAGCGATGAATTCGGCGATCTCGCCTGCATAGGAGGCGGTGTAGCGGGTCATGAAGAAGTTCTGCAGCGGGGCGCTCGAATATCCTTCCTGTGT
Organism: Rhizobium sp. ZPR4; assembly: GCF_040215725.1. NCBI lineage: Bacteria > Pseudomonadati > Pseudomonadota > Alphaproteobacteria > Hyphomicrobiales > Rhizobiaceae > Rhizobium > Rhizobium sp. ZPR4. The sequence goes on from NZ_CP157968.1 coordinate 52,842, forward strand.
CCCGATCACCACCATGTTCTCGAGCTGGTTTTCGGCGCGGGCGACGCCCAACGACCCGTGAACCTCGACGCGCTGGTCATAGCCATAGGACGCGCGCCTGGAGTTGGTGATGATCGCCTGCTTGCCGGAGGCCGTTTCGAGGATAACGGTCGCGCTGTCGAAGTCGCCGATGTCCTTCAGTTCCGGTTTGACCAGCACCGAGGCGTGCGCGGACACGACCACCGGCTCCTCGCCCAGCATGAAGCGAGCCATGTCCAGATCGTGGATCGTCATGTCGCGGAAGATACCGCCGGAACGCGACGCATAGGCGATATCCGGCGCGCCGGGATCCCGCGAGGTGATCGTCACCATCTCGACGTCGCCGATGCGGCCCTGATTGATCGCGGCGCGGACACCGGCAAAATTGGGATCGTAGCGGCGATTGGAGCCCAGCATGAGACGGATGCCGGCGTTTTTGGCGATCGCGACGACGTCCTCGGCGCGCGCCAGATCAAGATCGACCGGCTTCTCGCAGAAGACGTGCTTTCCAGCGCGCGCGAATTTTTCAATAAGGTCGGCATGCGTATCAGTCGGTGTGCAGATGAGAACGGCATCGACATTCCTGTCTGCCGCGATGACGTCCGGCTCGGTGGCCTTGCTGCCGGTCGCAAGCGCCAGAGCCTCGGCCGCCTCGGGCAGCGCGTCGGTGACGGCCACGAGTTCGGCGTCGGGGCTGGCGGCGATCGCCTTCGAATGGACTTTTGCGATGCGTCCGGCACCGATCAATGCAAGTTTTATGGCCATTTCAGTTTCCTCCAACGTCAATCCAGGTCCCGCTCTTTCCGGAGGCAAAGACCGCATCTGCGACAGCTGCATTGGCACGTGCATCATTCATGTCGAAATAGGGGACATCCGCGCCGCGGATCGCCTTCGAGAAGTTCGTGACCTCCTCCTCGTACTGGTCGAGAGGCGGGAATTCGAGCGTATGAATGTTCGAATTCGCATGATCCGCCGAGGTGTCGATCGCGATCGTGTTCGGGTTCACCCGTGAGGGCACATAGGCCTGCGGCAACTGGATGAAGGCGCGTTCACAGACGATCTGGATCGACTGGCAGGATGCCTCGGCCAGCGAGACCATGAAGGTCGCATGCCGGCCATCGCCGAAGTCCTGGATGACCGAGGTGAACATGTCGATCCCGCCGGTGTTGCGCTCGACGGCCGCAAACACGCGCTTCGGTTCGGCGCCGAACACGTAACGTGCTGCCATCGCGGTATAGCAGCCAAGGTCGTAATAGGCGCCGCCGCCGAACTCGGGCTTCTGGCGAAAATCCTGTTCGTTGGTCATCATGAACGACAGGAGCGACGAGAACGACATCGGCCGCCCAAATTCACCGCTTCGCAGGATCTCGCGCAGCTTGATCCAGCGTGGCTGCTGGCGGACCATGAAGGCTTCGGAAATCTTGAGCTTCGGGTCCAACCCCTTGAGCTGCGCCAGCTCGCCGGCGTTCATGGCTGCAGGCTTCTCGCACAGGACATGCTTGCCGGCGTCCGCCGCCTTGCGGGTCCATTCGACATGAAGATGATTGGGGAGCGCGATGTAGACGGCCTCGACCGCCGGATCGAGAAGGACCTCCTCATAGCTGCCATAGGCACGGGCGATGCCGTGCTTGTCGGCCATCGCCTGCGCACGCTCCTTGCTCCGCGCACCGATCGCGACAGGGTCGCAATATCTGCTGTTGGCCATCCCGGGGATGATGGCGCCGTCGGCAATCCGCGCAGCACCCAGGATACCCCAGCGGACCGGGGCAATATTCTCGCTCATTGATCTCTCCTTCCCAATCGACGACGCCTCGCTGCTTTCGCAGGCATCTCGCTCGATCGGTGAAGGATTTCCAAAATTCGATCGGGTTTCAAAGGCAATGCTGATTGATTTCAATCAACCGCTGCAGATCAGAATGGAAGCGTGTTTGGAAGGTTTTCCGGACCATAGAGAATGAACGGCACTTCGGCATCGAGTGGGAAGGATACGCCGTCAAAGCCCAGTGCCTCGAAGTGGCGCATGACGAGGCTGACGGCCGCCCTGACCTGAAGCTCCGGGCTCTGATCGATCGTCAGGGACATGATCCCTTCCCGGAGAAAGGCGGCCGTTTTGCGCGTCAATTCATGGCCGACGAAGATCGGCCTCTGCAGCAAAATGTCCGCCCGGATAGCCCGGGCAACCCCGATGTTTGCAGCCCCTACATTGTAGATGGCCACGGCTTGCGGAAATGCCTTGAAGGCCTGACGCAGTTCCAGCTCGGATCGATTTCGATCGTCGCCACCTTCAACGATACAGGCGAGCGTCCACTGCGGCGCCTTCTCTTCCAAGTATCGGGTGAAGCCGCTGATCCGGTCTGAGTGGGATTGAAAACCCAAACTATTGCAGAGAATGACGATCTTGCCCGGCTCTCGCCCCATCCTCGTTATGAAGTAGCCGGCCGACCGGCCGGCCTTGATGTGATCGATCCCGGCATAGCCGATCCGCGTGGACCCGGGCACATCCGAGACGACCGTCACCAGAGGAACGCCTCTCGAGCTCAAATCCTCCACAGCCGCATGAACCACCGGATGGTCCGGCATGTAGGAAACGACGGCGTCGCACGTTGTCTTCGTCAAAGCCCTGGCAAGCGTCTCCGGGCGCTCGTCGTCCAGGATCGTCCGATGAATGATGATCGACCGGTCGAGCGCACTCGACAGGCGCCTGAACTCATAGCCGAGCCTGCCGATCAGGGGCAGCTCCGGCCGGGCAAGAACGACGTCGAGGCGGATCATGCGTCGATGCGAGTGAGGCAGCATGCGGCGCAGGCCAAGGTCCCTGGCAGCTTGCAGAACCCTTTTGCTGACGTCCTCGCTGACATTGCTGCGTTCATTCAGCACGCGATCAACGGTCGCCGAACCGACGCCTGCTTGCTTGGCAACATCAAAAAGGGTCGGCCGACCTCGCAGCCGCGTCGTTTTCATGGGCTCGAATTCCTCCAACAGCAGCGGCCGATAGCGAAGCTTCCCGACACCCTGGCCTCTCGCGGCATCCTCCAATGCCGGCAGCAATCGTAATATCTCAGATTTGATTGAAATCAATCAGCTAGGAAGTTTGCATTGCCGGAATTTCCAGTGGCGGCAACGGACTGTCGGCTTTCGGCAAAATTGGAAACCGTTAACCTGCAGGAAATCCAATTCTGACGCGTCGCCAACCTGCTTGAATGCTGGACGTTCGAGACTTAAATTGGCTGAATGCTTGATCATTCGTCTCGACCCTTGTCGCCGCCAAATATCCCAATGGATGCCTTAAGCGAAGTCCTGCAAGACTTTCGCCTGAGTGGAGTGAGCTATGGACGCTGCGAACTCAGACATCCGTGGAGCATCGCCTTTCCGCAACAGCAGCTGCTTCGCTTTCATTTTGTCAGCCAGGGGCCGTGTTGGATCCATATCGAAGCTCAGGGATGGCAGGAATTGAACGCTGGCGATCTGGTTCTATTGCCGCAAGGCATCGCGCATCGGTTGGCCAGCGCGCCAGATGTTGAGGGGGACTCGCGCAAGAGTTGCCATATAACGAGTTTGGGAAGCAATATTTGTGACGTGGTGCGGGACGGAACGGGTGCGACTAGCACCCTCTTCTGCGGCTCCATGGCTTTGGGGGCGCATGCGCTTAACCCTTTGATCGCCTTGATGCCGCCAATCATCAGGGGCTGCGATGTCGCCGGCAATGATCCGATCGTCGGCCCGTTGCTGGCGGCCATGTCGGCGGAGGCGACACAGCCCCAGATGGGAAGCGCGACTGTCTTGTCGCGTATGGCGGACTTGCTCGCAGCGCGGCTCATCCGCTGCTGGGTCAATTGCAGCGGGGCCTCGACCACCGGCTGGCTCGCTGCCATCCGGGATCCTCACGTTGGTCGTGTGTTGGTGGCCATGCATCGAGATCCTGGCCGCAACTGGACCTTAGAAAGCCTCGCCGGCGTTGCAGGCCAGTCGCGCTCGATCTTCGCCGAGCGCTTCAATGCTATGTTGGGAGAAGGTGCCGCCCATTATCTCGCTCGTTTGCGGATGCAGCTTGCCCGCGAATTGTTGGGGCAAAACGGCATGTCGGTTGCCGAGGTTGCTTCCCGGCTGGGCTATGAATCCGAAGCATCCTTCGCTCGCGCCTTCAAGCGCATCACCAGCGTCTCACCGGGCGTTGTGCGACGCACAAGTTCCGGACGAATAGACATGGATTTAGGATTTTAAGACGCAGACCGTCCCGAATAGTTCGTCTATCACCTCTCCCAACTTATGGAGATACCTATGACGGACACAACATCGCAACTTGACGGGATAGCAATTGACCAGGATGCCCCGGAACCATCCACGTGGAGCGCAACGACCTGGTTTGCCGTCCTTTCTATGGCAGCCACCAGCTTTGCACTGGTATCGGCTGAGTTCCTGCCAGCGGGCCTGTTGACGCCATTGGCGCACGATCTCGGTATTACCGAGGGAACAGCCGGACAGGTTGTCACCGCGACCGCTTCCGTCGGCGCTGTCACGGCCTTATTGAGCAATGTTCTGATCGGCAGACTGAACCGCAAAACGGTGTTGGTCAGTCTGAGTGCATTGGCGATCGCATCCAATGTTCTTGCAGCATTGGCGACAGATTTCTGGTTACTGTTGTTGGGCCGGGCCGGATTAGGTATCGCGATAAGCGGTTTCTGGGCGCTTTCCGTTGCGGTCGTGGCGAGGCTGGTCGGCGCGAATGCCACGGGTCGTGGCATGGCTATCGTCACCCTCGGCGTCTCGCTCGCAACGATAGCTGCACCATCGCTCGGCGCTTTGATCAGCGACTGGCTCGGATGGCGCATCGCTATGGCGATGACCGCCGGGCTTGCCACGCTTGCCATGTTGCTGCAGGTACTCAGCTTGCCGACACTACCTGCAAGCACGAGCAATAGCCTCGCCGATGTCTTCCGGCTGACACGGCGGCGTGGCATTCAACTGGGGATGCTTGCTATCTTCTTGCTGATGACGGGCCATTTTGCCGGCTCGGTTTATGTGCGTCCCTTCCTCGAACAAGTGACGCTTCTAGGCACCGGATCGATCGCCCTGGCGCTGCTTGGATTTGGCGTCGCCTCCGTGATCGGCAACGTTGCCGGCGGTCGTATGGCCGACGCCAGTATCCGCCTGGCACTCGTCGTCACGGCAGCGTTAACGGCGTTTGCTGCATTTGCCTTGGTGCTTTGGGGCGCTCAAACCGGGATTGCGTTCGGCTTCGTCACGCTTTGGGGCTTCGCCTTCGGCATGGCACCGGTGGTACTGCCGACCAATCTTTCCCGCGGAGCACCCGACGCTCTGGAGGCGGCGGGCAGCCTGATGGTCGTGTCGTTTCAGGTCGCCATCAGTATCGGCGCGGTGTTTGGGGGCTATATCGTCGACCGCTACGGCGCTGTTGGGCCGTTGACCCTCACCGCCGCCCTGGCTGCATCGACGGTCGCCCTGGCGCTGACTCAGCCTCGCAGTTGATCTTTGTTTCTGGTTTGAGAAGCAAGCACAATAGGACTGAAGATGCTGCGAGCTTCCCCGCATCTTCAAGCGCTGGGCGGACAATGCACGCCGGGCCGCGTGGCGCTCTCACCGCGTTCTGGATATCAGGCTGCCGACGATCGCCGGCAGCCGTTCGGCGACATCCGCGAGGGTGGAGGGGCTCATGGCCGTCTGCTCCATATTCTCTCGTACAAGGTCATGCCGGCCAGCATGGTTACGACGAACAGGGCGGTTTGCGGGATGCCGACCGACAGGGAGGCGACGGCCGGGCCGGGACAGAAACCACCGATGCCCCAGCCCAGGCCGAACAAGGCCGAGCCAATGACCAGCGACACGTCGATCTGCCGGTTGGTCGGCATGTGGAAGCCGTCGTCGAAAGCCGGATGCCGCATCCGCTTCATTGCCTGGACGCCGATGAACGCCACGACCACGGCGCCGCCTAGAACGAAGGCAAGGCTTGGATCCCATGCGCCGAAGACGTCGAGGAAGCCCTGGACGCGAGCCGGGTTCAGCATGCCGGAGAGCGACAGGCCCAAACCAAACACCACGCCGGAGATGAGAGCGGCCCCGAACTGGTAGATGTTCCTCTTCATACTCCAGGACTCCGCAGAACTGCGACGGCGACCACGCCGGCCATCAAGAAGGTGGCGACGGCCACCATGGAGCGCGGCGACAGACGAGCAAGACCGAGCACGCCGTGACCGCTCGTACAGCCGGAGCCCATCCGGGAGCCAAAGCCGACGAGCAGGCCCGCGGTGATAATCAGCGGCCAGCCCGCAGTGATTTCGACCTGTGGCCAGCCGCCAAAGAAAAGCAGGTAGGCAAGCGGCCCGAGCAGCAGCCCGAGGACGAAAGCGAGGTTGGTAGCCAGGCCGACGCCTTGAGCGAGATGTCCGACGATCCCGCTGATCCCGGCGATCCGACCGTTTAGCAGCAAAAGCATGACAGCGGAGGCGCCGATCAGCATGCCTCCGGCCAGAGAGGGTAGATAGGCGCTCATTTCTCCTCCTTCACGCAGAAGATGTCATAGAGGGCGGCGACCAGTTGGGCGGCCTTCGCCTCCGTCAGGCGATAGAAGATCTGCTTTCCCTCTCGCCGCGTTTCGACGATGCCGGAACTCCGGAGCACGGTGAGGTGCTGCGAAAGATGCGGCTGATGGATGTCGACCTTCTCTTCAAGCTCGCCGACCGAGTACTCTCCTTCGACCAGCGTGCAGACGATCATCAGGCGCGCCTGGTGTGACAGCGTCTTGAGAAGGTTCGCCACCTCTCCGGCCCGGCTGGCCATTTCGGCGGGAGAAAGCCCCGCCTTCATCATCGCCTTCAAATCGGTGGTCATTCCCATACAGCTCCCTGCAATGCATCGAGCGGAAACTTCAGATAGCACTTGCCGTTGGCTTCCGGCTCCGGCAGGCGCCCACCGCGGATGTTCACCTGCAAGGCGTGCAGGATGAGCTTGGGCATCGGCAGTGTTTTGTCTCGCTTCGTCCTGAGCGCTACGAACTCTTCTTCCGTCACGCCGGCAAGATGCGGGTTGGACTTCTTCTGCTCGCCTACGGTGCTCTCCCAGCGAGGGGCGCGTCCCGCCGGCTGGTAGTCATGGCCCGTGAAGATCCGCGTCCCGTCCGGGAGGGCGATGATGTCCTGGATAGACTTCCATAGGACGCGTGCGTCCCCACCCGGGAAATCGGCGCGCGCCGTACCGCTGTCGGGCATGAAGAGCGTGTCGTGCACGAAGGCCGCGTCGCCGATCACATAGGTGATGGAGGCAAGTGTATGGCCGGGCGAGAACAGCACCTTCGCATCGATGGAACCGACCTTGAAGGTCTCGCCATGGGCGAACAGCCGATCCCACTGAGAGCCGTCGGTGGCAAGCTCGGGCCAGTTGTAGATGTCCTTCCACAGCTTCTGGACGTCGACCACGCGCTCGCCGATGGCAGTCCGCGCGCCGGTCTTCTCTTTCAGATACTGGGCGGCGGAGAAGTGGTCGGCATGCGGATGCGTGTCGAGGATCCACTCGACCATCAGCCCCTCGCTGCGAACATAATCGAGAATTGCGTCCGCGTTGACGGTCGCCGTCGCTCCGGCCTTTTCATCGAAGTCGAGCACCGGATCGACGATCGCGCACTTGCGGGTTTCGGGATCAGACACCACGTACTGGACACTCCAGGTACGCTTGTCGAAGAAGCCTTTTACCTGCGGCCGGCGAGCAGCATGCTGCTTGAGCCAGGCCGCGGCCGCGCTGGTGTCGAAGCCGCAGCGGCTTCCAAACTCGACGACCCCGTCGATAGACATGCGACCATCAAGGACCTCGCCGATCAAATAGAGACTCAGCGAGCGAGTGCCAGTCTTGCAGTGGGCAAGCACCGGCCCTTTGGATTCTTCGACGGCGCGCTGAAACGCACGGACATCCGCCTCGGTGATCGTACCGAGCGTGATCGGAATGAATGCGTAGGACAGGTCGCAACGCTTGGCTGCCTGGCTTTCGCCCTGCGTTCCAGGCTGGTCAGAATCTTCGTTTTCCGGCCGGTTGTTGATGAGCGTCTTGAACCCCCGTTCGCCCAGCAACTGGATGTCCTCGATGCTCGGCTGTGGCGAGATCGACAGCTTCTCGGATATTGCGGTGACAGGCATGGCTCGCTCCGTGTTAGGTATCATTATACATTATAATATAATATATAATGTTGTGTTTCAAGGACGGACTCAGACTTTTCTCGGGAGAATATCCAGTCATCTCGTCCATCAGCAGCCGGCACGTTTCCGCGTGCGGCACCGACAGGTCTTGAATGCTCGACCTCGGCGTGATTCAATATCATCGTGACGGAAGCGGATTGAGCAGGTGGCCTGCATGAGCTTGTTCAGCAAAGTCAGACGAACCGAGATCATGAACCCGGTGAGCGGCTGGCTGAAAGTAGTGGCCTGCTCGCCGCCGCCCGACATTGCCGGCGAGGTGACGCTCTTTCCGAAATGCGACATAGACGGCGTGATCATCGCCGAGCGCGTAGCGCCAACCGCAGTCCATTTCAGCGGCCGCGATGTGCCGAAGTCGAAATGGCCTCATCCAGGCATGATGCTGCCGGTCGTCGTGGATCTCGCCGATCCCAGACATTACAGGATCGAATGGGAAAAAGTTCCGAGGGGGCAGCAGGCAGCAGAAAACCTCGCCGCGAGATTGCGCACCCAGAAACAGGACGAGCAGCGGATCGACGAGACTGACCATCCAGACTTTCCCCGCGTTTGGCGCGAGGCACCGGATGGGGAGACGTCGCCAGAGCTGCTCAATGGTCTCACCGCACAGCAAACAGAACTCGCGCTTGCCGGCGCAGCCGCTGCGGTCGGGCTTGAACCCACCATTGCAAGGGTATTGACCGCCGATGAGGTGAGGCCAAGCAGTGCGCCAGGCGGCACGTGGGACATTACCGTCCGGGTAACTCACCCGAATGGCGGCGTGGACTGGGATGCAGTCACGCGTATGTCATTCAGCAGTTCCGAACGCCGCCTGAAGCGCACCGCAGCGGGAACTACGCTGCCAGTTCTGGTCGATCCCGACAATCACAGACGGATCATCGTAGACGTATCCAGTCTTTCCTAAGGCCTCCTTCCAAGCGATGTGTCCGCGCCGCACGCCTTATATTTGGCAGGCTGTCCCTTCATCGCATTTAAGGCGGCGGCGCGATGGAAGCGCGAAGGATCAGCTGGCACTCCATCTTCAGCCTTACTGGCGGCTTCTTCGGCTGCATCACCTTTTCCAGAAGCTCGGCGACCGCCCAACGGCCCATATCCTCGTGCGGCAGCTTCAATGTTGTGAGCGGCGGCAGGATTTTTCGGGCGAGGCTTTCATCGTCAAAACCGATGACGGAAATATCGTCGGGAATCCTCAATCCGCGCAACCTAATCGCATCATAAGCGCCCATTGCCACACGGTCGGAAAAGCAGAAAACCGCCGTCGGTGGCAATGGCAGATCGAGGAGCTGCAGCATCTTTTCCCGCCCGAGATCGAGCGACCAGGCTTCCGAAAGGATCAGCTCCGGATCGACGGCAATATCATAGGTCGTCAGCGCCTGGCGATAACCGCTTAGACGATCGCGCGCCGCTTCAAGCCGTTGCCTGCCGGCGTCGATCATCGCGATGCGACGATGGCCGGCCTTGATCAAGGCTTCCGTTGCCGCGTAACCGCCGGCATGATCGCCGGGAATGATCGAGGAGAACTCGGCTCGCTGCTGGTGGCAGTTCAGAAGGACGGCTGGGTAGTTGCCGAGCTTGGAGGGCAGCACCGGCGCCAGCTGGGTGATCAGCGTGGCATAGATTACGCCAACGATCTGGCGCCGTCCGAGATAGTCGAGAATGGATTCCGCGAATTCGACCTGTCCGCCCGTAACGACGGTGAGCGCCGCCAGGCCCTGCTCTTCCGCTGCGCTTCGAACACCTTCGATCAGCGGCGCGGCATGCTGCGAGGCCATGAGATCGTCGATCAGGAGAACGATGATGCCGCTGATCGGGTCATTGGCCGGCACGGTCTTCTGGTAGCCAAGTTCCTCGGCGACCGCCAGCACACGCTCGCGCACCTTCTCCGAAACCCTCTTGCCGGGTGCCTCGTTCAGCACCAGCGAAACCGTCGCATGCGAAACGCCGACCTGCGAGGCGATATCGGACATGGTCGGTCGTTTCGTCGTTTTGTCGTTCACTCAGTTTCTTTCTCGGACTCAAGGGCAGTCTGCACGCACGTTAGAAAATCTGACGGACAATGTGAAGCTGCGGCCCTTGCGGAAGTTAAGTTTATAAGTTACGAAACTTATCTGTAACTTATTTTGTGACTTAATCCAACCAGAAAGCTCGCGGCTATGACCATCGCCTCCGGCCGTTTCGCCGACACTCATTGCGCGCCGCGTACGCGCCTGTCTCTCGACGGAGCCTGGGACTTCCAGCTGGAAGGCCAAACGCCAACGACGATTGCCGTGCCCGCCCCCTGGCAGGCCCATTTTCCGGATCTGCGGGCCGCGGCTGGCGTGGCAACCTATTCCCGCGGCTTCACCGTGCCGCAGGAGTGGCTCGGTCGTCAGGTCATCTTGCATTTTGGTGCGGTGAACTATTTCGCCGAAGTCGCGGTCAACGGCCGCGCTCTCGGTTCTCACGAAGGCGGCTATCTGCCGTTTGAATTTGTCATCCCCGGCGATCTGCTTGCGGGCGAATTGCGTCTGGATGTGAAGGTTACGCTGCCGAGCGCCGATGCCCGGGCTTTCCCGGATTTTCCGTTCGACGAGATCCCGCACGGCAAGCAGAGCTGGTACGGAATGCTGGGTGGCATCTGGCAATCGGTCTGGCTGGAATGCCGCTGCGAGGCGCATATCACCCACCAGGCCATCCGCGCCGATCTCGCAACGGGGGATGTCGTCATCGATGTCGAGCTGGCAGCAGCTTTTACCGGCGCCTTGAAGATCACGCTTCTCGATCGCAACGGTGCGGTCACAGCTTCGGCCGAAGTTGCGCTCGATGACGAGGCACGGGCTTCGGCCACGCTCAAAGTCGCCAAAGTGGAGGCGTGGTCGCTTGATGATCCCGCGCTCTATCGGGCTGTTGCCGAGCTATCCGAGAGCGGCACCGTTCTCGATGCCGCCGAGCAGAATTTCGGCTTTCGCACCTTCGAGGCAAGGGATGGAAGGTTCTTCCTGAACGGCGAGCCCTTCTACATGCGCGGCGCGCTGGATCAGGATTATTATCCCGAGGGCATCTATACGCCGCCGTCGCTGGAGTTCCTGGAGGATCAGGCACGCAAGGCAAAGGAGCTCGGCCTCAATCTCCTGCGCTGCCATATCAAGGTTCCCGATCCGCGCTATTACGATGTGGCGGACCGGTTCGGCCTGCTGGTCTGGACGGAAATCCCGAACATTCAGACCTTCACCGAAAAATCGGCGAAGCGCCTGCTCGATACGATGGAAGGAATCCTGCGCCGCGACGGCAACCATCCCTCCATCGTGATCTGGACCATCATCAACGAGGATTGGGGAACGCGCCTCGTCGAAAGCGCCGATCAGCGAGCCTGGTTGGAAAACGCCTATCACTGGCTGAAGGAGAAGGACCCGACGCGACTGGTCGTGGACAATTCCGCCTGCATTCCGAACTTCCATGTCGTCTCCGACATAGACGACTTCCACTACTACGCCTCAGTCCCGGAAATGGCGCGCGAGTGGACCGACTGGGTATCGGCTTTCGCGGGGAGGCCTGAGTGGTCCTATTCGCCGAACGGCGATGCGAAACGGCGCGGCGACGAGCCGCTCGTCGTCTCCGAGTTCGGCGTCTGGGGTCTGCCGCATCCGGAAAAGCTCAAGCAGGACGGCAAGGAACCGTTCTGGTTCATCAATGGCCTGGAGTGGGAGAGCGACGGCGCGACCTATCCGCACGGCGTCGAACAGCGCTTCCGCACCTATCAGTTCGATAAGGTCTTTCCGTCCTTCGGCTCCTTCATCGAGGACACGCAGTGGCATCAGTTCAATGCCCTCAAATTCGAAATCGAAGAGATGCGCCGCCATGCCTCGATCCAGGGCTATGTCATCACCGAGCTGACCGATTTGCATTGGGAAGCCAACGGCCTGATGGACATGCAGCGCAATACGCGTGCCTATCACAACCGCTTTCACGAGATTAATACCGATGTCGTCATCATCCCGCGCATGCAGCATTATGCTGTGTGGGCAGGCGATACCGCCAATGTCGAGCTCGAAATCTCGACCGGCGGCAAGGCGCTCCCCGCGGCCGAGCTGAGCTGGAACGTCGATGGTACGATTGCCGGAAGGATGGCGATCCCGGCGGTGAACGCGACATCGGTACATCATCTGCCGGCACTTTCTCTGTCCTTTGAGCCGGCCATGGCCGGCAGACAGATCAGCATCCAGTTTACGATCACCGCCGGCGGCAAGGAGATTGCACGCAACAGCCTCGAGGTCAGTGTCTATCGCCGCCGCTCCAAGCCGGTCCTTTCCGTATTCTCGGCCGAACCAGAAATCGCGCAATATCTCACTGCGCTCGGCTACACGCTTGTCGAGGCCGGCAAGGCGGATGTACGGGTTGCGTCTTCCCTCAGCCAGGCCGATATCGACGCCATGGAGCATGGTGCCCATTATGTATCGCTCGCCGATGTGGCGCCGCTGCCGTTCGGCAATCTGCGCAACGACCAGCCGAACTGGAATTACCCGACCGGGGGCGATCGCGGGCAATCCATGCCGCAGATGCGCGTCACCGAACGCAACGGCACCATCTGGAAGGGCAATTGGGTCACCGGCTTCAGCTGGGTGAAGCGTTCGGGGAAATTCGAACGCCTGCCGGGCGGCCCGCTGACCGATCTCTCCTTCGTTGGCGTCAATCCGAACCGCGTCATCACCGGTTTCCGGCCGGTCCATTTCGACGGCCTGGTCCACGCAGGTACGATGGTGGGCTGGATCCACAAGCCATGCGCAACCATTGCCGAGAGGCAGGTCGGCGCCGGTCATATCGTCGCCACGACCTTCGGCCTGATGCGCGAAACAGCTGGTGTCGATCCGGTAGCGGCAACCTTGCTTGATTGCATCATCGAGACGGCAGCCGGATAGCCGGCCCCAAAATCTCACCGCCGCATATGACCGGGAGGAGGTTGAAGTGGCCCAGACAGATGCAGCTTTGAGCATCCGCAATGTCTCCAAGAGCTTTGGAGAAATTGATGTGCTCAGCAACACCTCGCTCGGCATAGGCAGCGGCGCGATAGCGACGAGTACTGGCGGCAACGGATATCACGCGGCTCGCCAGCTGCGGCACAGGGCATAGGGACCACCCGCAAAGGGCGGCCCGGGAGGAAAACAGAACAGCCTGGAGGAGAAAGAATGCGTAACCTGTTGAGAACATCAATTGCTGCGTTAGCCCTCATGACTGCCTTTCCGGCATTCGCAGTCGAAAATGTCGTCTGGTGGGATTTTTTGTCCGGGGGCGATGGCGTGCGAATGAAGGCGCTGATCCAGCGCTTCAACGACGAGCATAAGGACAAGATCCAGATCACGGGCACGACGCTCGAATGGGGTATCCCCTATTACACCAAGCTGCAGACATCCGCCGCCGTCGGCCAGGGGCCTGATATCGCCACCTATCATCTGTCACGCCTAGCCGCCGCAGTTGCGGCCAAGACCGTCTCGCCGATCGATCCGAAAGAGCTCGATGCTGTCGGACTGAAAGACAGCGATTATCCACCGAACGCAATCGCCGCCTCGACGGTCGATAATGTGCGTTATGCCGTGCCCTTCGACGTCCATGGTGAAGTGCTCTACTACAACAAGAATGTGCTGAAGGAGCTCGGCGTGCTGGGCAAGGATGGCAAGCCGACCGGCATCGACACGCTGGAAGGCTGGCGCGCAGTTCTGACCAAAGCCAAGGATGCGGGCAAGAACGGCGTCGTCATCTCTTCGTCCAACGGCGATCTGCGCGATATCTACACCCTGTTCGGCCAGGAGGGCGGCCAACTGACCGCCGACGGCAAGTTCCTGCAGGGCGACAATTTCGACAAGATGGAAAAAGCCTACAACGAAGTCGCCGATTGGGTGAAGCAAGGCTGGGCGCAGCCTTATATCGACACCGAGACCATCACCCCCACTTTTCTCGCCGGACAATCCGCGTTCTTCCTGAACGGCAATTGGGAACTGCCGACCATGGAAACCGAAGTCGCCAAGGGTAACGGTTTCGATTATGGCATGGTCAACATTCCGGCCTGGATGGGCAAGCCCGCCAACTGGTCGGACTCGCACTCCTTCGTGATCCCCAACAATGTCGGCGTCACCATGACGCCGGAAAAACGCGCTGCGGTTCTCGAGGTCATCCGGTGGATGAACGTGAATTCGCTGGAATGGGCTGCTGCCGGCCACATCCCGGCCTATCTGCCGGTCAGCACCTCGGCCGCCTACAAGGCACTCAAGCCGCAGGCGGACTACGCAGCCATGGCGCTCAACGCCTTCTACATGCCGAAGACGCCACTGACGGGCGCGGCCTCGAAGTTCGACGACGATTGGCAGAACATGACGTCCGGGCCGCTCAATGGCGACGGCGATGTGAAGGAAACGCTCGAGAAGTTTCGCGATCACATGAACTCTCAGTGATGTTTTCTTCAACAGCTCCGGGGCTCCTCCCTGCCCCGGAGCTGCATTAACGAGAGAGGTGATGGATGGCCGCCGTCAGCAACAGGAAACAGGATAATGCGGTTGCGGCGCTGCTGGTCGCACCGGCGGTCATCGCGTTTCTGGTGATATTTGCCTACCCGACATGGCGGATGGTGGCGATGAGCCTGACCAATGCGCCGCTGATCGGACCGGGCGAATGGGTTGGCCTCGACAATTATGCACGCCAGCTCTCCTCACCCCAATTTCAAAAGGCGCTTTTAAACACGCTCTACTTCATCGCCCTGACCGTCGTCCCCGGCACGTTTCTCGCGCTGTTCATTGCCATGGGCATCAATCGCCTGAGCGGGCGCATACAGATGCTGGTTCTCGCCTGCTTTTTCCTGCCCTCGATCCTGCCGGTGTCGGTGGTGACCCAGATCTGGACCTGGATTGCAAACATGCAATACGGTGTCATCCAGAATGTCGTCGGACTGTTTACCGGCGGGCGGCCGCTCCCGGTCTTGCGTTCGCCAACCTATTTCATGCCATCAGTTGCAGTGATCACAATCTGGTGGACCATCGGCTTCAACATCCTGCTGTTCCTTGCGGCGCTGCGCAGCATCTCGCCTGACGTCTACGAGGCGGCCGCGCTCGACAATGCCAACCGCTGGCGAGTATTTTCGAGAATAACCTGGCCGCTGATCTGGCCGGTCACGGCGCTGGTTCTGACACTGCAGCTGATTGCGCAGTTCAAGATCTTCGCGCAGCCCTATCTACTCGGCTATTTCGCCCACACGCCGGCGGACGCGCAGACCGTTGTCATGACCGTCATCTACGATCTGGCCTTCAAGCAGAACAAGGGTGGCGAGGGTGCAGCCGTCGCCACCATCCTGTTCGTCATCATTCTCATTGCCTCCGTCCTCCAATACCAGTTCCTGCGCGCGCGAGGCGAAAAATGAGCATTCTGACAACAAGTACGCAGGTGGAGCCGAGCACGGTAAAGAGTCATGTTGCTTCAAGAAGCTGGAGTGGGCACGCATTGACCGCACTGACGGCGTTCGGGGCTCTTATCTGGTTCTTTCCGCTCTACTGGGCGGTCATGACATCGCTCAAATCCGACACGGAGGTGGTAAGCCGGGCGCCCGGGCTTTTCCCGAAGGCACCGACGCTCGAGCCTTATCGCTACGTGATCGAGCACTCGAGCATCGTGCAATGGTATATGAACTCAGTCGGCACCTCGGCGATCATTGCGGTTCTGGTGCTTGCGATGAGCGTCGGCTGCGCCTATGCGCTCAGTCAAATCCAGTTTCCCGGCCACCGTGTGATCTATGGGGCGCTTATCGCCTCGGTGATGGTGCCGGCGGAGGCGCTCATCATCAACCATTTCGTGCTGATGAACACCTTCGGGCTCATCAACAGCTGGGGCGGCATCGTGCTGCCGCAGCTCGTGGTGCCATCGGTCATCATCATCCTCAAACAATTCTTCGATCAGATTCCAAAAGAGTTCCGCGAGGCGGCGATGCTCGACAATGCCGGCCACCTGAGAACGCTCTGGAAGATATATGTGCCGATGAACTGGGGGGTGATCACTGCGCTCGGCATAACCACCTTTATCGCGGCATGGAACAATTTCCTGTGGCCATTCCTGGTCGCAACATCGGACAGCACGATCACCATTCCCGTCGGGATCACCCAGGTGAAGGATGTCTTCGGCGTGCGTTTTGCCAAGGATATGGCCGCCGCTGTCCTTGCCGGCCTTCCCGTCGCCATTCTCTACCTTGTCTTTCAGAAGCAGATCACGCGCGCCATCATGCTTTCGGCCGGAATAAAGGGATAGCCTGCGCCATGGCGGAATGAGGTCGCTGGAAATCTTTCCGCTCGCCCGAGACATGCGATCACCTCGGAAACAAATGACAGCCTTTTCCCCGCTATGGGGTACCAGCACATCTAAAATGGCATCACCATGGGATGCAAAAGAAGATCGGCGCGACAACGCCAAAACATGGTCGCGATAAACCTGCCTGAACTCGCGGAAGGATCTGTAGCCAAGTGCCTTGACCATGCGCGAGATGGAAGACGGCGCAATCCGGCAGTCTGCTGCCAGCGACGATGCGTTGCTGAAGGCGACCGCTTCCGGCCGCCTGAAACTGAGCTCCAGCATGTATTTGAGCGACTCCGGAAACTCTTTGGTCCGGGAGACGACAAACATCTTCAGCTCGGCAATGTCTTTGGGCGCTACCAGGGCGCCGTCCTGCGCCATTCTATCCTCCCGTTCGAACAGCTATTACCGTCAATCGTTTGCATGCGCGCAGGCGAGGTCCTGTCGTCCGAACGCAGGAGCCGCTTCGGCCTCGCGTGTGGGTTGGATCAGACATTGACCATTCGTCCTTCATGCGTATTGGCCCGCGCTGCGTCCAATACGCATCCCATTTCTCCTGCACATCACGCCGGCCTACTTCTTCCAGTATTTGTCGACATATTTCTGAATCTCGGTCCGCATGAAGCGGCCGGACGCATCGGCCCGGTCCTCCCAGCCGAAGACGCAGGCCGTGACGATCCCATCGAAGCCGACTTCTGCCAGCGAGGAGAAGAAGACGTCCCAGTTGATCTCACCCTGATGCATGTCCATGTGCTGGTGGATCGTGACCTTGGCACCCGGCGGATTGATGATGTAGCGAAGGCCCGACGACGCTTTGTGATTATAAGTGTCGGCCACATGCACGTGGGCGATCAGCGGCCCGGCATCGCGGATCATCTTCGCCATGTCGTCGCCAAAATAGAAGGTATGCGGGGCGCAATAGAGGAACTTGACGTTGTCCGAGCCGATCGTCCTCAACATGTCGATCGCCGGATGCAGGGTCTCGCACCAGTCCTCCGGGTGCGGTTCCATGTTGAGGGTCACGCCCTCTTTCTCGAAAACCGGCACGAGCTCCTCGATGGAACGCCACCAGGCTGCTTCGCTGTGTTCGTGCGTGTAGTGACCGCCGCAGCAGTTGGAGCGATGACCGCGATCCGGCGAAGGGCCGCGCCCGAACTCGGAATTCATGGTATCGACGCCGAGCTCGACGGCAAGATGAATAGCTTCTTTCCAATAGGAAACCGCAGCCTGCCGCTCGTCTTCGTGCGGGCTTGCCCAGCGATACATCGGCAGTAGCGATGCGACTTTTACGCCATGATCCTGGAGCGCCTTCTTGAACTCCCTGATGCGCTCCTTGTGGGCGCGCGGCCGCACCCACCATGGAAGGAGGTCATCTCGCGGGGAGACCTCGATATAATCGTAGCCGAGCTCGGCGGCCTTGCGGCAAAGTTCGTTGAGCGGCAGATGCCGATGCATGTGCGGATCGAGTGCGATCTTCATCGTTTTCTCCTTTTGGATGTCGTCAGGCGGCGGGCTCGAGGACGTGCGCTGCGTAAAATGCCGGTCGCTCGCCAATCTCGATTGGAACGATCCGACCGGAGTGCTTGGCCTCGACACAGGCGTCGGCAGTAATGGCTGCGAAGTAACCGTCCCAGGCCGTCGGGCCACGCACCACACCCATCTTGACGGAATCGATCCACTCCTGGAGTTCGACGTCGTAGCTGTCGATGAAACGCAGCTTCCAGTCCTGGAGGATTTCGTGGCTGAGCTTCGCGTCTTTGCGTAGAAGCACGCTCATGGGTTCCGGCAGGTAGCCGATGCCGTCCTCGCCGACCACCTGGCATTGGATGTCATAGCCATAGGGGCAATTGACGAAGACCTCGACGTCGATCCGGATGCCCTTGCTGGTTTCGAGGAGGATCATGTGGGGGTCGTCGAGATCCTTGCGGGCGTGCTTCGTCTTCCGGGGCATGATGACCTGCGCGGAGACATAGTCGTCGTCGAGCAGCCAGCGCAGCACGTCGATCTCGTGCGGGAAGCTGTCGGTAATCGCCATGTCGCCACCGTAGACGTCCGGAACATTCGGATTGCGGTGGGCGCAATGAACCATCAGGGGTTCGCCGAGATTGCCGCTCTCAATCTGCTGTTTCAGCAGGCGATAGCTTTTGTCGTAACGGCGCATGAAGCCGACCTGGACGAGATGGCGGCCGCTTGCGATTTCCGCATTGACGATGTTGAGGCAGGCCGCTGCGGTCGTTGCGAGCGGCTTCTCGCAGAAGACGGGCTTGCCGGCCGCGATCGAGGCAAGCACGAATTCCTCATGCGTCGGCCCCCAGGATGTGACGACGATAGCCTCGACATTGGCGTCGACCACAAGATCATGCCCGTTTTCGAAGACGCGGGCGGCGGGCGTCAGGCGTCTTGCGACCTCGTCGGCCTGCGCCTTGTTGATGTCGTTGACGGCGACAACAGTCGAACCGACAAGCTTGTTGTGAAGCCGTTCTATATGTTCCTGGCCGATTGCGCCGGTTCCGATAACACCGATCTTGAGCATGTTTGTTTCCTTAAAATGGGATCAGTCGAAGTCGCGCGGCAAAGCGAGCTTTAACGTGGTGAGTGATTTCTTGACGCCGGTGAGCGGTTCCATCCCGGCATCCTCCATCTCAAGGCTGACGGGGCCGTCATAGCCGGCAAGCCGGGCGACGGCGAAGAACTCCTTCCACCACTGAACGTCGTGGCCATGGCCAAGCGCCACGTAGTTCCAGGACCGCTTTGCAATGTCGTTGATCCAGTAGGTGTCGATCAGGCCATTGGCCTCGGCAAGCGTCCGCTCGAGGCGCACGTCCTTTGCATGCATGTAGTGAATCGCCTCGCCAAGCAGGCGCACGGCCGCAATCGGGTCGCCACCCATCCACATGTGATGGCTCGGGTCGAAATTCATGCCGATCACGGGATCGACATGCCCGCGCAGCCGCAGCATGTTCGCGGGATTGTGGATCATGGTCGCGCCGAGGTTCTCAATGGCGATGCGGATGCCGCACTCCCTGGCAAGATGGCCTGCTCTCTGGAAATACGGGATGAGGACCTCATTCCACTGATAGTCCAGCGCCTTCTCGTGTTCGGGCAGGATGACATGGGTAATCCAGTTTGGCAGCTCATCCGTCGGCGTGCCACCAGGGCAGCCGGACATCATGACGACCGTCTTGACGCCGAGCTTCTCGGCAAGCCGGAAGGTCTTGTCGACCACGGCGCGATGCGCCTCGCCGCTTGGCCCCGGATGAAGCTGGTTGCCGGAACAATTGAGAGCGGCAATCGACAGGCCACGACGATCAAGTGCGGCCAAGAAGTCCTTGCGCGCAAGCTCGCTCGACAAGAGTTCATCGAGCTTCAGATGCGGCGCCTTCGACCAGTTGCCGCAGCCGAGTTCGACAGCTTCGAACCCGAGCTTGGAAACCGTGTCGAGCATATCCTCGAATGGGAGGTAGCCGAGAATGTCGGTTACCAGACTAAGACGCATCATTTCATTGGCTCCGCTGACGTCATTTCATGGTGGATTTGCGTGCCGGGACGCTTGTCGTCCCGACACGCCTCTTCGGGAGGAATTACTTCTTCATGTATTGGTCGACATTGTCCTTGGTGATGGACTCGAACGGCACGAGCTTCTCGGCCGGCGGCTGCTCGCCCTTCTTGATGCCTTCGACCACTTCGAAGGCGGCCTTTGCCTGACCGGCTGCATTCTGGAAGATCGTCTGGGACATCTCGCCGGCCTTGATCGCCTTCAGCGCATCCGGCACGCCATCGACGCCGGCGATCATCACGCCCTTGAGGCGGTCCGACCCCTTCAAGGCTTCCAGGGCGCCTAACGCCATCTGGTCGTTCGCAGCGACGATGGCGTCGAACTTCGGGAAGCTCTGGATCCAGTCTTCGGTGACCTTCATGCCCTCGGCACGATCGTAGTTGCCCGTCAGGCTCGCGAGGATCTTCACGTCCGGACGTCCGAGCGCCTCTTCGAAGCCCTTCTTTCGTTCCTGCGAATGATAGAGACCCGGCGTGCCTTCTAGATAAAGGATCTGCGCGTCCTTCGGCAGCTTGGCCTTCATGTATTCGGCCTGCATCTTGCCGGCATCGATGTTTTTGGAGCCGACGAAGGTATATTTGCCGCCGGCCGACTGGATGCCGAGGGCAACGACCGGGATGCCGGCAGCATTGGCCTTCTCGACACCCGGAACGATGCCCTGATAGTCGACGGGAACGACGACGATCGCATTGACCTTCTGAGCGATGAAATTATCGATCTGGTCGAGTTGCTTGCTGGCGTCGTTGTTGGCATCGGCGAACTTGATGTCGACGTTCGGATCGGTCTTGGCGGCATCGACGAAGGCCGTCTTGCGCGCCATGACGAAGACGTCGGTGTCTGCCATGTTGGCATAGCCGACGACGAATTTGTCGGCGGCGAACGTGCTGTTGGCGGATAGCGCGGCGATCGAAACGGCTGCCGCCAGTGCGAGTTTGGTCATGAATTTCATTGGTTCTTCTCCTCCCATTGGGCGTTACAAAACTCAGGTGGTTTTCGGCGCGCCCTTTCGCGCCGACACACAGGTGGTCCTCCGCTTGTGCGGTTTTCTGCTTTGCGGGAACTTTCCGATCAGGCCTTCTTCTTGCTGCGGGCCGATTTCGTCCAAACATCAAGGATGACCGCGATCGCGATGATCAGGCCCTTGATGATCTGCTGCCAGTACGAGCTGACATTCATCAGATTGAGTATGTTGTTGATGACGCCGATGATCATCGAGCCGATGATGGTGCCGGTGATCGTTCCCGTGCCGCCCATCAGGCTGGTGCCGCCGACGACGACTGCGGTGATGGCGTCGAACTCGTAGCCGACACCGCCGGCCGGCTGCCCCGAATTGATGCGGGACATCAAAACTATACCGGCGATCGCACACAGGATTCCGTTGTAGATGAAGGCCTTGACGACAATGCTGTCGGGATTGATGCCGGATGCCCTTGCTGCGCGGTCGTTGCCGCCGACGGCATAGACGTAGCGGCCGAACTTGGTCTTGTTGAGCAAGATCCAGGAGATCACGACGAAGGCCACGAGGATCAGGACCGAGATCGGCACCGGTCCGACGGAGCCCTGACCGATGACCTTGAACTCGCCGAGACCGGAAACCGGTGCGCCGCCGGTATAAAGCAGCACGGCACCTCTTGCGACCGTCGTCATCGCCAGCGTCATGATGAAAGACGGGATGCGGAAGAACGTGATCACGAAGCCGTTGATGAAACCTGTGACGACGCCTGTCGCAATACCCGCCAATACGGCAAGTGCAATGCTTCCGGTCGTTGCCATCACACTGGTCGCGATCACCCCGCACAGCGCCAGCACCGATCCAAGCGAGACGTCGATCTGGCCGAGAATGATGATAAAGGTGACGCCACAGGCAAGAAGGCTGACGACGACGACCTGGCGCAGGACGTTCGTGAGGTTCGCCTCCGTCAGAAAGGTCGGGCTCAGCAGCGAGGCCAGGATGCAGATGCCGGCGAAGATCAGAATGGTGCCGTATTTGCGGTAGATCAGGGCGAAGTCGATTCCATGAGATTTCGTCTTGGATTTGGGCGTCGCGCCCTTCGCAGCCGCAGCCATCGGTTCGGTACTCATCAATGTCCTCCCGTTGCGAGGCGCATGATGCTTTCCTGATTGGCCTCGCTTCTTGTCAACTCGCCGGCAACCCGGCCCTCGCTCATCACGACGACGCGGTCGCTCATTCCCAAGATCTCCGGCAGTTCGGACGAGATCATGATGATCGCCAGGCCCTGCCGGGCGAATTCGCTCATCAGCCTATGAATCTCGGATTTCGATCCGACGTCGATGCCGCGGGTCGGCTCATCAAGGATCAGGAGCTTGAGGTCGCCGAGCAGCCACTTGGCGAGCACGATCTTCTGCTGATTGCCGCCGCTCAGGTTCTCGACGATCATCGCAGTGTCCGGCGTCTTGATCTGCAGCATCTTGATCATGCGCTGTGCGGCGGTTTCCTCCTGCCTTTCGCTGATGAAGAGGCCACCGGCAAACTTCTTGAGATTGGCAAGCGAGATGTTTTCCCCGACCGATCGGCAGAGCACGAGCCCTTCCGCCTTCCTGTCCTCGGACACCATGGCGATGCCTTTGGAGATCGCATCCTTCGGCGATTTCGGCTTCAGCACGGCGCCATTCAGCCGGATCATGCCGCCATCTGCCTCATCGAGGCCGAAGATGACGCGGGCAACTTCGGTGCGACCGGCGCCGATCAGACCGGACAAGCCGACGATTTCGCCGGCGCGAACAGTGAAACTGATATCCTCGAAGGCACCGGTTCGTGTGAGCTTCTCGACCGAGAGCACGACATCGCCGATCGGAACCTCTTCCTTTGGAAAGATGCTGGAGATCGTGCGGCCGACCATCTGGGAGATCAACTTGGAAGGATCATAGTCGCTCGCAGGCGCTGCGGCGATGAACTGGCCGTCGCGCATGACGGTGATGTCGTCGGCGATCTGGAAGATCTCATCCATCTTGTGGGTGATGTAGATGATGGCGACACCGCTTGCTTTCAGGTCGGCGATCTGCCGGAACAGCATGGCGACTTCGGTGTCGCTGATCGCGGAGGTCGGCTCGTCCATGATGACAAGAGACGCTTGGCGGGAGATGGCCTTGACGATCTCGATCAACTGCATGGCAGCGATCGAAAGATCGCGCATCTTCGTCTCGGGATCATATTTGAGCCCGACCCTGTCGAGCAGCGCCTTGGTGTCGGCGTTCATCCTGGCGAAATCGACGAAGCGCGACAGGAAGCCCTTTTCCGACATGGCTGGTTCGCGGCCGAGGAAGATATTCTCGGCGATCGTCATGTCGAGAACTGGACTGAGTTCTTGATGGATCATCGAGATCCCGCGCTCAAGCGCGGCCGACGTGTCCTGTCCGCTCAGCGCCTCTCCCTTGAAGAGGATTTCTCCGCCGTCGATCGCATAGGTGCCGCTCAGGATCTTCATGAGCGTTGATTTGCCGGCGCCGTTTTCGCCGACCAGCACGTGGACGGTGCCGGCTCGAACCTTGAGGTTCATGCCATCGAGAGCGAGCACGCCGGGAAATGCCTTGACGATGTCGCGCATCTCGAGAACGACGTCGTCGCCCCGCGAAGAATGTCCGCTGGCGCTGTCATTAAGACGCGCCGATCCCATGGCCGCAGACATGTCTGCCTCCTCCCAAATTCCGCCCTTCCGGCGTTTCTTTTCGATGACTGAATGCTTCCTCCAGCGGCGCCAAAACCACCACACTTTCCCCATTTCTGTCAATTTCAGACTGGACGAATCTCCCAAAAGCTACCATAATTACTCCCATTTCCTGGGAGACCTTCATGTCAAGACCGACCATCGCCGATCTCGCCAAGGCTGCGAACGTGGGGGTTTCCACAGTTGACCGGGTCTTGAACGGCCGCGACCCGGTTCGCCATCAGACCGCTGCGCGCGTGCTGGAAGCAGCCGAGCGCATCGGCTTTCACGGCGTGACGGCTATCAAGCGCAGGCTTGAGAAGGAAAAGCCGGTCATCAAGTTCGGCTTCCTCTTGAAGCAATCCCACCGGAAGCTTTACCGGATGTGGGGAGAGGTGCTGACGAAGGCGGTCGAAACCTATCCGGAGGCACATGGCAGGGCCATCGTCCGGTTTGACGATGAACTCGCGCCTGAAAATACCGCGGACGCGATGCTTGCCCTCAGCCGGGAAGTCGATGTCATCAGCGTCATCACGTCGGATCACCCGCAGATAAATCATGCGGTTGACGGCCTCGAGGCTGAAGGTATCCCGGTCTTCACGATGATCTCCGACCTGACGGCGCCCGGCCGGGCCGGCTATGTCGGCAATGATTGCGTCAAGAAGGGGCGGACCGCCGCCTGGTTCATCGACAATGTCAATCCAGTTCCCGGCAAGGTTGCCGTTTTCGTTGGAAGCCACCGCTACCTATCGCAGGAACTCTGCGAAATGGGCTTTCGGTCATATTTCCGGGAAAGCGCTTCCGAGTTTCAGATGATGGAGACGCTCGGAACTCAGGAAGAGCCTGATATCGCTTACCAACTCACGCGCGACCTGCTGAAGAAGGAAGAAAACTGGGTAGGCTTGTATGTGGCCGGCGGTGGTGTAACGGGCGTCATGCGCGCGCTTCGCGAGGATGGCGGCCCGGCCGCCAAACGTCTGGTGGTTGTGGCTCACGAGTTGACCAACGAGACCCGCGCCGGTCTGGCCGAAGGCGTGATCAAGGTTGTTCTTTCACACCCGGCGCGGCTGCTTGCCGATACGCTGGTGCGGGCAATGGCGGAAGCGCTGGATACCCACAGAACCCCGACCGTCTCCCAGCACATGCTTCCTTTTGAAATATATACCGCGGCAAACATCTGAGACGATGGAGGACGGGTCGCGCAAAGTTTGAGTTGACCGTTGTCGATGGTGAGGCGACACTTGCACCCAAAAGCAAGGCAGGAGGAAACGCGATGGACGAGCCAGACCGCTGGCGGCACATGGCAAGCGCACCGAAAGACGGCAGTCGGATCCTTGTCACGATCCGCTCGTCAGAACAGGGGCCGGCAGAAGTTGACCTCGCATATTGGTCAAATGGCGATCAATTCGGCACGGAAGGCTGGCGTGCCTCCGATTCCTCGCCCGGACACATCATCGAATATGCCGAGCCGGAACTAAAGTGCTGGATGCCGATGCCATCGGCCAATCTCAATCGCACCTCGATGCCCTCACCCTGGGAAGGCGACAACGCCCAGCAACTCGACGGGTCGGGGATTTAAGAGCCTGCGTCGGCTTTTCGCGCGGATTCGATAACAAATTTGCGCCAGCAGAAACGGGCGACATCATTTAAGGCGACGCCGATAGCAAAGCGCCAAACCTCAGGCTCGGTTCGTGGCAATCGCGAAGACCGGCCCGAAATTGCCATTTGCCCAAGGATACGCATGCCGACGGCACCCGGGCCGTTCTTGCACCCTCGGCGTCCCCATTCCCGCTTCACATTCCTCGAGATAGGAATATTGGACCCGGCTTCGGTTGTCGTCGTAGCCGTTCATCGACAAGGCTCACCACCATTCACATGGGCTTCGGCGACGGATCTCGATTGGGTTACTCATACCGCGGCTTGAATTTTAATGTGCTAAATAATAAATTTTCGCGCGTTATCTTTTATAACAACATGAAGCACAAAAGAACTTGCCTGGAATTTACGTCTCTGGTTGCGCTCCCATCCGTGTAGACGCATAAGACCACTATTTGAGGCGGCAGCTGGAAAAATGGTCGACTTTCGATGGAAAAACTGACGCATAAGACGATGGAGGATTTCGCAAAGTCCTGCGGCGTCTCCCGCCCCACCCTTTCCAAGTATTTTGACGATCCGACCAGCGTGAAACCGGCGACCCGAGCGCTGATCGAAGCCGCACTTCGTTCGTCGGATTATCAACCGAATCTTTATGCTCGGAACCTCAATCGCAAGAGAACACGCAATATTGGCATACTGGTTCCCGCCCTTACCGACCCCTTTTATGCCGAAATGGTCAATCGCCTGGAATTGCGCTTGCGCAACGAGGGCTATTGGCCGATCGTCTTCTCGTCGCATGGATTGCCGGAGCTGGAAGCCGAAGCGGTCAACACGATGTTGTCGTTGAAGGTAGCCGGTGCGCTTGTCGCACCATTGGGACAGAAATCCGACCCACGCGCCTTTGAAAAACTCACGCAGAACCTGCCCATTGTCTATTTCGACACCTACATCGAAGGCAAAACGCCCTTCATCGGCAACGACAATTATCAGAGCGTCGCAACGATCGTCGAATATCTCTGCCGATCCGGGGAAGCGCCAGCCTATCTCGACATTCCGCATGTCAATCACAATTCACCGGAGAGGCTGGCAAGCTATATCGCCACCATGGAAGCTGCGGGCTGCGAACCGTTGGTGATCAGCACCAATGCCGCCTACACATGGGAGTTCGAGCGCATCGGATACGAGCAGATGGATGGCCTGCTCCGTGCAAAGTCTCTCCCGCGCAGGACCATCCTTTGTGCGAATGATCGCCTCGCCTTCGGCGTGATGTCGGCCGCCTTCGCGCACGGGCTGAAAATCGGGCGCAAGAAGGGCGACAATCTGCGTATCGCGGCCCATGACGACCATCCCTTGAGCCGCTATACCTGCCCGCCGTTGACGACGATGGCCCAGGACTTCGCCGCGATGACGGCAAGCAGCGTCAACACGCTGCTGACGCTGCTGGGAGACACGGGCGCGCCCACTCAGCCGATCGCGCGCAAGGTCAGCCTGGATGGAACGCTGGTCATGCGGCAATCGGCCTGAAGCGGCGCCCGCTATTCATCTAAATCAGGCCGCCTTCGAAGCTTTGCCACGCCGCGACGGCCTCCTCCACTGTGTGCCGAGACTCCGCCATATATCTCCCCATCGACACGAAGCCGTGGATCTGTCCCGGCCGATGGCGATGCACCATGCGTACCCCTTCTTCCTGCAGTCGCCTGGCATAGGCTATGCCTTCGTCGACCAGAATGTCGTGTCCGGCAGTGGCGACAAAAGCCGGCGCCGATCCGGCAACGGACTTGGCTTGTAGCGGCGAGGTCCTCCAGTCAGCGATATCGGCTGCGGTGCGAATATAGTGATCGCGAAACCATCTCATCGTCGAGGCAGTCAAACCGAAGCCTTCGGCATAGCGGCGGTAGCTGTCGGCCGTCTGCGCAGCGTCCGTGTTCGGATAGATGAGCAATTGCGCCGCAAGCGGCGGAGCATCGCCGGGGCGAGACGTCAATGCCAACACGGCGGCAAGATTGCCGCCGGCGCTATCGCCGGCAACGGCGATCCTGCTGGGATCGATGCCGAGATCCGCAGCCGATTTAGCCACAAATGCCAAAGTCGCAGTGCAATCGGTCAATCCGGCGGGGAACTTGTGTTCCGGCGCCAGCCGGTAGTCGGGACAGACTACGGTGCATTTGGCGATATTGGCGAACCATCGGCAGATTTCGTCGTGCGATTCGAGATTGCCGATCACCCAGCCGCCGCCGTGAAGGTAGATGAGACCCGGACCATCCTTCGAAGGCGCGCCGATACCGCGATAGATGCGCAAGGTGATCGGGCCATTCGGGCCGGCGATTTGCCGATCTTCCACCGAAGCCACAGCCTCCTTTCCACCCTGGATGGTCGGGCAATTCGCATCATAGTCGCTACGCGCCTGTTGAGGTGTACCGGTTTCAAATGGCCGGCCTTTCGACCCGCTGCTCAGAGCGAGAACGCGCCGCGCGCTTTCATCCAGCTTTTCCATTGGATTGCCCTCCTCTGCGGCGATCAGGCGAGAAGGCTGCGTGCTTCATCTTCGTCGAGGCGCGGTGGCGGAGTGAATTGCACGCCGACGCTGATCGACTGCCGGCTTTCACCGGACTGGAGGATAGCCTCCATGATTTCGAGGACATGAAGTGCGAGATCCCCCGATGCCCGGGGGGGCCTATCCTCCTGAAGCCCTCGCGCAAGGTCGGCGACACCGAGCATGCGGTAATTTGCCCGGTCCGGTGCGGCGAAGGGCCAGTTCCTCGCACCGTAAAGTTCGCTATCGCTTTCGAAATCGTGCCAATCCGCGCCACGCTCGGACAGTGAGACCGTTCCGCCGAATGTGTCCGGATCGGGCAAACGCAGTGAACCTTCGGTGCCGTGTAACTCGATTGGATGATTGGAGTGCCGAAAGACGTCCCAGGAGGCGCCGAAATTCACGGTCGCACCGGATTGGAATTCCAGAAGCGACAGGATGTTTGTGGGCGTGCCGACGTTGAAGCGCGTGTTCTTGAACGGGCCGTCGGCGGTGATCAGGCGCTCCTCCTGACCTTTTGTCGCCATTGCCATGACCCGGACGACCGGGCCGAGCAGATTTACCATCATCGTCAGATAATAAGGCCCCATGTCGAAGACCGGGCCGCCGCCTGGCTGATAGTAGAATTGCGGATTGGGGTGCCAATGCTCCATTCCACGCCCCATCATGAAGGCGGTGCCGCTGACCGGGCGGCCGATCGCGCCCTCATCCATCAGACGTCGCGCCCGGCGACCTGCCGCGCCGAGGAACGTATCGGGCGCAGACCCCAGCCGCAATCCGCGCCGCTTGGCTTCCGCCACGAGGATACGGCCATCGGCCGCCGATGTTGCAAGCGGCTTTTCCGTAAAGACGTGCTTGCCGGCCGACAAGGCCGACATCGTAACGTCGAAATGGACGGCGGGAACGGTGAGGTTCAGCACAAGGTCGACTTCGGGATCGGCCAGCAATTGGTCGACGCTGAGCGCACGAATGCCGTATTCGCGGGCACGCAGCGCGGCCGCATCGGCCGATATATCGGCGCAGGCCCGCAATTCGACACCGGCAAACAGCACCGCATTCCGCAAATAAGTCATCGAGATGTTGCCGCAACCGATAACGCCGATGCCGAGTTTAGCTTTTGAATTACCAGCCATATTACCCAATCCTCCCTGATCCGCCGCATCTGTCCGTCACGCCTCGGCGCATCCGAACGATGACTCTCGGGTTGATTTAAAGCATCTTATTTCTTGACGCGCGACAAATTTTTATAAAACATATGCGAATACTGGCGCGGAGGTTTGGAGGTCGCCAGTCTTCCTGGGAGGGAAACATGACAGATTTCAAGAAGGCACCGGCTGGTTCCAAGATTGCCGGACAATCGATAATGCTTGATCGTCGTCAGCTGCTGTTGGGCGCTGCCGGCGCTGCCATCGGTACGGCAACGCTTGGAGTTGCCTCAGGCCTGGGCATCCGCCCGGCGCGCGCTGCCGATCGAACTGAAATCAGCTTTGCCAGCGCCAGCTTCTTCGGCAAGGAAGGTCTCGGCGATCTCGTCAAGGCTTTCAACGAGTCGCAAAGCCGCATCACCGTCAAGTTCATCGAACTGCCGCCGCCAAGTTCATCGACGGAGGTCTATCAGGGCCTCGTCCAGCAGCTCGCCCGCCGCAACGGAACACCTGACGTTTTCAGCCAGGACGTGATCTGGATCGCGGGTTTTGCCTCTGCTGGCTGGGCGCTGCCGCTTGACGAATATTTCCCGAAAGACAAGCGCACCGATTATTTCCCGGGCACGGTTGCAGCCTGCACCTATGGCGGCAAGCTGACCGCGCTGCCATGGTTCGTCGATTCCGGCATGTTCTACTACCGCAAGGATCTGGTGGAAAAGCACGGCGGCAAGGTGCCGGAAACCTGGACCGATATGGCGACGATGGCCGCAGAAGCGCAGAAGGCCGGCGATGCCAAGTTCGGTTATCTCTGGCAGGGCAAGCAAGCCGAAGTTCTGGTCTGCGATGCGGTGGAAATCATCGCATCGAACGGCGGCTCGATCCTTTCTGCCGACGGAAAATCATCCGTCATCGGCGATGATGCCGCCGTTGCCGCGATCCAGTTCCTGTATGACACCATCAACAAGACGAAGATCAGCCCTCAGAACGTGCTCTCCTGGGACGAAGAGCCCTCTCGCCAGCCGTTTACGTCGGGTGAGGCGATGTTCATGCGCAACTGGTCCTATGTCTATCCGATCGCGCAGGATCCGAAGGCCTCGCATGTCGTCGACAAGGTCGCCGTCGCGCCGCTGCCGCATTTTGCTGGCGGCAAGAGCTCCGCATGCCTTGGCGGCTACCAGCTGGGCGTCAATGCCAACTCCAAGAAGCGGGAAGCGGCGATCGAATTCCTGACCTGGATGTCCTCGCCGGAAACCCAGACCCGGCTTGCGCTTAATTTCGGCCTCGCGCCTTCGCGGCCCGCCATCTTCCAGGATGCGAAGCTGAAGGCCGAGCAGCCGTTCATGGCAAGTCTCCAGAATGTCTTCACCGGGGCCACGCCGCGGCCGATTACGCCGCAATATGCCAAGGTGACGCTGGCATTGCAGTCCAGCATTTCGAAGGCACTGGTCAGCGGCAACGTCAAGGCGGAGCTTCAGGCAGCCGCAGCCCAGATCAACAAGATCGTCGGCTGAAATGGCCATGACGATGACGGTTGCCGTTTCCGAGCAAACCCCAGGCAAATCGAGGGCGCTGTCAAGCGCCCTCTGGCCGTGGCTATTGCTGTTACCGGCATTTCTCTCGCTGGCATCGGTGTCCTTCTATCCGATCGTCAACGGCATCTATCTGTCCTTCACCAACCGCTCGCTGATCACCCAGGACAATGATTTCGTCGGCATCGCCAATTATGTGCAGTTGCTGGCCGATCCGCCGTTCTGGAATGCCTGGTGGCACACGATCTGGTTCACCCTCATCTCGACTTTGCTCGAGACGTTCATCGGCCTGGCGATGGCGCTGATCCTTTGCGAGGCCTTCGCCGGCCGGGGCATGATCCGCGCCGCGATGCTCGTGCCCTGGGCCATGCCGACTGTCGTCACGTCCAAAATGTTCGGCTGGCTCTTCGATGGTCAGCACGGCATCATCAATTTCATCCTTCTGCATGCAGGTTTGATCGACCAGAACGTCAACTGGTACGGCTCGCCCGATACGGCGCTGACGACGATCATCCTTGCCGATGTGTGGAAGACCACGCCATTCATGGCGCTTCTGTTGCTGACGGGGCTGCAAACCGTTCCGAAATCGCTGATCGAGGCCGCCCGCATGGATGGCGCGAGAGCCTGGACGATCTTCTGGCATATCCGCCTGCCGCTCCTGATGCCGACACTACTGATTGCTGGCCTCTTCCGTGCGCTCGATGCGTTCCGCGTCTTCGACCTGGTCTATGTGCTGACGGGCGGCGGCCCGGCCGACTCGACCGAAACCCTTTCGACGCTATCCTACAAGGTGCTCTTTTCGACGCTTCAGTTCGGCTACGGCTCGGCGGTCTCAACAGCCATGTTCATCACGGAAGGGCTGATTGCCATCGGCTTCTGCGTCTTCCTCGTGCGCCAGATCAGGAGGACGACATGAACGAAGGCCGCTCAGTCTTCCAAAACATCCTCATCTATCTCGGCGCCCTATTTATCCTCATCTGGTCTGCCGGTCCGTTCATCTGGCAGTTTTCGACATCGCTCCAGCTCGACAAGGCGCTGACCGAAGGCACGCCCTCGCTCATACCGAACCCGTTCACGCTGGAGCATTACTACAACGCCTTCGTCGAAAAGGGCCTGCATCACTATGTGCTGAATTCGCTCGTCGTTTCGCTTGCGACCACCGCTCTATGCCTGATCGTCGGTTCGCTGGCGGCCTTTTCGCTGTCGCGCCTCGATGTGAAGGGACGCTTCGGCATTCTGACGGTCATCCTGTCGGTATCGATGTTTCCGCAGATCGCACTTGTCGGGCCGCTCTATCTCATCGCTTCCGATCTCGGACTGCTCGACACCTATACGGCGCTGATCATCACCTATCTCGCCCTCGGATTGCCGCTCGTAACCTGGGTACTGTTCGGCTATTTCGAAACGCTGCCGCGCGAGATCGACGAGGCAGCCCGCATGGACGGCGTCGGTCCGATCGGCCTGCTCTGGCATATCATCCTGCCGATGTCATTGCCGAGCCTGGTCACGACGGGTCTGCTTGCCTTCATCACCGCCTGGAACGAGTTCCTGTTTGCGCTGGCCTTTACCTCGGACAGCGACAGCCAGACGATCCCGGTCGGCATCGCTAACTTCACCAACCAATATTATGTGCCATGGGGAGACATCGCCGCCGCATCGGCCGTCGTGACCGTGCCGCTCATCATTTTGGTGCTCTTCTTCCAACGACACATCATCGAAGGCCTGACCCAAGGCGGAATCAAGGAATAAAGGCAATGCGCGAGGACATAAAAGTCGGCTGCCAGACGTTTACATGGGAAATGCTCGGCAATGCCTGGACGGGAACGGCAGACGATCTGCTCTCGGCGATTTCCGCCGGCGGCTATTCCGGCATCGAAATCACCGACACCATGATCGGCCGCTATGCCGCAGACCCGCATGCGTTTGCAAATGCGTTGAAAGACTGCGGCCTGACACTCGTCTCCTTTGCCTTCGGCTCGAAGAGCGGCTTTACGCTGGCCGACGCGATGAAGGACGATCTGGCGACCGCAAAGCGCTGGATCGATTATGCCGCGCATTTCCCGGGCGCACTCGTTTCCATCGGCTCGGCGACCGTCGTTTCCGACGGCCCGCGCGACGACAAGTTCGCCATTGCCGGCGAGTTCTACAATCGCGCCGGAGAGCTGGGCAAGGCAGCCGGCATCGAGATCGCCGTGCATCCGAGCTCGCATCACAATACGCTGCTGTTCGACCGCGCCGATTACGACCGCATCTTCGCCTTGCTCGACCCGAGCCTGGTCGGCTGGGTGCCCGATACGGGCCATATCCTGCGAGGACATGCCGACATGCTTGACACAATGCGCACCTATCAGGACCGTATCCGCTACCTGCATCTGAAGGATGTCGATGCGCAGGGCCGATGGGCGATGCTCGGCAAGGGGGTTCTCGATACGCCGGCCGTGATCGACCTCGTCTCGGCAGCCCCACACTTCAATGGCTGGCTGGTGCTGGAGGAAGAATCCGAGACGGCCGGCGCCGATCCCGCCGCCGCGGTCAAAGCCAATCGCCAAACCATGCGCGTCTACGGCGCATAAGGAAGAGAACCATGATCGAAAAGGAACGTCGTCGTCTTCGCGTCGGAGTGCTCGGCTGCGGGCCGATCGCGCAATTCGCGCATCTGGAATCCTGCGTTAAGGCGAGAAACGCCGATCTCTACGCGATCTGCGACGCGGCCCCCGATCTTCTGGCCCGCATGGGCGCGACCTATGAGCCGCAGAAGATGTACGACAATTATGATGCCATGCTGGCCGATCCCGATCTGGAAGCCGTGATCGTCGCGACGTCTGACGCCTATCATGTGCCGATGTCCATAAAGGCGCTCGAGGCCGGGAAACATGTGCTCTGCGAAAAGCCGATCGGCGTGTCCGTCGAGGAAGGGCAGCAACTTGCCGATGCCGTGCGCGGATCAGGCAAGATCCTGCAGGTCGGGCACATGAAACGCTTCGATCCGGCTCTTGAGGCGGCGCGCGATTTCGTGCGCGACGATATAGGCCAGATCTTTGCGATGAAGGCGTGGTATTGCGATTCCACCCACCGCTATACCAATACGGATGCAGTCCAGCCCCTGCCCGTCACCAGTAAGCTTGCGCGCAAGCCATCAGGCAATCCCAAGGCTGACCTCAGGCAATATTTCATGCTGGCGCATGGCTCGCATCTGGTCGACACCGCGCGCTTCTTCTGCGGAGAGATCGTCGCCGTTCGCGCCCGGCTTCTGGAACGTGCCGGTGCCTATTGCTGGTTCGTGGAGACCGAGTTTGCCAATGGCGCCCTCGGCCATCTGGACCTGACGGTTGCCGTGCGTATGGATTGGCATGAGGGCTTCCAGCTTTACGGCGAGAACGGCTCAGTCCTCGCAAAGACCTTCAATCCCTGGTATTTCCGCTCAAGCGAAGTCGAAATCTTCCACGAGAAGGATGCGACGAGCCGAAAGCCGCTTGGCGCGGACGGCCATTTCTTCCGCCGACAGCTGGAAGGGCTTGCCGAGACGGCGTTGAAGGGTACGCCGATGCGCGGCGCCAATGTCGAGGACGGCCTGGCATCCATCCGCGCAATGGTGGCGATCGCCCGATCGGTGGAACGGGGCGAGCGCGTCGAACTCGCATCGGTCTCGGGAGCGGTCTGATGCAGATCGGGATCTTCGCCAAGACCTTTCCCGGAACGGAGCCGCTCGGCGTTCTCTCGGCAGTGCGCGACGGCGGTTACGCATGCGCGCAGTTCAATCTCGCCTGCTGCGGTCTCCCGTCCATGCCCGACGCCGTTTCGGAAACGACGATCGCAGCGGTTCGCTCGGCCGTCGGCGCGACAGGCATCTCGCTTGCCGCCCTATCGGGCACCTACAACATGGCTCACCCCGATATTGCAGTACGCCGGACCGGCCTTACCCAGCTCGCCGTCGTCATCGAAACGGCGGCGGCACTTTCCATTCCGCTGGTGACGCTTTGCACCGGAACACGCGACCCGAACGACCAATGGGCTCATCATCCCGACAATGGCGATCCTTCCGCCTGGGCCGACATGGCGGCCGAAATGTCGAAGGCTCTGGAGCTGGCGGAACGGCATGGCGTCGATCTCGGCATCGAGCCGGAGCAGGCCAATATCGTCACATCGGCAGGCGATGCGCGGCGGCTGATCGACGAGATGGGATCGCGGCGGCTGCGCATCGTGCTCGATCCCGCCAATCTCTTCGAACAGGCGACGCCGGCACAGGCGCGGGCAATCGTCGCAGAGGCGATCGAAACCTCAGCCGGTTACATCGCGCTGGCGCATGCCAAGGATCGCCACGGCGATGGCCGCTTCGCAACCGCGGGGCAAGGGGTGGTGGATTTCGCCGATTTCATCGCGCGGCTGCGCTCCGTGAATTTCGACGGCCCGCTCGTGACGCATGGTCTTTCGGCTTCCGAAGCACCCGGCGTCGCAGGCTTCCTCAAGGCATTGATCTGATGGCAAAGAAATTGTTCAAGCGCGACGATGCGGAACTTGCCGTCTATGAGGATGGACGGGGGCTTCCGGTCGTCTTCCAGCATGGTCTTGGCGGCGATGAGATGCAGGTGGCGCAGAATGTCCCCGCAGCGGCTATTCACCGACTGACGCTGGAGTGCCGTGGACATGGTGCATCCGCGCTCGGCAATGCCCGGCCCTTTTCGATCCGTATGTTTGCCGAGGACGTTTTGGCCGCGACCACCGCATACGGATTTGACCGCTTCATCGTCGGCGGTATTTCGATGGGCGCGGCCATTGCCCTGCATTTTGCCCATCATCACCCCCACCGGGTCGCCGGGCTCGTTCTCGTGCGCCCCGCCTGGACCTTCGAGGCATCGCCGGACAATCTCGCGCCGATCCGCATGGTAGCTGCCCTGATCCTCTCCAACCAGATCGAGGAGGCCAAAAGGCGTTTTGTCTCCTCCGAAATAGGGCGACGAATTGCCTCCGAGGCGCCGGACAATTTCTCCTCCCTGCTTGGCTACTTCGACAGGCCGGATGCTGCCGCCTTTGCATCGGTACTGGCTGATATCGCTGCAGACGGACCGGATGTGCCGCAGGCCGCTGCCGCCGCTCTCGCCGTGCCCACCCTGATCATCGGCAACCAGCACGACGCAATCCATCCGCTCTCCCGTGCACAAGCGCTCGCCAATGTCATTCCCCGCGCAGGCTTTGTCGAAGTCACGGCCAAGGCTATCGATAAAAACAGGCACTTTGCCGAAGTCCAAGACGCCATTGCGCATTTTCTAGCACCCAAAACAATCCGGAGCTTCGTTCCAACATGACGTCCAGACCCCTTTCCGGCCCGGCGGCCATCGCGGCGCTTCCCCGCAACAGACTTCTCGGCGAATTCTCGCTCTGGTCTGCCGATCTTGCCAATATGGAAGCCGATCTCAAACGCATCGAAGCCTATGTCGATCTGCATCATATCGATGTCGCCGATGCACGCTTTACGCCCGGCTTTCTGTTTTTCCCGGATTTTGTCGCACGCATCGCCAAGTCGACCGCCAAGCCGATCCATGTGCATCTCATGGTCGAGGCTGAAATCGTCGAGGAGCAGACGCGCCAATTCATTGAGGCGGGCGCGGATTTGATCAGCGTCCATGCTGAAAACGGCGATGCCGGCTTGCGCGCAATTGCGCTTGCCAAAGAGCTGGGTGCCGAAGCCGGCGTGGTGCTGCGGCTGGAAACACCCGTTTCGGCAATCGAACCTTTCATCGATCACGTAGCCTTCGTGACGCTGCTCGGAACCTCGATCGGCGTCAAGGGACAAAGCCTTTCCGAAAAGGCCTGCGACCGGTTGATCGAGGCTCGTTCCCTCCTGAGGAAGGCAGGTCGCGAGGAGCAGGTGATCCTGGCGGCCGATGGCGGCATTCGGGAACAAACGGTGCCACTCCTGCGCCAAGCCGGAGCTCAGACCGTGGTTCTCGGATCGCTGGCATTCGGCGACAAGGACCTCGGCGCCCGGATCGCCTGGCTGCATGGATTGGAGAGCCGGGTTTCGTGAAAAAGGTCGCTCTTGCATTCGATCTGGGTGGAACGGAGCTTCGCGCCGCGCTTGTCGATGACATGGGATCTCTTCTATCGTTCGCGTCCCTGTCGACGGATGCCGCCGGAGGTCCCGCCGCCGTCATCCGGCAGATCGAACTGCTGGCGGAAACCGTACTGGCGGAAACGCCCGATCTTTCTCCGATCGGGATCGGGATCGGCGCGCCCGGCCCGCTCGATCCGGACGCCGGTGTCGTCATTGCCGCCCCGACGCTGGCTGGATGGCATGAGGTTCCGCTGGCGGACATTCTCCACCACCACTTCCAGCTGCCCGTGCGGCTTGAAAACGACGCGAACGCCGCAGCGCTCGGCGAATGGCGATACGGCGCCGGTCGTGGTACGGGGTCGATGGTGTTCGTCACGGTATCGACCGGCATCGGCGGCGGCGTGATTGCCAACGGCCGGATTTTGCACGGCCGACGAGGCCTGGCCGCAGAGATCGGCCATATGACGATCACGAGCGAAGGTGAGCGATGCTTTTGTGGTGCCGTCGGCTGTTTTGAAGCCATTGCCTCCGGCACCGCGCTCGGCAGGCGGGCAACTGCCCGCACCAGGGCGTTCGACGGATCGATGCTGCGCAGCCTTGCCGCCGATACAGACGTAACCGGGCGACATGTCGTGGACGCTGCGCGAAAAGGCGACGCGCTGGCCGTGAAGCTGCTGAATGCAGAGGCGCGGTGGCTGGGGATAGGCTTTACCAACCTGCTTCACCTCTATTCCCCCGACGTGCTGGTCATGGGCGGTGGAATATCGCACGGCTTCGATCTTCTGCACGATCAACTGGTGGCAACGGTTCGCGAGCGCGCCATGCCCGCCTATCGCAATGTACCGATTGTTGCCGCACAGCTCGGACGGCATGCCGGGCTCATCGGCGCAGCCAGTCTCATCTTCGACGGCTACGGAGAGACCGGCCTTAGGCAGATGCGTTTAGAAAGCGCGGACAATCCTGGCACAGATATGTCCGCCGGTAAAAAGGAGGCCAGCAATGGCTAATCTCAAGCTCCGCAGCGCTCACAAATCCTACGGCGCCCTCGAGGTCATCAAGGGCATCGATCTGGATGTGGACGACCGTGAGTTCGTCGTTTTCGTCGGCCCTTCCGGCTGCGGAAAATCGACACTTCTGCGCATGATTGCCGGTCTGGAAAAAATAACCGGCGGCGATCTGATGATCGATGGCACCCGTTCGAACGATATCGATCCGTCGCAACGTGGTCTGGCGATGGTGTTCCAATCCTACGCGCTCTACCCACACATGACAGTCGCGGAAAATATGGGCTTTGCGTTGAGAATTGCCGGTGTTTCGACAGGCGAGCGCGATCAGAAGGTCAGGGAAGCCGCAAAGATTCTGGAATTGACCCATCTGCTCGACCGCCGGCCGAAGGATCTGTCGGGCGGCCAGCGCCAGCGCGTAGCCATCGGCCGCGCGATCGTTCGCAATCCGAAGATCTTTCTGTTCGATGAACCGCTTTCCAATCTCGACGCGGCCCTACGCGTCAACATGCGGCTGGAGCTGATGCGCTTGCACGATGAGCTGGCCGCAACGATGATCTATGTCACCCACGACCAGATCGAGGCGATGACCATGGCCGACAAGATCGTCGTCTTGAACAGTGGCCGCATCGAGCAGGTCGGCTCGCCACTTGCTCTTTACAATAATCCTGCAAACATCTTCGTAGCCGGCTTCATCGGTTCACCGAAAATGAACCTGCTGCCGGCAACGGCTGAGACCATCGGCCCAGATGGCATATCCGTGGCATTGGGTGGCGGGAGCACCATGACCGTTCCGGTCTTTTCCGAAAAGGTGAAGGTAGGGTCAAAACTGACACTTGGAATCCGCCCCGAACATATCCGTATCGGCCAAGGCGATCAGTTTACAGGACAGGTCGTGCTTGCAGAGCGGCTTGGGGGTCTGACGATCTTTCACGTCGCTACCGCATCGGGTCATTCGCTTGTCGTCCAGACAGAAGGCGCCGACAACACCCCACTCCATACACCGATCTCACTCCATATCGATCCGGGCATGTGTCATCTCTTCGACGATGAGGGAAAATCGCTCGCCAAGCTGAATTGACGATCGCGCGACGTCGTCCTATCCCTTGGGGCAGAAAATGGTTGCCGGACATCTCCTTGGACGGATTGTAACTGTTTAGGCGGTCCCCACATGCCTTCCAACTTGCCACGAAGTGCCGATCTCGTTGATGAATTCGGGAAGCGCCATTGGCTGGCAACCTTATCGGCTGACGACGACGCGGCAACCCTCAAACATCCGGCTTGGTGCAAACGTGCTCAGGCCGCTCACCATCGAGCGCTCCTGACCTGTGTCGCGGTGGAGATCCTTTGGGCATGAGCAGCGCGGGTCTCATCGCTCTCGATAACGGCTGTCGCGGCGCGGCCGCAGGTTTGCTGCTGATGATGGCTGCCGTTTTTCTGCGCCATCGCCCCGTGGAATTCATTCGCGCCGCCTTGACTGCGGCGGGTGCCGCCTCCGCGATTATCGACGCGCCGGGTTTACCGTCGGAGTGGCACTGGGCAAGGCTACCACTCATTGCACTCTCATCGAGCGGCTCGGTCGCCTTCTGGCTCTGGGCACGGGTGGTTTTCGACGACGATTTTGTCTTTCGGCCCTGGCATCGCGATGTCTGGATCGCTCTGGTAAGCCTGACGCTGATAGCTTCCTATGGCATCGTAGCAGGCTCCGCTGCCTCGGCGATCAATCGGATTCTTACGCTCGCCAATCTCAGCTTCGGGCTGCTCGCAGTGATGCAGACGATTGCGAGTTGGCGAATGGATCTGGTTGCCGGGCGGCGGCGATTGCGCGTCGCCGTACTGATGGGGACGCTTGCTTATATCGCGGTCAATGCGATCGCCAATCTCTCGTCCGTGGCCATCCTGACATGGTCTGCCGCGGCGCGAAACCTCGCCAACGGGCTTGGTCTTTGCTTGCTGGCGGCGCTTGCTGGCTGGAGCGTGTTCCGCACGGCCTCGCTCGATCAGACAGTTACCCCTGAACGGGCCGCTACATCCGCCAGCAGGCTCTCTTCTGCCCCGATCGGAACGGACGGCGGTCCGGGAATTGAACCGGCACTTCTCGGTCGCCTGGAACGCTTGATGACGAGCGAGCGCATATATCGCCGTGAAGGACTGACTATCGGCTCTCTCGCCGCGCTGATGAGTCTGCCGGAATATCGCTTGCGTCAAATCATCAACGAAGGTCTTGGCTACCGCAATTTCAACGCCTTCCTCAACCGGTATCGGATCGATGAAGCCAAGATGGCTCTGGCTGATCCCAGCCAAAAGGACGTGTCGATCCTGACGATCGCCATGGATGCCGGCTTCCAGTCGCTCGGCCCGTTCAACCGAGCCTTCAAGGCAGAAACAGGCCTGACGCCGACCGAATTTCGTCGGCAGGCTCTTCTTCGGGGGCTTGCTGGGCCACACAACGAAGCAAGGAATTTTACAATCGGCAAGCCGCGATGAGAAATCGGCAAGTCGTTTTCCAATTTTCGGCGAGAATGCGTGGGTTCCGCGCGGCATAGTCTCCGCGAGATAGGAGACCACCATGAACGTGCCAATCAAAGACCGCTTCGTCTTGAGTGCGATGTTGAGCCTATGCGCTCTGGTCGCTTCCGCTTACCTCAGGCCTGCTCAGGCGCAGGACACAGATAATTCGGTGTGGCCGACCAAAGAATGGCTGACCTCCACGCCGGAAGAACAGGGCATGGATTCCGCCGCACTTGCCAAGCTTGTCGCCTATGGGGAAAGTCATAGTTTTGACAGCCTGCTCGTCGTGCGTCATGGGCGCATTGTCACTGAAGCCTATTATGCGCCCTACTCTGGGGGTATCCCGCACGAGATATTTTCCTCCACAAAGGCGATTACCGGCACGCTTCTCGGCATGGTCTACAAGGACGGCCTGCTCGACCGTCTCGATCATCCCGTACTCGACTTCTTCGCTGACCGGCATGTCGCGAATGTGGATGATCGCAAGAAGGCGATCACGGTTCAAAACCTTCTGGATATGACGTCCGGCCTCGATTGGGATCAGGGGTTTGAGGGAGGTACACAGCGAACAATGCAGGATATGTACCGAGCTTCCAATTTGACCCAATTCATTCTTGATCGACCCATGGCGCATCCGCCAGGAGAGGTTTTCAACTATAGCAACGGCAACCCGGATCTCGTTTCGGCGATCATCACCCGGCTTACCGGCAAGCCCGAAGAGGATTATGCGCGGGAAAGGCTCTTTGCCCCCTTGGGCATTGCCGATTTGCACTGGGACCGCGATCCCCAAGGTCTGACAATCGGAGACGGGATGCTGTTCTTGCTGCCGCGCGACATGGCAAAGTTCGGCTATCTGTATTTGCATCACGGTGAATGGGAGGGAAGGCAACTTCTTCCAGCCGGCTGGGCGGATGTTTTGAACCACAGGATCGTGAACACTCATGCATCATACGATCCCAGCCAGAGCTACTCCAACTTCTTCTGGATATTGCCCGAACGGCACGTTTACATGGCGAACGGCAAGGATGGTCAGAATATAGCGGTGTTTCCTGATCTGGATATCGTAGTGGTGACCACCGCCAGGAAATATGTCCCACTCCGCCGTCTGGCCGATAGCGTTGCTTCGGCGGTCAAGTCCGGGTCGGCGCTTCCCCCAAACCCGAACGCGGCCGAACAGCTTGCCAATACGGTCAAAGATGCCGCGGTCGAGAAACCAACAGCCATTGGCCCAACCCCGGAGATGGCCTCCATCAGTTCCGGAAAGACTTATAAATTTCCTGACAACGACCTGGAGTTAAGATCGCTTACTCTGTTTCTGACCGATCCCCATCCGTATGTCGAATATGAGCAGTATTTGCATTATCCAGCCGGCTCTTCATTCAGGCAAGACGTACCGATCGGACTTGACGGGCTCTATCGCAAGGGCCTGCCGGCGCTTTCCGGCCACTATCCGGGTCACATCCCCGCCACCAAAGGGAGGTGGCTGGATGGGCAGACATTCGTGATCGACATGCAAGACATAGGATACGGCACGCAGATCAAATACGTCCTGTCGTTCAACGGTGACAAGCTCAATATTCGGCGTATCGATGAGGAAGGTTGGGAACTGTCCGCTGATGGTAAACGGGATGATTGACTGACATCCATGCCTGCCGTGCCCAGCGTGACATTGCCGATCGAAACACTCTTGACCCGCAGTTTTCGGTCGATAGAAATGAATTGAGGCTTTGCAACCAATATCGTTGGTCAAGAAAGCTGGCTGGAGCCGCCACTTCTCAGACCCTATCCTGTCTTCCGGAAAAGACCGACGATGATGACCTCGAGAACCCTGCAGCTTGCCTTCATTTTATTAGGCCTAGGCGCTTTCGATGAATCGCGCGCCATAGCACAGGAAGCAGCGCCGCCGCTTTTGGGTGGCTTTGCTGACTTATGCGCCGTCGACAGCGAGCATCCATCGAAGCTCTGGAAGATCAGCAGCAGGCTGGACTCTGCCTCATGGAGATCGCGTATCGCTTGCGATCTCTCATCTCCTTCCAGGCCGATCTTGCGTATCACGGTGCATCCCGGTGATGCACCCGACCAGAGTGTCGGTGACGCGCCGACCGAACGAGTGGAAATCCAAATCAAGAAAGAGGTTATCAAATTCGATGAGCCGACGTGGTACCATTTTGCCTTTCGGCTCGAAGCCCCGTGGCAAGGGCTCGGCAACCGCACCGTCATCCATCAGGTAAAGCAAAACATTCCAACGGAAGAGACGAAGCCACTTGGAGCCTGCCAAGCGGCAAACCCATTGTTCAAAATCGAAGCCATACCATCGGAAACAGGGGCGAACTTCGTTGCCAAGGTGCGGGGAAGCGCCGACTGCAACGCCGGTGAGTCCAAGATCATCTGTGGTCCCTGGCACCTCAATATCGGTGACTGGAATGATGTGAATGTGATGCTGAAGCCGAGCTTACAGGAGGGAGCAAGCTCGCTGCAGGTCTATCTCAACGGACGCGCCTGCGACACCTCCTACACGGGGCGCCTCGGCTTTCTCGATCACGGTATGCGGCATCAAGACGGCCGCCCATTCATTGATGTTCAACCGCGCTTTGGGATCTATAGGGACACTTTGCCCGATATCGTGCAATCCATTGATTTTGCGGATATC
Source organism: Rhizobium sp. ZPR4 (assembly GCF_040215725.1). Lineage (NCBI taxonomy): Bacteria > Pseudomonadati > Pseudomonadota > Alphaproteobacteria > Hyphomicrobiales > Rhizobiaceae > Rhizobium > Rhizobium sp. ZPR4. The sequence goes on from NZ_CP157968.1 coordinate 95,597, forward strand.
CAGTTCTGGTCGACTGATCCTTCCAGTGATCCCGCTTGGTCGAAACTGGCAGTATCCACCAAATAGTCATCGGGTGCCGCGTCATCCGGCCAGAGCCGGGCGAGTTCGGCAAACTGGTTGAGGAGGCTATTCCACAACGCGCGGTGTCCCGCTCGGCAACCGGTCAGGCCGTCTTCGGTAGACGCCAGCGACGAGGATATTTTCGGGCCGATGACAGAAATACTCCGTGCGGCCTCCCGTTTGCGCATCGCGTATCGGTAGCAGCACCTCAAAAACAGGTCGGAAAATCACGACTTTCGATCGCCGCTGCCACAATTACGCCCGCCGTTTCCGGAATTGTCTGCGGCACGCATACCCCGTCGACGCGGGGCGCAATCCGATGCGTTCTTCGGGAAGTATGGTTATCACATGAAGACTACAAAATTTGTTCTTTTGCCCGCTCTGGCTTTACTGATGGCAAGCACTGCCGCGCATGCGCAGGAATGGAGATATCTGCCGGACTATGGCGACGAGCCGGACGGCGGCTATGTCGCTCCGCGCTATCTGCGGGAAGCGCCGCCGCGCTATCGCGACGATCCGCGTCTCGACGATGGCTATTACTATCGGGGCGACCCCTATAACGACGATGACGATGAGGACGGCGATTACCCGCCACGCCCTCGTCCACGGCAACAGGCTTCGATCGATCGGAATGCGGTATCTCCCCAATTCAGTCCGGGCCTGAAGGACGACAAGCGGGCCAGTCTGGCGCAATCGCCGATCCCGCGCGCGGTTGTGCGCTTCTCCGGCTACGACCCCGGCACGATCGTCATCTCGACCAAGGAAAAGCGCCTCTATCTCGTGCTCGACGACGGAACTGCCCTCAAATACGGCATCGGCGTCGGCAAGCAGGGCTTCGCCTGGAAGGGCACGGAGACGATCAGCCGCAAGGCGGAGTGGCCCGGTTGGACACCACCCAAGGAAATGATCGCCCGCCGCCCCGAATTGCCTGACCATATGGAGGGTGGCCTCAACAATCCCCTCGGAGCAAGAGCGCTTTATCTCGGTTCCACCCTCTACCGCATCCACGGCACCAATGAGCCGAACTCGATCGGCAAGGCGGTGTCTTCCGGCTGCATTCGCATGGCAAATCCCGATGTCATGGATCTCTATGGCCGGGTCGGCGTGGGAACGAAGGTCGTCGTGCTCTGATCCCTCCCAAAGGAGCCAGGCCCCGCCGGGCAGGGCCGGAAGCAGTCGTTGTTCGACGGGAATGAAAGCGCGTAGGAAAGCCGCCTTACCCGCTCAGCACGGTCTCCATTGCCGCGATCCCGAGGTGGGTCGCGCAAAAATGTGCAGTGGTTTTGGGCAACGACATGCGTAAAATTAAAGGCCTAAAGGCGCTGGTCTCTCAATTTGAGTCGTAGCGGAAGTGATGCCGTTGGGAGAGGAGCAGATGACAAGATCATTCGGCACTATGTCCACCGCAGCTCCGCCACGCGCGAAGCCATTCGCCAGCTGGATGAGGCCCGCCGTCATAGGCGGGCCAGATCAGAAGAGCACGAAAATGAACAAAGCGTTGTAAAACTTCCTGTGAAACAGCGCTTTGTTTCGTGCAAAGATCAAAGTCTAACCATCTGCAATCTTGAATTCGTTGGTATTATCGACTGAACGTATAGCATCGGCTTGGGAGGCTTCTGCTCCGTTGAGGAATTCCTGCAGGAGACGCGTTATGCGCTCTGGCGATGTACCCTTGGCATATTCTTCCTGCATCCGGCGTCTGACTAGCATTTCCAAGACTGACATGTCTTTCACCTCGTAATTCCGGCGCAAGGCAAATGTCGCTCTCAATGGCGCGGCAGGCAAGTTACAGTTTTTTCATGGTCTTGATGGCCGGACGACAAGACTTCTGGCCTTTTACCGTCACCTCATGCCGGAGACGGTGCTGACCGAAGCGTGATCGATCTTTCACTTGCCAAATGGCGGCGTATCGTAGAATTGAAAGCGGCCAATCGGTCGGTTGTTTGCGTTTCGTTAACCTGCGTGCTTTAGCGGGCCACACCCCGACCTTTGGATGATGTCGCCTGCAAGGAATGAATAATGCCCATAAAGAAAAGCTCTGCCTCTGACGTTTTCCAGCGCAAGATTTCGGATTTTTGCGATATGCGGCTCAAGCCGCTGCTTCAGCCGCGTAGCTTCGAGAATATCAAAAGCTTCATGATCGGCCTGATCGTTTTCCAGTCGCGCCCCCCTCTTCGGGCGGGACGTGTCGACTTTCAGGAAATTGCCTCGCTCTGTGGCATGGACGAGGAGATGAGCCCGGAATTCAAGCGGGCTGCCCAGCCCGGCTTCGACGCGATTCTTCGCTGGCTGGGAGCCGCCAAGACCAATACGGCCCGCATTTCGCCTGCCATCTCCCCCGTCGTCGCGAAGACCCCTTTGCGGGTTCCCGGCAAAGCCATGTCAACACAGACCGAGCGCCGCGCTCTGGCCTCCTAATACGAACTGCATATCGGTCCGCGCCAGCAGACCGATATGCCCTTTACCTGCCTCGACAGATCGCAAAAACCTGTACAGTATAATACCAGTAGTGAGCGAGACGACATTTTCGTCGCCGTGCCATCAAGGGGAAATCTGCCTTGGCAACTGATATTATCGAGCTGGTCAGGAAAGAGCTTGCTTCCGGCACTCAAGGGATGCCGCTCTATAAGCAGCTGAAGAGCGCGATCGAAGCCGCCATCCGCAGCCACGCCTTCAAATCTGGCTCGGTATTGCCGGGCGAGCGATCGCTTGCCGAAACCCTCTCCCTGTCGCGCGTCACAGTTCGAAAAGCGCTCGCCATGCTGGAGGAGGAAGGCATGCTGAGCCGACGGCAGGGCGCACGCAGCGAGATCGGCTCGCGCGTCGAAAAATCGCTCTCGACACTGACCAGTTTCTCCGAAGACCTGCGCGCTCGTGGAATGGAGCCGGGTTGCGTCTGGATTTCCAAGCAATTAAGCCGACCCTCGCCGACCGAAATGATGGCACTCGGCATTTCGGCCAATGCACAGGTCCTGCGAATGCGCCGCGTGCGGACGGCCGATGGCGCGCCGATCGCCGTCGAACATGCCGCCGTACCCGTGCGCTTCCTCCCCTCGCCTTCGCTGGTCGGCGATTCCCTCTACGAAGCGCTGGCCGAACGCGGCTTCCTCCCAAGGCGTGCCGTTCAGCGGATGCGGGCGCGCGCCGCGACACCGGAGGATGCGCAGCATCTGCGCTGCGAGCCCGGCGCGCCAATTCTGACGACCGAGCGGCGGTGCTTTCTCGCCGACGGAGAAATCGTCGAATATTGCGAGACGCGCTACAAGGGCGAGGTCTATGATTTCGTCTTCGAACTGCAGAGATAATACCAGTTTAAAACCGGTTGCTTTCTGGTGATCATTCTCTATCGTTGCGCTCCAAAAGGGGTGCCGAATGCGCAAGGAAGATCTCAATCTGAGCCTCATCGTCTCATGCCAGCCCGTACCGGGCGGGGCGATGGATGAGGCCGTTTTCGTCGCCGGCTTCGCGCGTGCGGCGCTGGCCGCTGGCGCCCGCGCATTGCGCATCGAATCGGTAGCCTATGTCGCAGCCGTCAGGGCAGCCGTCGACGCGCCGATCATCGGCATCGTCAAGCGTGACCTCGATGACAGCCCGGTGCGCATCACCCCCTTTATCGCGGATGTCGCGGTGCTGGCCGATGCCGGCGCCGATATCATCGCCTTCGATGCGACCGATCGGCCCCGCCCGGCAACGATTAAGGCGCTGATTGCCGTCATCAAGGCGCGAGGTCTGCTGTCCATGGCGGATTGCTCTTGTCTGGAGGATGCGGAACGCGCGCTTGATGCCGGCGTCGATTTCGTCGGCACGACCATGTCGGGCTATGTCGGCGGTCCCGAACCGGTCGAGCCGGATATCGCACTGATCGCCGCCATGCGGGAGCTCACGCCCTATGTGATCGCAGAGGGCCGCATCCGCACGCCCGAACAGGCGGCAGATGCCGTGCGGGCCGGCGCCTGCGCCGTCGTCGTCGGCTCGGCGATCACGCGCACCGAACATGTAACATCCTGGTTCGACGTCGCGATTTCATCTGCCTTTTCCGAGCGCGACGGGGCAACACTGGCGATCGATATCGGCGGCACGAAAACCCTGGCGGCGCTGGTTCGGGGAGCGCAAGTGCTTGGCAAGACGACCATCGCAACCAGCCGGCAAGCCGGCCCCGACGCCTGGCTGGCGGCCATAGCCGAACACGCACACTCCTGGGCGGGTCGATATGAGCGCGTCGGCATCGCCGCAACCGGCTTGATAAGCGACGGACGCTGGTCGGCCCTCAATCCCGCGACCCTGGCAATTCCGGATGGCTACCCGCTGGCGGCACAAGCCAGCAAACTCTTTGGCAAACCGGCTTTCGCCGTCAACGATGCTCAGGCAGCAGCCTGGGGCGAACACAGGTTCGGCGCCGGCGCCAACGAGGACACGGTCTTTTTGACCATATCGACCGGTATCGGCGGCGGCATCGTGGTCAATGGGCGGCCGCTATTGGGTCTGGCAGGTCATTTCGGCCTGCTTCGCGGGCCGACGAACGGCCAGTCACCATTGGAGGATGTCGTTTCGGGTCGCTGGATGGCGGCCGAAGCCGCCCGCGCCGGGTATCCGGCCGAGGCCCCCGAGATCTTTCGAAAGGCGCGCGAAGGTGCCGACTGGGCCGAAGCAATCATCACGCAGTCGGCGGCACGCGTCGCACTTCTATGCCGTGATATCCAGATGATGTTCGCGCCGAAACGCATCGTCATCGGCGGCGGCATCGGTCTGGCGCCAGGTTATCTCAACGCTGTCGGTGCGCAATTCGAGGAATTGCCTCCGCATCTGGCGCCGCGCCTGGTCGCCGCAAGCCTCGGCTCCAATGCCGGCATCATCGGCGCGGCGGATCTTGCCGGACGCCATCGATAAGCAGACCTGCCCAATTCAACAAACAACGATAAGGAAAGGGAACAAGAATGAAACTCAAGCACATATCGTCCGCACTACTTGCCCTGATACTGTCGGCAACGGCCCTGCCGGGCCTCGCCAACGCCAAAGTCGTCGTGCTCGGTTGGCCCGGCGGCTCGGAGGAAACGGCGCTGCGGGCGACCGCCGATCTCTATAACAAGACGGCATCGGATGCCGACAAGGTCGAGCTCCTCTTCTTCAATCGCGACGGCTTCTTCGACAAGCTGCAGGCCGACATGGCAGCCGGCTCGAATGCCTTCGACGTCAATCTGGTCGCGACCTATTCGATCGGCCGCTATGCACCTTACATGGAGCCGATCGAGCTTAATGCCGACGCCTCCAAAGTGTTCGGCGATACGGTGCTGAAGACCATGCAGTTCGACGGCAAGCAATATGGCGTGCCGACAGACCTGTCGCTGCATTTCATGTACTACCGCAAGGATCTCGTCGACGCCCTCATCGCCGATCCCGATGCCAAGGCCAAATATGCCGAGATCTCCAAGAAATATCTCGGCAAAGAACTTGCGCCCAAGCAACCTGACGACTGGACCTGGGATGACTGGGCTGCGACTTCGCTCTATTTCAGCAAGCAGGTAAACCGCCAGAGCCCGGTCCGCTATGGCACCGTGCTGCAGATGAAGAACCTTCTCTTCAACATGATGGTGTTCCAGTCCCTGCCGCGCTCCTATGGCGGAGACTGGATGGACACGAGCGGCAATGTCACGATCGACTCGGATGCCTATAAAACGGCGCTGAAGCTCTACAAGACACTTTACGACGCCGGCGCATCGCCGAAGGATTCGCTGAGCTACGAATATGCCGAAACCAATGCCGCCTTCAGCTCCGGGCAGGCAGCGACTGCCCTGCAATGGAATGCCGCAGCGGCCGAGCTCACCGATGCGAAGAAATCGCCCGCCGTCGCCGATGTCACCGGCATCGTTGCGCCGCCAGCCGGGCCGAATGGGCGTGTCGACCATATCCATGGCCTCGGCCTTGGCCTGAACAAGAACGCGCAGAACAAGGAAGGCGCGATCAAGTTCCTCAAGTGGCTGTCTTCCGAGGATGCGGCCCTAGCCTATGCGCGGGCCGGCGGCTCTCCTGCCTTGACGCCGGATGTCGTTGCCAAGGTAGCCAAGGAGCGTCCCGATCTCGTGAAGCTCGGCGAGTTTGCCAGCAAGTATGGCTACGTCATGACAGGAGCAACCTCGGCCAAGGCGCTTTCAGTCTACGAACTGCAGGCCAAGGAATTCACCGGCTACTGGTCCGGCCAGCAGAGCCTTGAGGATGCGCTTGCCCATACCAAGGCGGGCATGCAGGATCTCTTGAAGAAATAAGGACAAGGGCCGAGTGCCGGCTTTGGAGCAATTCCAGGAAAAGTGTATTGCGGTTTTCCGTCCGGAATTGCGTAAAAACAGAAGAATAGAGCCTTTTTGCGATTCGACGAAAAGCGAAAAGGCTCTGGCGGCATCCGGCCACTGCGGCTGAAACCCATGGCTCTTGTAAAACGCGCCGAAGGCAGGCTCTACCTGGCACCGCTTGTCGGGTTTCTGCTGCTGTTCCTCGGCTTTCCGGCTCTTCTCAATCTTCTCTATTCCGTTTCGACTGTTTCGTTCGAGACGTTGCGCAGCCCCCGGATCAGTGGCTTTAGCAATTACGTCACGGTGCTGACGGAAGCCGCATTCTGGCAATCCGTCTGGTTCTCCTTCCGCTTCGGCATCATCACCGCTATCGCGGAATGCCTGCTTGGCCTCTTCCTGGCAATTTTCCTCAAGCCGCTTTTGTCGGCACGGCCCGTCCTGATGGCGCCGCTGATGCTGCCTTTGATGGTGGCACCCGCCATGGTCGGCCTGATGTACCGCCTGGTGCTGCATGAATTTGCCGGCCCCGTGCCCTATTATCTCTTCGAGTGGTTCGGAGACAGCCCTGCCTTTCTCGACTATCAGAACGCCTTCCGCACGCTCGTCGTCGTCGAAGTGCTGCAATGGACGCCCTTCGCCTTCCTCTTGTTCTACGTCGCCTATATCGCCATCCCGGAAGATGTGCGCGAGGCGGCAGCCCTGGACGGCGCGACGGGCCTGCAGCGGCTTTGGCGCGTCGACCTGCCCCTGATGCTGCCAACGCTGATCGTCGCCTTCTTCATCCGCTTCATCGACGGCTTCCGCGTGTTCGACAATGTCTACGCCCTGACCGGCAGCGGCGCCGGTGGATCGACGACGTCGCTGTCGATCTACATCTACCAGGCCTTTTTCAAGGAGGGCGCCATCGGCAAGGCGGTTGCCGCCTCCGTCGTGCTGTTCATCACGTCGCTGCTGGTTCTCCATGGCCTGAACTGGCTCGGCGCGCGAAGGAAGAAATGAGATGTTGAAACCCTTGCGCTGGATCGTCTACGCCATCGTGGTCTCCGCTATGAACTTTCCGATCCTCGTTACCCTCATCACCTCGTTCAAGACGACGCGCGAAATCTCCAGCAATCCCGGCCTGTGGATCGAGCAGCCCACCTTCGACAACTATCTGAAGGTACTGACGGATACCGAGCGCTTCAACATTTTCCTCTATCTCGCAAACAGCGTGGCGGCGGCGCTGATCGGCACGCTGCTGGCGATTCTGCTTACCTTCCCCGCGGCTTACGTGATCGCCCGCAGCGAGACCGGACAAAAGCTCCTGCTTCCGCTCGTCATCAACCTGCGCGCCGTGCCGCTGGTCGTCTTCGCGATCCCGCTTTACATGATGTATCAGTGGTTAGGGCTGCTCGACACAAGGATCGGCCTCGGACTTATCCTGACGATCGTCAACATCCCGCTGGCGCTGGTCATGCTGGTCAACGCCATATCCGACATACCGGTGGAGCTCGACGAAGCCGCGACGGTCGATGGAGCCAGCGTCTTCCAGATCATGATCAGGATCATTCGGCCGGTGATCCGCCCCGCGCTCGTCACCACCTTCATCTTCGGCTTCATCACCGCCTGGAACGAATTCCTCTTCGGGCTGATGCTGACGACCAACCATGCAGTGCCGATGACGGTCGGCGCCTCGTTTTTCTTCGCGGCCAGCGGCGGTGGCGTGCAATGGGGGCTGGCATCCGCGGTCATGATCCTCGGCGCCCTGCCGCCGGCTCTACTCGGCCTCGTGATGTATCGCCAGCTTTCCGGCTCGATGACTGCAGGTGCGGTCAAAGGTTAGCGTCGACGGGTCTCGCGACCCGGAACGTGGTCGAAAGCTGGAGCAATGCTCCAGCTTGTTCAGGCGCTACGCTATGAAGCGACGTTGCTCTCATCCGCGGTCGGTTTTCGTTGCGGCACGACCGCCGATCGCCGTCGCGGCATATCGCCGAAAAGACCGCCGGGACGCACGAGCAGGATGATGCAGAGCATGACGCCGATCGCGACGATCTGCAGCGAGGCCGCGCGAGCCTGCTGTTCCGGCGAAAAGAGAATACTCGTCAGCGCACCGGAACCGGCCCAGATCGCCCAAACCAGAACGCTGCCGACGATGGCACCTTTGTTGCTGCCGGAGCCGCCGACGATCAGCATGACCCAGACTTGAAAGGTCAGGATCGGAAGGTAGTTGTCCGGTGCGATAAAGCCGATGAAATGCGCCTGTATGGCGCCGGCAAGCCCCATGATCGCGCCGCCAACGGCAAAGGCCTGTACGCGGTAGAAGCGGGCGCTCTTTCCAAGCGAAATGGCGGCACGCTCGTCTTCGCGCAACGCCTTAAGGACACGCCCCCAGGGGCTTTTCGCCAGATGCTCGAGCGCGAAGTAAACGATCAGCATCACGACAACGACGACGCCGAGATTGGCGAGATTGAAAAGCAACGGGGTTTCGGCAAGGCTGGAAAATGGCCGCGGAATGAAACCGATGCCAAAGGGGCCGCCGGTCAGCTTCTGCGCATTCAAGGCCACAAGCTGGACGACGACAGCGACGCCGAAGGTGGTGATCGCCAGATAATCGGATTTCAACCGTAGCGTCGCCACGCCGATGATGGCCGCAGCAAGCCCCGCAACGATCATCGCGCCCAGCCAACCGACGAGGATCGGCAGATCGAAGCCGCCGAGCCGCCCGGCGGTATCGGGTGTCGTCAGCAGGGCCGAGGTATAGGCACCGATGGCAACGAAGCCGGCGAGACCGACATTGAAGAGACCGGTCAGCCCCCATTGCAGGTTCAGCCCGAGCGTGATGAAGGAAAAAATCAGCGCCGTGGTCAGAAAGAAAGCGCCGTAGCCAACAATGTCCATCATCGCTCTCTTACTCCGAAAAGGCCGATCGGCCGGACGAACAGGACTGCCATCAGGATGATGAAGGAGATGGCGGCACGCCATTCCGCTCCGATCAGCTGAACTGCAGCCGCCTCGGCAAGGCCGATGATCAGGCCGCCGAGAACCGCACCCGGCACGCTGCCGATGCCGCCGAGAATGGCGGCGGCAAACATCGGCAGCAGCATGTCGAAGCCCATCAACGGGCGGATCTGCACGAGAATGCCGATCATCACGCCAGCGACGCATGCCAGCCCTCCGCCGATCAGCCAGGTGACGCGCACGACCTTGGCGACATCGATGCCGACGACGCGGGCAAGCGCCGGGTTCTGACTGAGCGCCTGCATGGAGCGGCCCGTCTGCGTTCTCGTCATCAGCATGTGAACGCCAAATACAAGCAGCGCCGTGACGATCAGAAGCGCAATCTGATCGGGCGTGATGCGGATGCCGAAGCCGATAGGCATGGCGATCTGGATGGCGCGGCTGAAATAGGTCGGGCGCGAAGTGAAAAGGAATTCGAGCAGACTGCGCAGCGCCATGGAGGCGCCGAAACTCGCCATGACGACGATGATCGACTGGCCCTTGGCTCGCAGCCGGGCAAAGAGCACCTTATCAAGCGCAAGGGCAAGAACGCCGGTGAAGCCCATTGCGGCGATGACCGCGACAATCAGCGGCCAGCCAAAGGAGAGCGGACCGATCGGGGCGACCTTGCCAAAGATTGCGCCAATCGCGCCGACAACGGCAAGGGTCGCGTAGGTGCCCCAAGCCATGAAGTCGCCATGGGCGAAGTTCGAAAAGCGCAGGATCGAATAGGTCAGCGTCACGCCGATGGCGCCAAGGCCGATCATCGAGCCTGTCAGCAATCCGTCAACGATAAATTGCAGGTTCATGCCGCACCTCCATTTGCCGAAGCCGCGGGCCGCTGGCCGAGGTAGAGTTCGGCAACGACAGGGTCGTTCCAAAGCTCCGCTGCAACGCCTTCATGCCTGTCCTTGCCCTCGACGAGCACATAGGCGCGGTCGCCGATGGCTAGCGCCGCCTTGGCATTTTGCTCGACGAGCAGAGTAGTGACACCAGATTTGCGGATCTCGGTCAGCATATCGAAAACCATCGAAACAAATTTCGGCGAGAGGCCCGCTGAAGGTTCATCGAGAACGAGAAGCTTCGGATGCACGATGAGCGCACGCGCAACGGCCAGCATCTGGCGCTGCCCTCCGGAGAGATTGCCGGCCGCGATGCGGCGATGGCGAGCGAGATCCGGAAAGGTTGCGTACATTTCTTCGATGCGGCCCGGCACGTCCTTCGGCTTCAGAATGCCGCCAGCCACCTTCAGATTGTCTTCAACAGACATCAGCGGAAAGACATTTTCCGTCTGCGGCACGAAGGCTAGGCCTAGCCGCACCATGGTGTGTGCGGGCGCACTCGTGATATCCCTGCCGGCCAGTTCCACCGTGCCGCTTTCGACCGGAACCAGACCGGCAACGGCCTTGATAAAGCTCGATTTTCCGGCACCATTGGGACCGAGAACGACGACGATTTCCTTCTCCGCCACCGTAATCGAAGCCCCGCGAACAATCGGGACGCCAGGCTCATAACCCGCGACAAGATTGCGGACGCTCAACACCGGTTCGCTCATGCCGCGCCTCCCAGATAGGCTTCGATGACGCGCGGATCGCGAGCAACCTCCTCCGGCGTTCCCTCGCAAAGCAGCTGGCCGCTCGCCATCACAAGCACGCGGTGACACAGGCGCGTCACCATATCGATATTGTGCTCAATGAGGAGAAAGGTGACGCCGCGCTGGTTGATATCGCGAATGCGGTCGATGATCGTTTCCAGAAGAGTCGCGTTGACGCCGGCCGCCGGCTCATCGAGCAAAATCAGGGCCGGATCGGCCATCATGACGCGGGCAAGCTCGAGAAGCTTGCGCTGACCGCCCGACAAAACGCGTGCCGGTTCATGCGCCAGACGCGTCAGGTGAACGAGTTCGAGAAGGTCCATCGCCTTGGCATGGGCTGCCTTCTCCTCAGCGGCGACTTTCCAAGGCTGCAGGAAATTCGACAGCAGCCGCTCTCCGGCCTGGTCCTGGGCAGACAGCATGACATTGTCGAGAAGTGTCAGATTGGGAAAAGGCCGCGGTATCTGAAAGGTCCGGCCAAGACCGCGACCAATGCGGCGATGAGCCGCCTCGCCTGCAACTTCGGCACCGTTCAGGACGATGTCACCGCTGCTCGGCGCAACACTGCCAGCCAGAAGGTCGAACATCGTCGTCTTCCCGGCGCCGTTCGGGCCGATCAAGCCGAGGATCTCGCCCTGGCGCACATGGAAGGAAACGTCGTTGACGGCCACCAGGCCGCCGAAACGCCGCACCACGTTTCTTGCCGTCAGAACAGGCCGGGCTTCCTCCCCATGCTGTTCAACTGTCGTACTCATGAGATCCCTCTGGCCGGAAAGCGATCGCTGCCGCTTACCTGATTATTTGATTTGTGATCACACTTGCATTGATCACGCTAATCAGCTTTAATCCTCTTCGCAAGCCGAAAAAGGGATTTCGAATGCAAAAGGCCACCGCCGAAAAGAGCGATCCGATTGCCGCACAGCTTGCGCCAGTGGGGCGAGAAACGGTTCAGGACAGAGTCTATCTGGAACTGCGCCGCGCGCTGATCGGCGGGCTTTTCGAGCCGAGCCAGGTGCTGACGATCCGTGGCTTGGCCGATGCATTGATGACCAGCACCATGCCGGTGCGCGAGGCTCTCGGTCGGTTGATTACCGAAAAAGCGCTGGAAGCCCTCCCCAACCGATCCGTTCGCGTACCGCCGATCACGCTGGAGCGCATGGACGATCTTCTGCGCGCCCGTATCCTCATCGAGGGCGAGGCAATCGCGCTTGCCGCCACTCGCATGACCTCGCGCCAGATTACGACCATCGAAAGCATGCTCGGCGAGTGGGACGAGATGCGCGCGCTGAAACACAAGAAGGATGTCGACCGCGAGGTGACGCTCAACCAGGCCTTTCACTTCGAGATCTATCGCGCCTGCGGCTCCGCCGTTCTCATCCCGATGATCGAAAGCCTTTGGCTGCAGTCCGGTCCCTGTATCCGCGTCGCCATCTATGCCTTCTCGGACGCCGGCGAAATCGACACCGCCCATTATCACCGCACGATTGTCAAGGCGATCGCCGCGCAGGATGCAAAAGAAGCCCGCGATGCGCTGGTCGCAGACATCAGCCGGCCATTCACCTTCCTGCGCAATAAACTGGAAGCCGAAGCCAAAAAGGGCCAATCCGCATGAGCCAACGCGCCATCAAAATCACAGAACCACGCTCTGGTCTCAGCGTTTTTGCGCCGCTGCTCGAGGCGAAGGCGCCCGACAATGCCACCTTTTTCTGGCATTACCTCAGCGAACCGCGTGTCGTCGGCGGTATTCATGCCATGTGGACCGGGCCGGAAATTTCCTGCCCGATCCCGCCGGCTCAGCTCAAGGATGCATCCTATGCGAACGCCCTGCCGGCCGAGAATGCAACGCTGACGCCGCAGCCCGGCGATATCGTGCTCAGCTATGTGCCGCCGCGCATGTGGGGCGGCAATCCCGATGCGATCTTCGATATCGGACTTTTCTATGGACCGGGCGCACGCCTGCTCTTCCCGATCGGCTGGCTTGCCGGCAGCGTCGTCGCGCAGGTGCGGACGGAAGAACGCGAGCAGTTCGCCGCCGCCTGCGGCGTCATCCGTCGCAACGGTGCCTGTGACGTCACCTTCGAACGCGCGGAGATCTGACATGACCGCCGCAAACGACGACAGTTTCGAGCTGTTCGACCTCAGAGTCGAGGCCATTATCCCTGAGGGCAAGCCGATCTATTGCGGCGCCAAGCCGGGCGACTATTTCGAGCTCAAGGGCGAAATGCTGTCCCTGCCGCTAGGCCAGGGCTTTTCGATTTACTCGATATCGGCCGTCCTGCCGCTGCTTGCAGCCAAGCAACGGCCCACTCACAAGAATGACTGGATGACCTCGGATGCGGACATCGCCTGCCCCGACCCCAACTGCGCGAGCCGGCTGCGGATCGTCAGAACGGGCAAGCGGCGGTTCAGCCATGCCGAAACGACGGCCGTGCCGTTGCCGGAAGGAGAATGAACCGCATGACCGCCAAGACTTTTGAGCTCAGCCCCGGATATTCAATCTCGCGCGTCATCCGAGGCGGCTGGCAGCTTGCCGGAGGACACGGTGCCATCGACCGCGCCCAGGCCGTAACCGACTTGATTGCCGCCTTCGATGTCGGCATCCGCACCTATGACTGCGCCGACATCTATACCGGCGTCGAGGAACTGATTGGCGAAGCACGACAGCGGCTCCGAAACGAGCGCGGCGCGGAAGCTGCAGGTGCCATGAAGGTGCACACGAAGCTGGTGCCCGATCTCGAGAAACTGGCAACGATCAGCCGCGACTATATCCGAGGGATCGTCGACAAGTCGCTGAGCAAGCTGAAGACCGAGCAGCTCGATCTGGTGCAGTTTCACTGGTGGGATTACGCCCTGCCCGGCTATCTCGAAGCGCTAAGCTGGCTGGACGAGATGCACCGGGAAGGAAAGGTCCGCAATGTCGGCACGACGAATTTCGACACGCCGCACATTGCCGAGATCCTGAAAGCCGGCATTCCGCTGGTCAGCCAACAGCTGCAATATTCGGTTCTCGATCAGCGGCCGTCGCACAGCCTCGCCAAGCTAGCTGCTGAGAATGACGTGAGATTTCTCTGCTACGGCTCGGTGGCGGGCGGCTTCCTGAGTGACAAATGGCTCGGGCAGCCGGAGCCCGAGATGCCGCTCGAGAACCGCTCGCTCGTCAAATACAAGCTGATCATCGATGATTTCGGCGGCTGGGAGCTGTTCCAATCACTGCTTGCTACGCTGAAGGCGATCGGCGACCGCCATGGCGTCGATATCGCCACGATCGCCAGTGCCTGGGTGCTGGAACAGCCGCAGGTGGCCGCCGTCATCGTCGGCGCCCGCAATCAGGCACATGCGCTTGCCAATGCCAAGATCATGGATATCGCCCTTTCGGACGACGACCGCCAGCAGATCGCCGGCATCATCGCCCAGAGCCCCGGCCTCGAAGGCGATGTCTATACATTGGAGCGCGATCGCACCGGCAGGCACGGCTCGATCATGCATTACAACCTCAATGCGGGGAAGGTATGAGCCAGGAATCGTCTCTTTTCCGAAAGGCCAGCGCCGAGGTCATCGATTTCCACCGTTTCTTCGAAGCCTGGTATAATGCCGCAACGGCTGACAATACGGATTTTGACCGCTGCGAGCGCACCTTCGGCCAAGCTTTTCACATGATCCCGCCGACCGGCCGCCTCTTCGACCGCGCTGAAACCATCGAGCTGATCCGTACAAATCGCGCGAGCTTTCGCGGGGATTTCAGTATCGAGATTTCGGATATCCGCTCGAGCTTCGAAACCGAGGACACGATCGTTCTCACCTATGTCGAGGCGCAGATGCGCGCCGGCAAATATAGCCGGCGTCAAGCAAGCGCTCTTTTCACCGCAAGTTCATCGGCACCCAACGGCGTCGAATGGCAGCATCTGCATGAAACCTGGCTGCAGATGCCGGAGACCTGACAGGTTCTGAAAAAACAGACATGAAAATCGTTGACCGAACAAGGGGAACAAAGATGAAGAAGACGATATTTCAAATCACCACGGCTCTGGCCCTCTTAACCGCAGCCGGCGTCGCCAATGCCGCGGACTGCAAGGTCACGGTCGGCCTGGTGATGGAACTGACCGGCCCGGCCGGCGAATACGGCCAGGCGGGCGCGAAGTCTGTCGAGATGGCTTTCCGCGACATCAATGCTGCCGGCGGCGCTCATGGCTGCGATCTGGTAACGGATACGCGCGATAGCCAGAGCCAGGGCAATGTCGCGGTCGACGCGGCCACACAGCTCGTGCAAGTCAAGAAGGTCCCGGCCATCATCGGTGGCATCATTTCGTCGGTGACGATCCCGATCCTGACCTCTGTGACAGCACCGGCCAAGATCGTGCAGGTATCACCCGCCGCCTCCTCGCCGACGCTGACGGCGCTTGGCCGCGACGGCAAGACCAACGGCATCTTCTTCCGCACCATCACATCGGATTCGCTGCAGGGTATCGCTGCCGCCAAATATGCGATCGACAAGGGCTTCAAGAAGCTTGCGATCATCCACGTCAACAACGATTTCGGCGTGAACATGGTCGCCGAATTCTCCAAGGCCTACAAGGCGCTCGGCGGCACCATCGTCTCGACCACCCCCTACAACGAGAAGCAGTCGAGCTATGCCTCGGAAGTGACCGCCGGCATGGGCGGCGATCCGGACGGTCTTTACCTCGTCAGCACGCCCGTCGACGGCGCGACCATTGCCCGCACCTGGATCTCGCAGGGCGGCCCGCAGAAATTCCTGCTCAATGACGGCATGAACAGCCCTGACTTCATCGATTCCGTTGGCGCAGATTATCTGAAGGAAGCCTACGGCACCTCCTCGGGCACGAACCCGACCCCGTCGACCGATTACTTCAACAAGAACTACAAGGATTTTTCGGGCATCGAGCCGACCAATCCGGCCGCTGACCGCGCCTATGATGCCGGTGCGATCGTTGGCCTCGCGCTTGCTATCGCCGGCGATGACACCTCGAAGCTGAAAGACGATATCTACAAAGTCGTCGACCCCAAGGGCACGCCGATCTATGCCGGCAAGGATGAGTTCGCCAAGGCACTTGGCCTCATCAAGGAAGGCAAGCCGATCCGCTATGAAGGCGTCATCGGCCCGGTCTCCTTCGATCAGTATGGCGACATAACCGGTCCCTTCCGCCTCTGGAAGATTGCCGACGGCAAGGTCGCGACCGATGGCCAGCTGTCGATGGAGGACATCGCCGCCGTCAAGGACAAGCTCAAGTAGGTCAGCCTTTCCGCAAACGGCGAGGCGCACTGTACGGTGCGCCTCGCGTGAAAACATCCTGGCGCGCACCCCTCAGCGGCTGATCGGTCGAGAACGCCATCCGGCATAGTTATTGAGAGATCATCCGCTGATGCCCAGCAACGTTGCCAATCCGACCTTATGGACACTGACGGCAGGGCCAACTCCCGAACTTTCGTGCGCTATGCCTTCCCGCTCAGACGTCATCGTGATCGGCGGCGGCTTCACCGGCCTGACCGCAGCGCTTCACATTGCTCGCGCCGGCCGATCCGTCATCGTCCTCGAGGCCGGGCGATTGGGTGCCGGTGCGAGCGGCATGAATGCCGGCTTCGTCGTGCCGAATTTCGCCAAGGCGGATCCGGCAACCGTCCGCCAGAAGCTGCCACACGGCAAGGCGGATGCGCTGTTATCGCTGGTCGGCGCGGGTGCCGACGAGGTCTTTGCGACGATCGCAGACGAGGAGATTTCCTGCGACGCAGCGCAGACCGGCTGGCTGCAGCCGGCCTATGGCGACGATATGGCTGCGATCTTGCGCCAACGGGCAAAGGATTGGACGGAGCTTGGCCGTCCGGTCGGGTTTCTCGATGCCAGCGCCATCCGAAGCGAAACCGGCATGGATATCTATTCCGGCGGACTGCTCGATCATTCCGGCGGCACCCTCCATCCATTGAATTATCTCTACGGGCTTGCGCGCGCGGTGACCAAGCGCGGCGGCGTGATCCGTGAGAGCAGCAGGGTCGAGCGTGTCGAACGACATGGCGGTACCTGGCGCGTCAGCCTCGCCGGTCACGAAATCGAAACGGATGTCGTCATCCTCGCCACCAATGCCTTTACCGACGGGATAGCCGCGCGCATGGGCCGAACCGGTGTACCGCTGAAAGTCTATCAGGTGGCAACGAGGCCGATCGATGCCGAAACCGTTGCACGGATCGCCCCGCATCGCCGCCCAGTCGGCGACACGCGCTCCAACCTGTTCACCTATCGGCTCGATCGTGACAACAGGCTGATCAGCGGCGGCATGGCGATCAATCCGATCGGCGCCTTCGAGCGTGTCGGCCGCGCCGTCGTCGACCGGCTGACCTCCGAACTCCGCCTGCCGCACCATCCCGGCATGGAGATCGTCTGGACCGGAACGGCGATCATGACGCCGGATTTCCTGCCGCGTCTTTACCGTTTCGGCGACGGCTTCTTCGGAGGGATCGGCTGCAACGGCCGCGGCATCGCCATGACTGCGCAACTCGGCCGGATACTGGCGAGACTGGCGCTCGGCGAGGCGGTGGATTCCCTGCCGATCCCGATCCAATCCAGTCGCGCCCTGCCATTTCATGGCTTCACCCCGATCGTCGCTTCGCTTGCGCTGGCACATGCGCGCTTTGAAGATTGGCGAGCCGGCCGCCGATAGCCGCTCGTAGGATCGATGTTGTGAGCGCCGACACAGCCTCAGGCAGTAATTAACCATTAATTCTATAGATAAAGGAATGAAGACGCGACCGCATCCCCAAAAATGAAATGCCTTTTCTCGAAGCCTGGCTTTGAATGCGGCATCGTGGCGCCGAATGAAATCGGAGCCTGCCCATGAACGCGCAACTGCACCATATCAACGCCACGCACCCGGAGGCCACGGTACTGGAAACCGAACAACAGGCGCTGGCAGTCGCGCAGGCGCTTGCCGAGCGCTTTGCCGCCACCGCTTCGGAGCGCGATAGCGAAAGGCTGCTCCCCTTTGCCGAGATGGATGCCCTGGCACAATCCGGACTGCTGGCGATTACCGTCCCCGAGGAATATGGCGGCCTGGATGTTTCGAATACAACGCTGGCCGAGATCACGGCAATCCTTGCCGAAGCCGATGGCTCGATCGGACAGATCCCGCAAAACCATTTCTATATCCTCGAGGCTTTGCGCGTCGATGGTTCCGAGGATCAAAAACGGTACTTCTTCGGCCGCGCATTGGCGGGCGATCGTTTTGGCAATGCCTTGTCCGAGCGTGGCACGAAGACAGTCGGGCACTACAATACCCGCATCACCCGCGATGGCCCCGGCTATCGTATCAATGGTCGCAAGTTCTATTCGACGGGCGTTCTCTTTGCCGATTGGATCACCATCTTTGCGCTGGATGAGGCCGACAAGCTGGTCATGGCTTTCGTTCCAAAAGGCACTGAAGGCGTCGAAATCATCGACGATTGGGATGGCTTCGGGCAACGCACGACCGGCAGCGGCACCACGGCTCTCAACAATGTCTATGTCAATGCCGATCATGTCGTCCTCCATCACAAAGGCTTCGAGCGGCCGACGACGATCGGCTCGGTCGGCCAGATCATCCATGCCGGCGTCGATCTCGGCATTGCCCGAGCCGCCTTCGCGGAAACGCTTGACTTCGTGAAGACCAGATCGCGTCCCTGGATGGACAGCGGCGTCGAGCGTGCCAGCGACGATCCTTTGACCATTGCCAAGATCGGCCAGATTGCCATCCGGCTGGAAGCGGCGGCTGCAACCATCGAGCGCGCTGGCCGCAAGGTCGATGCCGCGCAGGTCGAGACGACGGAAAAGCGGGTGATCGAAGCCACGCTCGCAGTCGCAGCGGCAAAGGTTCTGACGACGGAAATTGCCATCGAGGCGACGAACACGCTGTTCGAGCTTGCCGGAACCGCCTCGGTCAAGCTCGACCTCAATCTCGACCGGCACTGGCGCAATGCACGTACGCACACGCTGCACGACCCCGTTCGCTGGAAATATCACGTCGTCGGCAATTATCACCTGAATGATGTCATCCCGCCGAAGAACGGCGCGCTTTGACGGATAGACAAAAGCCCCGTCGCAGGCGCCGGGGCTTTCATACAATCAGTGGAATAAACCAGGGCCGGCGAGCTAAAGCCGGTTAGTATCGATCCCTATTGATTTCCATAGGCTGGCCAGCCGATGCCACCAGACTCTCGAGACCGGTTGCAACAACCGATACCCTGAACACCCCATCGAGATTCCTGTCAAAAATCGCGCCGACGACGATATCGGCATCAGCAAAGACTTCGTCGCGGATGCGGCTGGCGGCCTCATCGACCTCGAACAGCGTCATGTCCGTCCCGCCAGAAATGGAGATCAGCACGCCCCGCGCGCCCTTCATGCTCATATCGTCCAGAAGCGGATTGGAGACGGCGGCATCGGCTGCTTTCAACGCGCGGCCCGGTCCTGAGGACTCGCCCGTTCCCATCATCGCGCGTCCCATTCCTCGCATCACGGATTTAACATCGGCGAAGTCAAGGTTGATGAGACCCTCCTTAATGATCAGATCCGTGATGCAGCTAACGCCCGCGTACAGGACCCTGTCCGCAGTCACAAAGGCATTTTCGAAGGTTGTCGTGGCATCCGCAATGCGAAACAAATTCTGATTGGGAATGACGATGACGGTGTCCGCACTTTCGCGAAGTCGCTCGATGCCCTCGTCGGCTGTGCGCATGCGCCGGTTGCCTTCGAACGTAAAGGGCTTGGTGACGACTCCGACCGTGAGGATGCCCGCCTGCCGCGCGACCTGAGCGATGATCGGGGCGGCGCCCGTGCCGGTGCCGCCACCCATTCCCGCCGTCACGAAGCACATGTGCGTGCCCTGGAGATGATCCATGATCTCATCAATGGATTCCTCAGCGGCGGCTCGTCCGATTTCCGGCAGGGAGCCTGCACCGAGACCTTCCGTCACCTGTGTGCCAAGTTGAATGCGCCTGGTCGCTTTGGACGTCGCAAGCGCCTGCGCATCCGTATTTGCCGCTATAAATTCAACGCCCTGAAGTTTTTGCGCGATCATATTGTTGATCGCGTTGCCGCCGCCACCCCCGACACCGACGACGGAAATCTTCGGTATCACCCCGGAAAGTGGTGCGCGCGTGTCAGCCATGAAGGACTCCATTGGATCAATTTCATTCTCAATCGCGATCGCCTGTCCTTGTGGAAACGGACGTTGGAGCGATTCGTGAGTGACGAGATCCTAGCGGGGAACATGTGCGCATTGCGGCATGCGCCGGCAACCCTCCACAGAATAATCAGTTGAGCACAGGATTTGTGAGCCGGATATTAGAATATCAATCGTCCGGCATATTGCGCGAAGGCTATAATCGGGCGAGCGCAGCTTAAAGCTGTGGCATGTTCCACCACCGTGCCGCGCTCTCGCCCTGGTGGTCAGCTGTAGAGGCTGACCTCGGGAATCCGGTCGTTCAGAACGAACTCGCCGACTTCCTTGGCCTTGTAGAAGACCGGATCGTGCAAGGTATGGGTCCGCACATTGCGCCAGAAGCGATCAAAGCGGTATTTCTCGGCGGTCGAACGGGCGCCAGTCAGCTCGAAGACGCGTGAGGTGATATCGAGGGCAACATGGGTCGCGTGCACCTTCGCAGCATAGGCCTCGGCTGCCGCCTCGCCACGCTCCCGTGCGGTCGCCTTGCTTCCTCTCGCCAGAGCTTCCTGAACCACCGCCGCAGCGCTGTCTGCCAGCGCGGCTGATGCCTTGAGGGCTGCTGTGAATTCACCGACGCGCTCCAGAATATAGGGATCGTCCGATGCCCGATCGACGCCAGAGGTGATCCATGGCCGCGTTGTGGTGCGGACATACTCGACGGCCTCTCGCAACGCCCCTTCGGCGGTGCCGAGATAGAAGTTCACGAAGACAAGCTGAATGAGGGGCGTGTTGAAGGTCGCGAGCACCGGCGCTTCGCCGCCAGCCGATGCCACTCTGTCCAGATCCTCTTCATAGACGGGGAAATCATGGAACTCGACGCTGCCGCTGTCGGAGAGACGCTGGCCGAAATTGTCCCAGTCGTCATTGGCCTTGTAGCCTGACCGATTGGTCGGAACGGCAAAGCCGACGATCCGGTCATCAAGCGCGGCATTGGCGTTGATGTAGTCGGATACGTGAGCGGCCGTGGAAAAGGATTTGCGGCCGTTCAGAACATAGCCGTTGCCGCGGCGGGTCAGAACGAGGCCCGGATCGCGAGGGTTGACCGCTGCACCCCAGTAAAGGCTGTTGGCAACCGTCTTGCCGCCGAGTTCCTGGGCGCGCGCCTCGTCGAAGGCCCAATAGATATATTGGCTGTTGACATAGTGATAGCCGAGAAGCTGGCCGATGGAGCTTTCGCCGCGCGCAAGAATGCGCACCAGCCGCAAGCCATCCACCCAATCGAGGCCGCCGCCGCCAATCTGTGGTTCATGCAGCGCGTTCAACAATCCGGCATTTTTCAGTTTGACGATTTCACCGAGCGGCGGCCGACCTTCGCGATCAAGCTCCGCTGCGCGCTTGGAAAGGTCAACGGAAATCTCTTCGGCTCTGGTAAAGAGGTCCTCGCGCGTGGCGTTTCGATTGCTCGCAAAGACGACGTTGGACTGGCTCATGATATGAACTCCGGTTCATGGACGTAATCCGGCGGGATCGGAAAGTCCCGCCGGCATATCGAGGATGACTGCTTAGAAAAGCTTGTCCGGTATCCAGCTGGCGGTCACCGCATCGCTGGCGCTGAAGGCCGGAACTTTCTTGGCCAGTTCCTCGATCGTCTGGACCTTGGCAGCGCGAAGCCCTTCCTGCGTCAGCAGGGTCGGCTTGACGGTGATCTGGTGCGGAACTTCCTGCCCTGCCACCTGCAAGGCGGCGGCGCGAATGGAGACGGCACCGACAACGGCAGGATTGGTCGCAACGGTCGCAACCCATGGGCTGCCCGGCTCGGTAATTTCCTGAATGTCGGCCGTCGATACGTCGGCCGAATAGATCTTCAGCTTGCCGGCAATGCCTAAATCCGTAGCCGCGAGCTTCACGCCGCGGGCGAACTCATCGTAAGGCGCGAAGATGACGGTGATGTCGGGATTGGCCGCGAGTGCCGCCTTGGCCTGATCGGCCGTCGAGGTTGCCGTCGTATCGCTGACATTGCCGAAGCGGGCCTTTTCGACGACGCCAGCATTCTGCTTCTTGAAAGTATCCCAGACCTCGTTGCGGCGGTCGAGCGGCGCAAAGCCAGCGACATAGACATAGCCTGCCTTGAAGCTATTGCCATTGTCCTTGACGACCTGCTTCAGGGCAAGGTCGGCGAGCTCGTGATCGCTCTGTTCGACCTGCGGAATCCTAGGATTGTTGAGATTGACGTCGAAGGCAACCACCTTGATGCCCTTGTCGAGCGCCTGCTGAACGACGTCACCAAGCGATTCCGGCAGGCCGTGGTCGATGACGATGGCAGAGACACCGAGGTTGATCGCCTGGAGGATCTGTTCGCGCTGCGCGGCTGCGTCCTGACGGCCAGGGAAGACGCGCAAATCGATATCGAGCGCCTTGGCCTGGGCTTCGGCGCCCGCCTGATAGGCCTGGAAGAAATCGCCGGCGGAGATGTAGCTGACCAAAGCAATCTTCACGCCTCCCTTGTCAAAAGGGGCTGGCGCGCCATGAACGCCAGCTGCGAGCGCAGCCTGTGTCAGCACAAACGGGGCAACGGCCGACAGGGCAAGCCGTGTGAAAAATCTCATGGTCGCGATCCTTACGATCCATCGGAAGCGTCGTCTGACGGAACCGTGACCCTGCGACGCATGCAATTATTAGATATAAACCCTATGTTTTTAGTAGATTAAATCATCCGATTTTGGCCGACTTCGGAGATTCTTTGTTCGTTTGCCAAGGGAATGGCGGCAAGGACTTACCCGGCGGAAAGGCCTCAGACGAAGGGCTCCGCGAGCATCTCTTCGAGATCCGCTTTTGCCTGGGGCGAAAGATAGGGCCGCAACAGGCTGGCGACCTGACCGAGCCCCCAATGCACATGCTGGGGTGTCAGCTCGCCCACGCCTTCCTGAAGCCCGAGATAGACGGCCCAATAGGTCGCGACGATCCGCATATTGGTCATTAGTGCATTGCGATCATCCGCGGCGGCGCTGATCAGGCCGGCATCCTCCATACGCTGAAAGATGGCATCGACGGAAACACGCATGCCGGCGCTGACCATCAGGATCGGCGCTTTCAAGCCGGGGGCGATTGCCAACAGACCCGGAATGTCGCGAAACAGAAAACGATGGGTCCAGACGAGCGAGAACCATTTGCGCAAAAAGCCGGCATAGGCTTTCGAATCCGCCCCTTCTACGGAATCGGCTTGCCTGACGAGCGCCAAGGCATCGGCCTCGAAACGGGAAAACAGAGCCAGCACAAGCGATTCCTTGGTGCGGAAATGATAATAGAGATTGCCCTGATTGATGTGCACGGACTTGGCGATTTCCGCCGTGGTCACGGCCTCAGGCCCTTTCCGGTTGAAGAGCGACAAGGTCGAGATGAGGATCCGCTCGCGCGTATCTGGCCGCGCTCCAGCTTCTGCTCCCTTGCCTTTGTTGCCCGACATCCTGTTTCCCTCTTGAAGCCCTAAGGTATCCACCTTATTCTCTGTAAGGCAAATACCTTAATCCTGATCTACAGGTATCCGCCGGAGCGAACAAGGAGATAGAAGGATGAATGCAAGCGTGAACGCTGCCGATCTCTCGCAAGCGACATTTCCCCTTACCCCGCGCTCCATGCCGCATGTCCTGCTTTCGCTGATCCGCAACCCACTTGACGCGCTGCCGCCGGAAGTCTTCACCGAGCCCGTTGTCTTCACGCAATTGGGCGGCAAGTTGCGGGTCTATCTCACGGATCCGGAGCTCATCTATCAGGCGCTGGTCCGCAATTCCGATGCGCTCGGCAAGGGCGAGGATGTCCGCCGCGTGCTAGGCCCGGCACTCGGCAACGGCATTCTCACCTCCGACGGCGCCCATTGGAAATGGCAGCGTCAATCGGTTGCCGGCGCTTTTCGCCACGAAAAGCTGCTGGAGCTCCAGCCGGCCATGATTGCGGCTGCCGGACGCAGGCGCGATCTCTGGCGCACTCATAAGAACAGCTCCATCGACCTATGTCAGGAAATGATGCGCACCACCTTCGATATTATCGTCGATACGATGATGTCGGGCGGCGATGGCATCGATGTCGACAAGGTCGAGCGCAATATCACCAACTACCTCAAGCCGACCGGCTGGAAATTCGCGCTCGGCTTGCTTGGCCTACCCGACTGGATGCCACATCCCGGCAAGGAAAAGGCGCGATCAGCCGTCACCTTCCTGCGAAAGACCCTTGGCGCGGTGATTGCCGAACGACGCCGCAGCGGCAAGGAAAGGAACGATCTGGTTTCCATGCTGCTTGACGCAGCCGACCCCGAAACCGGTCGCATGATGACCGATGAGGAGGTTATCGACAATCTGATGACCTTCATCACCGCCGGTCACGAGACGACGGCCCTCGGTCTTGCCTGGACCTTCCATCTTCTTGCCGGCCATCAAGACTGCCAGGCGAGGCTCTTCGAAGAGATCGCCGCCGTGACCAAGGGCGGCCCCTTGACGGCCGAACATCTCGGCAAGCTCACCTATGCCCGACAGGTCTTTTCCGAAGCCATGCGGCTTTATCCGCCGGCGCCGATCGTTTCGCGCGCAGTGATCCGCGAATGTACCATCGGTACGCACACCATACCGGCCGGCACCATCATCTATGTACCAATCTACGCCGTGCATCATCATGCGGACCTTTGGGAAGATCCGCAGGTTTTCGATCCCGACCGCTTTGAGCCGGAGGTGGCAAGAAACCGCCATCGCTATGCCTTCATGCCTTTCGGCGCCGGTCCGCGCGTCTGCATCGGCAACGGCTTTGCGATGATGGAGGCTGTTGCGATCCTCGCCGTGCTCCTGCAAAAATTCCGCGTAACCGGCTCGAACGAGCCCTCGCCCAAGCCGGTCATGAAGGTGACATTGCGGCCAATGCACCCACTGTCGATCAACCTCGTCGAACGATAGGCGAGCCGCCCAGTTGCCTTAACGCAGACAGAAGCGAGAAGCGCCTCGCCTCAGCCGCCCCATGTCTGTTCGAGGACGCGAACCCAGTTTTGATGGGCGATCTTGGCAAGCGCCTGGTCGTCAAACCCATGCGCACGCAGGGCGTCGATCAGCTTCGGCAGGCCGCTGGCATCGCCGAGTGCCGCTGGAATGGTCGTGCCGTCGAAATCGGAGCCGAGCGCGACATGCTCGATGCCGATGCGCTCGGCAATGTAAGCAACGTGGCGAACGAGGACTTCGAGCGGCGTATCGGTGTTCCTGACACCATCATCCCGCAGGAAGAGCACGCCGAAATTGATGCCGACCAGGCCGCCGGTATCGCGGATCGCGTCGAGCTGCCTGTTGGTCAGATTGCGGCTATGTGGGCTGATGGCATGCGCGTTGGAATGCGAGGCGACCAGCGGCGCATTCGACAGTTTGGCGATATCCCAGAATCCCTGCTCGTTCATATGCGAGAGATCGATCATGATCCTGAGCTCGTTGCAGGCGCGGATCAGATCCTTGCCCGCATCGGTCAGGCCTGGGCCGATATCAGGCGTCGAAGGAAATCGGAAAGGCACACCATAGGCAAAGACATTGGGGCGACTCCAGACAGGTCCAAGCGTGCGCAGGCCGGCCTGGTGCAGGACGTAGAGAGCATCGAGATCGGCCGCGACCGCTTCCGCACCTTCGATGTGGAACACCGCAGCGAACTGGCCTTCGGCAATCGACCGCCTGATATCACCGGCTGAGCGGCAAACCTTCACAGCTCCCTCGGACCGGGCTTCGATCGCAAGCAGAAGCCGTGCCATCGCCAGGGTTTCATTCAGGGCATCCGGTTGGGCAGGTGTTGCGAAATCGGCATTTTCAGCCTTTGGCTGATCCGGTGACGGGATGAATATGGCGCAGAGGCCGCCCGCGAGACCGCCACGGCGGGCGCGAGGCAGATCGATATGTCCGGCAGCTTCGCCATTCAGGAAAGCGTTGACGGAATTCAAGCCACCGCGACGCAGCCGAAGCAGCACGTCGTTATGGCCATCGAAGACGGGGATTATCGAGGATTCGGTCATGTCTCATTCCAAAATTGCAGTTGATATCTGCCTAGGCAAGCTTGGCGGGATGGGCAACTGCAAACTACGCATAGGGTCTGTGAAACCGGAATTGGTCGTTTGCAAGACGCATTTTGAGAGAATCGCCGGAAAATACGCTAGTGATCGGGGGGTGCCAAGCCAGCGGCGACAAAAATGGAACAGTTTCGGACCGGTTTGCCAAATCAGTCGCATCGAAAGAGCTCGTGCTTTCGCTTGGACGCGCTCGGATGCAGGACTTCGATGGTCATGCAATATGCGGCTTGCAAAACGCACCGGCATGACGCAGGCCCGCCCCACGAGCGGTCATATTTTAGGACAATTGCAGCGGGAATATGGGTTTGGTGACCCGTAAGGCTTGCCTTTTCAAAAAGGCGCAGCAAATGAAAGCCTTAGTATGATAGAAGAGCTAGGGATACGGCAGGGATTGCGGCATACCGACTAGCTGGAGAAGACAGCTCAAGGCAGGGTTCAAACCTTATTCGATCGAAGCAAGGAGCAGTTGCGGCTTGATCACGGATGAAGAGTTGACGGTGATGCTCATGTCCTGTGCTGATGGTGTTCGAGGAGACCGGGTTGTCTGATTTCCGACGCGAAGAACGATCTGAATCTGCGTCAGACGAGACGAAGGGCCAGCCATGGCGCAAGGACAGGAAGTCCTCGCAATCTGACAGGCGGCGTTTTCCGCGATCGGAGGAAGCGACCACCGAGGAAGCCCTGCCTCCGCCAGCCTTGCAGCCTTTAAAGTTCTCAACGCGCGACATGGAGCCGGCCGAGCAATTTGCCGCCTGGCAAGCCTATGTCGCTCCCGTGGCCGACGTCCGGCTGCCGGATAATGTCTTGCCGGAAGCCGGCTTCGCTGCCGACCACATCGCATGGAATCTTGGCGGCATGCTCATCGTTCAACAGGACACACCGCCCCATAGCTACATGCGGTCGCAGGCGAAGGCGAAAACCAACCACATCGATCACTGGCATATTTCCTTGCTGAGCAGCGGCCGGACCTGGACGGAAGTCGATGGCCGTGTTCTGGAGGGCAAGCCGGGCAAGGTGGAACTGCGCTCTTTGGGACACCCTTTTCGAGGGCGGTCCACCGAGGCGAAAAGCCTTTCGCTGTTTTTGCCGAGAGCGCTGCTGTTTGATGTCCCAACACCGGTGGAGATCGAGAACAACGCCGCTCTCTCCGGCATATTCACCAATATGCTGATCGAATTTCTCGATAGCGTCGAAGACAATCTTCCACGCTTTGCAGCCACCGATCTGCCGCACGTCGTCCAGACGGTACGCAATATGATTGTGGCTTCCGTTTCGACTTCAGCGGCGCAATCGACCGGCATGGAGCAACACAGCACCCTCGCGGTGACCGAGCGTGTGCGGCGGTTCGTGGAAGGCAATCTCACTTCGGGTGAGTTGACGGTCGAGCACATATGTCGCGAGCTCGGCATATCCCGTACCAGGCTCTATCAGATATTCGAACAATATGGCGGCGTGCATCACTATATTCAGCGCCGCCGCCTCCTGTCAGCTCATGCCGCCCTCAGCGATCCAGCCAATCGGGAGCAGATCGTCGACATCGCCTTTGCCGTCGGCTTTTCCTCGGCAGCGCACTTCAGCCGCGCCTTCGGCAAGGAGTTCGGCTACAGTCCCCGCGAAGCCAGAAACCTTACCATTCCGCGCTATCTCGGGCAGATCGTCTCGCCAGCATCGTCCGGCAGCAGCCACTCCTTCGACGAATGGCTGAAAACCCTCGGCTACTATCACTAGACAGCGGATTTTGATGCCTTGAGGCAGGCGCGGGACCGGAAGGCCCGTGCAAGCGGAAGCGCATCTTCCCACCGGGTCCCCATGCCGGTCCGAAACCGCACTTCAGCAATTGCGAAAATGGACGCTGCTGCAAGTTTCAGGATGCACGTCTAACGACATATGGTGCGTAACCCATTAAAAAAGAAGAACAATAATCGTTTGGGCACCAAAGCTCTGGTGTTTGGTGAATGTACTCTGCGTCCACCGGGGCAACTCTTAGGGAAAACAGCAATGGTATCTACTCGCCAAACAATAGAGATCAGCAAGCCTCAGCATCCCGTCAATGATTCATACCGCGCCGTCGAGCGCGAAGAGGTCCTTGAAGTGGCCTTCCGCGATTTCGTTCAAATGGTGCTTGCTGCAGGCTGGAACGAGCCGGAAGTCGCTTTGACCTTGGCCGATATTGCAGACGACTACGTAATGGCCCTCGCTGGTAGAGTTGCGGAGAAATAGTGTTGCGTGTCCGTCCGTGCTCCGCAGGGGTGAGCACGAACGGTTAGAAGCAACTCTTCAGCATGCCGTCGATGGCACCGCTCAATAAGAAGCGGGTCATCGGCGGCATGAATTTTATTCGGCGAACGGTAAGCATGCCTCCTTCATGTCGCACGCCGTCCAGCTAAGATTTGAAGAAAGCGAGACACCATGAAGGTCAGGCAGCATCTCTGGTTTCGGCATGACATGGAAAAAGCGATCGAACTCTATACGACGCTCATCCCTGGTTCGGCATCCGGATGGATCTCGAACATACTAACCGACCAACCGAATGGGCCGGCGGGCAGCGTAAAGTTTGCTGGCTTCAAACTCGGAAACCGCTCCTATATGGGATTCGAGGCCGGACCATTCGATCGCTTGGAGCATAGTTCTTCCATCACCATCGAGTGTGCAACGGAAGACGAGGCGAACCGTTTGCGTCATGCACTGGGAAAGGATTGCCCGGATGATCGCGGCGGAGTGAGAGATCCTTGGGGCATATATTGGCAATTCCGGGTCAAGTCACGGAATACCGACGTCGGAACATCTGCCAAATCTCAATCTGAACGCGGCGTCGTTGCCGCAAAATCGCAACCCGCCGCAGCCTGAAAGGGCGAGCGGCGCCGGATCATCATAAAGTCTGACAGTAGCGGCAAACGCGTCCCTTTCAGCCAGTCGAAAGCATGCGCTGCCGTGATGCAGGCGGAGGCCGAACCACACTCGGCTTCCGCTTATGCGCCATTTTGAGCGTCAGCCGATAACCGGGCAGCCGCGTCGATTGCCGAAGACCATGCGGTCGGGGCCGCCATCGTTCCAGCCGCGAACGACGATGCGCCGTCCGTTGCTGTCGATCGAATCGATGCGACGGAAGCCTTCCGCCCGTGCGGCGCGCATGAGATCGCGTCTGTCGCAGCCCCGATCACGATCACGATCCCAGCCTCTGTCACGGTCCCAGCCACGCGGCGGACCTCTCCAGTCCCGACCCTGGTCACGCTGCCAGGGTGGCGGTGCATCACCATCATCGCCGCCGTAATACTGCGCCGAAGCGACAGACGTCATCAGTTGCAACGCGGCCAATCCGACTACGGCAACACGCGAAATCCGTACCAAACCTTGAAGCATTTCCCTTACCCCCATTTCCTGTCCTGTAGACGAGGATAGAGATACGCCGATTCGCATGAACTCTGCCTGAACGCGGCCGGAGCCAGATTGAGCGCCGCGCTGCGGCAAGATCGCAGCGCTTCTGCACGACATGCCTCAGCTGAAGGGAAAGGCACG
The DNA here is from genome assembly GCF_040215725.1 of Rhizobium sp. ZPR4. Classification (NCBI taxonomy): domain Bacteria; kingdom Pseudomonadati; phylum Pseudomonadota; class Alphaproteobacteria; order Hyphomicrobiales; family Rhizobiaceae; genus Rhizobium; species Rhizobium sp. ZPR4. The sequence goes on from NZ_CP157968.1 coordinate 125,252, forward strand.
AAACTCATCACTCTCCTCGGCGCGGGCCGACAGCGCATGAAGGCGCGGACAAGCCCTGACATCGAGGGCATCGGGTAGCATCTCGCGCGTGAAGCGAAGCGCGACGGCACTGGTGATATCCGCCTGGAGCGGCCGTGTACCGAAAAGCCAGGAATCGGCCTGCGGCATCTCCACCTCCAGCAGGCGATATGCCGCGGCAAGCTGGCTATGAACCCGATCGAGCCAAGGCTGATGCTGCTTTTCCATGGGGCGCAGATTATGCTCATAGACGATCTGAACCGTCTTTTCACACGCCGCCAGTGCAAGACCGATGATCCGCAGAGACCGAGCATGAGCCCGCGGATCGAGGGGCATGAGGCTATGTCCGGGCACAGCAATGCGTTCGGCATGCTCAAGCATAAGGCTCGAATCCATCAAGACGATTCCATCATCGGTGACGAGTGACGGGGCTTTCACGACGGGATTGATATCAGCAAAAGCATCGAAGGCGCTGAAAACAGAAAGCGGCTCATGCACGAATGCTATATCGAGCGCGCGTAGCGAGATCGCCACGCGCCTGACAAAAGGCGAATCCAGCATTCCGATCAGTCTCATCTCCACCACCGTCTCTTTCTTTGTACAGGCGCATGAAGCGCGCCGCGATCCGATGAGGAATAGTAGTCGTGGGCGAACGGCTGTTGCCAGTGGCCGAAAAAGCCATTACCGCAAGGATCATGCCAAAGAATGCCAATCCGCTTGTCGTCATCGCCGCCTATGACCAGCTCTGCACGTTCGAATTCGGATGCGCCTTCGAAGTGTTCGGATTGTCGCGGCCGGAAATGGGTTCGGGCTGGTATCGCTGCATGACCGCGGCAGTGGAACCCGGACCCATTCGGGGCGCCGGCGGCCTTACGGTCAATTCTGACGGCGGCCTTGAGCTGTTCGATCAGGCCGATACGATCGTCATACCGGGTTGGCGCGGGCCGGATGCCACTGCTCCCGAGCCGCTTCTAAAAGCACTGCGGAAAGCTCACGCCAACGGGAGCAGGCTGGTGTCGATCTGCGGAGGCGCCTTTGTGCTGGCTCAAACCGGCCTGCTGTCGGGCAGACGCGCCACCACCCACTGGCATCATGCCGGGAACCTTGCTGCCGCCTATCCGGAAATCGATGTCGAGCCGCATTCCCTCTATGTCGACGAAGGCGACATATTGACATCGGCCGGCAGCGCTGCCGGGCTCGACCTTTGCATTCATGTCGTGCGCAAGGATTTTGGCGCCAAGGCAGCCAACAGCGTGGCCCGGCGCCTAGTCGCCGCCGCCCATCGCGAAGGCGGTCAAATGCAGTTCATCGAGCGGCCTGTCGCAGGGCGTGGTGCCACGCGGCTCTCTACGCTGCTGGATGTGATCCGGGGAGATCTCGCACAACAATGGAGCGTCCAGCGCATGGCGGAAGAAGCCTGCGTAAGCGTGCGAAGCCTGCATCGCCACATTCACGAAGCGATGGGGATCGCACCGGGGGAATGGCTTCAGAACGAACGTCTCGCCCGAGCGCGCGAACTTTTGGAAGAAACAAGCCTTCCCATTTCGGTCATCGCGATGCATGTCGGTCTGGGAAGCGCCGCAAACTTTCGTCATCATTTTCGCGCAAGCGTCGGATTGTCACCGACGGCCTATCGATCACGATTCCGCAGCATCGGTGGCGATCAAGAACCCCGTGCGTTCGCCTGAACGAATCTATCGTGATTTGGAACCTTTGGAGATGTAAGTTCTGCCCCCGGCTGCGCGGCGAGGACGCGGCATCGCCTGCGAGAGCCGGCCTCCGCCGTGCCAGTCTGTGATTGCCGAATGGACGGATTGGGATAGGAGCATCGCCCCCGCCAGACAATAGAGCAGCACGATGATGGCTGCCTCGACGATCAGAGGCAAAAATGCAAAGCGAGCGCCTGAGCTTTCTTCCTCTTCAGGAAGCAGATCGGGCAAGCCGAGGATCATCGCCATCACCGGCGAGGCAAGGATAGCGACGAAAGCGACACCATGAATCCAGAGGCGAAACCGAGGTAATTTCCCCGCCACCCAAAAGGCCAGAAGCGGAGCGCCTATATTGCAGATCAAGCCAAGTGAAACAGCGATCTCTGTCGGCAGGATCGAATCGTCGTGCATGAATTCCCAATCCCTCAATGCTACTCAGATTAGTACCACGCACCCTAAAAGACAACTTGATCGTCTGTGCTGCCACCCCACAGACACGGGATTTTCACTGCCGCAAATGGTCGGAAATCATTGCCACCACGGCTCGCGGCGATGCCATTTGAGATCGCGCCGGCGGCTCCTTCCGGCAGCCTTCCTATCGCCTTTCAGATGATCCAGATAAGCGCCCAAGACGCTGTTGATGAAGACATGGGTTTTCGTCAGACGCGAGCCGAGCCGCCTGAATCTGGCTTCCTTGTCTCGCTCCATCTGCTGGAGCACTTTCCAGAAAACGAAGCTGTCATGACTTTCCTTCATCGTCAGGAAATAGCCGGAGGAATAAGCCCCTTCGAAACGGTCGATAAAGGTCAATATCGCGGGATGACGCAGGTTGTACCCCACCCATCCGCACTCAGGATAGATTCTCCTGTTCAGATAGGTGGCAAGCTGATTTCCACGCGGCGCGATCCTGTCGAGAAAACTCTTCGGAATGGCTCTATGGGTCACAGTATCCGCATCGAGCCATATCAGCTGGTCGACCATGTTGTGATAGCGTCTGACGGCATCGGCAACAGCAAAGACCTTGTTGGAAAAGCGCACGGCGTCCCAGCGAAAATCACGCACCAATCCATTGCGTGACGGAATACATCCATTTGCCTGCGGATTGTCACCATGGGCCTCGCGAAAGTCGCGCAGTCGAGACAGAGCCTTGCAATGGTCGAACACCAGAAGACGGCGGTCCTTCTCCTCGATTTCGACATCCTCGGCATAGACGACCAGAGAAACATCTTTCGGCCAGCAAGCAAGGAAGGTCTCGATGCATTTCTTTCCGTAGTCGCGATAACCTTTTTCATTGAAGGTGGTGACAACGATATGGCTCAACTCTTCCCGTCGCCACGGATTGGTAAGGAACATCGATAATCGGACTCCGCGATAAGAAAACTGTCGGCCGGTCTATCCGATCGTTTTGCTCTGCCGGTTTCCGAATGTTTCCAGACCGTGAATTTTTCGGGAAATCTTATTGCCAAGCTTAGGCTTACAGTTGTCCGACGCCATCATGCAGACATCGAGGCCCAACTGACCAAGGCTGAAATGCCGTCAAATTCATCGCCGGCAATCGCCGGTCTATTTGATGGTGAAATCGGTCGTTTCCATCACTTTGCCGTTGACGGAAAAAACGATCTCGTAGCTCCCGACGGGCCAACCATTGTTCGGTTTCGTCATCGCGGATTTTACGCTGTTGATCATATATCCAATATGCAGATCGACACTGTCGATCTTGTAATTCGGCGGCGCCGCTCCGCCGGTGTCGACGGCAATCCATGCGATATTGACATCACTCCACAACGGTACGTCCTTCGTAAGGTGAGCTGAAACAAAGATCTTCGGCGTATCGGGAGCAAAGCTGTTTTGCGCAACATCCGAACCCTCCTTGGTCGAAACGACGATATCTTTGAAGCCGGCAGCCCATACACCCGAGGAAATCGCGGATATGGCACTGACGGCACAAGCGAAAATCACAGCCTGGGGGAATCGCATTCTCGAAAATCCTTTGCTTGAGAAGGGCACATCGTGCCGAACGAAAGAGACGGTCACAGCGGGCCGCTGTTTCCGAGTTCAAGCAATCAACGAAAGGGATATTGGCCTCCACCGCGCGCTGGCAAGGTTTGGACTTTCATCGCGCCGTCGGAAGAGAGGAATTATGATAGAGATATCAAGAAGCGCCGCCAGCCACCTCATAGCCATCAATTCCCACGATTGTCGGCTTGAACGCTATGGTTTTCCGCATCGCATCCCGGTTGGTCACGACCGCATCGCGCACCAATTGCGCCGCAACCTCACCGATGGCGCGCCTGGGCGAGCGCGACGTTGCGATCGGCGCGGGCAACGAGCTGACCAGATCCAGTCCGTTGAAGCCGGCAATCAGGATCTTCTCAGGAACTGCAACGCCCAATTCCATGCAGGAAAATAGCCCGCCACTCGCCATGTCGTCATTGGAGTAATAGATGCAATCGAGATCCGGCACCGTCGCGAGCATGGCCATCGTCAGCTGTTTTCCAAGCGCAATCGAGGAAAAGGCATCATCGATCCGCTGCTCGGCAAACCCCAGACCATGGGCATGCAGGACGCGTTCGAAGCCGGCCTTGCGCTTGCCCGCGCGCAGATCCTGCGCCAAAGCACTGCCGACATAGCCGAACCGCCTTCGCCCAGCCGCAATTAGCGCTTCGGCCATATCCTCTCCCGCCGCACCATGGGACAATCCGACATTGAAATCGATCGGCGTGCCGTCGAGATCCATGAGCTGGATGACCGGAATATTGGCGTGGCGGAGCAGCTCCACCGTCTCTTCCGGCTGATCGAGCCCGGTGACGATGATGGCGCAGGGCTGCCAGGAGAGCATGTCACGGATGATCTCGCGCTCCTTGGCGACATCATAATCGGATATGCCAAAGACGGCCTGCATGCCGGAACCGTCAAGTCCGGCGGAAATGCCGGCAAGCACTTCCGGAAAGACGATGTTCGACATGCTGGGAACGACGACAGCGACCAGGTTGGTACGCTGCGAGGACAAGGAGAGCGCCAGCCTGTTGCCGACATAGTTCATCCGCGTCGCCGCCTCGATCACCCTGTCGCGCGTCTCGCTGGAGACGTCGGCAACGCCACGCAGGGCGCGCGATGCCGTCATCTTGCTGACGCCCGCTTCGATCGCGACTTCTTCCAGAGTGGGTTTGCGCATCCCCAAGCAACCCTCGATGAACCATGGCGGCTGGCACATTGCCGCTGTTCTTCATAGAATGTTTCCTTGAAAAGGCAAACATCCACCTCTTGACAATTACCGGGAAAATGAGGCTATGTTACCGATACCGGTATCGGTAACATAGCCAAAAATCACAGAGGTAACGCCGTGCAGAACACGAAGAAGGCCGCCGTCATCGGTCTGGGGTCCATGGGTTGGGGCGCTGCCCTATCCCTTCTGAAAGCGGATTTTGCCGTCTGCGGCTGCGATGTTCGCAGCGAGGTCCTCGCCCGCTTCGCCGAAAGCGGCGGCACGCCCTGCACGACGCCGGCATCCGCCGCCAAGGACGCTGACGTGATCCTTGTCTATGTCGTCAACAGCAAACAGGTCGAAGACGTGCTTTTCGGGCAGAACGGTGCGCTAGAAACCGCTCGTCCCGCGACCACATTCCTGCTCTGCACAACCATGGCGCCGAGTGCGACGACAGCCATTGCCGAAAGGCTTGAGGCAGCAGGCATGTTCGTCATCGATGCCCCCGTTTCCGGCGGCCATGTCCGCGCGCTTGCGGGCGAGATCACCGTCATGGCATCCGGCATGCCCGAAGCCTTCGATAAGGCATCGGCGGTGCTCGACGCCATCTCGGCCAAGGTATTCCGGCTGGGGGATCGCCCCGGCGCCGGCTCGCAAGTCAAGATGATCAACCAGCTGCTGGCCGGCGTGCACATCGCCGCAACGGCCGAGGCCATGACGCTTGCCGCCAAGGCCGGGATCGATCTGAAAACGCTCTATGACGTGATCTGCGTATCCGCCGGCTCGTCCTGGATGTTCGAGAATCGCGGCGAGCACATCGTATCCGGCGATTATACGCCGCGTTCGGCGGTCAACATCTTCGTCAAGGACCTTGGCATCGTGACCTCGGAGGCCGGCAGAGCCGGAGCCGTTACCCCCCTCGCCGCAACAGCGCTCGAGCTCTTCGGTGAAGCATCGCAAGCGGGTCTCGGTCTTGAAGACGACGCCGCCGTTGCAAAGATTCTGGCCGCCAAGAGCGGCGCCAGCCTGCCGGGTGTGAAGGACTAGACAATGGCACTTCTGCTTGGCTGCATCGCGGATGACTTTACCGGGGCGACCGATCTTGCCGCGCTGCTCGCGCGCAGCGGATTGCCCGTTTCGTTGCGGATCGGCATACCGCAGGAAAAACGCGATCGAAGCGAAACGGCGGCCTTCGAGGTCATCGCCCTCAAATGCCGGACGTCGCCGGTCGATATCGCCGTCAAACAAGCCCGGCAAGCGCTTGACTGGCTGAAAGAAGCCGGTGCGAACCGCTTCTTCTGGAAGTACTGCTCGACATTCGACAGCACGGCCGAAGGCAATATCGGTCCGATCGCGGATATGCTGATCGCCGAGACCGGTGCGACCCAGACGATTTATTGCCCAGCCTTTCCGGAAAACGGCCGCAGCGTCTTCATGGGTCATCTCTTCGTCGGCGAGCACCTTCTGTCGGAAAGCCCGATGAAGGACCATCCGCTGACGCCGATGCGCGATTCCAGCCTTGCGCGGCTCTTGACGCCGCAGGTGGCCGGCACAGTCGGCCTTGCCAACCGCAACGTCGTCTCAAAGGGTGCGGCAGCGCTGAAAGCACGGCTGGAGCAATTAGGCAGCGAGGGCATCCGGCATGTGATCGTCGATGCCGTTTGTGACGATGATCTCCGTACAATCGCCGCGGCATCCTTTGATATGCCGCTGCTGACGGGCGGCAGCGCGATTGCCGGCCAGCTTCCGCGATTCTACATGGAGCAGGGTCTCGTCAGCCTCTCCGAACATCGACAGGCACTGCCAAAGGTCGCCGGCGGCTCGATCGTCCTATCCGGCAGCTGCTCTGCCATGACACGTCGGCAGGTTGCCAATTATGCCGACGAAGTCGTCAGCCTGCGGCTCGATCCGATCACGCTTGCACAGGAAGGCCCCGACACTGCACTGGAGTGGCTGCGTCGGCAATCTCCCGACGCGCCAAAGCTCATCTATGCCACCGCCGAGCCCGACGAAGTACGGCAAGCTCAGGAGCAACTGGGTAGGGACAAGGCTGGGCAGGTCGTCGAGGACGCCTTGTCCGAGATTGCCCGCGCCGCCTTCGATCGCGGCACGCGCCGTTTCGTCGTTGCCGGTGGAGAAACTTCCGGTGCGATTACACAGGCGCTCGGCGTAACACATCTGGCGATCGGCCCGGAGATAGCGCCTGGCGTTCCCTGGACATTTGCGACGGTGGACGGAGAACAAATTGCACTCGCCCTGAAATCAGGCAACTTCGGCGGCGAAGGCTTCTTTACTGATGCCTTTGATCGATTGGAGGCCGCATGAGCGAAGAAGCCGCATTGCGCGAACAGATATGTGTGATGGCCAAGTCGCTCTACGATCGTGGCCTGACGGCCGGCTCCTCCGGCAATATTTCAGCGCGCCTTACCGACGGGCGCCTGCTGGTGACGCCGACGGGCAGTTCCTTCGGACGCCTCGATCCCGCACGCCTGTCCCTGTTCGACAGCCACGGACGCCTGATTGGTGGCGACAAGCCGACGAAGGAAATGCCGCTGCATGCGGCCTTCTACGAGACGCGGCCGAAAAAGACCGGCGCCGTCGTGCATCTCCACTCCAGTCATTCGGTGGCGCTCTCGATTTTGCCTGATGTCGATGCCGACAACATGCTGCCGCCCCTGACAGCCTATTCGATCATGAAGCTCGGCAAAGTGAAGCTGCTGCCCTATTTCATGCCGGGCGACCCGGCCATGGGCGACGCCATCCGCGGCCTTGCCGGCAAGCGCAGTGCCGTGATGCTGGCAGCACATGGACCTGTCGTCTCGGCCAAGGATCTGGAAGCGGCTGTCTATGCGATAGAGGAACTGGAAGAGACGGCAAAACTTGCCATGCTGACGCGCGGGGCCAGTCCTTCGCTGCTGACGGACGCGCAAATCGCCGATCTCGTTCGCACCTATGACGTGGAGTGGGACTGAGCATGATGCGCTTTTCGGCCAATCTGGGGTTCCTGTGGCAGGAGCTTTCCCTCCCCGGCGCGATCCGTGCCGCCAAGGCTGCCGGCTTCGATGCCGTCGAATGCCACTATCCCTATGACACGCCCGCTGAAGCCGTCCTTCAGGCATTGCAGGAAACGGGCCTTGCCATGCTCGGCCTCAATACGGCTCGCGGCAATGTGGCGGCTGGCGACAACGGGCTTGCCGCCATTCCCGGGCGCGAAGATGAGGCCCGCCTGCTCATCGATCAGGCGATCGATTATGCGGCCGCCATCGGCACACGAAACGTGCATGTGATGGCGGGCAAGGCAGCCGGCGACGAGGCACGGTCCACCTTCATCGCCAATCTCCGCTATGCCTGCCAACGCGCCGGCAAGGTGGGAGCAACGGTGCTGATCGAGCCGCTCAACCATCGCGACGCGCCAGGCTACTTCCTGCGGACGGCCGATCAGGCGCTGGACATCATCGCTGCGGTCGGCGCGGACAACCTCAAACTGATGTTCGACTGCTATCACCTCCAGATCATGCAAGGCGATCTGACACACAGGCTGCAAACGCACATGGCGGCCATCGGTCATGTCCAGATCGCTTCCGTTCCGGACCGGCGCGAACCGGACCACGGGGAGATCGACTATCGTCACATTCTGCAGCTCTTGGAAAAGCTTGGTTATGATAGGCCGATCGGCGCGGAATATCGGCCGGCGACCACGACGGACGCAGGGCTTGCCTGGCTGCAAGCATTCAGGTGAGAGAACGGCCGGCATCCCCGATGCCTAAGGGCCTTTAAAGAGATTCACTCGGGAATTCTCCCGAACACTGATATCAGCCTATTGGGAGGAAAAGCCGATATGCATGTTTTGATCTTGGGCGCTGCGGGCATGGTTGGCCGCAAGCTTGTCAACCGCATTGCCGCCGAGCCGAAAGTTTTCGGCAAGACCATCGATCGCCTGACGCTGGTCGATGCCTTCCAGCCGCCGGTGCCGGAAGCGCTTGCCTCCGTATCGAAGGCCCTGACGGTCGACCTCGCGACTTCAGGCGTTGCAGAAAAGCTCATCGAAGATCGCCCGGATATGATCTTCCATCTTGCTGCCATCGTCTCCGGCGAAGCCGAGGCCGACTTTGACAAGGGCTATGCCGTCAATCTTGACGGCACGCGGGCCCTCTTCGAAGCTATTCGCCAGCAGGGCCTGAAATCCGCCTATACCCCACGCGTCATCTTCGCCTCCTCCATCGCCGTGTTCGGCACCCCCTTCCCTGAGGTTATCGGCGACGAATTCCTGACCGCGCCACTAACGAGCTACGGCACCCAGAAGGCGATTGCCGAACTCCTGCTCGCCGACTATTCACGCCGCGGCATTTTCGATGGCTTAGGCATCAGATTGCCGACCATCTGTGTTCGGCCCGGCGCCCCGAACAAGGCGGCCTCCGGCTTCTTTTCCAACATCCTGCGCGAACCACTTGTCGGCAGGCAAGCCATTCTGCCGGTCAGCGACACGGTACGACACTGGTTTGCGAGCCCGCGTTCGGCGGTCGGTTTCTTCGTGCATGCCGCAACGCTCGATACGGCGAAGGTGGGGCCGCGGCGCAATCTCACCATGCCCGGGCTCTCGGCGCTCGTTTCCGATGAGATCGATGCCTTGCGCCGTGTCGGCGGCGACAAGGCTGTTGCGCTTATCCGCCGGGAACCGGACCCGGTGATCGAGCGCATCGTTTCCGGCTGGGCGACGCAATTCGACGCCAGACGCGCGAGCGATCTCGGCTTCAAGGCTGAGCAGAGCTTTGACGAGATCGTGCAGGCACATATCGAAGACGAACTGGAAGGAAGAGTTGCATGACGGAGGTGTCAGCGCACACACAGACCACAACCGCATTGGTGACCGGCGGCGGCACAGGCATTGGCCGGGCCATCGCCAAGGCACTCGGCTCCGCGGGCTTCAAGGTCGTCATCTCGGGGCGGCGTTCGGACATTCTCGAAAAAGCCGCGCGCGAGCTCTCCGAAGAAACCGGGGCGGAATTTCTTGCGGTTGCGGCCGATGTTAGCGACCCCACGTCAGTTCGCGGCCTCTTCGATGCGATCTCCGACCGTTATGGCCGCCTCGACCTTCTGGTCAACAATGCCGGCATGGGCCTGCCGGCCGTGCCCATGGAAGAGCTGAGCTTCGAGCAATGGAACGCCATTCTCGGCGCGAACCTGACCGGTGCATTCCTGTGCACGCAGCAGGCCTTCCGCCTGATGAAAGCCCAGGTGCCGCAAGGCGGCCGCATCATCAACAACGGCTCGATCTCGGCAACCACGCCGCGGCCGCATTCGGCACCCTATACGGCCACGAAACACGCAATCACCGGCCTGACAAAATCGACGGCACTCGACGGCCGTCCCTTCGACATTGCCTGTGGCCAGATCGATATCGGCAACGCCGCCACCGACATGACGGCGAGAATGAGTGCCGGCGTATTGCAGGCAAGTGGCGAAACCGCAACCGAACCGACGATCTCGGCAGAGCATGTCGCCCGCGCAGTCGTCTACATGGCAACCCTGCCGCTTGATGCCAACGTTCTGTCGATGACTGTCATGGCGACAAAAATGCCGCTCGTCGGCAGAGGATGAGGTCTCGTCCGCAGCGTTGGTCGGGCGCTGCGGACCAGCTATATGGCTTATCGGCCTAGATGGCGGGCCGCGCCGAAGGCTTCACCTGCCTGCGCTCGATCAAACCGCCGACGCTGAAGATCAAGACCTCGATCTCCGTATCGATCTTGTCGCCATCAAGCAGCCGGACGACGTCGTCTATGCCTGATACCGGATGGCCGTCGATGGCAAGCAGGTAGTCGCCCTCCTGCAACCCGCCCTTTTCGGCCGGACTGTCCTTCTCGACGCGGCGCAGGCGCACCGCCGTCGAATGCGTAATGCCGGCCTCCAGCGCAATGCGCCGATGCAGCTCCACGGTATCGGCGGCGATGCCGATATAGGCGCGCCGGACATGACCGAAGCGCAGGATTTCGGACACCACATGCTTGGCGGTGTTCGAGGCGACCGAGAAAGCGATACTCTGCGCGCCCTGGATGACAGCCGTGTTGACGCCGATCACCTCACCCGCGGAAGAGACCAGCGGACCGCCCGAATTGCCGGGGTTGAGGGCTGCATCCGTCTGGATGATGTCTTCCATCAAGCGCCCGCTTGCCGCGCGCATCGACCTGCCAAGCGCCGAAACGATGCCGGCGGTCACGGTCCATTCGAAACCCAGCGGATTGCCGATGGCAATCGCGATATGGCCGCGTTTCAGCGACTTGGAATCGCCGAGCCTTGCCCAATTGCCCGGCCAGTCATTGGCACGAATGAGCGCAAGGTCGGTATCCGGATCGTGCCCGAGCACCCTTCCCTCGACGGTCGCCCCTTCCGGGGTCTTGATGCGCACGGCCTTGGCGTCGTCGACGACATGATTGTTTGTCACGACCAGACCGTCAGGCGAAATGGCAAAGCCGGAACCATGTCCGGCACGGCCGCCCAATCGCTCGATCCGGCTGACAGCCGGCCCGACGAGATCGACGGCACGCGATACCGATTGGGAATAGGCGTCCAGCAGCCCGGCATCGGATGACGGCTGGATGTCACGATCAATGAAGCCCATGAAAACTCCTCCGACGCGGACGCGTCGCTATGAGGACCGGCAGCAACTGTTGGGAGGCAGGAGGCTGTCAGTTCGACAGATTGAAGTAGTGACTATTCAAATGAGATGTCACCCTATCGAGTTCAAGGGCCGACTGAAGACACGCATTCAACCCACCTTTCGGTGACCGGAATCAGCTTTTGTCTTGCCGTAACAGCCGCTCGAGTTCCCGCTCCTGCATCTCGATGGCTTGCGTGATGAACCGCAAGACCACCTGTTTTTCCGTATCGGAAAACTGTTTGAGCATCTGCGTGCCGGCCTCTTCGATGGGGCCATAGGCTTCCCGTCCCAGCCTGATCGCCTTCTCGGACGGCGCAACCAGCACACGACGCCGGTCGTTCGGATCGGGAACGCGATGAAGAAGGCCCCGCGCTGAAAGGCGATCGATCAGCGCCGTAACCGAGGGAGGCGCCAGGCCGATAGCCTTGGCGACGGCGTTCGCAGGCTGCGGCGCGCGCATGATCACGCTGAGACAGCGCCGCTCGGCGCTGTTCAGCCCATGCAGCTTACCGAAGGTTTCGTCGAAGCTCTCCGTCGCCTCCTGCCAGCGCATGCAGGCGAGGCTGATGGCTTCCACGAGGTGGCGTTCATCTTCATTTGACTTTTGTTCGATCATCGAATAATTCATTTATCAAACTATTAGAAGGAAAAACCAATGTGCCCCATTGAAGACCGCGCTGCAACCATCAATCGAGCAGCAAGCCCGGAGGCGACGATCGGCATATGCGGTGCCGGCATTGGCGGGCTTGTGCTTGCGCTGCGGCTGGCAAGGCTCGGCTTTCGTCCGATACTGTTCGAAGCTCGCTCCAGAGAGGCCGCCTTGTCCGAAGGGGAGTTTCTGACGCTCGCATCCAACGGCATGAACGGGCTGCGGGCGGTGGACTGCTACGAAGAAGTATTGGGCCAGGGATTGGAGACCCGCGCCATCGAGCTCTGCAATGCGCGCGGCAAGAGGCTCGCCCTCGTCGACCAGAGCGACCATTTGGCGACATTCGGCACACCCGCCGTCACCATCAAGCGCGGCGTTCTGACCGGCATCCTGATCGAGAAATGCCAGGCCGACGGCATTGCCATGCAATTTGGCCGGCGTGTGACCAAGGTGGAAAATCATGCGCATGCCGTGACGCTCAACTTTTTCGAAGGGACCGGTCTTGCCGTTGACCTGCTTGTCGCCGCCGACGGACTGCGATCCTTCGTCCGCACACAAGCGTTTCCGGACTATCCCCTACCACAATTTACCGGCCTGATCGGCACCGGCGGCATCGTCGATGCGGACATCCCGGATACGGATGGCATAATGCGCATGACCTTCGGAGAGAAGGCCTTCTTCGGTTATATCAAAACGGCATCGCATCCCGTGTACTGGTTCGATTCCTTCCCAGCCGACACGCCTGATGCGGTCCGCTTCCTGGAACCAACGGCACTCGCCGCTCACGTTCGCCAGATGCATGCCGACGATCCCGAACCCAACAGATCGATCCTTCAGGCGGTCGGTAAGATCGAACGCAGCTATCCCATCTTCGACATGCCGCAACTGCCCGCCTGGTCAAGCGGTCGCATAGTGATGCTCGGCGACGCCGCACATGCGATCGGCCCACATGCCGGCCAAGGCGCATCGATGGCCATTGAAGATGCTGTTGTTCTGTCCGCCTGCCTGGCAGACACGCTCGACTATGGCGCTGCCTTTGCCCGTTACGAAGCCCTGCGACGCCCGCGTATTGCGCGCGTGGTGAAGCTCACCCGGCAAAATGCGTCGAGGAAGCGGAAAGACAGTCGGCTCAGCCTGTTTCTAAGGGACCTGCTTTTGCCCCTGTTCATTCCGATAAGCGTCAGGGCCGGTCGCAAACTATTTGCCTATCGCGTGGACCTCGAACCGTTGGGCACGAAAGACGGCGCGGAGTACGCCAAACAAAACCGGCAGGACGCGGCCTGAATAGCAATCTGGAGAACCCTTGAGCTACTTGGGCCGTCGAACTGACAGGGCATTTTGGTCCAAGCGGGGCCAAGACGGTACGAAAAACTTCTTCATATCCAAGACTCGCTTGGCGACGAGACACATGCAGCATCCCGTCGCCAATGCGCAGCGGCCATGGCCGTAGACGCCTGTTATCCAAAGTCCATACCAGCGCAGGACGCTATTACCTGAAGCGACAGTATGCGACGAAGCCTTGTGGTAGTCGGCTGGCTCAATTTAAGCCGAGGGGAGCGACCCACACCAGAGCCAACCATCGTCATTCCGACCCTGATGGAAGCAATAGAGCTGGCCGTTAAACTCCACCAGTGCCGGAGAGCCCGATATGCCATAGGCATTGTTGGAGCTTGGGATCAGCCGGTCGTTCGTCCAGGATTGCCCGTCGAAAGTGGCGCACCAGATCCAGCCGCTGTTACCACGGCCCTGGCGGGCGCAGTAGAGTTTGTTCTGGAAGCTTACCAGAGCCGGGGAATCGGAAACTCCATAGGCGTTGCCCGGCGTTGGAATGAGCTTGTCATCCGACCAGTTGCTGCCGTCAAACGTCGAGCACCAGACCCAGCCGCTGTCTTCCCTGCCCTGACGCGCGCAATAAAGCTTGCCGTTGTATACCGCGAGCGCCGGAGAGGCGGAAAGGCCATAGGCATTGTTGCTGTTCGGGATCAATTGATCCGACGACCAGGAGTTTCCGTCGAAAGTGGCGCACCACAGCCAACCGCTGTCACTGCGTCCTTGATGAACGCAATAGAGCTTGTCATTGAAGACCGCCAAGGCCGGCGAGCCGGAGATCCCATAGGCATCGTCCTTGTTCGGAATGAGCTGATCATCCGACCATGAATTGCCATCGAAAGTGGCGCACCAGATCCAACCGCTATTCCCGCGCCCCTGCCGGACGCAGTAAAGCTTGTCATTGAAGACCGCCAGGGCCGGCGAGCCGGAGATTCCATAGGCATTGTCGTCATTCTTGATGAGCTGATCCGCCGACCACGAATTGCCATCGAAAGTGGCACACCAGACCCAGCCGCTGCCGCCTCGTCCCTGGCGCACGCAATACAACTTATTCCTGTAAACTGCCACTGCAGGCGAGGCCGAGAGGCCGAAAGCATTCGATGAATCGGGAACCAGGGCATCGATGCCCCAATTGTCTGAACCAATAGGCGCGTTCATGTTTGCATCCTTTCAGGTTTGCCGGATTTTTTCAAAATCTTCCTGGATGGCTCAAACAAGCTTGAGCCATAGTTAAATAATCTCAGATGCTTATGTGCAATCTCGCTATAGTTCGAGATTGGCAATGCACGATCATCGCGAAACCGGGCGAGATGGAGACTAGAGAAGTTTCCTCACTCAGTCTGCGTCCATTTTTGATGATACTAAAATTCAGTAGATTCGAGAAAAATGAACGAAAAAGTTGAATAAAAAAATGAATTCGGCTTATCTTGGCGACGCCCGCAACCGCATTGGCATGGAGCTTTACGGACTGCCTTAAAGCATGCCGGGTAGTAAATGGCGTGATTTGAGAGCGGATCGACGTCCCGCCGGCGCTGCCGCGGGAACTATCGACGCGGCCAAGCCAGCCTGCTCCAGTTCGCAATGTAGAATACCACCGCGATAAACATTCCCGATCCAACGAGATCGAGCCGGTGGCGCCCAAAGAGGAAGAGGCCCAGAAGTGCCAGCCCGATCGAGGATAGGATCAGGAAAAGTGAAGGAACGACGCTTGTGATGCGTGTTCTCGTCTCGCCTTCGGCCTCGATGCCATCGCCGGTAATGTGGCTGTTGGAACCCGGCAATTTGTTGCCGAGATTGATGGTCACCTGCCCCCTCCTCGTGCGGACCTTGCCTTTGGTCGTGTTTCTCGCGGTCAAAAGCACAAGTGCCATCGATATGACCATACTGCCGGATGCCCAGGAAAAGACCGTGCATGCCGCCATGGCCGTCGCATTTGCATAAGTCTGATAGAGGTGAGCCGCCACAACTCCCATTCCGACGCAGACGGCAAGAAACATAGAACCAACGATCAGAAATGTGATCCTGCCGGACAGTTGCGCTTCGCCTTCCATGTGACCTCCCATCGGCTCCCCATGTTCAGACCGTCGAAACTAGGGAGATGTCTACGATCTTCAAACGCCGGCGCAATATTTGCCGAGTTTGGCCTTAGGTGCCGAGATGGCCTTTACGAAGGCGCGCCCAGGCATAGTTAGCTGGAATATCGGAGAAGGAGGTATCCCATGAGAATTTCGAGATCCGTCTCGACGATGATTATCATAAGCCTTTTTGCCATACCCGTCGAAGCTGCGGGGATCGATTGCGCAAAGCCGGGCTCGCCAAGCGACCATATGATCTGTCAGGACAAATCGCTGCTTGCCCGCGACGCGATAGTGAGGGATCTCTATGCTGCCGCGCTGAAGCACGATGATGCCGACAAGATCCGGGAGCGACAACGGCGCTGGATTACCAAAGTGCGGTCCTGCAGCGATGCGACATGCGCCCGGCAGGCCTATGATGACCAGATTGCGTCCCTCCTGCTGACCAAGGGCGGACAAGGCGCATCGACGGATTTCCAGTCGAACAGCACCGACGGCAACGAGGGCCACCTTGCAATCTACGGGCCGGTCGATGGTCTCCTCGCAGTTTCACTCGCCTCGACCTATGTCGGCCCGGGCGGAGCAGAAGCCGGCGATGTCAATGCCGATGGTGTCGAGGGCGTCATTCCGCTGGCGAAGGAACACGCTGAGCTTTCCAAGGACGCGTGCAAGATCGACCTCGATCGCCTCAACGCAAAGACCTGGCGCGTATCACAGGCCGGCGTGTGCGATTTCGCCGCCGGGGTGACCTTGCAGGGCACCTACCACAAACAATGAGATCGTTGATGCGAAGCGAGGATTGCGCTCCCTGGCGCAATCCCTGCCCGCAACCATAGGCTCGGCTAGTCCTGAGCATTTCCTCTTATATTGCTGACATCGCCCGCGCTGACGGGGGCAGCCGCATTGCCCCAGCTGTTGCGGACATAAGTCAGCACGTCGCTGACCTGTTGATCATTGAGCCTCCAGGCAAAGGACGGCATGGCCGGGGTCGTTTGCTTGGACGAGGTATAAGCGCCCTGGCTTCCCGCCAGAACGACATGGGCAAGCGTTTCCGCACTTGGCTGCTGGACAAGGCTGTTGCCAGCCAACGCCGGAAACAGCGGCATGGCACCCTTTCCATTCATGCCATGGCACGCGGAACAGGTGTCGTGATAGATTGCGGCGCCTGCCACCATACGCCCGTCATCCGCCTTCAGCGGCGCCGGCTTATCCGACGAACCCGCTGAAAGGCTCTTCAGATAGACCGCAATCGCCTTCAGGTCGGCATCCTTCATCTGCGAGGTCGACTGTGCGACGGCCTCTGCCATAGGTCCGGAGGCGATCGTCTTATCCGTCGAGCCCGTTTTCAGATAGGTGACGATCTCATCCTCGCTCCAGGCGCCGATGCCGATATGCGGATCGCCGGTGATGTTCGGCGCATACCAGCCCTGCAGTGAGGCCCCCTGCAGGAACTGAGAATCCTTATCCGCCCCGAGGAAGGATTTCGGCGAATGGCATGTCGCGCAATGTCCCGGCCCCTGGACGAGATAGGCGCCACGGTTCCACTCGGCCGTCTGCTTTTCGTCCGGCACGAAAGGTGCCGGATCGAAATTGAGGAGGTTCCACCCCCACATGGATAGCCGGATATTGAGCGGAAAGGGCAGCTGGTTTGCGAGGACCTTGTTCTTCACCGGCTGCAATGTCGTCAGATAGGCCCACATGTCGGAGAGATCTCTATCCGACATCTTGCTATAGGCCGGATAGGGCATGGCCGGATAAAGCCTGATGCCATTGTGACCGGTGCCGGTCTTCATCATGCGGATGAAATCGGCTTCGCTCCAGTTGCCGATGCCGGTTTCCCTGTCCGGCGTGATGTTTGGCGGCACCAGAGCGCCGAAGGGCGTCTGCAGGGCTTCGCCGCCGGCAAAAGGCTGACCGCCCTGCTTCGTGTGGCAGGCGGAACAGTCGCCGAGAACCGCCTGGTAGCGGCCATTGATGACTCGATCCGCAAGATCGGTGGAGTCTGCAAAAGCGGCGTTCGCCGATACCGAGAGGGCGCCGAATGCGATCAGAATGGAGAGTTTCTTCATCATGCCGACACCAGGGGAGCACCGGGGTTGCGCAGATATGTGTTACGAATTGCGTCGGCTGCGACAAAGGCCAAGGCGCCGACCGTTCCCGTCGGGTTCTTGCCTGCATTATGCGCAAAGGCGGAGGCACCGATGACGAACAGGTTCGGCACATCCCAGTTCTGCAGGTAACGGTTGACCGCACTGGTTTTCGGATCGGCCCCCATGATCGCGCCGCCGGTATTATGCGTGCTCTGATAGGGCACCGAATCCCAGCCCTTCTTGCGGCGGGCACTGTTGTATTGTCGTCCTCCGAGCGCCTTGGCGATATCCTCCATGCGATCGGAAACATAATTGGACATCTTCAGATCATTGACCGGAAAATCGAAGGTGATGCGCAGCAATGGCCGTCCGAAACGATCCTTGTAGGTCGGATCGAGATCGAGATAATTGCCCTGCGTCGGATAGCTCGAACCCTGCGAACTATAGGTCATGGTGCTCTTGTAGCCCTGGACGGTCGCTGCCTTCCATTTCGATCCCCAACGCGGCGTGCCGGGGGGCACAGGACGCATGGCGATCGGCCGGCCATGGGTCGGGATACAGTTGATGCCGGCACCGCCGACAAAATCGACGGAACCATGATCGAAGGCATCGCCATTGAAATCGTCAACCGTCTGGCCGAGCGCGCCGGCGGCGATGAACGGATTGAAATTCTTGTCGTCGAAGAAGACCTGCATGCCGGCGTTGGTCTGATAGCAATAGTTGCGCCCGACCACGCCCTCACCGCTATTCGGATCATAGGGCTTGCCGATGCCGGACAATAGCATCAGGCGCACATTGTGAAGGCCGTAGGCGCATAACAGCACCATATCGGCCGGCTGGAAAAACTCCTCGCCCGACGTGTCGACATAGGTGACACCCTTGGCCATCTTGCCGGAACCGTCGAGATCGATGCGCAGCACTTCGCTGTCCGTGCGCAGCTCGAAATTCTTCTTTTTCATCAGGACGGGCAGGATCGTCGTCTGCGCGCTGGCCTTGGAATAGTTGGCGCAGCCGAAGCGTTCGCAGAAGCCGCAAAGGGTACATTCGCCCATCGCGATCCCAAGCGGATTGATGTAGGCCTCCGACAAGTTCGCCGACGGAGTCGGGAACGGGTGGTAACCGAGCTTGCGCGCTGCGTCGGCAAAAAGGCTTGGCGCATAGCTCATCTGCATCGGCGGCAACGGATAATCCCGTGCACGCGGATCCTCGAAGGGATTGCCACCCTCCTGAATCTGCCCCTTGATGTTTCCAGCTTTTCCGGAAATGCCGGCCAGATATTCGAACCTGTCGTAGAAAGGCTCCAGCTCCTCACCCGTCACGCCCCAATCCTGAAGCTGCAGGCCGTCAACCCTGGCTGCACCATAGCGCTGCGTCAGGTTGCTTTTGATGCGGAAGTCGCTGTCCCAGAAGCGCCAGGTGTGGCCGTTCCAGTGAACGCCCGCGCCGCCGACGCCATTGCCCGGCAGGAAGGAACCGTAGTCGCGCATCGGCAGGGCCGTCTGCGAGAGATTGTTGCGCATCGTCATGGCCTCGACGCGCGGCTGCAGGAAAAGATCGCGGCGGATGCTGTAGCGCAGCTCGTCCCGGACATAGCCGATGTTGAAATCGGTCGCTGTGTCGCGCCAGGGTCCGCGCTCGATCGCAAGAACATCCAATCCCTGTTCGGTGAGCTCATGAGCCAGTATGGCGCCGGTCCAACCGAGACCAACGATGACGACGTCTTTACGGGGAAGTATCTTTGTCATGGCTGGCCTCCTATTTTTCCGCCCAGAACGGCTGGCTTGCAATGGAAATCGGCGGATGCGGATAGGGCTCGTTGAACTTGCTGACATGGTCGCGATAATCGTATCGAGCGCCGGGGAAACCCAGCATCTTCCATGAGGCCATGTCCTTGTTGCCGCCATAGACTGGATCGGCGAAAAATCCCTCCATGACATTGCCGAGGATGACATTGAACAAGGCCTTGCCGTCGACATTGCCGTCGAGCTTGATCTTGCCTGCCTCCAGATCCGTCAGGAAGCCGTCCTGCTCTTCCGGGGAAAGGTCGGCGAAGGCCTTGCCACTCTTGTTCTGCTTCAGATAGGCATCGACCGCCGCCAGACCCTTGCGGTAAATCTGCGCGGGATTATCTGCACCCTGATAGCCTTGCGTCGGCAAGCCGGGCAGGAACGGTCCCTGCGTATAGAGCCGACTGGAATTGCCGTAAGCCCCCGCCAGCTGACGGTCGAGATAAACGGCACAACCCGCTTCCTTGCCGCCAATGCTGAGGCTGTCTGCCGGGATCATCCGATCCGCGATCGCCTCGATGGTACGCGCCTCCCGCTCGGTGAAGAATTTCCAGCCACCCGGCATCACCTGCCTTGGCGGATCGGCCGCATAGGAGGTCCAGGGAAGATTGCCGCCCTGATATGATCGCGCCAATACCGGGCCGGCGCTTCCGGCAAGGACAGTCAACGCAACAGAGGAAAGGAAATGGCGCCGCGACAGGCGCTTGGGACAGATTTCAGACACTGGGGGCCCCCGATTGGCAAGATGGTGCAGGCTATCTTCGGTCGAATATCGGAAACGCCACCGGTCGCCATCGCGATCATCCAGCGCGGGGCGTCCGGCAGGGGTGCAGGATCGGCAGAGCGCCGATTCCACCCTCAGTATACATGCCTACATGAAGAATCCCATACATAGTATGAATCAAAATTCGGCAGAATGACTTTGAAAACTTGAGCTTTCCGGTTGATTTTGAAGAGAAATAGATCAAAGCCCGTCTCCTCATCGCAGCCTTGCCGGTACTGGAAAGATCAACGATGGTTAACCAGGCTTTACTTATCCCTTGGTTGCGACCAAAGGCGCTGCAGGCTTACCGAAATGTAAGTTCGGGATGACGATCGAGAGAAATCAGCCGATCGATCTCGGCATGCAAATGACAGAAAGGCGAGCTTCGCGGCATCGCAACACACTTGCACGCCAGGTCACCGCAGGGATGACCAGGCTATTCGATCCGGCCGCCAGCGACGGCCGGAGTCCTTTGAGAAATCGGGCGATCAGCCGCCGACTGCGTCGGAGGTGCACTTCTTGACGAAGCTCGTCTTGGCGGCACCGGCAAGCTTCTTCGATGCTGCCTGAGTATCGCAGGCGCTTGCGGCATCCTTCTCGCATTTCTTGGTGAAACTCGTCAAAGCGGCGCCGGCCAGCTTCTTGTCGGCGGCCTGAGCTTTGCATGTGGCATCCGCTGCCATCGCACCGCCGGCGATGCAGGTCGAGATGATGACGATTCCGAGCAGTCTGATCATCGAATTCCTCCGCGCTATCCCGGCAAAAGACCGGGTTAGCGGAGTCTAACGGAATGTCCGCCGGAGTAAAGATATGCGCCAATCATCCACGGAAAAGAAAAAGCCTCGTATATTATCCCTCAAACGGCACGGACCTGGCCGATCGCGTCTTGAATCGATCGGCAAAAGAATAGAAACTACCAGCATAGGGGCAAGCAATGTCATGCGGCCACCCTCACCTCACGCAATGGCAAAGCGCGACAAGCAGCAACACGAACTGAGTGCTCCATTATCCTCTCATGAAGACCATCTCAGGCACGAATCTCGAACAGGCCAAATCTCACAACCGGCGCGTCGTGATCGAAGCTATCCGCACCAATGGTCCGATGTCGCGCGCAGCCATTGCCCGCATGACGGCGCTGACCACGCAGACAGTTTCGAACATCGTCGAGGAACTCGCGCGTTCACATCTCCTGATCGCAATGGAGGCGCAGAAAATCGCCCGCGGTCAGCCAATTACTCCCTACATGATCAATCCGGCCGGCGCCTACTCGATCGGCTTGGAACTTGGTCGTCAGCGGGCAGCCGGCGTGCTCACCGATCTGTCCGGAACGGTCTGCGCCCGCATCGAATGCCATGTCGACAGGCCGGGACCGACCGAGGCGATGCCGATCCTTGCTCAGATCGTCAAGGATCTGCAGGAAGCCTTCTCCTTTGATCGCGATCGGCTGCTCGGCGTCGGTATCGCCTTGCCCGGACGCTATGCCGATGGCGGCGTGACGTCGCTGAGCCCGCTCAACCTGCCGGGCTGGCAGGATTTCCCTGTTGCGAGTAAACTCGAACGGCTTATCGATCTGCCCGTGCTCGTCGAAAACGATGCCACGGCAGCAGCGATCGGTGAGCGGCTCTATGGCGTTGCCCGTGGCCTTGGCAGCTTCGTCTATCTCTTTCTTGCGGGTGACGGCGGCATCGGGGCCGGTATGTTCCTCGACGGCCATCTCTACAAGGGCAGCCGCGCCAATGCCGGCGAAATCGGCCACATCATCGTCGAGCCGCATGGCAGGCTCTGCACCTGCGGCAAGCGTGGTTGCCTCGATCGCTATGTCTCGCCGTCCGTCGCCTATGAATGTCTTGGCATCGAAGATGCGCAGGAGCTGAACCCGGATGAGCTGGATACGATGATCGCAGCCAACAGCCACGGCCTGCAGATCTGGCTGGAACAGGCGGTGCAGCCGCTGCGCCAGACGATCGATTTCCTCGAACTGGCCTTCGATCCGCAAACGATCGTGCTTGGCGGCAGTGCGCCGACATCCCTCATGATCGGACTGGCCGAACGCATGGAGCCGCTGCACATTCCGGTGAATCCGACGGAAAAGCGAACCATTCCTCGCCTGATGATCGGCGCGACCGGCAAGGATACCGCCATTCTGGGCGCGGCTGCCTTGCCGATCTTCTCAGAGACCAACCCTCAATTCGATGTCCTGCAGAAACCGCTGACTCATCGCGCCGTCATGGGTTAGGCAAACGGCCGACCTGCATCCCGTCAACTTCGCTCAGGCGCGCCCCCATGGGGCGCGCCTGAGCGCCATGTATCAAGCTGTCAAAATTGATACAGGCCGTAAAGCAGCGGCATCGTGCCTGCCAGCGCCTTGAACCGCTCCCAGGATTTGGCCGAGGGCTTGGTCCAGCCCGTTTCGGCAAGTGCCGAGAGGCGCGGGAAAACGAGCCGGTCGAAAACGGCGCGGTCCGTCATCGGCTCCGACCAGATGCAGGCCTGGATGCCGCGAAGTTTTTCCTTCTGCACATCCGTCCAGCCGCCTACGGGGTCGAAGGTGTAGATCTTCTCCGCGTCGGAATAGCCGGCCCAGCTGCCGCCCGGCTCGTCCCAATCGGGGCGCATCGCCATGTCGAGATAGTAGACCTGACCCGGGCAAACGACGATCTCGTAGCCACGTCCAGCGAGCTCGGCAGCCACTTCGACATTGCGCCAGCTGCAAAGATAGCTCTTGTCCTTGTCGATCCTGTCGCCATGCGCCGCCTCTTCCCAACCGCCGGTCACGCAACCCTTCGAGGCGAGAAACGCCTGGATGCGTTCCAGGAATTCGGCCTGAAGGACCGCCGCGCCGGAACCATGAATATCATCGGCCCCGTGCGTATTGGTGATGACGTTCAGGCGCCTGGCATGGGCATCAGCAATCTCGTCGCCGGCGAGTTCGCGCAGCTGCGCCAAGGCCTCCGGCGATCCGGACCAGGCGCCGAGCGGCACTTCATCGGCACCGATATGAATGGTCTTGAACGGAAAGAGCTCAATCAGTTCGGAGAGGATCGTCTCGATGACCTCATAGGTCTTCTCGCGCGCGGGATTGATGCAATTGTCCGGGAAACCCTGAACCGAATAATAGCTGCCGACCTCGTTCGGGTCGCGAAGCTCGGGGATCGCCTGCTGCATGGCATAGCAATGGCCGGGCATATCGATCTCGGGCAGGATCTCGATGCCGAAGCCCTTGGCATAAGCGACGATCTCGCGCACAGCCACCTTGGTGTAATAGCCACCGGTGCGGGCGGGGCTGGAGCCAAGAAGCGGCGGCAAAGGCAGGCCATGACCGCGCCATGCACCAGTCTCGGTCAATGCCGGATAGGCATCGATCTCCACGCGCCAGGATTCGTCGTCCGACAGGTGCCAATGGAAGCGGTTGAGCTTGTTCCAGGCGAGGACCGCCATCAGCTTCTTGATTTCCGCAGTCGCGTAGAACTGTCGGGAGACGTCGAGATGCAGGCCGCGCCAGCTCATGGATGGTTCGTCGACAATCTCGCCTGTGGCCGGGAAATGGAAAGCCTGTGGATGCAGGCGCGCGCCGCGCCAGATCTGGCCAATAGTCACTAGGCCATAGACGAAGCCGGTCTGGGCGCTTGCCTCGACTGTGATCGCCTGCGGCGAGAACGTCACCTTATAGGCCTCCGGGCCAAGGCCCTCGACAACCCGCAGCTCTACAGGCATGGCCCCTTCGGCCTCTGGACGCACAAGGCCTTCAGCGGCGAAAAGATGCTCGACGAGCGCCGTGAAGCTTGCGGCGGCTGCCTGCGCTGCCGGCGTATCCGCCTTAAGCACAAAGCCTGCCGGCAGCGGACGGCGGGAGGAAACGGCAACATGGTTCGGCCAGGGAATGATTGCCAGCGGAACCGGGGGACTGGCCGGAACGGGATAGATTTCGGCACCGCGCTTCAATGGCGCATTGCTCGACGAGGTGCGCGTCGGTTCGGCGGCGAGCGATACGGCGGTGCCATCGGGCAGCGCGAGATAGGCGCTGGTGGCGCCATCCGTCCAGTGGCGGAATGGCCAGCTGAGAGCATGGACCGTGATGGTCCAGGTCTCGCCGCCAGCCAGCACGAAGCCTTCCGGCGGCTGGAATTCGGTAAAGTTGGAAAGCCGCCTGGTCACCGTCGCGCCTTCGACGACGCCGGCCGGGTCGACGCGGCCGGGACCACTGACGCAGAGCGCGAAGCCCGAAAGCGGCTCCGAGGAAAGGTTCTTCAGCCGCAGGACATAGGAAAATTCCTTGCCGTCGGCTGGCGGATTCCAGGTTGTTTCAAGCCGCAGAGCCAGGGATCGCGGTGTGGACATCAGCATTCTCTCTTCCTGAATGGGTCGTTCAAAGCTTGAGCATGCCGGCATAGATGCCGGGCTCGGAATTGGGGATCTGCATTGCGCCGACCGTCTTCTCGTAGAATTCCGACGGGCCGACATCACCGATGACGGTATAGGCGTAGCCCATGGCCTTCTGATCGTTGAGGCAGGCAAAGAGCAGCGCACGGCCGATGCCGAGGCCGCGAACGCTTTCGTCGACACCGGTCGGGCCGAAGAAGCCGCGCGCCGTCGCCTCGTGGCAGGCAAAGCCGACAAGCTCCTGATTGCGCGTGGCGATGAAGCATGTCGGCGGCTGGCGGCTCATCGCCACCGTCGTCTCGCTTGCCCAGCCCTGGCTGAAATGCTCAGCCACCCAGCCGGTGATAACACGCAGTTCCGGCGGCAGCGCACGCCGGATGGTGACATCAGCCTTCGCCATGCGCTCGGGCGACTGCGTGTCGATCGGGAGCGTCGATAGATTGACCAGGTAATCCAAGGGAAAAATCCTTCTAATTCGTTGCGACGAGCGCACGCATGAAATGATTGGGACCGATCTGCTCGACCTCGGTCGAGATCGGTCGGCTGAGCGCGCGGATCTTCTCCGCCTGCTCGAGAAAGCGAGCGCTGCCGCCGGTCACGAACCTGCGGCCGCCATCCGGCACCGCCGAAAGCAGAAGCTGCGTGTAGGGATGTTTCGGACTGGCGAGCACGGCATTGCTCTCGCCCCACTCGACCATCTGGCCGGCGAACATGACCACGATCTCCTCTGCGACATGAGCTGCCGTTGCGATATCGTGGGTGATGTAGAGCATGGCGAGATCGTTTTCCCGCTTCACCTGTGCCAGCAGGTCGAGAATATCCTTGCGGATCGAGACGTCGAGCATCGAGGTCGGCTCATCCGCCACCAACACGCTCGGAGAAACCGCAAGCGCGCGGGCGATATTGACGCGCTGACGCTGACCGCCGGAGAGTTCGTGCGGAAACTTCTGGCGGGTCACCAAGGGATCGAGACCGACGCTTTCAAGCAGCTTCGCTATATCCTCATCCCGCTCGGCCTTTGGCTTGTCCCGACCATGCAGCTGCAGCGGCCTTGCGATGTGATGGTTGATCGTGAAGGCCGGGTTGAGCGACGAGAACGGGTCCTGAAAGACCATCTGGACGTCCTTGCGGTACATCCGCTCGTCCTTGCCCGAACCGCGCGCCGTGCGGTCCTGACCACGGAACAGCAGCCGGCCGGCAGTCGGCTTGTCGAGCCGGGCGATGATGCGGGCGCAGGTGGTCTTGCCGCAGCCGGATTCGCCGACCAACGCCAATGCCTTTCCCGCAAACAGCGAGAAGGAAACGCTCTTCAACGCATGCACGGAGCCAAAGTGGCGTTGGATATCATCAAGCCGGATGATGGGTTCTGCAGTCACAGCCTGTATCTGCGGTTTCATGCGAAAACTCCGAGAGAATGGGCGCTGGCCGGAAGCTGCGGGATGGCATTCCAGAGCTTGCGCGTGTACTCGTGAACGGGCGATTGGCTGACCTGAGCGACATCGCCGACCTCGACCAGCTCGCCCTTCAGCATGACGCCGATACGATGGCAAAGCTGGGCCATCAGATGCAGGTCGTGGGTGATGAACAGCACCGAGAAGCCATAGGTCTGCTGCAGGTCGAGCACCTGCTCCAGGATCTCTCGCTGCACGACGACATCGAGCGCCGTCGTCGGTTCGTCCATGATGATGAGTTCAGGACGTAGCGCCAGGCAGATGGCGATAACGATGCGCTGTCGCATGCCGCCGGAAAACTGATGCGGATAATCGCCGACGCGATGCGAAGGAATACCGACCAGCTTGAACATCTCTTCGGCGCGGGCACGCGATTCCTGACGCGAACATCCGGTGTGGCGATGCAGCACGTCGTGGAACTGCGCCTCGACCCGCATCAGCGGATTGAGCGAATTCATGGCGCTCTGGAACACCATGCCGATGCGCTTCCAGCGAATTTTCTGGAGATCGCTTTCCGGCATCTTGAGCAGATCCTGCCCATCAAGCCTGATGCTACCGCCGCTGATCCAGGCCGGCGCCTTCGATAGCCTTGTGATCGCATAGGCGATCGTGCTCTTACCGCAGCCGGATTCGCCGGCAAGGCCGAAGATCTCGCCGCGACCGATATTGAAAGATACGTCCTTCACGGCACGGAAATCGCCCTTGTCGAGCAGGTAATCGATGTTGAGGTGTTCGATCTCAAGCAGATTGTCGCTCATTGGCCTGACCTCATCATGCGATTGCGCGCGCGCGTCAGGCGGAACCAGCGGGTCAAGGCCGGGCCGGAACGCAATTGCGGATTGGCAATTTCATCGAAGGTGAAGTTGATCAGCGCGAGACCGAGCCCCGTCAGTGCAATGCCGATGGCCGGTATGCCGATATCCCACCAGGCGCCGACCATGATGGCCGATGCATTCTGGGCGTTGTAGAGCATGGTGCCCCACGTGACCTTCAGCGGATCGCCGAAGCCGAGATATTCGAGCGTGGTCTGGGCGACGATCGCATAGATGATGCTGCCGACCAGGTTGATGCCGATGAGCGGCGTGAGGTTCGGCAGGATCTCGACGAAAATGATGCGCCAGGCCGGCTCGCCGATCATCTTGGCGGCGGTGACGAAATCGCGGTTGCGCAGTGCCATCGTCTGGGAACGCGTCATGCGCGCGCCCCATGGCCATGACGTCAAGGCGATGATGGTCATGATCGTCATCGGCCCGACCGTACCCGCAAAGGAAGCAAGCAGGATCAGGAGCGGCATGTTCGGAATGACCAGTACGGCATTGGTGGCGAGGTCGAGCGCTGCGTCGGTCTTACCGCCGATATAGCCGGCGATGAGGCCGATGGCCGTGCCGAGCACGGTGATCGCAATGCCTGTGGCGAAGCCAACGGACAGCGAGCTTCTCGCGCCCCAGACGAATTGCTTGTAGACGTCGCGGCCCATCTTCGTCGTGCCGAAAACATGTTCGACCGATGGCGGCTGGTGCGAGCGGCCGACGCGGGCGCCGGGCTCGCCAGGCGCGATGATCGGGGCGAAGATCGCCATCAGGCATAGTGCTGCAACGATGACGAAGCCGACAAGCGCCTTCTTCTGGCTGAAGATGGTTCGGAAGGAGAAGCTCATCGGCTGCCCTCCCTCAATCGTGGATCGACAAGGCCATAGAGGATGTCGACGAGGAAATTGGCGCCGAGGGTCGCAAGCGTCATCAGCAGCAATTGCCCCTGGATGACGGGATAGTCGCGCGCCACGCTGGCGGTAAACAGCGTCAGGCCAAGGCCGGGATAGTTGAAGACGATCTCGGTGACGATCGAGCCGCCGAAGACGGCGCCGAGTATCAGCGCAAGATTGGTGAGCACGGGCAGCAGCGCGTTGCGCGCACCATAGCCGAACATGACGGCGAGATTGCTGAGGCCCTTAGCCCGGCCCATCGTCACGTAATCCTCGCCGAGCACGACGATCATGGACGAGCGCATCGTCGTCTGGAACTCGCCGATAAGGAATGGCGACAGCGTCAGCACCGGCAGGATAGCATGCACGAAGACGCTGCCAAAGAAGGTGAAATTGAAACCTGGATCGAGGTTGGGATCATAGGCATATCCCACGGGGAACCAGCGCAGCGATACCGCGAAGACAAACAGGGTCGTAAGCGCCACGATGACGGGCGGTATCGAAAACAGGATGACGGCGAAGGGCGATACGACCGTATCGAACCGCCCGCCGCGCCTCCAGGCCGCGATCGCGCCGAGGATGACACCGACGCATAGTGAAAAGATGATCGCGGTTACCACAAGGAAGATGGTCCACAGCGTGGCCCGGCTCAGCACCTGGACCACCGTCTGCGGATAATATTTGACCGAAACGCCAAGATCGAAGGTGGCAAGGCCTTTAAGGTAGTCGAGGAACTGCATGATGATCGGTTGATCGATCTCGCCAAAGCGGGCCTTGATCGCCTCGACGGCCGCGGGTGTGGCCCGCGGCCCGAGCTGGGCAACCATGGCATCGACGGGGCTCCCCGGCATAAGCCGGGGAAGAATGAAATTCACGACGATCGCGAAGGCCAACGCCACCGCGTAGACGCCAAGGCGCCGGCTCGAAACACGCATGTCTGCTTCCTTCGCTGTGGCCTTATTGGACCGGCTTCAGACGCAGCAGATGCATGAGACGCATGCGGTTATTATCGTGGTTTTCCGGGTTCATCACCGGATCCTTGTCCGTGACCCAACCGGTGAAACGCTTGCTGGAATACTGATACCAGGTCGGGCCATTGAAGACGGGAACGACTGGGAAATCATCGGCGATCAGAACCTGAATATCGTTGAAGATCTTCTTGTGATCACCATCGGAAGAGGACTTCAGATATTGATCGAAGAGCGCATCGAGTTTCGGGTTGGAGTAGCGCGGCGCGGAGACGGTGAGCTTGCCGGCATAGGCCGTCGACAGGCTCTGATAATAGCCCTGGAACGGGGTTGCGCTATCGGCGCGCGAATTCATGACGACATCGAAGCTGCCGTCGAGAAGCTGCTTGCGCCACTGCTCGTATTCCGGCGTGGCGACGGAGGCGTTGATGCCAGCGGCGCGCAGGCCTTCGACAGCGATCTGCACGGCATCGATCCAGTCGGTCCAGCCGTTCGGCACGATGACCGCAAAGGTGATCGGCTTGCCGCTCGGCGTGGTGCGGAAGCCGTCGGCGCCCTTCTTGTAGCCGGCGTCGTCGAGGATCTTGTTGGCCTTGTCGGTGTCGAAGCCCATGAAGGCGTCCTTCTCGCCTTCGGCAGCCTTGTTGCGCCAGCTTTCGAAGCGTGGCGGCAGGCCGCTGGCGTGCAGGTTGACGACCGGATAGCCGAAGCCGGCAATATCGACCATCGACTTACGGTCCATCGCCATGCTGAAGGCGTGGCGGAAATTGAGATCCTTGAAGGCCTCGAGATTGCCGGCATTCGTGGATTTGAAGTTCATCTCGAAAGCAACGGTTTCCGCCGGTGGCTGCCAGTAGCCATTATGCTGTGGGTCGAGCGCGACGAAGGTCTTGTCGATCTGCGGCAGGAACGAGCCGATCCAGTCGACCGTGCCTTCGGGCAGCAGCGCCAGCATCTGGTCGTTGCCAGAGATCTGCGGCAGACGCAGGCAATCGACATGCAGCGATGCGGCATCCCAGTAGTTCGGATTGCGGCACTGCTCGTAGACCTGCGGCGTAAAGCGGCGAACTTCAGTCATCGGACCGGAGCCGACCGGCTTCTCGTTCTTGAAGGCGACCGGATCGGCAACGTCCTTCCAGATATGCTCGGGCACGACCGCGAGATCGGCGAGCGATTCCGGGAATTCGGAATTCACGGCCTTGAGGTTGATCTTCACCTCTGTCGGCGACGGCGCTTCGACGGACGCGACGGTCTGGCCGACACCAACGGTGTCGACAGCCGGGTTCTTCAGCATCAGATCGATCGTGTATTTCACGTCGGCCGAGGTCAGCGGCTGGCCGTCCGACCATTTCACGCCGGGACGCAGCTCATAGGTGATCGACTTGAGATCGTCGGAGAACTTGTAGCTCGTCGCCAGGCGCCAGACCGGCTTGCCGCCGTCATTGGCGTTGAAGATGACGAGCGGCTCGTAGATGAAATCCATCGTGCTCTGGCGACGGCCGGCAAGATCGAAAGGATTGAAGTTGCTGACCCAGCTGGTCTGCTCCTCGATGTGCATCGTCAGCACGGATTCCGCGGATGCGGTGCCTGCACCGAACGCCAGCGAAGCGCCAAGCGCCACTGCTGCCAATGATGTCCGTTGAAATAGATTGCGCAATGACTTTTTCCTCATTTCCATTTTCAGCCCCTCTTGCTGTTTTGGAGTAGTCAATCAAATTGATTTAATCTCGTGTTTTGAGACTCGTCAATCGCTGATTGGAAATCAACAGGCACTGATTTCGGCATTCAAAGGAATGTCCCGCGCGGCAGGCGAGCTGCTCGGCGCCACCGCTAATTGCACGGAGATCTTGAGGTTACGGACTGGTGGCAGCCCAAAGCGGGCCGCGGATCACGCGGATCCACGGCATCGCAAAAGTCGAGAAAAAGGGATGGGCGCCACGATGCCAAAATAGGCGCACTGGCAGCATTGGGGTTTGTGATTTAGATGCTCGGGAGAGCAATCACCCCATTCACCTCGCGGCAGATCGCGCCGGCATCAAGGGAAATCGGGATTGCGATGCGGCAACAGCGCCATCGCAATCCAAACTGTAAAACCGCGTTCGCTCAGTCGAGCGGCTTGTAGGCGATCACGTCCATCTCGACCTTCACGTCGACCATCATCGGCGATTGCACGGTCGAGCGTGCGGGCGGATGATCGATAAAATGCTTTTCGAAGACGGCGTTGAAGCTCGAGAAATCGCGCGCATCATCCAGCCAGACATTGACCTTCACCACATGCTCGAGCGTGCAATCGGCAAGGGCAAGCACATCCTTGATATTGGCAATGACCTGCTCGGTCTGCTTGACGATATTGCCGGTGACGATTTCGCCGTTGATGGTCGGAACCTGGCCCGAGACATAGACGAAATCACCTGCCCTGACGGCCTTTGCGAAGGGGCGACGCTGGCCACCGGCCTGGTTGTCGGCGACATCAAAACGGATCAGCTTGCTCTTGCTCATGATATGTTCGGTCTCTCTCTATTGTCGAAGCCGCGGCAGCAATCGCTTGTCGTGAAGAGGCCCAAGCGCCCGACTCTGCTGGCACCTTCCTTAACCGCCACAGCACCAGCACGCCAGATCGTTTCGCATCATTCAGCGATCGGCGGCAGACCATGCAGCCGCAACCTCAACCAATACTTCAACGCCAGATATATTAAAATAAATGCAATTTCAGTTAGTTATATACAAAATCTCACCCACACCATCATCAATCACAGGCTATCATCCGCCGCATCAACTTCGACATGTTTGCGGCTCTCCCTCATGGTCTGGCGCCGTTCGGCGGGTAGAAGCTCGCGTCCCGCCACGCCACATCACCGTCAATGGCAGGCATGGAATCGGCCTCGGCAACTTCGAATAACATCTCCGCCCATCTTGCCAACATCGTCTGTAAGGCTCCTGTCAGCTGAACTGGACATCTTCTCTCCCTTCGACGCTCAATGCGTTAGGTTCGGAGTGGACGAGAACATGCAGGACGCAAAGCTTGATAAAGCTTCGCTGAAGATATTTCTGATCAACTTGGACCGAGCCATCGATCGCCTGGCCGCGATGCGCTCGAAGCTGGAACATAGCGGCCTCGGATTCGAGCGTGTGCCGGCGATCGATGGTAACTCGATCGATTTTCCGACCAAGCAATTCAGCGAGATCTCCTTTCGCTTCATGCACGGCCGCCGACGCAATCCAGGGGAAGTCGGCTGCTATTTGAGCCATGTTGAATGCGCCAGGCGTCTGCTTGCATCGGATTGCGAGTTTGCTCTCATATTGGAAGACGACCTCGAATTCCCTCCCGATTTCAATGACATCGTCGAGGCAGCGATCAGACAGGCAGAGCAATGGGACATTCTGCGCCTGTCCACGGTCAGTGCGGGCAGGAAATTCGATTTCTCTCGACTAACCGAAAGCCGTCGTCTGGCGATCGCGTTGACACGGGAAAAAGGGTCGGGTGCCTATCTCATCAATCGGCGTGCAGCCCAGTGGTTCGTTAGGAAATTGCTCCCAATGCGGCTGCCGTTCGATCTGGCCTTCGACCTCGAATTCTTTCAGGGGCTGAGGTCGGCTTTCGTCACGCCCATTCCCATCAACCAGCAGCTCGGATTGCCCTCACAGATTCAAGGCAGTCTGAATCGCCGCCACTATCACCGATCATCCGTGCACTATCTGACCGTGATGCCCTATCGGCTGTTTCTCGAAACCTGCCGCCTCTCCTTTCGGCTCTTACGGTTATCGCGCCTCCTTGTGCACGCCCGTATCGCTGCAGCGAAACGCAAGCACGACGGGGCAGACGAGGGAATACTGTCCTTGCTCACAACGACGGAGCATCTTGGCGACCGGCGATAGCCGGCGCCGTGTCCGCACGATCCACACGCGGGCAATTGAACAAGAATGAAGGTGTCTACGTTCATTTATCGACATCATCGCATTGCCTTGTCGAGCCAGCGCCTGATAAGACAGGACACATTTCGTCGTATGATTGGTTGACGTTCAGGAGGAGTCGTCATGGCAGAACTTGCGCAATCGCTTGCGTCCATTCGCATTCCCGATCTTGCCGGCAAAAGAGTATTGATAACGGGCGCTTCGACTGGCATCGGCGCTGCCGTGGCGCGCGCCTTTGCCGCACAGGGCATGAAGATCGGCCTGCACTTCAATGCGAGCCGCGAGCCGGCGGAAAAGCTGGCCGAGGAAATCAGGGCTGGCGGTGGAACAGTGCACCTCATCCAGGGTGACGTCTCGCAGGATGGCGAGACCGAACGTGTGGTCAAGGACGCGGCCGAAGCCTTGGATGGCCTCGACGGCCTGGTCAACAATGCCGGCGGCATGCTGGGGCGGCTTCCCACCGCCGATATGACGGATGCGCATTATGAGCGGGTGATGAACCTCAATGCCCGTTCGGTGCTTGCGGCCACCCGTGCTGCTCATCCTCATCTCAAAAAGCAGGGTGGCTTCATCATCAACACGACCTCGATTGCTGCGCGCAATGGCGGCGGCAACGGCGCGATCCTCTATGCGGCTTCCAAGGGCTTCGTCTCGACCATCACCCATGGCCACGCCAAGGAATTCGTCAGCGACAAGATCCGCGTCAATGCCGTAGCACCAGGCGTCATCGCAACGCCATTCCACGAGCGCTATACCAATGACGAGCAGATGGAGCTGCAGCGCAAGACGATCCCCATGGGCTTTGTCGGCACCTCGGAAGATTGTGTCGGCGCCTACCTCTTCCTCGCCTCGCCGACGCTGTCTGGTTACATCACCGGACAGATCATCGAAGTCAATGGCGGTCAACTCATGCCTTGAGATGCGGCCATCGGTCGCTTTGTGCGCCGGGCAATGCTAGTCTTGCCCGGCGCGACGCCTTCGCGTCGCAGAAGATGGAGCGCATGCAGATGGCAAAGACGCCCATTCCCGACGGCATCAGGACGTCAGTCGAATTGACCCATCCGGAGCGGATCTACTGGCCCGGCGACGAGGTCAGCAAGCAAGACCTTCTTGATTACTACGCTTTGGCCTGGCCGCGGATGGCCTCTTTCGTCATCAACCGCCCCCTCGCTCTCCTGCGCTGCCCGGATGGTATCGATGGACCACGCTTCTTCCAGAAACATGCCTGGAAGGGTATCAATCCGCATATCGAGGAAATTGCCGACCCGGAAGATAAGGACGCCGCGAAGCTCCTGAAGATTGGGGATTTCGATGGTCTGGCAGCCCTTGTCCAATCCGCAGCGCTGGAAATTCACCCCTGGGGCACGACGACGGATCATTGGGAAAAGCCCGACATGATCATCATGGACCTCGACCCTGGCGAGGATGTCGTCTGGAATAAGGTCGTGACCGCGGCAAAGGAGATCAAGGAACGTTTCTCCACTCTCGGATTGACCTCATTCGTCAAGACTTCCGGCGGCAAGGGATTACATGTGGTCGCATCCGTCAAGCCGCAGGCGACCTGGCCACATGTCAAAGATGCGGCCGAGGCGATCGCCCATGCCATGAGCGCCGATAGCCCGGAGACGTATTTGTCGGTTGCCAGCAAGGCGAAACGGGCCGGCCACATCTTCATCGATTACCTTCGCAACGGTCGCGGCAATACCGCCGTGGCGCCCTATTCGACACGCGCAAGAAAGGGCGCCGCTATTTCGATGCCGGTCAGTTGGGAGGAGTTGGACGGCAAGATCGGACCGTCTTCCTTTACCGTCAGGAATGCGGTATCGCGCCTCGGCCAATCGAGCGCCGATCCCTGGGCCGATTTTTTCAAGGCGGCATCACCGCTCAAGGTCTGACGCTACACCAGAAACGGGATCAGCGCCGGCGTGCTGGCCTTATAGTCGGCATAGGCCGAGCCGAAAGTCTCATTCATCCAGCTTTCCTCGATTTGCACGCGCCGCAGCACGGCATAGAGCACCGCGATGATCGCAAGGACGGCCGCGATGTCGCCGCGCGCAATTGCCGAGCCGATGATCGCCAGCATCAGTCCGGAATAGATCGGATGTCGCACAAGCGCATAGGGACCGGAGCGAATGAGCGCGTGATCCTCCTTGAGAGTGATCACCCCGCTCCAGTTCCGGCCGATGTGATAGCGAGCCCAGACAGCAAAAACGAGACCGATGAAGGTTAGAACTGCGCCAATCGTATAGGATGTGAAATCCTGTGGGATGAGGCGAAACCGCAAGGGACCCAGCCAGGATGGATTGACGGCAAGAAGGAAAGCGCCGATCCAGATCGGCACGGTATTGCCGAGCCGCGACAGCGGGTCCTCCTGCCGCACGCTCCTCTTCATGCCGAACGACGCGAAAAGCCAGATCAGCAACCAGACGATCCAGCATGCGGGAATGAATTGATAGATGAGCATCGCTCACGCCATATCTCTATCCAGTTCCGGATAGTGCCGGAAAATGCCGTTCTCATTGAAGGGAATGCGGCGATCGGACCGAAGATAGCGAGCAATGTTGGGCCGTTTCATGACAGCTTCATGCAGCTCAGTCAGATGCGGATATCGGCGATCCAGATGCGCGGTCGCGCGAGGGAAGGCATAGCGCAGCCCCTCATAGACCTGAAAGAGCGAGAGATCGACATAGGTCAATTCACCGCCAAAGATGTGGCTCGGTCCGTTCGAGTTCTGCTGCAGCACCCGCTCGAAATAGCCCAGGAATTTCGGGATGCGGTTCTCGATGAATTCCGCGGCGCGCGCCGTGGCCTCCTGCCTCTGGTCCTCGTAATATTTCGATGTGGCAATGGGGTGGTGCGTGTCGTGTACCTCGGCAACAAGATCGGTGATGGTCAATTGCAGGCCGTTGAGCACATGGCGCTGCCCTTCGTCCAGAGGCGCCAGACCG
This sequence comes from Rhizobium sp. ZPR4, assembly GCF_040215725.1. Classification (NCBI taxonomy): domain Bacteria; kingdom Pseudomonadati; phylum Pseudomonadota; class Alphaproteobacteria; order Hyphomicrobiales; family Rhizobiaceae; genus Rhizobium; species Rhizobium sp. ZPR4. Next base: position 160,893 of record NZ_CP157968.1, read on the forward strand.
AGTTTCGGACCGAGATACATCAGGATATTCGCGACATGTGGGATAATCAGATCGCCGTCCTTCAGAAACGGCGGGGCAAACGGGAGGTCGAACTTGGATTTGCCATCCATGATGGCGAACATGGCGGGCATCCCCTGCCCCTTGCTTGCCGGGCCGCGACAAACATCGACATAGTCTGCGCCGGCGTCCTCCAGTGCCAGCCGGACGAATTCGCCGCGCCCCTGGATACCATCCCAATAATAGAGTTCATAGGCCATTCGGTTTTCCCTCCCCGGAATTGAGAGCAATCATCGCCGCAAGTCTGCAATTTAGTGTCGACGTCGCGGAAGATAAGAGGCAATCGACGATTACAGGCCGAGGCATATGCACCGGAAGCCATATGAGCTTCATCGCGCCGGCCCGATGGATCTCGGCGATCGCGTCCGGTTCTCACCAATAGCCTAGGAATGTGTATTGTGTTCGTGGCGCTTGCGCGTCGTGGCCGCCTTCTTTGCGGAGGCAGACCGCTCGGCCGCTGGCCGGCTTGCCGCAGCACGGCCGCCGATCCTGCCGCCTTTTTCGGACGATTCATGATTTTCGGAATGGCCGCGACCCGAGCCGGACTTCTTGCCGCCACCGCTTTCCTTGTTCACGGTCGCCCAGGCGCGCCGCTCCGCCTCCTCATGGGAAACGCCACGGTCTTCATAACCTTCCTCGATATGCTCGGCCTTCCGCTTCTGCTTATCTGTATAGGCGGATTTGTCTCCTCTGGGCATGATCTTTCTCCTTACTGCGAAGAAAGACCAACCCGTCGTCAGGGAAAAGGTTCCGAGATTTGGCCGGGCGTATTGCGATGGAGCGGCAGCATCCAGAAGCGCCGGCCATGCGGCGTCGTGGCGCGTTGCATGGCCGATGGCGGGAAAAAGACCCCGACTGAACGATCGATGATCAGAATGAGGACCAAAGCCGCCAAAAGATAGAGCGCGGCAAGTACGAGGAGAGATGTCATCGCACGGCCTCCACCAGACCGCCGGTAAAACACAACAGGCCACATGCCGCGACGATCGCCGTAACAGTCATTTCCAGATCATCGATATAGCTACGACACATTGCTGAGCTCCCTTCGCAACCTGTAGCATCGATGTGTGACAACTATTTCGCGGATGAGAGCCAAATCACCGAAATTATTGCGAATATTCCGCCAGCTGCCGTCTTGAAAAAGAGAGACGGCCCGATGTTGCCATCGAGCCGCTCTCATCTCCGCCACGCCCCTGAAACCGATGTATCCTACACCTTGGCGGCTGCAGTCTTCTTCGATACCTTCTTTGCTGGCTTGGCCAACTTTTCCTCGGCAATCGCCGCCGCGGCGACCGCCGTCCTGCGCTTCGCCTTGGGCTTGACGTCGATCGTGCCGCCGTTTGCTACGGTTTCCTCAAGCGCAATGCGCTCGGTGTTCGCCCGCGCCCAGTGCTCGACGTCGCGTCCAGAAGGATGGCCTTCCTCTTCCCATATGGCGTATGCGCGTTTCTTGATCCATTCGTCCCGAGATTCCAACATCTGCTGTTCTCCGTTCGCATCATTGAACAAGGTTTTGATGAACGACGCCCGTTCTTGAAACGCGGGCTTTCACGCCTCCCCCGAGCAGCCAAGACGCTATGGCTAGCGTTCCTCGGTCTCGACTCTCGAACCGCAGTGGCGCTTCAAACAAGAAACAGAAGTTACCGTGGGGGACGGTAGCGAAGCAGCCGAAGCACCCTAAGTATGATGCTGGTCAGAACAGGGTTCAATTAAAATTATCTAATAAGATGAGGTTTCGCACCACTATCGATAACATCCTGACGATCGCCGGCCCACTCATTGCAGCTTTTGCGGGCAAGGATATACTTGCGTCATGATCGACCTCGTGGCTGCCCATTGGGGCCAAATTCTCGCCGTCCTGTCCATCGTGATGGGTGCCGCCGCTGCGATCCATGCGGCCATGACCAAAGAGGATGTCCGCGCCGCGATCGGCTGGGTCGGCGTCGTCATCCTGTCGCCCATCATCGGCGCCGTGCTCTATGCTGTTGCCGGCATCAATCGCATCCGCCGGGCCTCCCTCAGCTCGCAGCGCGACGCGCTCTTCCGCAAGGATGCGAATGGCGAGCTTTCCAGCTTCGACGCCGATGATGCTGAGGTACGACGGCTCTTCGGCGATCGCTTCGGTTCGATGAAGACGCTCGGCGACCGTGTCGTTCGCTATACGATGAGCACCGGCAACACGATCGAGATGCTGACGAATGGCGACGTTGCCTATGCCGCGATGAAAGCCGCAATCGACGGCGCCGAACGCAGCATCCTGATGGAGACCTATATCTTCGATCGCGACCCGATCGGCCTTCGCATCGCCGATTCCCTGATTGCCGCGACCAAGCGCGGTGTCAGCGTCCGCATACTCATCGATGCCGTCGGCGCCCGTTATTCCGTGCCCAGCATCATGGGTTATCTGAGCGAAGGCGGCGTTAAGGTCGACGTCTTCAATGGCAACGTCATCATCGGCCTCCGATTGCCCTATGCCAACCTGCGTACCCACCGAAAGATCCTCAGCATCGACGGACGAGTTGCCTTTACCGGCGGCATGAATATCCGCCAGGGATTCACGCGCGAATTCGCCCACGAGCATAGCGCTCGCGACATGCATTTCTGCGTGACGGGTCCGGCAATCGCCGATCTTTTCAACACGGCGGCCGAGGATTGGCGCTTCACCACGGGCGAGGTGCTGAATGGCGAGGAATGGCGGATTGCCGCGCCCTCCAACGAGCCTGGAGCACCCGTCTTCATGCGGGTCGTCGCCTCCGGCCCGGATCGCAGCGTCGAGACCAATCACAAGATGCTCATTGGAGCGCTTTCGGTGGCGCATAAGTCCATCCGCATCATGTCGCCCTATTTCCTGCCGGATCGGGAGCTGATCAGCGCGCTGGTGACGGCAGCACGGCGCGGTGTCGAGGTCGATATCGTCGTGCCGACGGCCAACAATCTCGTACTTGTCGACCGCGCCATGACGGCGCAATTCGACCAGATGCTGAAGAACTACTGCCGCATCTGGCGCGCCGAAGGCGCCTTCAACCATTCCAAGCTTTTGTCCATCGACGGTATATGGGCCTATGTCGGCTCTTCCAATCTCGATCCACGCTCCCTGCGGCTCAATTTCGAGGTGGATCTCGAGGTACTCGATCGCGGCTTTGCCGGCACGATCGACGACCATATCGGCACGATCCTGGAAACGGCACATCCGGTAGACCTCGAAAAGCTGAGGGCGCGGCCGTTTGTCGTACGGCTTATCGAAAAGGTGCTCTGGCTTGGCTCGCCCTATCTCTGACGACCGCAACGAGAGACTATCTGCCCTTGTCGCAGCCTTTTTACATGACAAGGCCAACGATCGCTTCTTATACTCTCTCCCATGTGCCCGACATGGTCTGATCAAGGAACGGTCGACGGATAGATGCGAAAAAAGAAAGAAAGTCTCCGTGCTAGCATTCTGGAAAGCCTGAAGAACCGAAAGAAATCGCACTCCAAACCGACCGGCAGCAAGCCGGACCGCCCCGCAGGCACATTGATCGCCTCCTACAATGTCCACAAATGTGTCGGCGCCGACCGTCGCTTCGATCCGGAACGGACCAGCCGCGTCATCCATGAAATCGATGCCGATGTCATTGGCCTGCAGGAAGCCGATACGCGTTTTGGAGAACGCACGGGAATCCTCGATCTGCGCCGGCTCGAACGCGAGACAGGTCTCATCCCGGTGCCGATCGCCGGCGTCACCAAGGCGCATGGCTGGCACGGCAATGTCGTTCTTTTCAAGCAGGGCACGGTTCGCGAAGTCCATCAGATCAACCTGCCCGGGCTAGAGCCGCGCGGCGCGTTGATTGCCGAACTGGAATTGGCCCGTGGCGGAAGCCTCAGGATCATCGCCGCACATCTCGGCCTGCTGCATCGCTCGCGTGCCCAGCAGACGCGTCTGATCGTCGACCTCATGAACGACGGCAGTGAGACGCCGACCATCCTGCTGGGCGATCTCAACGAATGGCGCCTGGGCGATCGCTCGTCCCTCAATACCATCCAGAACGCGTTCGGACCGCTTCCGCCTGCCGTACCGAGCTTTCCGTCGGCGCTACCGCTTCTGGCGCTCGATCGCATCATGGCAAACCGCCGCGGCATGATCTCCGCAGTCGAAGTGCATGACTCGCCGCTGGCACGCGTGGCGTCGGATCACCTGCCCATCAAGGCCGTGGTCAGTCTGGAAGCGCTCGACATTGACGCCCAGGTGCATTCGCAGACTGCCTAGACATTATCGACATGCTTCATGTTGATCCCACCGATATATGTGATGACGGGCAAAGAACCATCTTATAGTCTGCCCGCCGAAATGACCGATCCGGGAGACAATCATGCTGAAAACTCTGTTGCTGACCGGCGCCGCCGGCGGTGTTGGCCAGGCAATCCGGCCGCTTCTGTCGCAGATCGCCGAGAATGTCGTATTGTCCGACCTCGCGCCGATAAGCGACCTGCGCCCGAATGAGCGTTTCGTTGCCTGCGACCTCGCCGACCGCAGCGGCGTCGACGCGATGGTGAAGGGTGTGGACGGCATCATCCATCTCGGCGGCATATCGGTGGAAAAGCCTTTCGATCTGATCATGCAGGGCAATATCCTCGGCCTCTATAATCTCTATGAGGCCGCTCGCGCCGCCGGCAAGCCGCGCATCGTCTTCGCGAGCTCCAATCACGCGATCGGCTTTTATCGCCGGGATGAGCGGATCGACAACAAGGTGCCGACACGGCCGGATTCGCTCTATGGCGTGTCCAAGGTGTTCGGCGAGGCCGTCGCCAGCCTCTACTTCGACAAGTTCGGCCAGGAAACGCTTTCAGTGCGCATCGGCTCGTGCTTCCCCGAGCCGCGCAATACACGCATGCTCGCCACCTGGTTCAGCGTCCGCGATTTCCTCTCCCTTTGCGGCTGCGCTTTCGATGCACCGAGGCTCGGCCACACCATCGTCTACGGTGCCTCCGACAATGACGAGCAATGGTGGGACAACGGCAACGCCGCATTTCTCGGCTGGAAACCGCGCGACAACGCCGCCCCGTGGCGGGCCGAAATCCTGTCGAGAACGCAGCCTGAAGATCCGAACGATCCGGCCGTCATCTATCAGGGCGGCGGCTTCGCCTCGTCCGGCCATCCCGAAGATTGATCGTCAAACGCCGTTGCGAAACAGCGTCCAGCGGGTCGGCCTGAAGGCGATGCGATTGCGATCAAGCGCATCGGCCTTGTTCGGCGGCAGCTCGATTTCGATGGCTTCATGCCCGGCACCGACATTGATCTCCAGATGGCGGGTGCCAGCAACGCGGCGGCTGGCGACCAGCAGGCCAGCAATCGCGCCGGCATCGCCTTCACGCAGCTCGATGTCGTGCGGCCGGAAATAGAGATAGGCCTCGCCCTCCGGCTCGTGCGGCGTGCTGAGCCCCAATGGCCTTTCGTCGAACCAGATTTCGCCGCTGGCGATGCGCACCTTGACGCGGTTTGACTGGCCAATGAATCCATAGACGAAGGGCGAGTTCGGCGTGTCGTAGATCTCGTCGGGCGTACCGACCTGCTCGATGGCACCCTTGTTGAGCACGACGACGCGGTCGGCAAGCTCGAGCGCTTCTTCCTGGTCGTGGGTGACGAAAACCGTGGTATGGCCGGTGCGATCGTGGATTTCACGCAGCCACTTGCGCAAGTCCTTGCGCACCTGTGCGTCGAGAGCGCCGAAGGGCTCGTCGAGAAGCAGGACATTCGGCTCCACGGCCATGGCGCGGGCCAGCGCCACGCGCTGCCGCTGGCCGCCGGAAAGCTGGGTCGGATAGCGCTTCTCCAGGCCGTTCAGCTGCACAAGCTCCAGCAGCTCCATGGCACGCCGGCGAATTTCGTCACGCGGCGGGCGTCGCGATGCCGAGCGAACTTTGAGGCCGAAGGAGATATTGTCGAGTACCGTCATATGCCGGAACAGCGCATAATGCTGAAACACGAAGCCGATATTGCGCTGCTGCACGGTCTTCAGCGAAGCATCATCCTCACCGAAGAAGATCTTGCCTTCCGTCGGCGTTTCCAAGCCGGCAATCAGGCGCAGCAGCGTCGTCTTGCCGGAGCCGGACGGACCGAGAAGCGCAATCAACTCGCTCGAGCGAATGTCCAGGGAAACATCGTGCAGAGCTGGGAATCGACCGAATTCCTTGCGCAGATTTTGAACGCGAACTTCCATCAAGAATTCCTTCAGTGACGCCGGCTGGCTGCGATTTCTTCGCTATAGCGCATTTCCAGCAGCGTCTTCAGTATCAGTGTGATCAGGGCAAGCAGAGCCAGCAGCGTGGCAACGGCAAAGGCCCCGGAGAAATTATATTCGTTATAGAGAATCTCGACCTGCAGCGGCATCGTGTTGGTTTCGCCGCGGATATGGCCCGAAACCACCGAAACGGCGCCGAACTCGCCCATGGCGCGGGCGTTGCAGAGCAGCACGCCGTAAAGCAGACCCCATTTTATGTTCGGCAGCGTGACATACCAGAAAGTCTGCCAGCCATTGGCTCCGAGCGAAAGTGCCGCCTCCTCGTCCGCACTGCCCTGCTCCTGCATCAGCGGAATCAATTCGCGCGCGACGAAGGGAAAGGTGACGAACATCGTCGCCAGAACGAGCCCCGGAACCGCAAACAGGATCTGTATGCCGTTGTTCTGCAGCCAGGGACCAAGCGCACTATTCGAGCTGAACAGCAACACGAAGACCAGACCGGAGATGACCGGGGAAACTGAGAAAGGCAGATCGATCAGCGTCGTCAGGAACGCCTTGCCCTTGAATTCGAACTTGGCGATCGCCCATGCGGCAGCAACGCCGCAGACAAGGTTCAGCGGCACGCTGATGCCGGCAACGATCAATGTCAGCCGGATTGCCGCGAAAGTCTCCTCATCCACCAGGGCTTCGAAGAAGGTTTCGACACCCTTGCGGAAAGCCTCGACGAAAACGGCAGCCAGCGGCAGAAGCACCATCAACGTCAGGAAGACCAGCGAGATGGAGATGAAAACAATACGTGCAAATCGGCTTTCGGTGATGACCGAATGACCCGTTTCGGCGGCGGCAGAAAGATCATGCGCCATAGCCATATCTCCTTCTGCTCCAGGACTGGATGAGGTTGATGATCAAAAGCATGGTGAAGGAAATGAACAGCATCACCGTCGCGATCGCCGTTGCTGCGGAATAGTTATATTCCTCCAGACGAATGACGATGAGCAGCGGCGCGATTTCCGAAACATAGGGCTTGTTGCCGGCAATGAAGATGACCGATCCGTATTCGCCGGCCGCGCGCGCAAATGCCAGCGCGAACCCCGTCAGGGCTGCCGGAGCAAGGCCCGGCAGCAGCACGCGGGTAATCGTCTGGAAGCGCGACGCTCCGAGGGTCGCCGCCGCCTCCTCGACCTCGCGGTCGATCTCTTCCATGACAGGCTGTGCGGTGCGCACCACGAAAGGTAAGCCGACAAAAATCAGCGCGATGACGATGCCGACCGGCGTGAAGGCGATCTTGATGCCGAGTGGCGTCAGGAATTGCCCGATCCAGCCATTCGGCGCATAGAGCGTCGTCAGCGCGATACCAGCCACGGCCGTCGGCAGCGCGAACGGCAGATCGACCATCGCATCGAGGATGCGCTTGCCCGGGAAGCGATAGCGCACCAGGACCCAGGCGAGGATAAGCCCGAGCACGGCGTTGACGAGCGCGGCGATGAAGGCGCCGCCAAAACTCATGCGCAGCGCATAGAGCGTGCGCACATCAAGCGCCAAAGCCCAGAATTTCTCCCAGCCGAGAGCGCTGCTTTTCCACAGCAGTCCCGACAGCGGAATAAGAACAATGAAGATGAGCCAAGCCAAGGTAACGCCGAGCGCCAATCCGAATCCCGGAATGACGCTCGGTTGCCGTAACCGCCACCGTTTGCGGGTTATAGATTGCATTCAGTCTTATTGCCCCGGCTTGTAGACCTGATCGAAGATGCCACCATCGTTAAAGAACTTCGGCTGAGCTTGAGACCAACCGCCGAAATCGTCAATGGTTGCGAGCTTCAAGGTCGGAAAGCGGGCGATATCCTTGGGGTCAGCCACTTCCGGCTTGATCGGCCGGTAGTAGTGCTTGGCCGCAATCTTCTGGCCTTCATCCGAGTAGAGATAGTTCAGATAGGCTTCCGCGACCTTTCGCGTGCCCTTCGTGTCGACATTGCCATCGACGACGGCAACCGGCGGGTCGGCACGGATCGAGAAGGACGGGGTCACGACTTCGAATTTATCGGGACCAAGCTCGTCGAGCGAGAGATAGGCTTCGTTTTCCCAGGCGAGCAGAACATCGCCGAGGCCGCGTTGGACGAAGGTCGTCGTCGCGCCGCGCGCACCGGTGTCGAGAACCGGCACATGCTTCAGAAGCTGGGTGAGATATTCCTGCGCCTTGGCATCGTCGCCACCATTGGCCTGCTTGGCCCAGGCCCATGCCGCCAAAATGTTCCAACGGGCGCCGCCAGACGTCTTCGGGTTCGGCGTGATGACTTCGACGCCGTCCTTGATCAGGTCGGACCAGTCCTTGATGCCCTTGGGATTACCCTTTCGCACCAGGAAAACGATGGTCGAGGTGTAGGGAACCGAATTGTTCGGGAATTTGGTCTTCCAGTCGGCCGGGATCTTGTGCGTCGCCTTGGCGATGGCGTCGATATCACCTTCGAGGGCAAGCGTTACAACATCGGCGTCGAGGCCATCGATGACCGAACGCGCCTGCGCACCGGAGCCGCCATGCGAAGCCTTGATATTGATGGTTTCGCCCGTGTCCTTCTTCCACTTGGCAGCAAAGGCCGCGTTGAAGTCCTTGTAGAGTTCGCGGGTCGGATCGTAGGAAACATTGAGAAGCGTCTTGTCCGCCGCCCAGGTCGGCGCGACGGCCGCGATCGAGAAACTGCCGATCAGAACCGCGGCGGCGAGAAGCCGAGAAAGCTTAATCGTCTGCATGGATGCACCCCCTTCGTTTGTCCTTAAACCCTATCAACTTGGTCGTATAAAGTAACGAAGACAGTTCCCGTTTTGGGTAACTCCGGAGAACAGCATCCCATAGAATCGGGAAAAGTGAAATCACATTCCCGAATGACAATCAGCGCGCGATGAGCAGTACCGTCAGAGAATGACGTCGGAGAGGAATACGGAATAGAGTTCGTCGGCGGTCTTTGCCTGCCGCATCGCCGTCAGGACACCCTCCGTCCTCAAGCGCCGGGCGATCGCGGCGAGCACGTTCAGATAGTCGCTCCGGCCACCCTCACCGAACAGCAGGACGAAGGCCCACTCCGTTGGCACATCGTCGATAGCCTCGAAATCCACGGCATGGGCAAAATGCACCATCAATCCCCGCGGCCGCGTCATGCTGGCAATGGCGGCATGCGGAACGGCAACACCATTGCCGATCCCGGTCGTACCCAGCTTTTCGCGTGTCTCCAGTGCCCGCAGAACCATTCCCTCATCCAGGCCGAAGCAATTGGCAGCCTTCGATGACAATATCTGCAGCGCCCGCCACTTGGTCGGAGCCGAGACGCCGACGAAAACATGTTCGGGAAGAATGATGGTGGAAAGATCCATGGTTGCGCTCAGCGTCGAATAATCATTGGTTCTGAAATGATGTTCATCACCATGGGGTCGAGCCGGCAGCATCTCGACCCCATGGTTCGAAGTCCTTGCGATCTCAATCCGGTTCGCGCAGTCGGTAGCCGACACCTGTCTCGGTGGTGATATATTGCGGCTGATCGGGAACCTCCTCGATCTTCTGCCGAAGCTGGCGCACATAGACGCGCAGATATTGCACATCGGCCGCTGGTCCCCAGATCTGTTTCAGCAGGAACTGGTGCGTCAGGACCTTGCCGGCATGCTGGGCAAGCACGCGCAGAATATCGTATTCCTTCGGCGAGAGCTTGATCTCCTTGCCATCGACCTTGACGATGCGCTTGACGAGATCGATGGACAGGCCGCCGGTCTGGAAGATCGCCTTCTCGCCCTGCTGCTGCAGGCGGTGGCGCAGCGCCACACGGATGCGGGCCGCAAGCTCGTTGACGCCGAAAGGCTTGGTCACGTAATCGTCGGCACCACTCTCGAGCGCCTTGACGATGCCGGCTTCATCCGTGCGGCTCGACAGGATAACGACCGGGATCTGCACTCCGTCCTCGCGCCACTCGAGCAGCAGATCCTGGCCCGATTTGTCGGGCAGTCCGAGGTCGAGCACGATCAGATCAGGCTTATCCTCGTCTACCGACGCCTGAGCGGAAGCAGCGCTCTGCGCTTCGTTGACAACGTAGCCCTGGGCGCCGAGACCAACACGCAGCAGTTTGCGGATCGGCGGCTCATCATCGACGACCAGAATTTTGACGGCAGTGGTGTTCATTTCAATTCATCCAGCTTCGGGACATCGGTTGGTTTCGGCAGGCGGATGGTGAAGACAGCCCCCTGCCGATCCGTTCTGTTGCCGGCAGCGATCACCCCACCCATCGCCTCGATGAAACCGCGGCAGATGGAAAGGCCAAGACCGGTTCCGGCGCGCACCTGGTCACCCTTGCGCACGCGATAGAACGTATCGAAGACGCGTTCGAGATCGGCAGGCGGAATGCCCGGTCCCTCGTCCATCACCCGGAAGACGATATTGTCGATATCGGCCCAGGCCTCCAGCCGAATGGCCGACCCTTCCGGCGCATATTTGGCGGCATTGTCGAGCAGGTTGAACAGCACCTGCTCGAACAGGACCGGGTCAACCTTCACCATCGGCAGATCGACGGGCATCTGCACCTCGACGCGATGATGAGCCAGGATCTTCCCCGCCCGCCGCAGCGCGCTGCCGACGATATCGCCGGCATAATGCAGGGCATAGTTCGGCTCCATCGCACCGGACTCGATCTTGGTCATATCGAGCAGGTTGGCGATGAAGCGATTGAGCCGCTCGGATTCATCGATGACGGTCGACAGGAGATCGACGCGATCCTCATACGGCAATGTTTCCAGATAATCGCGCAGCGTTCCCGCAGCACCGAGGATGGCCGCAAGCGGGGTCTTCAGATCGTGCGAAATAGAGGTCAACAATGCGGAGCGTAGCCGGTCGGCCTCGACGGCAAGCTTCGCCCGGTCGACATCGGCCACCAGTTGCACGCGCTCGATCGCAAGCGCTGCCTGATCGGCAAGGGCATCGAGCAGCCGCTGCTGCTCCGGCGTCAAAAGCGGGCCGTCGCGACGATCGCTATCGAGACCGATGACACCGACGGCAGTGCGGCCAGTGCGCAACGGAACGTAAAGGCGCTTGGCGCCGGGTAACGTATCGGCACCCCGGCCAGCCGCGTGATTATGCTCCCAGGCCCAGCGGGCCGCCGCGATATCTGCATCATCGAGCGTATCGTCGGGCGGATAGCCGGCCTTGACGGCGATGGTGCCGTGCTCCGGCAAAAGCAGCACGACCCGCAGCTTCAGCATCGAGGCCAGTTGAAAGGCGGTTGCCCACAATACGTCATCGAGCGTGCCGGTGCCGGCCAGTTTTTTCGAAAAGAGATAGAGATCCTCGGTCGTTCGCGCGCGCTGTCGCGCCGAGGCCGCTTGCCTTTGCACGGTCGCCGTCAGATTGCTCGCAATGACAGCGACACCGAGGAAGAAGAAGAAGGCAAGCACGCTCTCGGGGTCGCTGATCGTCAGCGTATAGCGCGGCGGCAGGAAGAAAAAATTGAAGGCGAGCGCGCCGAGAATACAGGAATAGAGCGCCGGCCGCAGGCCTTGCGTCACCGCACTGGCCAAAACCGCCATCAGGAAGACGAGCGCGAGGTTTCGGACATCCAGCACCTGATCGAGGATGACGCAGAAACCGAGCGCGATGGCGACATAGAGCGTTGCCAGAACATAGCCACGAAGCTGGAAGGGCGGCGGCGAAGGCGCCACCTTGACACCACGCCGCGCCGCCTCGCCATCTGCTTCGCTACCGGAAATGACATGGACGCTGATATCACCGGCGCTGCGGATGAGGTCATAGGAAACCGAACGGCGGGACCAATCGCGCCAGGAGCCGATTTTTGGCGAACCGATGACGATATGGGTGACATTGTTGCTGGCCGAATGGCGAAGCAGTTCCTCTGCGACCTCGCGACCCGGAAGGGTAATAGCTTCGCCGCCGAGCTGTTCGGCCAGCCGGAGCGTTGCGGCGATCGTGTCACGCTGCGCTTCCGTGAGACTAATCGAGCGGTTGGTCTCGACATAGACGGCCGCCCATGGTGCGCGCAGGCGCGACGCCATGCGGGCGGCATAGCGGACAAGCGCGGCCGAGCGCGGGTGATGATCGATGGAAACGAGCACACGTTCGCCGGCGGCCCAAGGCCCCTGGATCGCATGTGCCTGCATATGGGTCAGGAGCTGGTCGTCGACCCGCTGCGCCGTACGCCTCAGCGCCAGTTCGCGCAGCGCCGTCAGATTGCCGGGCGTGAAATAGTTGGTCAGCGCCCGCTCTGCCGTCTTCGACACATAGACCTTGCCGTCATGCAGCCGCTTGATGAGATCGTCCGGCGTCAGATCGATGATCTCGACATCATCGGCCATATCGATGATGGAATCCGGCACCGTCTCGCGCACGCGGATGCGGGTAATCTGCGAGACGACGTCATTCAGGCTTTCGACATGCTGGATGTTCAGCGTCGTGTAGACGTCGATCCCGCGTTCGAGAAGTTCCTTGACATCGAAATAGCGTTTGGGATGCCGGCTGCCATGCGCGTTGGTGTGGGCAAGTTCGTCGACAAGCACCAGTTCGGGACGGCGTTTCAGGATGGCATCGAGATCCATCTCCTCAAGCGCCCTGCCCTTATAGTCGACATTGATGCGCGGAACGATCTCGAACCCTTCGAGCAAGGCCTGCGTCTCGCGGCGGCCGTGGGTCTCAACAACACCGACGACGACATCGACGCCGTCGGCAATCTTCGCCCTGCCAGACATCAGCATCTCATAGGTCTTGCCAACGCCGGGCGCCGCACCCAGAAAGATCTTCAATCGACCGCGCGTCTCGGCTCGCGCCTTTTCGAGAAGCGCATCGGGCGAAGGCCTGCTCAACATGTCGCGGCTGTCGTCTGCCATTCCTGGGTCGTCTTTCCTGATAGGGTTGAGACGGCGGCAACCGCCTCAACCTATCCAACTTACTGAGTCATAGAAGCATCAAGCGCCTGGTTCAATGCCAGCACGTTGACGACAGGCTCGCCGAGAACGCCAAGCTCTCGCGGCTCTATGGCTGCGTCAACGAGCGACTTGACCTTGGCCTCATCCATGTTGCGGGCCTTGGCGACGCGCGGTACCTGGAAATAGGCATCGTCCGGCGAAATGTCCGGGTCGAGACCACTGCCCGATGTCGTCACCATGTCGATCGGAACCGGCACGTTGGGATTCTGCGCCTGCAGCGTTGCGGCGTCGCCCTTGATGCGTGTCATCAGGCTCGAATTGGTCGGACCGAGATTGGAACCGCCGGAATTGGCGGCATTATAGGGTACGGAAACCGATTTGGTCGGGTCATTCGGATCGGCGCCCGTCGTGGCCGATGGGCGGCCGTGGAAATACCTATCCGCCGTGAAATTCTGGCCGATAAGGCTCGAGCCGATCACCTTGCCGTCCTTCTCGACCAGGCTGCCATTGGCCTGATGGGGAAAGAGCGCTTGAGCGACACCCGTCATGGCAAGCGGGTAAGCAAGGCCGGTCAAGACGGTCGTGGCGACGATCATGACGATGGCGGGTCTGATTTGTTTCAACATGAGAGAAACTCCTTAGGCGAGGCCAATGGCGGTGATCGCCATGTCGATGGCCTTGATGCCGATGAAGGGGACGACGATACCGCCAAGGCCGTAGATCAAAAGGTTGCGGCTGAGCAGCGCGCCTGCGCCGATCGGGCGATAACGGACACCCTTCAGCGATAGCGGGATCAGCGCAACGATGATGAGCGCATTGAAAATGATCGCCGAGAGAATGGCGCTTTGCGGCGTTGCAAGGCCCATGATGTTCAGCATCTTCAGCTGCGGATAGAAGGCGATGAACATCGCCGGGATAATGGCGAAATACTTGGCGATATCGTTGGCGATAGAGAAGGTCGTCAGGGCGCCGCGCGTCATCAGCAATTGCTTGCCGATCTCGACGATCTCGATCAGCTTTGTCGGGTCGCTGTCGAGATCGACCATGTTGCCGGCCTCACGGGCGGCGACCGTACCGGTGTTCATGGCAACGCCAACATCGGCCTGGGCGAGTGCGGGCGCGTCGTTCGTGCCGTCGCCGCACATCGCAACGAGCTTGCCCTTGGACTGTTCCTCGCGCATCAGCGCCAGCTTCATTTCCGGGGTCGCCTGGGCGAGGAAGTCGTCGACGCCGGCTTCGGCGGCGATGGCAGCAGCCGTCAGCGGGTTGTCGCCCGTGATCATGACGGTGCGGATACCCATGCGGCGCAGTTCCGCAAAGCGTTCGCGGATGCCGCCCTTGACGATGTCTTTCAGATGGATGACGCCGAGCAGACGACCATCACGGGCGACGGCAAGCGGCGTGCCGCCAGCCTTGGCGATCTCGTCGGCGATCCCTTGCAGCTCCCGCAGCATCTCACTCGATGTGCGGGACATGACGGCTGTACCTTCCGTCGCACCATTGGCCGCACCTTCGACATAGGCGATCACGGCATCGACGGCGCCCTTGCGGATTGACGAGCCTTCCAGATCGACGCCGCTCATGCGGGTCTGAGCGGTAAAGGGCACGAAGGTCGCCTTCAGGCTCGTCATGTCGCGGCCGCGGATCGCATATTTTTCCTTGGCAAGCACGACGATCGAACGTCCCTCAGGCGTTTCGTCAGCAAGCGAGGCAAGCTGCGCGGCGTCGGCGAGATCCTGCTCGCTGATTCCGCGGACCGGACGGAACGCGGTCGCCTGGCGATTGCCAAGAGTAATCGTGCCGGTCTTGTCGAGAAGCAGCGTGTCGACGTCGCCGGCAGCCTCGACGGCACGGCCGGACATGGCGAGCACGTTGAAGCGCACCAGACGGTCCATGCCGGCAATACCGATTGCCGAAAGCAGAGCGCCGATGGTGGTCGGGATCAGGGTCACGAAGAGAGCAACGAGCACGACCGTCTGGATCGAGCCGCCGGCATAGGCGGCAAAACTCGGGATGGTGACGGTCGCGAGCACGAAGATCAGCGTCATGCCGGCAAGCAGGATGTTGAGCGCGATTTCGTTCGGCGTTTTCTGCCGCTCGGCGCCTTCCACCAGCGCAATCATGCGGTCGATGAAGGTCGAACCGGCGGCGGCAGTGATGCGTACGCGGATTTCGTCCGAGAGCACTTGTGTGCCGCCCGTTACGGCCGAACGGTCGCCGCCTGATTCACGAATGACAGGTGCGGATTCGCCGGTGATCGCGGCTTCGTTGACCGAAGCAACACCTTCGATCACCTCGCCATCGGAGGGGATGATGTCGCCGGCTTCGACGAGAACGACGTCGCCGACCTTCAAGCTGGTGCCAGGCACCATCTTGTAGTCGGTGCGGCTGTTACCGACCAAAAGCTTTGCCTGGGTTTCGGTGCGCGACTTGCGCAGCGAATCCGCCTGCGCCTTGCCGCGGCCTTCGGCAACGGCTTCCGCGAAATTGGCAAACAGCACCGTGAACCAGAGCCAGATATTGATCTGCAGCGAGAAGGCAAGATTGCCGCCGCCGGTGACGAGGTCGCGCAAGAAGAGGACGGTCGTCAGCATCGAAACGACGGCGACCACGAACATGACAGGGTTCTTGGCAAGCGTGCGCGGGTTCAACTTCTTGAACGAAGCGCCGATCGCCGGAACGAGGATGCGAGAATCCAGAATACTCGCTGATTTTAACTGGCTCATAAGAGGCTCCAGCGTGAAGAGGAAAACGTCAGATCGGAACGCCGCCGATCAGCCGATTAAAAATCCGAAGACGACAAGGCCGAGGAACAAGGCAGCCATCGCCAGCAAAATGGCGTCGGAAGCACAGGTTGTTCCGGCCGGGCCACGCCCCCTGTCGAAGGGGCGTGGATCGATGACTTTTCTAAGCTTGCCCAAAAGCGGTTGGCTCATGGCCGTCATTCCTTAAAAGGTCTGGCCTGCAATCATCGACAGATGTTCGACAATCGGTCCGAGCGCCAGCGCCGGGAAGAAGGTCAGGCCGCCGACGATCAGGATCGTGCCGACCAGCAGGCCGACGAAGAGCGGGCCATCCGTCGGGAAGGTGCCGGCCGAGGCAGGAACCGTTTTCTTGGTGATCAGCGAGCCAGCAATCGCAAGTGCCGGAACGATGACCAGGAAACGGCCGATCAACATGACGATACCGAGCGTGATGTTGTACCAAGGGGTATTGCCGGACAGACCACCGAAGGCCGAGCCGTTGTTTGCCGCCGCCGAGCTATAGGCATAGAGGATTTCCGAGAAGCCGTGCGGGCCGGCATTGGCGATCGAGGCAACGGCGGAGGGCAATACCACGGAGATCGCCGTGAAGATCAGCATGCCGGCGGGCAGGCAAAGCACGGCAAGCATTGCCATCTTCACTTCCTTAGCCTCGATCTTCTTGCCGAGATATTCCGGCGTGCGCCCGACCATCAGGCCTGCAACGAAGATGGCGATAACGACGAACATCAAGATGCCATAGAAGCCGGCACCGACACCGCCGACGATGACCTCGCCGAGCTGCAGGTTAATGAGCGGGATCAGACCACCGATCGCGGTGAAACTGTCGAGCATGCCGTTGACTGCACCGCAAGATGCCGCCGTGGTGATGACTGCAAAGAGCGAGGAGGCGGCAATGCCGAAGCGAACTTCCTTGCCTTCCATATTGCCGCCCTGGACACCGAGTGCATGGATCAGCGGATTGCCCGCAGCCTCAGCCCAATAGGTGACGATCACACCGGCGATGAACAATGTACCCATTGCAGCCAGGATCGCCCAGCCCTGACGCTGGCTGCCGACCATGCGGCCGAAGACGTTGGTGAGCGCCGCGCCGATGGCGAAGATCGCCAGCATCTGCAGGAGGTTGGAGATGGCGTCGGGGTTTTCGAACGGATGCGCCGAGTTGGCATTGAAGAAGCCACCGCCATTCGTGCCGAGCATCTTGATGGCAAGCTGCGAGGCAACGGGACCGACGGCAATCGTCTGCTGCGCACCTTCGAGCGTGGTGGCGTTGACATAGGGGCCGAGCGTCTGCGGCACGCCGAGATAGACGAAAACAATCGTCAGAACGATGCAGATCGGCAGCAGCACATAGAGCGTTGCGCGGATCATATCGACCCAGAAATTTCCGATCGCCTTGCCCGAGGCACGCGCGAATGCGCGGATCAGCGCAATGGCGATAGCGATGCCGGTTGCCGCGGAAACGAAGTTCTGCACGGTGAGGCCAGCCATCTGCACGAGATAGGACATCGTGCTTTCGCCGCCGTAATTCTGCCAATTGGTATTGGTGACGAAGCTCGTTGCCGTGTTGAAGGACAGTTCCGGGCCGACTGCGGTCATGCCGGCCGGATTATACGGCAGGCTGCCTTGCAGTCGTTGCAGTGCGTAAAGAACGATGAAGCCAGCAAGGCTGAACAGCAGCATGGAAACCGAATAGGTCGTCCAGTGCTGCTCTTCGCGCTCATCCGTACCGGCCAAACGATAAAGCCCCCGTTCCACAGGACGGAGGACGAAGGAGAGGAAGGTGCGCTCGCCGGTAAAAACACGCGTCATGTAACCGCCGAGCGGTTTGACGAGCAGGAGAAGGATCCCGATGTAAATGAGGATCTGAAGCCATCCGTTGAAGGTCATGGAGATAACTTTCCCTATCCAGCGCTATTAGAAGCGCTCGGGGCGAATGAGAGCATAGACCAGGTAGACGGTGAGAAAGATCGTCACGCCGCCACCGAGAATGTAATCGAGAAGCATTGCCGTCTCTCCGACTAGAGGCTGTCGCAGGCCTTGGTATAGGCGACGCAAAGGAGGAAGAATAAAACGCCGATCCCGACAAGAAGAACGTCCATCATCGATCGCGATTCCTTGATTGTTATTGTTGACTGCAGAAGCGATGAAAGGCGCGCTCCGACGAAGAGGCGCCTCTTTTCTCTCTGCCGAGGGGAAGATCACTTCGTGTGTATCTTCGCCATACAATATGCGGCTGAACTGCATTAACGTTCGAGACGGCCGGACCGCCGAAGATATAAAAATCTTATAAATGCCGGCCTGGGCGACGGCGGCTTGTGCGGATGCCTGAATGCCAGCCGAAAGCCTGCGCGGATTGGCGAATTCTGTCGAAAAAATGCGGCTGCATTTAGCAGCCATGTCGCCGTTATTTCATTGATATCCCTTGGTCATCCGCGCAGAATCTCAAGGACGCTCCGGCAATCGAGAATACTTCCAATGACTGCGTAATGTCATATGCAATAAGTCTAACATAGATGGAATCGGCGTGACGGAATATAAGGATATGGGTAACGCTTGATGCGGTATCCTGGCGGTGATTTAGTCCATGATGGGGTGAGTTGCGCCCCTTCCCAACCATTCGACAGCAAGCCAAAGAAACGCGAGCAAGTGACGACCAGCATCCGACATATCGCCAAACTCGCGGGAACCTCGGTCTCTTCAGTCTCACGCGTGCTCAACAATAGCGGCTATGCGTCTCCCGAGCTTCGGGAGCGCGTCGAGGCCGCCATCCGCACGCTGAACTACACCCCGAGCAAGGGAGCGCGTATGCTGCGCGGGGCTCCAAGCCGGATGATCGGGCTGATGCTGCCATCGATCGACGTGCCCTTCTTCGGCATCCTTGCCCACGCTATCGAGCAGGAATTGTTCCGGCGCGGCTACCAGACGCTGATCTGCAGCACGGCTGAAAACATGGACCACGAAGCGCGCTACATTTCCATGCTGCTATCCCAGCGCGTCGACGGCGTCATCGTCGCAAGTGCCTTTGGCAGTACCTTGCATTTTGAAGCATTGCGCGACGCACATATCCCCATCGTCGCGATCGATCGCGAGCTCACGGGTATAACGGACGACGCCATCATGGCCGATCACGAGGAAGGCGGACGATTGATGGCCCGCCATCTGATCGGCCTCGGCCATCGCGCGATCGGCATCGTCGGCGCCCCCGCCCATAGTCAGCCGGTCCAACTTCGCCTTCGAGGTATTACGGTTGAATTGGCTGAAAATGGCATTACCCCCGCTGCCGTACGCATGGCGGAGGAACACAGCTTCGCCGCCGCCTATCCGCTGGCGAAAGAACTGGTGGCCTCACGACCCGAAATGACCGCGATCATCGGCGCGACGGATATTTCGGCGATCGCTGCAATCCACGCCGTTCAGGATCATGGCTTTTCAGTGCCTCGTGACTATTCGGTCATCGGCTTCGACGATCTGCCGGAGGCGGCCTATGTCTTTCCGCGGTTGACGACCGTAGCGCAGCCGATCCGTGGTGTCGGCGAACAGGCAGTCCGGCGATTGGAGACGCTGATCGAAGTGCAGCAAGCAGATGGAGAGCCCCAGAACGGCGCCATCCTCAAGGTGCCGGTCACATTGATCCAGCGCGACTCCACCGGTCCCGTCCGCAAATGAATGAACCGAGCCCCAAAACGAGATTCATGGCCGAACGATGACCTTGATTTCGCCTGCCAGCGGCGCGCTGCCGACCACACCCGCAACATCCTCAAGGCCGATCGTCTTCGTCACAAGCGAATCCAGCTCCAGAATCCCGCTTGCCACCATGCCGGCGGCGCGGGAATGCGTGAAGGGATTGAGATAGGCTGGCCTGATCTCGATCTCGTTGACAAGCAGATCGAACGGCAACACGGGCACTTCCAGCCCCGCCGGCGTCACACCGAACAGCACGAAGGCACCACCGCGCCGCACCATCTGAACGCCCGTCTGGAGCGTCTCGGGAACGCCGGCGCATTCTATAACCACATCGACGCCGCCATGGGTCAACTGCCGAACGGCGGCAACCGCATCTGTCGCCGTCGGATCAAGAGCCTGCGTTGCGCCCAGCCGTAAAGCCGCTTCGCGCCGCGATAGCTGCCTCGTGATCAGGATGATCTGATCCGCGCCTGCGAGACGGGCCAGTTGCACCATGAGCAGTCCGATGACGCCGCCGCCCAATATGGCGACGCTGTCACCCGGGCGAATCTTCGCCTTGTCGATGGCATGGATGCAGCAGGCCAGCGGCTCGCAAAAGGCGCCATGAACGGGATCGAGATCCGCAGGCAGCGTGAACGCCTGGCCGCAGGGAACCGCGACATAGTCGGCAAAGCCACCATCCCGCGTCACGCCGATGGCCTTCAGGTTGGCGCACAGGTTCGGCCGGCCACGCCTGCAAGCCGGGCATGTGCCGCAAGCGATATTCGGGTCGACCGTGACGAGTTCTCCGCCGACGAACGACGAAACGCCCTCACCCACCTCCTCCACGAGGCCGCAGAATTCATGGCCAAGCGTCACCGGGATCGCCGTTGGATATTCGCCCTTGTACATGTGCCGGTCGGATCCGCAGATGCCCGCAGCCATTACGCGCACGACGACTTCTCCCGGCCCGGCAGTCGGTTTCTCGACCATGTGCATGGCCATATGGCCGATCGCTTCCAAACGGACTGCCCTCATTCGCCTCCTCCAAGCATAAGGTTCGATTCTTTGATGCTCACTGTGCCACTCCCATCGGCACTATAGCACCCAATGATGTGCATTGCGGCTCTGCTACCCGCGTTAAGCACAGGCGGACTGCATCTCCTTCACATCCGCCAGAAGTGCCGCCATGTCAGGGATGCCATCGGTCGCGGTCGCCCCTCCAAGGCAACGGGCGGCAGCGGCATGGGCAGCGGCGCAGATGCGCTCGACGGGCCAATCCTCATGCAGGCCGTAGAGTACGGCGGCGCAAAAAGCGTCGCCCGCGCCGACGGTGCTGACGATATCGGCCGGATCGACCGGTCGGGAGCGGGAGATAATTGGCTTTGCGCCCGGCGCAAACCAGAAGCAGATTTCCGGAGCGTGAATGATTGCCCCCTTGGCGACACCCGCGATCAGCAAACGCTCACCCGCTGCCAATAATGCCGCTTCGATCAACTCCCCCTTCGCATCTCGTACGGTCATGCCGGTTGCCCTACCTGCCTCGATTTCGTTGATGACGAGGAAATCACAATATGGCAGGGCTGCGCCGACCTTTGCCGCAAACTCCGGGTCCTCGCTGGAGACGAAATCGACGCAGGTGGTCAGGCCGGCATTGTGCGCGGCCTGAAGCAAGCGCGACGCCCCCGATCGACCATCCGCATCGATGGCATCGAGACCGGGCAGCAACATCAGATAGCCAAGATAGAAGAAGCGATAGCCGGCGTTGGCAAAGGTCGCGGGCGAGATGAGCACATCCGTCACCGCATCATTGGCACCACCATGATAGAAGAACGTACGGTTCTGCCCCGGCACGTTCATGACATGGGTATGCGCCGTCGCATGGTCGGGAAGCTCCCGCAGACCGCTGACATCGATGCCGGCGCCTTGAAGCCGCGTCTTGACAATCCCGCCATCGATATCCGTGCCGATGCAGCCTGCCGCCGCGAGCTTTCCGGGAAAGCCGAGCGAGGCGAGATCGGTGACGACATTGGCGGCCCCGCCGCCAACGCCCACATCCTGATGCTGGATATAGGCAAGATTACCCTGTTCGGGCCAGTAGGACAGCGTATGCACGCGGTCGACGATGAAGTTTCCCGCGCAGACGATGCCTCCCTTGTCTTTCCTTTCGCTGTCGCGAACCTCCTCCCCGGTCCGCATCAGCCACCTGCCTCATTCCAGAGTGGCCTGAGAGGCAGCTCATCCTCCTCGATCGCGGCGAAGCGCCCGATCGGCTCTAGAAAGTAGTTATCGCTATTGTCGTCATTGACCTGACTGACCTCACCGACGAAGACCGGCCCGCCGCCCTTTCGGCCGTAGAAGCGATGATAGAGCCCGGTGTGGATCGTCACGCTTTGGCCGGGGGAAAGAACCAGCGGTTCCCATGCGGCAAGTTTTCTCGGCAAGCCATCCACCGGGACGGTCACGTCATCCTGCAGCACATTGCCCTCGGCGTCGGTCGCAGCGAATTCGATCACGAGATCGCCGCCGGCCCTGTTGATGATGTCCTCCATCTTTGCCTGATGGCGATGGGTTGGCGTTACCTGCCCTTCCTCGACGAAAAGCAGCTTCTCGGCATAGGTGCGCTCGCCCTCAACACCGACGATGCCGTTGCGCAGGCAAAACAGCACGAGACCACATTCGGCAAACCGGCCGGAGCCGAAGTCCGTGACGTCCCACCCCAGCTGATGGCTGCGCAGATATCGCGCTGCTTCCGGATTGGCGGCGAAATCCTCCGCAGTCCAATAACCCCATTCCGGCAGCGACCAACGCCAATGTTCGAGGGTTTTGCTTGCGCGCCGCAGCGCTTCGTTGATCTCGGAGCGCTTCATCGGGCGGTTGCTCCTTCGTAGTCGACCGGCACCACGATATTCTCACGGCCGGATTTCAGCGCCGCCGTCAGTACCGCGTGATGAGCCTGCGCTTCTTCCGGCGTGGCGCAGGAAAAACCATTGGCGTTTCCACCTGCCAATTCATCGACGAAGGCCGCCCACATTTGCTGGATGGCATCGGCAAAGCCGAATTCAAAGATCTTGCCGGTGATCGCCGGGAAGAGGGAGCCGTATCCGAGGTCTTCGGTGCTCCAGGCCTGCGTACCACCGGTATAATCCATCCATTGCCATTGCCGCGGCGACTTGGTGGTAAAGAAAGCGCTCTTCTTCATGCCGAGGACGCGAATATACCAGCTATTGGCTTCGCCCGGAGCGATACGCCAAGTCTTCAGCACCATCGGAAAATCCTGGCCGCCCGCGCTGACGCGGGTGCTGATCGTTGCGTTGTCCCAGGTCGTGCACGGCACCATGCCGCCCTTTCCGTCCGGCCGCTCGGTGATCTTCTTGACCAGTTGCGCATGCAGGGTTTGCGGACGCCAGCCGAGCCGCAAGGGTACGTGCAGGACATGCATGCCGAGATCGCCCATGCAGCCATAGTCACCGTTGATATCGGCCATGCGCTTCCAGTTGATCGGCTTCTGCCTGTCGATATCGGAGGAGTGCAGGAAGCCGGCTTCGACTTCGAGAATATCGCCCATCTCGCCGCTTTCAGCGAGCGCGATGACCTTCTGCGCTCCTGGGAAGAACGGCATTTCCGACGAGCAGCGAACCAGAAGCTTCGGGTTTTCGGCAAGAACCGCCATGATCTCGCGGTTCTGTGCCGCATCCATGCCGAACGGCTTTTCGCCAAGCAGATGCTTTCCAGCTTTTAGAATGTCGATATAGAATTGCTGATGCAGCACATGCGGCACGGCGCAATAAACGGCGTCGACATCCGGATTGGCCAGCAGCTCCTTATAATCGCCGGTGGATTGCCGGACTGATGGCACATTGTCCTTGAACCAGTCGAGAAGTGCTGGATTGGTGTCGCAGACGGCGACGATTTCCGGTCGGGCTCTTGTATCGGCCAGATGCAGCCAACGCGCCGCAGCGCTTGCGAATTCGCGCCCCATCAAGCCGCAGCCGATGACGCCGAAGCGGAATACTCTTTTCATCGTTCCTCCTCCCAGGATGCGTCAGGCGAGATGCCGCGAGGCGTCTTCGACGGACGCCTCTTCATGGACGATCGCCATCAGCGCGCGCGTCATGCCGGCTGGATTGTTGTGCTGGATGACATTGCGGCCATAAACGATGCCGCGGGTGCCCTGCTCCATCAACTGTTTCGTGCGCGAGAGTATTTCCTGATCCGAGACGCGGCCGCCGCCACGCACCAGCACGGGCAGGCCCTGAGCGATCTCGATGACACGATGATACTCCTGCACGTTGTCGCAGGGGTCGGCCTTGATGATGTCGGCGCCGAGTTCGGCTGCCTGGCGCACCAGCGGCAGGATCTTGTCGATCGTGCCGTCGACCATATAGGCACCCTTGGAATTATCCTGCATGACCAGCGGCTCGACCATAAGCGGCATGCCGTAAATCTCGCATTCGCGCTTCAGGCTGTTCACGTTGCGCACGCAGGCGCGGTAGACTTCAGGCTGGTTCGGCAGCATCAGAAGATTGACGACGACGCAGGCAGCATCGAGCACCACCGCCTGCTCCACACCCCGGTCGATCATCTCGGAAAACAGCGCCGAGGGCAGTGGATTGCCATAGATATTGGCGATATCGGTCCGCAACACCAGAGCCGGACGATTTTTACCGGGAATCGCCTGCAAAATGGGCGCAGTTCCCGGAGGAAGCTGGATGGCATCGGGCGCGGCGTCGGCAATCACCTTGACCGCCGTCCGCATATCCTCGATGCCGGCCAGAAAGGTCCGTTCATTGAACATGCCATGATCGATGGCGACGTCGAAGCAATTTCCAGATACGCCAAACAGGCGGTTGAGCCGCGCGGATTTCATCCATTTCCTCCCAATGTGGTAACGTTTCCACACATGCACATTAGAGAATGAATCCATCGAGTCAATGGCACATGCGGTATCGTTTCCACATCCGCTTGGCCTCTTCCGGCGATGAAGAGCGGAGGGTTATCAGTTTGTGAATATGGTCAACCGCCCCCGACCCGTCGCGAGGGCGCTTCTATGATAAAGCCGCGGCGCCTAGTGGGTTTCCGTTCCCTGAATCGCGGAAAGCGTCCAATCAGCACCCGGCTTGCGCACGAAGGTCCAGAGCTCGGTCGTTTCCGAAGGATTGCGATCGTCGCCGTCGACAAGCTTCCCGGTCGCACGATCGACCATCGCGTCGATGCTGGAATAACGCATGGCAAGCGTTGCATATTCACTGTCGCCCTCGCGCCAGGCTTCGGCGATATCGCCCTGCAGCAGGCGGACGTCTGAAACGCTGTTGCGCACACCGTGGGTGGCGTTCTCGCCCAGCTCCTCGGCAAGATAGGACATCGCTTCCGGCGTGGTCAGTCTGCGGATCGTTGCATAGTCCTCGGCACCGTAGGCCGTTTGGATTTCGGTAAGAAGATGCTCGAAGCGATCGAGATCGGCCTGTTGCAGCCCGATCTCGTCATTGGCTTGGCGTGCTTTCGGCCCGCCCGCCGTTCCACCACCGATGGACGGGATCGAAAAGGAAGGACGCGGCGAGGCGCCAGCATTGTTCATGGCGTTCATGTTGTAGGACGGCCCAGATCCGGGTGCCGCATATTGCGTGCGCTGGCGGTTTGCAAAGAAGCGCATGGCGAAGCTGATGAGCAGCACGATCAGGCCGATCTGCAGCAGCATGCCGAGGAAGCCGACGCCGCCGCCGAAACCATGGCCGAGCATCATGCCGAGAAGGCCGCCGGCGATCAGACCACCAATCATCGATCCACCGAAGCCGCCAAAAAGGCCTGGACGCTGCGGTGCGCCGAGCGGCGGCTGGGTCGTTGTCTGCTGCTGCGGTCGCTGCGTCATCGACCGATCGATCGGGGCTGCCTGCGTGGGTGCCGTCCGCGTTACAGCCGGGGCATCGAAGGTGCGCGTCCCACGGCTTCCGAACCCGCTGGATCCAGCCCGACGCGCATCGACAGCGTCAAAGGTCGCTAAAGATGAAGCGGCGGCAAGGACGACGATGGCTGCGATCTTGGCAAAACGCGGTACTGCGCGGAACATTGGCTCTCCTGTCATTGGGCAGAAAATCGTTTCCGCCCTCATATGGGGACGCCAGGTTGCGATTGTAAGTTGGCAGCCGGTCAAAATCTCAATCCTGAGCACGTCGAGACATGAGCCGGGCAAAGGAAATCGTTGCTTGGACGATCGAGAAAACGGCGAGATTCCAGTCTTCTCGACCAGTCGACGGAGGTTCCTTCAGCGTTCGTCGAGCTTTTCGAGCAACCCGTCATAAACTTCCATCAGCGCATTGGTGATCGCCTGCCCAAGCGCATTGCCGGCCACGCGAACATCATCGTCCGTGCCATCGCGCGCCGCCTTGGCCAGCTCGAAGCCCTGCTCGCTGATGATCTGCTTTGCAACCTCGATGGCCCAGAGCCCGAAATCGCCGCGATTGTCTATCTTGATCTCATCTTCCATGGCCTACTCCATCCTTCATCATGATCAGGCACTATACGGCCACCCCTCGAAAGGCCAGACCTGATTGCGCAGACACAGGCGCCATCCCTCATCCGAAGGCACGATCTAGGCTCGATATCGGTTGTTTTGATAGATTCGGGACAGCCCGATCAGAGATGCAACTGGCGTCTCGATGCCGCCGCTCATGGTCGCTTACCCTCCGGAATCACCCATGCAAGGCCTCGCAAACGGGCCTGATGCGTCGGAACCTGTGGAAATACAGGCATTCTCGGCTTTTCCAGGCCGGACTCCAGGTGACAATGGACATCGGCAATGGAAATGATTCCGATGTCATCAATGCGGGGGAAGCCTCATGACCACCACCAATGAAATCGCAGACAAGATTGCTGCAGACCACAAGCTTACCAAAGTCCAGAGCAAGGCGATTGTCGAAGCCGTCTTTGCAGCTATTACCGGGGCCGCAACATCCGGCACCGAAACCTCGATCCCGGGCTTTGGCAAGTTCAAAGTCAAGGATACGCCGGCGCGCGAAGCACGCAATCCGGGAACGGGCGCAACCATCAAGGTTGCTGCATCGAAGAAGCTCGCCTTCACGCCCGCCAAGGCGCTGAAGGATGCACTCAACAAATAATCCAGATCCGGATCGTTAAGATCCGATGGTTCAATGGCCGGCTCTATCTGTTGGGGCCGGCCGTTTGCGTTTTCAAACGAAGGCGAACACCGCTGACTAATCTCATCGAAGGGCCGGTTAACGCGTCTTGAGATAGGTCTTCAGCGCCTCAGCCTCGTCCGTCTGGATCGCGGAGACGCCGGCATCAATAAGCCTGCCCCAAATCGCCGCAGGATCCTGCAGAGCGGCAGTATCCGTGAAGCCGGCGCAGGAAACGGAATCGAGCGTATTGACCCAAAGGCGCGCACCCGCATCCACAAAAAGTGCCTTGCGGGCCGAAAGCTGATCAAGACTGTCGAAGTAGATTTCACAGAGCAGCGGGTTGAGCTGGCACAGAAGATCGAGCTGGTTTTCGGCGTCAGCGGAACCGAGGCGTGTTTTCGCCATGAACAGAACCATCTCCGGCGACACGTTGCCCCGGATCCAGGCGAGATCGTCCGAGGTTTTCAGATCGCCCCAAAAATCAACCTGCCGATCGACGCCCATCGCCCGGGCGCAGGCAATCACGTCAGGGATCATGTCTCTGCGCTTGACATCGAGATGCAGGAAAATGCGGCCGCGCGTGAGGTCGAAGACATCCTTTAGGCTCGGCAGCTTTTCTCCCGTCATTCGGTTCGTCTCGCCGCCATCGCAGTCGCGCAGGTTCAGGCTCGACAATTGCTGCAGCGTCAACCCTTCTGCCTCTTGCGCGAGACCAGCCGTCCGCTCAAGCGTATCGTCATGCAGAAGGAAAAACTCTCCATCGCTGCTGCACCGCACGTCGATCTCGACCACGTCATAGCCGGCAGCGATTGACCGCTCGATCGCAAGCAAGCTGTTTTCCGGCGCAGCGCGCCAGATCCCGCGATGAACCACGATCGCGCAGTCACGCGCGGGATCGGCGATATAGTCGGCATAGTCCATGATAGGTCCTCACCTCGCGGGAATGCGCGCGAATCGCCCGAAGCCGGACGTCTTCGCCGGGGCGTATCATGGGATTTTGACAGATCTGCAAAACGCGGCACCAGTCACGCAAACGGTAATTAAAACAGCGATCGCAGCCGATTGGCTACGATCGGAAATCATAGGTAAATTATCCAGGCTGCAGGAGATGCAATCTCAGAAATTCCAGTCTTCGTCTTCGGTCGCGACCGCCTTGCCGATGACGTAGGACGAGCCGGAGCCCGAGAAGAAGTCGTGATTTTCATCGGCATTCGGCGAAAGTGCTGACAGGATCGCCGGATTGACCTTGCAGGCTTCGGCAGGGAAAAGCGCCTCGTAACCGAGGTTCATCAGCGCCTTGTTGGCGTTGTAGTGCAGGAACTTCTTGACGTCTTCCGTCAGCCCGACGCCGTCATAGAGCGCTTCGGTATATTTGGCTTCGTTGTCGTAAAGCTCCAGCAACAGATCGAAGGCAAAATCCTTGATCTCCTGCCGCCGCTCTTGCGAAAGCTGCTCCAGACCGCGCTGGAACTTGTAGCCGATATAATAGCCATGCACGGCCTCATCGCGGATGATGAGGCGGATCATGTCGGCCGTATTGGTGAGCTTGGCGCGGCTCGACCAGAACATCGGCAGATAAAAGCCCGAATAGAACAGGAAGCTTTCAAGGAAGACACTGGCGACCTTCTTCCGCAGGGGATCGCCGGACGAATACTGTTCCATGATCAGCGTCGACTTCTTCTGCAGGAACTCGTTCTCTTCGGACCAGCGATAGGCGTCGTCGACATCGGGCGTCAGGCAGAGCGTCGAGAAGATCGACGAATAGGAGCGCGCATGCACGGCTTCCATGAAGGAGATGTTCGACAGCACCGCTTCTTCATGCGGGGTTACGGCATCGGCCATCAGCTTGACGGCGCCGACGCCGTTCTGGATCGTGTCGAGCAGCGTCAGTCCGGTGAAGACGCGGATGGTGAGCTGCTGCTCCTCCGGCTTCAGGGTTGCCCAGGACTGGCTGTCGTTCGACAGCGGCACCTTTTCCGGCAACCAGAAATTCCCGGTCAGGCGATTCCAGACCTCGAGATCCTTGTCGTCCTCGATGCGGTTCCAGTTGATGGCGCGAACGCGGCTCGCCGGCTTGAATTGCATGTTCATTTTATCGTCCCTCAAAGGTTCAGAGCGTGCAGGAAACGCAGCCCTGAACCTGCGTGCCTTCGAGCGCCATCTGGCGAAGCCGGATGTAGTAGATGGTCTTGATGCCCTTCTTCCAGGCATAGATCTGCGCCTTGTTGATATCGCGCGTGGTCGCTGTGTCGCGGAAGAACAGCGTCAGCGACAGGCCCTGGTCGACATGCTGGGTTGCTGCCGCATAGGTGTCGATGATCTTCTCCGGCCCGATCTCATAGGCATCCTGGTAGTAGTCGAGATTGTCGTTGGTCATGAAGGCGGCCGGATAGTAGACACGGCCGATCTTGCCTTCCTTGCGGATCTCGATCTTGGAGACGATCGGATGGATCGAAGAGGTCGAGTGGTTGATATAGGAGATCGAACCGGTCGGCGGCACGGCCTGCAGGTTCTGATTATAGAGACCGCCTTCCATGACGGCTTTCTTCAGCTCTAGCCAATCCTCCTGCATCGGGATGGCGATACCAGCCTTTTCAAAGATTTCCGCGACACGCTCGGTCGCCGGCTTCCATTCCTGGCCGGTATATTTGTCGAAATACTCGCCGGACGCATATTTCGAATTCTCGAAGCCCTTGAAGCTCTGCCCGCGCTCGACCGCCAGCAGGTTCGAGGCGCGGATGGCATGGTAGGTGACCGTGTAGAAATAGATATTGGTGAAGTCGACGCCTTCTTCCGAACCGTAGAAGATGCGCTCGCGGGCGAGATAACCGTGCAGGTTCATCTGCCCGAGGCCGATCGCATGGCTGTCATCGTTGCCCTTCTCGATCGAGGGCACGGAGGAGATGTGGCTCATATCGGAAACCGCAGTCAGCGCCCGGATCGACATTTCGATGGTCTTGCCGAAATCGGGGCTGTCCATTGCCGCGGCGATATTGAGAGAGCCGAGATTGCAGGAGATGTCCTTACCCATATGCTTGTAGGAGAGATCGTCGCCATATTCGCTGGCTTCGCTGACCTGCAGGATTTCAGAGCACAGATTGCTCATGGTGATGCGGCCGGCTACCGGATTGGCGCGGTTCACCGTGTCTTCGAACATAATGTAGGGATAGCCGCTCTCGAACTGGATCTCGGCGATCACCTGGAAGAATTCGCGCGCCTTGATCTTCTTCTTGCGGATGCGGCTATCAGCGACCATCTCGCGATATTTTTCCGTCACCGAGATTTCGGTAAACGCCACGCCATAGACGCGCTCCACGTCATACGGCGAGAAGAGATACATATCCTCGTTGTTCTTCGCGAGCTCGAAGGTGATATCGGGAATGACGACACCGAGCGACAGGGTCTTGATGCGGATCTTCTCGTCGGCATTTTCGCGCTTGGTATCGAGGAAACGCATGATGTCAGGGTGGTGGGCGTTCAGGTAGACGGCGCCCGCTCCCTGCCGCGCGCCAAGCTGGTTGGCGTAGGAGAAGGAATCTTCCAGCAGCTTCATGACAGGAATGATGCCTGACGACTGGTTCTCGATATGCTTGATCGGCGCACCGGCCTCGCGAATATTCGTGAGAGACAGTGCCACGCCACCGCCGCGCTTGGACAGTTGCAGCGCGGAATTGATGGCCCGGCCGATAGACTCCATATTGTCTTCGACGCGCAGCAGGAAGCAGGAGACCAGCTCACCGCGCTGCTTCTTGCCGGCATTGAGGAAAGTCGGCGTTGCCGGCTGGAAACGGCCGGAGATGATCTCGTCGACGAGATTGCGGGCGAGCTGCTCGTTTCCGCCGGCCAGCGTCATCGCCACCATGCAGATACGGTCTTCGTAGCGCTCAAGATAGCGCTTTCCGTCGAAGGTCTTCAGCGTATAGCTAGTGTAATACTTGAAGGCGCCGAGGAAGGTCGGGAAGCGGAACTTCTTCGCATAGACGTGATCGAAGAGATCGCGCACGAAATTGAAGGAATATTGGTCGAGCACCTCCTGCTCGTAATAGCCCTCCGTTACCAGATAATCGAGCTTTTCTCTAAGGTTATGGAAGAAGACCGTGTTCTGGTTGACGTGCTGGAGGAAATATTGCTTGGCCGCCATTCGATCCTTGTCGAGCTGGATCTTTCCGTGCTCGTCATAGAGGTTCAGCATGGCGTTGAGGGCGTGATAGTCCAGCGCCGTTTCCGTGACTTTCGCGGATCGGTCGCTCGCGGGATGAGAAAACGTGCTCTGCGGTTTTTCGCCCGCATCCCGCGACAAAGAAGAGCTTAGCGTGTCCAAAATCGTTCCAATCCGTGTCTGACATTGGCGACATCCTCATCCGTGCCCAGAAGCTCGAACCGATAGAGATACGGCACCTGGCATTTGACAGAGATGATGTCGCCGGCGATCCCATAGGTCGCGCCGAAGTTGCTGTTGCCCGCGGCGATGACCCCGCGGATATTTAAACGGTTGCCCGTATCGTTGAGGAAGCGGATTACCTGCTTGGGCACGGCCCCCTTGCCACCTTCACCGCAATAGGTTGGGACGATCAGGACATAGGGTGAAGTCGCGCGAAGCTCGTTCCCCGCGGCAAGCGGGATACGCGTGGCCGGCAATGCAAGCTTGGCAACGAAGCGATGAGTGTTTTCCGATCGGCTGGAGAAATAGACAATCTCGCCCACCGCCAGGATCCTTAAGCGAGAGCGCTGATCATGTCGGGACGGAAGCCGGCCCAATGCAGTTCGCCGGCAACGACAACCGGAACCTGACGATAGCCGAGGCCCTGCACCAGCTCATAGGCTGCGGCATCGGCCGATACGTCGACGATGGTGTAATCGATGCCCTGGCGATCGAGGGCGCGGGTCGTGGCGGTGCACTGGACGCAGGCGGGCTTGCTGTAGACGGTGATGCTCATGAGATATCCTCGTATGAATGGGCATAGAAAGTCGTTCGGGCGTCAGACGACTCCCGCTCGGCGGAGTGAAAAAGGGGCAAACCTAGGCGGCTGCCGGACGCATTAAGCGGCCGTCATTCGCGCGGGCGACTATGGATACTCAGGAACATGCACTTCACCCCGAAGTTATTGATGCGGGGTTTTCGAGGAAGCGACGGCGGCTATCATGCCGCATGGACCATCGCTCGCCAGCCGGACACCCCGCCCGTGGACGTCAATGCTCAAGGCAGGTCTCCTGGCTCGCGGGTCATAACATTCGTCCTGCCTTCCCAAGGCTCATAGCCTCAGTGACGTCATCAAACGAATGCTCACCGCTCACAGTTGCGGGGGCAGCTCCGGCTTGGCGATCATCATGTTCACCGACCGGATTCCCATCTTAGCCTCCAATTCTTGCGAATCAGAAGAACCTCGAACACTACATATAGTATCTTCAGTTAAAATTGCGTCAACTGCTTCGATAGCCTCAAGCCAATTTCGATGTTGATAGGCTCCGACAATCTCGCCCGACGCGAGCATGGAGGGGCTAGACAAACGCAAGGTTACTTTATTACGTTGTCGACGTAATGTTATTACATAAAGGATTTTTCATGCCAAACACAAGCTCTGGTATCCTGCTTGCAGCCTCATCGCTGGCTTGCGCCTTGCTGTTTCCCTTTTCGTCGTTTGCAGACGACGAAAACGAGGCGGAAAGCTGGCGGCTATTCGTCGCCGATCACAGCCTGCCGATCGTCCGTGCGATCGACGCCACGAATGGCAAGGAAATCGCCCGGTTCGACATTGACGGTTACGCTGCCCTCTCGCTCAG
Source organism: Rhizobium sp. ZPR4 (assembly GCF_040215725.1). Taxonomy (NCBI): domain Bacteria; kingdom Pseudomonadati; phylum Pseudomonadota; class Alphaproteobacteria; order Hyphomicrobiales; family Rhizobiaceae; genus Rhizobium; species Rhizobium sp. ZPR4. The sequence continues at coordinate 193,416 of NZ_CP157968.1, forward strand.
CCAGTCCGGCCGCACTATCTTTGCCGTGCAAGGTGAAAAGAATGTGGTCCATGCGATTGCGACAGGCATCGCCCTCTCCGACCACGGCGAACATCGCGATATCGAACTTTCCGATCCGAAACTGCTCCGGACACCGATCAAGGGCGACAAGCCGGGGCATGTGGTGACGCACGGCAACGATGTGGCGATCTTTTACGACCGCGACGACAAGTTCGATCTCCTGTCCGAGGGCGGACTTGCCGAAGGCAAACCCGATATTCGTTCATTCCAAACGATCGCCGCCCACCATGGCGTTGCCGTTCCGATGGGCAACCATCTTCTTGTGTCGGTGCCGAACATGGAGGCTCGCGTCAAGGAAGGCGAGTTGCCGCCACGCCTCGGCTTGCGCGTGCTGGACCGAAAGGGCACACAGGTCGGCAAGATCGAGCATTGCACCGGCTTACACGGCGAGGCAACATCGGCGCGCCTAGTCGCCTTCGGCTGCGAGGAAGGCGTCCTGATCGCCCGCCCCGGCGGCATCGACGGCCCGAAGATCGAGATGCTCGCCTATGGCTCCTCCCTGCCGAAGGGCAAGGTTTCGGCATTACTCGGCGGCACGTCCATGCAATTCTTCCTCGGCAATTATGGCGAGCAGAACCTTGTATTGATCGATCCGGACAATGCTGACCAACCCTATAAGCTGATCGAACTGCCGACACGACGGGTCGACTTCATACTCGATCCGGCAAAGCCGCAGATCGCCTACATTCTCACCGAGGACGGCAATCTGCATATCCTCGATGTCGTGAAAGGCATGATCGTGAAATCCGAGACCGTCACCGAACCCTACAGCAAGGATGGCCACTGGCGCGATCCGCGGCCGCGATTGGCCGTTGCCGGCAATCTTATCGCCATTACCGATCCGCGCCACAGCCTCGTTCGTATGGTCGATAACCAATCGCTGAAGGAAGTCCGCAGCATTCCCGTCGAGGGGAAGCCCTTTGCTATCGTTGCGGCCGGCGGATCGGGAGCGGTACACTGATAGTCTGAAGTGTGGAGATTGCGATCTGTTTCAGATCGTTGTTTGTTGGTACCAGTATCTGACTACCGCTGCCTGTTTGGAGCGCTATGTTTTAGGCGCAATGCCATCAATCGCTAACCGTAGATCATCGCAGCAGGAGCCGGTTGCTCGGCCGGCTCCCGACAATTGACAATCGATAAAAATCCAATTTGCCAAGCCTGCCCATGATATCAGGCAGCATGCGGACGAAATATTGCGTTCGCGGCACTTTCCAGACGAAGCTTCAGTTCATAGACGACAGCGCAGATCGCTAAAGTGGCGATGGCAATCGGGACAAACGACGCAGCGGACAAGAGCCCCAAACGGTCCAATTCGTAGGCGATCAGCAGCATAACGGTTTGGTGGAGAACGTAGTAGGTGAGAACCGCCCTGTTGAGATATCGGACCACGGCGTTTTCCGATCTGCACCAAATCCTCGCATAACCGAGAATGGCGACGATCGCACACCATTGGAACGTACCACCAAGCATTCTCCCGACAGACAGCCGCCACACGTCTGGATCGCTGGAGGGCAGGCTGGGAAACAGGCACACCAAGGCCAGCGCACAAGCGACCGTCAGAATCAATGCCGGCCTCCGCATGTTGACAATAGCATCCCAGCAATCGTCACGCGTTGCCATCACAGCCCCCATCAGGAATGCAGCCATGTAAACGGCATGATTGTACCAATCAGTCAAAAACTCCAGCGATGGGGGGAAAATCGGTCTCAAGACGAACCGCAGCAAGATGAATAGCACGGCGGGCATTATCAGTACCCATTTGCCTGTAAACCAAGGAGCTAGCCGATCTCCCATATAGGGCAACAACGACGGCCATACCGCCACGGCAAGCGTGACGATCACGGTATAACTCCATAGATACAGGAGATACCAAAGGTGTTGCATGCCAGCGAGCAGCGTCTGCTCACCGCCTGGCAAGGGAACCGGAGTCAAGGTCACATAGGCCCAGAAGACCTGCAAGAGACTAATATGCACTCCCATCTTCGCGTTCAAAAATACATATATCTGCGGCGGAATCAAAAAAAGCATGCCCACCAGAAAAGGCAGCAATAATTGTCTTGTCCGCGCACTCCTCAATGCGCCGGGAGGACGCTTCACAAGCAGCATACCAGTCACGGCGCCAGAGATGAAAAACAGCAGCGTCATTCGCCACGGATGCGTCAGCAAATGAATCACATCGAAGGCGGAAGAGCTGTCCGGCGCCTTCAGCAGAAAGGTTCTTGAATTGTACATCAGGCTAACGTGATAGACGATCAGCAGCATAAATGCTGCCACCCTGACAAAATCCAGATCGTGTCGGCGTGATGGTCTCTCCATATTTCCGTACCTTAGATTTCAACCGTTAATTGAGTATGTAACGGACTGCTCAAAATTTCGCTTGGGTCGAGCCCCGCAGAAGCGTGGCCAAGCCCGCCTGAGCGCCCCAAGCAAATGTCTATGTCGACAAACGGCTATTCTCCGGCACATGAGGGCTTTCCGCCAAAGGATGAGCAGAGCCCAATGAGGCCGCTTGACTCTCAATCAGCAGGCTTTTATTGATACGTATAACTAATACGTATAAGCAGACGGATAATGACGAACGGACGAGCAACGCAAAAGGATGTCGCGAGGGCTGCTGGGGTCTCGCAGGCTACCGTTTCCATGGTTCTGAGCGGCGGTGGGGCATCCATCCCGGCGGAAACATGGGCTCGCATCACAAAGGCGGCAAAGGACCTCGGCTACGTACCCAACCGCTTTGCGCAGGCGCTGAAGACGAGCCGCTCGATGACCATCGCCTGCATCGTGCCCGATATCACCAACCCGTTCTATCCGTCGCTGGTGCGCGGCATACAGTCCATTGCCGATGGCCTGAACTATGATGTCATCACGGTCAATACGGACGGCACTCCGGAACGCGAACGTCATTTTCTCGATTGGGCACGGCAGGGACGCGTCGACGGCGTGATTGGTGTCTTCTTCACGCTGAAGGCCAGGGATTTCAGTCCATTGGTCGAGGCCGGCGTTCCTATAGTGAGAATTGAATCATCGAAGAAACGTGGCGGTGAAATCCCGGTCGACGATATCTATGTCGACAGCCAAGCAGCAGCGCAGACAGTGACCGAATACCTGCTGGGCCTCGGCCATACGCGTATCGCGCTTGTTGCGGGCCGCGGCGGTCCGCAGGCCCATCGTATCGAGGGCTATCGTGCGGCGCTCTCGAGACGCGGCCATCCCGATCACGTCGTCATCGATGACGAATTTTCCGAGATGGGCGGCATACGCGCGGCCGAGAGCATTCTTGGCGGTGATTTCAGACCGACCGCCATCTTCGCCGCAAATGATCTGATGGCGATCGGCGTGATGCAGTCGCTGCGCGAACGCGGCATCCGCATTCCCGAAGATATCGCCGTCGTCGGTTTCGACGACATTTCGGCCGCCAAGCTCGTCACCCCGACGCTGACGACGGTCGCGCAGTTTCAATGGAAGATGGGAGAACGTGCCGCGCAGACGCTGATGGATCGCCTGCGCGGAGAGAAGACCGGTACTGGAACCGCCGTTGAAATGCCCTTCGATCTCATCGTCAGGGGTTCGACGAGCAACGAATAAAATCAAATCGGGAGGAGAAAACCGATGCACAGACGTACAGTGTCATCGATGACGAATTTTCCGAGATGGGCGGCATACGCGCGGCCGAGAGCATTCTTGGCGGTGATTTCAGACCGACCGCCATCTTCGCCGCAAATGATCTGATGGCGATCGGCGTGATGCAGTCGCTGCGCGAACGCGGCATCCGCATTCCCGAAGATATCGCCGTCGTCGGTTTCGACGACATTTCGGCCGCCAAGCTCGTCACCCCGACGCTGACGACGGTCGCGCAGTTTCAATGGAAGATGGGAGAACGTGCCGCGCAGACGCTGATGGATCGCCTGCGCGGAGAGAAGACCGGTACTGGAACCGCCGTTGAAATGCCCTTCGATCTCATCGTCAGGGGTTCGACGAGCAACGAATAAAATCAAATCGGGAGGAGAAAACCGATGCACAGACGTACAGTTTTGAAAGCCGGCTTCGGCCTGGCCGCCCTGCCGCTCATGTCCCGCTTCGCATTCGCGGCGGATCAGAAGCCTATATCTTTCTGGTACGAATCCGCTTCACCGGAGAACCAGGATAACCTCAAGAACATCCTGATCGATCCGTTCAATGCGGCGCATCCCGAAGACCTCCTGAGCATCGACTTCCGCGGCTCGGATCTCGACAAGCAGCTGCGCGTCGCGATGCTTGCCGGCACCGGCCCCGATGTCGTCTTCACGGCCGGCCCGAGCTATGTCGCGGCAATGGCCCAGGCCGGTCAGCTTATGCCGCTCGACGACTACGCCAAGAAATATGGCTGGAATGAGCGCCTGCTGCCGCTTTTCCTTGATCTCGGCCGTTACAACGGCAAACTCTACGCGCTGGCAAAGACATACGAAACGCTTGGCCTTTTCTACAACAAGACCTTGTTCGACCAGAACAAATGGAAAGTGCCAACGACGATATCAGATTTCGAGGCGCTCGCCGACGAGATGAAGGCCAAGGGCCTGACCCCGTTTGGCGCCGGCAATGCTGACTGGCGCCCTGCCAACGAGCATTATGTCTCGATCGCCTTCAACTCGATTGCGGGACCAGAGAATGTCTACAAGGCGCTGACGGGCGCAATCCCCTGGACCGATCCCGCCTTCGTTCACTCGATCGACAAGCTCGCCGAGTGGTGGGACAAGGGCTATTTCGGCGATAATTATTTCTCGCTAACGCTCGAGCAGGCCTTTGCGCAGATCGCCAGCGGCCAGGCTGGAATGGCGCCGACCGGCACATGGAACTTCACCAACGTCCAGACCTATTTCCCACAAAACAATGCGGAACCCGGCTTTGTCGGCTTCCCGAGCGAGAAAGGTGATCCGATCTTCGCGCTTGGCATCGGCTCGACACTGTCGATCAATGCCAAGTCGGGCAATGCGGACGGCGCCGCTGCGGTTCTCGATTACATGTTCACGGATGACTACTACAGCAAGATGAACTCGGTCTGGCAGGGCGAATGGAACCTGCCGCTGGCCGATCTTTCCAAGGTCAAGCTTTCCGACAAGGTGCTACCTCTTTACGAGGATGCGATGAAAGAGCTAGCCGGCGCTGTCGCCGCCGGCAAATACGGCTACACGACCTGGACCTTCCTGCCACCTGCCACCGACACCTATCTGGTCAGCGGTATGGAAGAAGTCTGGCTTAAGAAAACGAAGTCGGCCGACTTCCTGAAGAAGCTCGATGAGACCTTCAAGCAGGAACGTGACGCCGGCAAGGCGCCAGCGGTTCCAGCGCGCACCTGATCTGGCCGCAGGGCGGCGCGCCAGGCGCTGCCCTCCCCGGAGGACAATATGCACCGACTTTATCTCGTCCCGACGATGGTCATCAACATTGCCATCGTCCTCGTGCCCGCCTTGCTGACGGTGGCGCTCGCCTTCTGCAATTGGGATGGCATTTCCCCGCCCACCTTTGCGGGCCTCGACAATTTTCGCGCGCTTGCCGACGACCGTGTCTTCTGGCTAGCGCTCGGCAACAATATTATCTGGACCGTCGTCTTCCTGACGGTGCCGATCCTCATGGGATTGCTCGCCGCGTCGATGCTGCTCATCGTGCGCCGTGGCAGCAATTTCTTTCAGGTCGTCTACTTCCTGCCCGTCGTCATCGCGACCGCAATCACGGCCCGCATCTGGCAGGGGATGATCTATAGCCCCGTGACCGGCGTCTTCGGGCTTCTCAAGAAATACGGGCTGCCGATCCCCAATCCGCTGACGCAGCCGCCGATCGCGCTTTTCGGCGTCGCGACCGTCGACCTCTGGCATTGGTGGGGCTTTCTCTGCGTCATCTTCTTCGCCGCACTCCGCCAGGTGCCGCAGGAGCAGATCGAGGCGGCCCGCATCGAGGGTGCGACCTATTTCCAGATGATGCGCTATGTGCTGCTGCCCGGCATCCGGCCGACCATCACGCTGATGATGATCATGACGGTGATCTGGTCGTTCCTTGCCTTCGATTTCGTCTACATCCTCACCCAGGGCGGCCCGGCGTTCTCCAGTGAATTGCTCTCGACGCTCGCTTATCGCAAGGCGTTCTACGACCTGAACGTCGGCCAGGCCGCAGCCGCAGCCCTTGTCATCAGCCTCTTCGGGCTCATCGGCACCTTCTTTTACGTGCGCATCCAGACCAGGGAGGGCGAACAATGAGGCTCGTGGAAAGCCGGCTGACCCTTTGGGTCTGCTATATCCTTCTGGCAACCTTTGCCTTCATCGCCCTGTTCCCGATCGCGCTTCTGGTGCTGAACTCGCTGAAGCCGGCGGCGCAGATCGTGCAGAACCCGCTCGGACTGCCGCAGCCGATCCGCTGGCAGAATTTCGCCAATGCCTGGAACCACGCCAAATTCTCGAAGACCTTCATCAACTCGTTGATCGTCTCCGGCACGACGATTGCGCTCGTCTGCACGACATCGTCGCTGACGGCGTATGTGATCGCGCGCCGCAAGATCAAGAGCTGGAAGATCTTCACCTTCTATCTTTTGGCAACGACGACCGCACCGATCCAGCTTTATATCTTCCCGCTCTATTTCGGCTTCGCGAAGCTCGGGTTGATCAACAACATCTTCGGCGTGGCGCTGATCTACACCGCGCTTTACAGCCCCTTCGCCGTAATGCTGCTCAGGACCTATTTCCTCGCGGTCCCGAAAGAGCTCGAGGAGGCGGCGATCGTCGACGGCGCCACGCACTGGCAGGTCTTCTGGCGGGTGATGCTGCCGATCGTCTCGCCGGGCATTCTGACCGTGGCGCTCATCATCGGGCTGAATTCGTGGAACGAGTTCCTGATCGCCACGACCTTCCTGCAGAAGCAGGAGAACATGACAGCCGTCATCGCCTTCTTCCTGCTGTCCGGCCAGTACAGCTCCGACTGGGGCGAGATCATGGCCGCGGCCCTCATCATCGTCGTGCCCGTCGTCGCGCTTTTCGTCTTCATGCAGAAGCGCTTCATCGAGGGCATGGCCGGCGGCTCCGTCAAAGGCTGAACGAATTCATCGATTAAATGGAGTGAGCAATGCAGCTTCCGAACGATTATCTCGAACGTGTCTATGCCGGCGTCCTGGGCAAGCTCATCGGCGTCTATCTCGGCCGCCCTTTTGAAGGGTGGACCTACCAGAAGATCATGGAAGAGCTAGGCCCGATCGAATATTACGTGCATGAGCGTCTGAACCAACCACTCGTCGTTACCGATGACGATGTCGCCGGCACCTTCACCTTTATCCGCGCCCTTGAAGATTACGGTATCAAGCCAAACCTTTCGGCTGAGGAAATCGGCAAGGCCTGGCTCAACTACATCGTCGAGGAACGCTCGATCCTGTGGTGGGGCGGCAACGGCAACTCGACCGAACACACTGCCTGGCTCAATCTCAAGAAGGGCGTCCCGGCACCGCATTCCGGCTCGATCGCCACCAATGGCCAGGGCGTTGCCGAGCAGATCGGCGCCCAGATCTTCATCGACGGATGGGCGATGGTGGCACCTGGCCAGCCGGAACTCGCGGCCAAGCTCGCCGAACAAGCCGGCAAGGTTAGTCATGACGGCGAATCCGTTTACGCCGCCATGCTGTGGGCGGCGATGGAAGCGGAAGCGTTTGTCGCCTCCGACATCGACCATCTGATCGACACCGGCCTGAAACTGATCCCCGGCGACAGCCTGATCGCAAAGCTGATCGCCGACATCCGGGCCTGGCACAGGGCTCATCCCGATTGGCGCGACACGCGCCAGAAGATCCAGGACAATTACGGCTATGACAAATATCCCGGCAATTGCCATGTCATACCCAACCATGCCTTGATGATCATGACCGTGCTCTATGCGCCGCACGACTTCCAAAAGGCGCAGATGATCGTCAATACGTCGGGCTGGGATACGGATTGCAACGCCGGCAATGTCGGCTGCCTGCTCGGCATCATGAACGGTCTCGATGGGCTTGGCGAAGGCCCGGACTTCCGAGGCCCTATCGCCGATCGCATGCTGATCTCGTCGGCTGATGGCGGCAACTCCATCAACGATGCCGTGCGGCAGGCTTATTTCCTGACCAATCTCGGCCTTCAGCTTGCCGGCCATCAGTCGCTTGGCACGCCGAAGAACGGTGCGCAATTTCATTTCTCTCTGCCGGGAAGTCAGCAGGGGTTCCGTCCTCAGACAGGTCTCGATGCGGCAAATGGCGTGCGCGTCGGCAATACGGAATTCGAGAGCGGCCGGGCGCTGACGATCGATTACGAAGCGCTTGGGCCAGCCCAAACCGCCGTCGTGACGACGCCCACCTTCTCGCCGCGCGAAATGCTCGACATGCGCACCTACGACCTTATGGCGACACCACTCGTCTATCCGGGACAGATCGTAAAAGCCCGCATCAAGGCCGAACAGCAGAACCGTGGCGCGATCGAAGCTCGCCTGCGTATCCGTGTCTACAATGAACGCGACCAGTTGAGTGACATCGACTCTGCTGCAGTTGTTATCGAGCCCGGCTCGGAAGCCATTCTCGAATGGACGCTTCCCGAGGCCGACGGCCAGCCGATCGCCGAAATCGGCATCGCGGTGAACGGCACCGGTCGGCGCGCCGATGGTCGGCTGCTCGTCGATTATCTCCGCTGGGACGGAGCGCCAAAGCTTACGCTCAAGCGTCCGGCCGGCGATGGCGATTTCTGGCGCATGGCCTGGGTGAATGGCGCTAGCTTCTTCTCCAAGCGCTTCCCGGCCGCCTTCCGTATCTCGCAAAACAGCGGCGAAGGCATCATCATCCACGGCACGCGGCAATGGACTGATTATCAGGCGTCGGGTCAGGTGATGATCCATCTCGGCAATTATGGTGGACTTGCCATCCGTGCACAGGGCCTGCGCCGCTATTACGGCGCCCGCGTGACACGCGACGGCAAGATGCAGATTGTCAGGGTGCGCGACGAGGACACCAAAGTGCTTGCCGAAACGGCCTTCAGAACCGAATTCGACAAGCACATTTCAATGAAGGTCAAGGCTGACGGCGCACGCATAACCTTCGAGGCCGATGGCGTTTCGATAACGACGGAGGATACATCCGCAGATGCCTTCCGTGACGGCGGCGTCGGCCTTCTCGTTCACGAAGGGGCCTTGTCATCAAACGAGATCCGGATCGGAGGCGTATAATGGCGACAGTCACCATAGACAAGGCTCGCAAAGCCTACGGTGCCGTGGAAGTTCTCCACGGCGTCTCGGTCGACATCGCCGACGGCGAATTCGTCGTCCTCGTAGGGCCGTCGGGCTGCGGCAAGTCGACCCTGCTCAGAATGATCGCGGGCCTTGAAGATATCACCGGCGGCACGATCGGCATCGGCGGACGCGTCGTCAATAATCTGCCGCCCAAGGAACGCGACATCTCCATGGTCTTTCAGAATTATGCGCTCTATCCGCATATGACGGTTGCCGAAAACATGGCCTTTTCGCTGACACTTGCCGGCGCCTCGAAGGACGAGAAGCAGAAGCGCGTGGCGCATGCCGCGCAGATTCTCGGCCTCACCGATCTCCTCGGACGTTATCCCCGCCAGCTCTCCGGCGGCCAGCGCCAGCGCGTCGCCATGGGCCGCTCGATCGTCCGCAATCCACAGGTCTTCCTCTTCGACGAGCCGCTGTCGAACCTCGATGCGAAACTCCGCGTCGCCATGCGCGCCGAGATCAAAAGCCTGCACCGGCGCCTTGCAACGACCACCATCTACGTCACCCACGACCAGGTCGAGGCGATGACGATGGCGGACCGCATCGTCGTCATGAATGGCGGCCATATCGAGCAGATCGGCCGGCCGCTCGAACTCTACGATAATCCGCAGAGCACCTTCGTCGCCGCCTTCATCGGCTCTCCGGCGATGAACCTGCTGAATGGACGCTTTGACAGTAACGGCGGCCGGTCGGTCTTCAAGACGAATGACGGCATCCTATTGCCTCTGCCCGACGCCGCGCCAAAACTCGTCGGCGTGGAGGGTGTTTACGGTATCAGGCCGGAATACTTCGCCTTGTCACCGGCAAATGTCGGCATTCCGGCGCGCGTGGTGGTGGTCGAGCCCCTCGGCTCGGAAACCCATGTCACCGCGACCGTGGGTGAACAGACGATCGTCACCGTCTTCCACGACCGGCTCGATATAGAGCCGGAAGAGACGATCTGGCTGCAGCCACGGACGGAGCGTATCTGCCTGTTCGATGCTAGCGGGCACCGGCTGGCGAACCAGGCCGTCGAGCGAAACCTGCAGCATTCGTGACGCCAAAGCGCCGCCGCAAGGCGGCGCTTTGGCCCGTACCCATGTCGAATTTTATCGGAATACTCGCTCGATCAATCGATCGGGCCTGCCACACCAGTTCTCACGGCCATATCGGCAAGGCTGACGTCGAGCGTTGCCGGATCGATCGACTGGCGCACCTTCAACAGCATATTCCCGAGATCCTCCATCATCTCGCGAACGAATTTCTCCGTACGGGCGCGGTCTCCCGAAACAATGAAGCGCAACAGCGATATATGGCTTTCGACCGTCGTCTCCATCGGAGCGCCGGGGCCGAGATAGGTATGGTATATCCAGCCGGTGCGGCGATAGAGCGTCTGCAGCGGGATGAGGGTGTTTGCCAAAAGCGGCTCACCGGACGCCGTGAGGATCGCCCTGTTCAATAGCCTATCGGTGACGTTGAACCGCTCGAGGCTGAGATCCGCTTTGGAAGCTTCGAGATCGGTGATGAAGGTTCGGAGGATCTTGTGATCCTGCGGGGTCGCACGCTCGCTCGCCAGACCGCAGGCGATCGCTTCCATTTCCGTACGCAAGGGAAGCAACGTTCGCTCCTGCGACAGATTGACGGGCGCGATATGCAGGCCCGAGCGCGGACTGACATGAATGAGTTGGTTGGCCGAGAGACGCTTGACCGCGTCGTGCACCGGCGTGCGGCCAAGACCGGATTGCTGCTGTAGCTGCTGGATCGTGTAGCGCGCGCCCGGCAAAAGCTCGGTGGAAACGATCATGCTTTCCAGGCGATCATAGGCCTCCTCCGACAGGCTTCGAGGCTGCTTTTCCTTCTTCATCATCGCGCTGTCGATCTTTTCCCGCTCGAATTCACCTCTGTCTCCGCCATCCGATTCACAAGCAGCCGGCATTGACTTTCGGCTCCATATATCAAAATTATTGCCCTATGTGAAATTTCAGATTAGTAGCGTGATATTTCATATAGGGAGGATTTCATGACAATCGAACACGCATCAACGGTCAGCGCTATGCGCCGGCCATCCACGAACAGACGCTGGTGGATCGGCGCACTTCTCGCGCTCGGCGTCCTCGTCAATTATTTCGACCGGGTGAACCTGACGGTCGCCTCGCCGCTCATTCAGGACGATTTTCACATCGGCCCGGCAGAGATGGGCATCCTGTTCAGCGCCTTCGGCTGGACCTACGGTTTTCTGCAAATTCCCGTGGGCATGCTGCTCGACCGCTTCGGCGTGATGCGCGTCATGCGTTGGAGCACCTTCTCCTGGGGCATTGCGTCGGTCATCACCGCTTTCTCGACCGGTATGCAGACGCTCTTTCTGTCCCGCATGCTTCTCGGCGTCGCGGAAACTCCGGGCTTTCCCGCTAATTCGAAGGCAACCGGCTACTGGTTTCCACGCCATGAGCGGGGGCTGGCGACCGCGCTCTTCGATGCGGCTGCAAAATTCTCCAACGTCATCGCCATTCCACTGGTCGCCTTCCTGATGCTGCATTTCGGCTGGCGCGGCGGCTTCGTGGCGACAGCGATCATCAGCTTCGTCTTCTTCGCGATGTTCTGGCTGTTCTATCGCGACCCCAGCGCCGACAAGAATCTCTCGAACGAGGAACGGGCCTACATTAAGGCCGGCGGCGCTGCCCAGGAAGGCGAAGCCTCGGCCAATGCCGTCGGCATGCTTGGTTATCTCCTGCGCAATCGCAAGGTCTGGGGCCTTTCCATCGGCTTTGCCGCCTATGGCTATGCCTTCGCCCTCTTCATCTTCTGGCTGCCGAATTATCTGGTCTCAGAGATGCACATGGACATCCTGAAATCGGCAAGCTTCACGACGATCCCCTGGATCTTCGCGACGATCTCGGATCTCTTGATCGGCGGTTGGCTGATCGACCACCTCATCCGCAAGGGGCATGACGAATCCCGCGTGCGCAAGACGATCATCGTCTTCGGCATGCTGATGGGCCTAGCCGTCGTCGGCGCAGGGCTCACCGCCGATCCCTATTGGGCGATCCTCTGGATCACCATTTCGCTGAGCGGCCTTGCCGCTGCAGCACCGGCCGGATGGTCGATCCCTGCACTGATCGCGCCGAAGGGTGGCGCGGCGACGGTCGGCGGCATCATGAATTTCCTCAACAGTGTTACCGGCATTGCCGCTCCGATCATCACCGGCTTCATCGTCGGCGCCACGCAGTCCTTCAGCCGCGCCTTCCTTCTGGCCGGCGCGATGCTGGCGATCGGCATCGTCTCGTATGTCTTCATCCTCGGTCGCATCGAGCCGATCGCCGATCCGAAGGCCTGATTTCGATCAAAGACCAAGAAAGGTTTCCTATGAAAATCACCAATGCGAAGGTCATCGTCTGCTCGCCCGGACGCAACTTCGTCACGCTCAAGATCGAGACTGACGAAGGGATTTATGGCATCGGCGACGCCACGGTGAACGGCCGCGAACTGGCCGTCGCCTCGTACCTGCAGGATCACCTCGTTCCCTGCCTGATCGGCCGCGACGCATCGCAGATCGAGGATATCTGGCAGTATTTCTACAAGGGCGCCTATTGGCGTCGCGGCCCGATCACCATGGCGGCGATCGCCGCCGTGGACGTGGCCCTATGGGACATCAAGGCCAAGGCAGCCAACATGCCGCTTTATCAGCTGCTTGGCGGCGCCAGCCGCACCCACATGCTGACCTATACCCATGCCAACGGCGAGACGATCGAGGAGACGGCTGACAAGGTTGCCGCCTTCAAGGAGCAAGGCTGGAAGGCGATCCGAGTTCAGAGCGCCGTTCCCGGCTTGCCCGTCACCTACGGTGTCGAAAAGGTCGGCTCGCTGGCGCAGGCGGAAGACAAGCCGCGGGAAACGCTCTGGGATACGCCGACTTATCTGCGTTTTCTGCCAAAGCTCCTCGATCATCTGCGCGATCGCTTCGGCTATGAGCTCCATCTTCTCCATGACGTCCACCACCGCCTGACGCCGCAGGAAGCGGCAGGGCTTGCGAAGGAAGTAGAGCGCCACAGGCTCTTCTGGCTCGAGGACGCCGTTCCAGCCGAAAACCAGGAATCCTTCCGCCTCATCCGCCAGCATTCGACCACGCCGCTGGCGCTCGGCGAGGTCTTCAACTCGATCCATGATTGCCGCCAGCTCATTCAGGAGCAGCTGATCGACTATATCCGCACCACGCCCCTGCATGCCGGCGGCATTACGCATGTGCGGCGCATCGCCGATCTTGCCGGCCTCTATCATATCCGCACCGCCTGCCATGGTGCGGCCGACATGTCGCCGATCACCATGGGCGCAGCACTGCATTTCGACCGATGGGTGCCGAATTTCGGCATTCAGGAATATGCCTTCCATCCCGACGAAGCAAAGAACGTCTTCCCGCACGAATGGCATCTGAAGGACGGCCACCTCTATAGCGGCGAAAAGCCAGGCCATGGCGTCGACATCGACGAGAAGGCCGCCGAGAAATACCCCTATCGGCAAGCCTATCTCGATGTCGCGCGGCTTTCCGACGGAACCATGTGGAGCTGGTGATTGCATGACGGACCAGCCGGCTTTTCCAGGCCGGCTGGTCCTTTCAGTTGACGTCGCTTTCGCGGATGCGGTCGGCAAGATCGAGAAAATTCTGCCGCATCCGGCGCAATGTGAAATCAAGGCCGAATAAACGGCCGGTTTCGCTGAAACCCATCAATTGCGCCTCCGTCGAAGTCTGCAGAGCACTGAAAGCGGCTTCGAAAGCCGCGTCTCCGGTGGAGAGTACCTCGGCGTCGATCTCCGCGCCGGTGCGCAGCGCCCGGCCGCATACCTCGGCGAAGCGGGCCTGCGCCTCAAGCACCCCTGCCGCCTGCGGCCCGATCGCTCCGACGATTGCCGCTGGAAACGGCGTCTCGATGATATGGCTGACATAGGTCATGTCGTTGCGAATGCGCCAGAGCGAACGAGGGATGGCTTCCGAAATCCCATGCTTCGTCAGCCAGAAGGCGCGCTCGCGCTGGGCGTCGGTCAGAAGCGTTTCCGTTGCCATCAGCGACTGACGCAGCGCGATATTGGCTTCCGTTGCCGAGACGGCTTCACCCTTTTCGACCGCACTTGCCAGAGTGCGCAATATCTGCGCCATGACATCGAGAGCCGATCCGAAACGATCAAGCACCATGGTCCGTGAGCGCGTCGGCAGGATGAAGAGGCTGGCGAGCACGCCGACGACACCGCCCAGCGTGATCTCGGCGATGCGGTCGATCACGAAAATTTCGACGGGAACGGCGGCAGAATGCGTCAGCATGACGATCGCCGCCGTCAACCCGGCATTGCGCAAGCGAGGCACGCGCGCCGCCACAAAGCTCGAAAAACCGACGACACAGATAAGCGCGATCCCGATAGCGAGCGGCTCGTGCGGTGTGACGAATACCGCCGCCCCGCCAAGCACGGCCCCGGCGACGGTCGCCACCAGACGGTCAACAGCCATGCCAGCCGTGGCGCCGACAGATGCCTGCATGACGATCAGCACGGTAAAGACGGCCCAATAGCCTTGCTGAAGATGCAGAAGCTGGGAGACGGCATAGGTGATCGTGCAGGCGATCATGACCCGCAGTGCCTGCACAGCGGCGCGCTTGGTCTGGATCAGCGATATCCTGGGCTTTGACGGGGGCTGGCTTTGAGACGATGCGGGCTCGGTCATCGCGCAACTTTTAGTCTGAAAACGTATGCTGACAATGGCCGTTAGGGTCTTGCCCCTCCCCCTGCTGCAACGCCGATCGCGGAATGAACCCGCGACGTA
This sequence comes from Rhizobium sp. ZPR4, assembly GCF_040215725.1. Classification (NCBI taxonomy): domain Bacteria; kingdom Pseudomonadati; phylum Pseudomonadota; class Alphaproteobacteria; order Hyphomicrobiales; family Rhizobiaceae; genus Rhizobium; species Rhizobium sp. ZPR4. Next base: position 208,522 of record NZ_CP157968.1, read on the forward strand.
CAATGGCAGTATTCGGCCTGATATGGAAGGAGAGCGGATAACGACAAGTCATCCAGCGTCTCGCCGTACTCCCTCTTCGGAAGCACGGCTTTGACCGATGGCTAAGGCTCGGATCTTACGCTCAAACCGTGGCGGACGCCGCAGACGTCGGCGAGGTCTCCTCAACGAGAACCTGACGCAGCCGTGCTTCCTGATCCGGTGAAAGCGAGGTGCGCAACAGCCGCGCATGCTCGCCCTTGAACTCGGCAAGCACCTTCTCGGGCTGAACCTTGCGGATCAGCAGGAAGAGCGCGGAGCTATGTACCGGAATAGTTTCGGCGAGCTTCTCGATGAGGCCGTCATCGATGCCGTAATCCGACATCGATCCGGCGAGAGCACCGGACCCGGCACCGATCGCACCGCCGACCACTAGGCCGGCAAGAGGGTTGAGGAAGATCAGGCCAACGAGCGAACCCCATAGCGCACCCGAAAGGCCACCGCTTGCGGCACCGGCCGCCGTCAGATTGACACTCTGCTTGAGTCGGACCTTGCCGGACTCGTCGCGAACGGCGATGACGGCATCTTCCAGATCGATCAGGTATTCCTTCTCGAGCTGAACAAGACGATTGAGAACAGCATCCGCCTTGTCGGCATCATCGAAACCAAGCACTATGAGTTCTGACATCGAAATCCTCCGGGTCGTGTTGTCGAGACAAGAAGTAGGGGCATCGGGCCGGTCAGTGGACAGCCGTGCTGATCAACCGGTAAGGATGAGTAGCATTGAACTGCGAGATCATTGCGACAGCCTGTTGCAGCAGCTCTTCCGCCTGTTCGGGATCGTCGCGGGCCAGTTCGTCGGCGTTGATACGGATTGCTTCCGCCATATTGGTGGAAAGCGCCGCAAACTGTTGATTGCCCTCAACAAGAGCCTCGCGCGCGTTGCCTTCCAGCGTCCGGGCGACATCGATGAGAATTTCCTCACGCTCTTCGACGCTGAGATCTTCGATAGTCTTTGTTCTGTCTTCCATTTTGGTCACTCCTAACAGACGTGATTGCAGCCGAGCTCATAAAGCCTCGACTACTACTCACTTAGGAAGACGCAAATTCAGGTTCAAGGTTCCCTTCTTGCCCGACCCGCTGGCCGTGAAATCGTAAAATCAGCTCGCATATCGCGCTTCCAGCAAGTCCAGTTCCCGCACGAGCTTTGCAGCAACTTCGTTGCCGAGCTGCCTGGCCCGCAGCTTGCGGAAGATTTCCGTTCGCTCGGCACGAACGGCCGCCAGCCGCAGCTCCAATTCGATGCGCATCGTGCGCTTGGAGAGCGCCATCTCCTCGTCGCCGCCGGTCTGGTTGCGGATGCGTTCGCGATAAAGCTCCATGACGCGTGAAGCGGCTTCCACATAAAGATCCGCATCCACCTGTCCCTTGGAGAGCGAGTGCTGCAGGCGCGCGATTTCGGTGATCGCGGCCCTTGCCGCGTCGACCCGCGCGGCCGCTTCGTCCTCCTCATGTTTGGTATCTTGCGGAAGTTCGAGATTTTTCAGAAGCGGCGGCAGGAAAAGCGTCGCCAGAATCAAGGACATGATGATGACGCCCATCGCCAGGCAGATCGCAAGATCGCGGGCGGGAAAGGGCGCGCCATCATTCAGGGTGAAAGGCAGGGTCAGCACACCGGCGAGCGTGATGGCGCCGCGAACGCCGGCAAAGGAAAACGCCGCAAGAATGCGCCAGTTCGGCGAGGTCTGGTGCTGCCGCCTTTGACGAAACAACGTCAGATGAAGCGACACCCAGGCCCAGGTAAACCGCAATGCGGCAAGGCCGAAAGTGAGCCCGACGACATAGGCAGCAAGCCACCAGAATTCGTGGTGTCCCGTCACTTGGACTGTGGCGGAGGCTTTTTCCGCTATCGACGGCAGCTGTTCGCCGAGGAGGACGAAGATCGTGCCATTCGCGGCAAACTGGATCATGTCCCATACGGCGCTGCGGCGTACGCGAGTGGCCGCCATGGCGCGCCCCGAACTCTCCGCCACACTCATCGTCGTTCCAGCCGAAACCGCAGCCAGAATCCCGGAACAATGGAGATGTTCGGCGATGAGATAGGCGGCGAAGGGAATGAGAATGCTGACGAGGATTTCCGAACCGCTCTCCTCGCCATAGCGAAGCGATACGCGCGAGCTTAGCCATGTAATGGTCCAGGTCACGCCGACACCGATCGCAAGGCCGCCGAATGCGGTCCACAGAAAGCTGAGCGTGGCGTCATAGAGCGAAAAGCCACCCGTCAGGGCCGCCGCGATTGCAAACCTCAGGCAGACGAGACCGGATGCATCATTCAGCAGGGCCTCGCCTTCGAGTATGTGCATCATGCGCGGCGGGATCGGCACCCGCTGCGCGATCGCGGATACGGCGATCGGATCTGTCGGCGAAATGACGGCTGCCAGCGCGAAGGCGACGGGAAGCGGCATTGCGGGGATCATCCAGTGAATGAGCAGACCGGCGCCAAGAACGGTGAAGACGACAAGCCCCAAGGCCAGTTCCACCACGACATTCATGTCCCGCTTTAGCTCGTCGGCGGCAATACGCCATCCGTCGAGGAAGAGCAGCGGCGGCAGGAACAGCAGAAAGAAAATCTCGGGATCGAGCCTCACGCTGAAATCGGCCGAGAGGCCGATAACGGCCCCCAGCGCTATCTGTATCAAGGGCAACGGCAGGATGATGGGTATCGCTCGGGAAATCGCGCCGCTGACGACGATCGCCAATAGAAGGACGAGTGTCGTGGTGATTATTTCCATTGCCCCGCCCTTCGCTTGGCATGCCTGCACAGTCCCAAGGTTGCCGACGATCACTATCGGCGTGCCTTGGCCTTTGCGTTCTTTAAAACAAACTCAAGCGTAAATGAGAAGTGCGGCACCGCTCCGGCTGAACCGGCGCAGCTGTATAAGGCAAGTAGCGCCATGCCCGATCGCTCTTTTATTCTTCCCATTCTTCGTCGTCGACCGAAAGCAGATCCACCAGGGTTGCAACGGTTCCTGCAGGCAGGTGGCGCCCCTCGCCGATCAGTGCCTCATCGCTGTTGACCCAGGCCCAAGCTTCCGAAAGCTCCGTCGGCGTGGCGCCCGTCGCAACGATTTCCGCGATCAGCGTCTCGTCCACAGGGCCGAGTACGGAGGTGACGTCTTGCGAGGTCAATATCATATCCTGCTCCTCTTCCTGTTCGTCAGACCATGAACATCTGAGAATATAGAAAGTGACAACGGGACTTCCACCAGCATCGATGGGATGAACGTCCACCCCTTCCCGCATAAGTGGTTGATATATTTTTGTTTTGGTTCAGCGTGATCGGGAGAAAACCTTTCGAAATTTCATGTATGGCGCCCGCAAACGGCTGACGCCGCGCGCCATCCCAGATGGCGCCCGGTTCCGGAAACGTCGATCGAGCAGCGCCCGAAATGGGCTGGGGAGAATTATTCCGCCGCTACGGCAACAGCATCCCGAGTTTCCTCGAGCGCACGCACCAGCGGAATGACATGTTTTCCGAAATACTCGACCTCCTCCTGAAAATGCAGGAAGCCAAGCAGGATCAGATCGGCGCCGGCCTGCTTCAGCGCGACGACGCGTTCGGCCACCTGCTGCGGCGTGCCGATCAGGTTCGAGCGGAAGCCGTCATTGTACTGCACGAGGTCATCGAAGGAGGATTTCGCCCAGTTGCCTTCTCCTTCTGGAGAGGCCTTGCCGGCGTTCTTCACCTCATGGCCGAAGGCCTTGACCGCATCGGGATTGGCTTTCTCGATGATCTCGGCAAGAACCGCCCTGGCTTCCTCTTCCGTCTCACGCACGATCGCGAAGGCATTGACGCCGACGCGCACATGATGGCCGTTCGCCTTTGCCTTGGATTGAATATCGTCCACCTGCCTGGCAATCTCCTCGGGCGTATTGCCATTGGTGAAATACCAGTCCGACACGCGCGAGGCCATGTCACGCGCCGCGCGCGACGAGCCGCCCTGGAAGATTTCCGGCTGCGGATCGATCGGCTTCGGCTTCAGCGAATAATCGGTGAAGCGATAGAAATCGCCACGGAAGGTGAAGCTGTCTTCCGTCCAGATGCCGCGCAGTGCACGGATAAACTCTTCAGAGCGGCGATAGCGTTCGTCGTGATCGAGCCAGGGTTCGCCAATGGCCTGGAACTCGCCGCGGAACCAGCCGCTGACGATATTGACCGCAACGCGGCCATTGGTCAGGTGGTTGATCGTGGCAATTTGCTTGGCCGCCAGCGCCGGCGTCCAAGGGCCGGGCAGAATTGCTGCAATGACTTTCAGCTTGGTTGTCGACTCCAGCAGAGCATGGCTGAAGGAGACGGATTCATGCTGATATTCGGCACCATAGCCGGCGGTGAAACGGATCTGGCTCAGCGCATAATCGAAACCACTCGCCTCGGCGATCTGCGCGAGCTTTCTGTTGTAGTCGATCGTCCAGCTGGTGCGCTGCTCGATGTTCGAGATGACCAACCCGCCTGACACGTTCGGCACCCAGTAGGCGAATTTCAAAGCTTCTCTGTTCGCATCGCTCATTGATATCTCCCGGTTTGAATTGTCCTCTGCCGAGCACAAGGATGAAGATCCCAACCCATCGAGGTTATACTCTATAGATTTTATGGCTTATCGAACAAACCCATTCCAAGTTTCAGCTGTTTTGCGAAAAAGCTGCGTTGCGAACCCCGCTCGACGAGGACATTCACCTGAGAAGGAAGCTTGAGGGGCTAAAAGTGGGACAGTCGCCGATGGCCATAATGCGGCCGTAAAACCGGCAAATCAAAGCACCCGCCGTCCCGATATCTCGATCAGGCAATCGGGAAATCGGCTCAAAGTCGCGTAGATCGCGAGCCGATTAGAATGTCGGGCCGGCTGCGCCGCCCTTCAGCGTGAAGTAAGCAAAGGCTGCTAGGAAAAATGCGATCACGGCCAGGATCGCAACAAGACGCTTGAGCCAGGGAGGCGTTTGCCTCGGCGGCTTGGGCTTGGGACGACGTTCAAACTTGATGACATTATCGGACATGACAATCGATTAGCGAAGAACAAACGGTTTGCCAATCCGGTGCGAGCGTCAGAGACGCGACGTTTCCGCAATCGGCCAGACGTAATGCCCAATTCATCCAAACTCTCAATCTTGCTCGCAACGCTTCGGGGTGGCGGATATTGGATTGAAACTCACAAACCCCGAAGGTGCCTTCTTGAATATCCTCAATAAAATTCGCCCCTGGAGCCCGCAGCAGCGTGCATTGATTGTCCCATTCCCGGCGGCACAGGATCTGCCCGAACGCAAATCCCGGGCAACGACCGGCGATGGCCCGATTGTGGCATTTTTTACCGAAGGCAGTTTTTACGAGCAGGAAAAGGAGCGTATGGCCCATTCCGCGGAGCGGATCGGGCTGAAGGTACATGCAACGGCGGTGCCCAGCGCTGGCAGCTGGGTACTGAATGCCGGGCTGAAACCCGGCTTCCTGCTGCAGGAAAGGGCGAGGCTGCGCGGCCCCATGCTTTATGTCGACGTCGATGCCGTCTTCCACCGCAATCCCTGGCCGGAACTTCGCAAGCTCGAGTGCGACCTTGCGGTCTACTACGAAGCCGATGCACGTCTCATCAGCGCGACCATTCTCATCAACGATACGCCGGGGGCGGTGCAGTTGATCGAGCGCTGGCGGGAAGGATGCCTTGCCAAGCCCGACGTGTGGGATCAGGTCGTTCTGGAGGAAATCATCGCCGAAGACGCCGCAAGCGCGAAACCGCAATTCCGGGTCGTCAAGCTGCCTGCCTCATTCTGCTGGATATTCGATCGGGTCGAGAATGGTGCTGTCGACGAAGTCTTCATCGAGCAGCTACAGGCAAGCCGCGAGGCGACCAAGCGCAAACGCTGGTTTGGCCGCATCGGCAAACGTCTGAAGCGTCGCCGCGATCGGGTCGAGGAAATCGAGCGCGTCCTAAACGGTGACAATTGGGGCACGCTTCGAACGAGCCTGCAACAGGATCAAACCTGAATCACAGCATGTCGCCGAGCGTCCAATGGTTGTTCCACCTGGCATCGATCTCGTCCTCGACGTTCTGATAGCGAATATCGGTGGAGAGGCGTAGGCGCTGCTGCCCGTCCTGGTTGGTGGTCGAGGCGTGGATCATGAAGGGTGAATGGAGCATGACGTCGCCTGCCTCATAGTCGGCGACCAGCCAGCGCGTATCGAAGCGTTCCGCCATGTCGGGCAGATCCTTCGAAACCCAGCCACCCTCCGTCATGTTGCGGTTGAAGGCGCTGACGCGTTCTTCGGGGCTGAGATCCCCGTTCTTTTCGCCAAACTCCCGCTCCATGTTGAGGCCGATCGCATGCGATCCCTCCAGGTAGGTCAGACCACCCATTTCGACGGGAATATCCCCGATCGGTATCCATGCCGTCACGATCCGGCTGGTGCCGCTACGAAGATAGACCAGATCATAATGGGCTGGCGTCGCCGTCGTCGTTCCCGGCCGGACGTGGCGCATGATCTTGCGCTTGTGCAGATAGGAAATGCCCGACAGAAATTCGTCCATGAAGCGCGAAATACGCGGCTGCGCGCAAAAGCCTTCATAGGCCACGGAGCGCACAAGCGACATCAGGCAACGGTCGACGTCCCGGCCCTCCGGCGCCGAAGCAGACGATATGCCATCCCTTGGGTCCGTTCCCTCCTCAATCAACCCCGTCTTCGCCATATGGCCGAAGACCCAGCCGCGAAAATCGATCACATCCTTGCGCGGCAGGAAACCCTTGAGCCACACATAGCCATTCTCTTCGTAAAGTCGGCGGATTGCCTCAACACCGATACCCGGATCGGTCGGCGTCAGGAAGCCAAGCCGATGAGACGCCGTGGAAAGAACCTTTCCATTGGCAACGAGGTTAGGCTCGCTCCTACCGGATTGCACGGCTTGCATGGGAATCGACATTTCACTCGCCTGTGGTTTGAGTTGATTGCCCATTGAATCTAGCAGGCCGTGATGTTTCACTACATGGACGAAAATCATACTGGACTTTTCGCTCACCATGCGACCAACGGAAGCTATCTATCGATCACCGCTCGCAGCCGCCGGAGGACTGGCCGTCACCGGCAGCGGCAGGCAGCATGCCATGCATGCCGTCAGGGCACGGAAGCTGCCGAGTTACGCCGTAGTTCTCGTCGAAAGCGGCCAGGGTTTTCTTGAAACGGACACCGCCGGCCGCAGAAGCGTGAAGGGGCCGGCGATTTTCTGGCTCTTCCCGAACCGCCTGCACTCTTATGGTCCCGATGTGCAAGGCTGGAGCGAACGGTGGGCGCTCTTCGAAGGCTCGCTCGTGCGAGACTTCCTGCGTCTGCGCCTCATCAGCGAACAGAACCCAATCACTATCCTGCGCAATCCCGACAGCGTGCAGCGTCTCCTCAGTAATATCCACAGCGACCTCATGGAAGATACCAATCTGTCGAGAGCCGCGGCCGCGGCCGCTCTTCATCAGATCGTCATTCTGATCGCACGCCAGGCAAGCCAGATCGTTCCCCCTCCTCAACAAGGCTCAGATATCGGCGAAATCATCGAAGCCCTTCGCCAAAGAGCAACACAATCCCTCGATATGGTGGCCTTTGCCGCTGAATATGGCATGTCGCCCGCAACGCTGCGCCGAAAAATCACGGCGGAGGTCGGGCTGCCGCCGAAGGGTTTTCAGCTTCGCGTACGCATGGATCATGCCAAGGAACTGCTGACGATGACGGATGACAAGATCGAGATCATTGCCTCAAGGATCGGCTTCGAGGATCCGTTTTATTTCTCCCGACTATTTCATGAGCGTGAAAACTGTACACCACGCGAATTCCGCGCCCGTTACCGAAGAAGCTGACCGGCCAGGACGCACCGATGCGGACTCCGTTGACACCGACCTCTGTTACGCCGTGTCATTGCCCGATGGCTCCCGCTCCAAATTCCGGCGCCGCCAGGAAGCCGGCGCCTCGCCGACCCGCTTGCGGAAAAAGCGCGAGAAATAGGCGGGATCTTCAAAGCCCACCTCGCGGCCGATATCCTCTACCGATCGAATAGTGAACATCAGCAGACGCTTGGCTTCCAGCAGCCGCCGGTCCAAAAGCATCTCCTTGACGCTATGGCCGAACACCTCGCGCGCCGCCTTGTCGAGCAGATGCGGCGTCGTGGCGAGTAGGTCGACATAATTGCCCACCGGCCAATCGCTCTTGTAATGCCGATCGACGGCGCTGCGCAGCGCCAGGGCTAGCGTGACCATGGGCGAGGCCGATGGCAGCGCCGCACTGCCACCGAGCCGATTCATCAGCGACAGCACGACACCGATCAAGCCCAGCATGACCTTTTCGCTCTGGCTGCCACGCTCGCGGTACTCCGCGCTCACCAATTGCAGCAATGTGTCGACCTTTTGCCAGGACGGATCGTCTGGACGGGCCATCAGAAAGGTCGGCGCATCGAGGCTCAGATCCACCTGAGGCGCCAGCGCCTTCAGCGTGTCGTCCGATACCGAGACGACGATGGCGTCGGACTGATCGTCGACTTCGAATCCGTGGATGATGTTGCTCGGCACGAAGCTGATCGTCGGAGCGGAAAAATTCCAAGTCCGATCCTCGATCCGATAACGGCCGCCGCCCTTGTACCAATAGGTGATCTGCCCCATCAGCGGATGTTTATGAGACGCGACATGTCCAAAATGCAACGTTTTGCGATCCATAACCGTTTCAACATGCAGGAATCCGACATCAAGCGCCCGGCTCGGCACGCCATAGACAAAGAAATTCGGGATTTCGTTCTTCTGCGACATGCCGGAAAAAGTACCAGCGAATTGCCCCCTTTGTCCATGGCCGCGACGACCTGTCGGACGTAGCATTCGTCATGATCTCAAGGGAGGAATACGAGATGCGAGCTGAAGATCACCGCGGCGACAAGACCCGTCCTTTTACCGGCGCCGAATATCTGGAAAGCCTGCGCGACGGGCGAGAAGTCTACATCAATGGCGAGCGCATCGCCGATGTGACCACGCATCCCTCGATGCGCAATTCCGTCCGCTCGCTGGCGCGCATGTATGATGCGCTGCACGACGAAAAGACCAAGGATCGCTTGACCTCGCCGACCGATACCGGATCGGGCGGCTATACCCACAAATACTTCCGGGTTGCGAAATCCTCCGCCGAACTTGTGGCCCAGCAAGGCGCGATCGCCGATTGGGCGCGCATGTCCTATGGCTGGATGGGCCGCACGGCCGATTACAAGGCGGCGCTCATGAACACGCTCGGCGCCAATGCCGACTGGTACGGCCCATTCAAGGACAATGCACTGTCCTGGCACAAGCGAGCGCAGGAATCCGTGCTCTTCATGAACCACGCGATCGTCAATCCGCCGATCGACCGCCACAAACCGGCCGATGCCGTGAAAGACGTCTTCGTCCACATCACCAAGGAAACCGATGCGGGCATCTATGTCTCCGGCGCCAAGGTGGTGGCGACGTCTTCGGCGCTGACCCACTACAACTTCCTTGCCCAGAGTTCGGCAACCGTTACCGAAGACCCGTCGCTGTCGGTCATGTTCATCGTTCCGATGAATGCGCCCGGGATCAAGATGTTCTGCCGCGTTTCCTATGAGCAAACCGCCAATACCGTGGGTCATCCCTTCGATTATCCGCTGTCGTCACGCTTCGACGAGAACGATGCGATCCTGGTGCTCGATAATGTCTTCGTGCCCTGGGAAGACGTGCTTGTCCTGCGCGACGCCGCAAAAATCCTCTCCTTCCACCCGGCCTCGGGCTTCATGCACGGCTATTGCTTCCAGGGCTGCACGCGCTTCGCCGTCAAGCTCGATTTCATCGCCGGGCTGCTGGCAAAGGCGCTGCGCGCCACCGGCGGCGATGCTTTCCGTGGCAATCAGGCGGCTCTCGGCGAAATCATCGCGCTTCGCCACATGTTCTGGTCCTTCTCCAATGCCATGGCTTACAATCCGCAGCCTTGGGCCAATGGTGCAGTGCTGCCGAACATGGAAGCCGCGCTTTCCTACCGCACTTTCATGTCGGAGGCCTATCCGCGCGTCATCGAAACGGTGCGCAGGGTTATCGCCTCGGGGCTGATCTACCTGCCGTCTTCGGCCAAGGATTTCGGCAATCCGGAGATCGACCGTTATCTCGCGCAATATGTGCGCGGGTCCAACGACATGGGTCATATCGAGCGCATCAAGATCATGAAGCTGCTCTGGGACGCCACAGGCACCGAATTCGGCGGACGTCACGCCCTCTATGAGCTCAACTATGCCGGCGCGCCGGAGGAAGTCCGCCTGCAGGTGCTGAAGGGCGCCGAGCGCGGCGGTCGGCTGAAGGAGATGGAGGCGCTTGTTGATCAGTGCATGAGCGATTACGACGAAAACGGCTGGACTGGAGACACCTGGCTTCCGCCGCTCGGTGACACCTCCCCCGTCCGCAATGCCGCCGAGTGAGGCCATTGCTATGGAGGAGCAACTTTCAAAAACTGAATTCCGCAACGCCATGGCAAGGGTTTGCGCGCCGGTCAACGTGATCACCACCAACGGCCCCGCCGGCCGCGGCGGCTTTACCGCGACCGCCATGTGCAGCGTCACCGACGAACCGCCGACGCTGCTCATCTGCATGAACAGCCGCTCGGCGCAAACAAGCCTCTTCCTCGATAACCGTCGCTTCTGCGTCAACGTGCTGACGCAGGAGCATAAGGAACTGGCCGGCTATTTCGCCGGTCAGCGTGCCGATATGGAGGAGCGCTACGCCGCGGCCGAGTGGATCAATTTCCGCTCCGGCAGCCAAGCACTTTCCGATGCGATCGTCTCCTTCGATTGCCGCTTGACCGAAGCGCGCCTTGTCGGCACACACCATATCTTCATCGGTGAAGTGATGGATATCCGCAGCCGCAAGGATGGGCATGCGCTGCTCTATTTCGACCGTAACTATGTGCATGTGCCGACCCAGGCGGGCAGCTTCGGCGGCTAGGTGTCGAAGGTCTGACGGGTCATCGCCGGAAATAGAAACAGGATGCCAACGATTACGTGGCACCCTGTTTGCATGTAAGAATACCTTTAGAGCTGTATCCAAGCCGTCTTCAGATCGACGTATTTGTCGAGCGCGTGCAGCGACTTGTCATGGCCATTGCCAGACTGCCTGACGCCGCCGAGTGGCACGCTGTTATCCGCGCCGCCATAGGTGTTGACGTGCACCACGCCGGCGCGGATGCCCCGCACCATTCGATGGGCACGTGAAAGGTTCGCTGTCCAGACAGCCGAGGCAAGGCCATATTCGGTGGCATTGGCAATCTCAAGTGCTTCTGCTTCCGTCTCGAAGGGAATGATCGACAGGATCGGTCCGAAAACCTCTTCGCGTGCCAGCGTCATCGATGGTGTCACGTCGAAGACGGTGGGCCGCATGTAATAGCCGCCGGTCTCCTCGAGAATGCGCGAGCCGCCGGTGCGCAAGGATGCGCCCTCCGACACTGCTTGCGAAACATAACCGAGGTCTTTCTTCAGCTGCATCTCGCTGGAGATGGCCCCCGCTTCGGTCGTCAGCTGCAGGGGATCGCCGACCTTCATGCTCTCGGCGATGCGGGCGACCTTCTCCGAGAAGGCCTCATGGATCGACTTTTCGACAAGCAGCCGCGAGCCGGCGACGCAGACCTGTCCGGAATTGCGGAAGATGCCGTAGGCGGACACCTTGGCCGCCTGATCGAGATCGGGCGCATCGGCAAAGACGATGTTTGGAGACTTGCCGCCAAGTTCCAGATAGACGCGCTTCAGGTTCGAGCGCGCCGAATATTCGAGAAGCCGCCGCCCGATGGGGCCGGAACCGGTGAAGGCCAGCACATCGATATCCATGTGCAAGCCCAGCGCCTCGCCGCTAACCGCGCCACGCCCGGTGACGACGTTGAAGACGCCTTCGGGCAAGCCGGCTTCGGCACAAATTTCGGCAAGCTTCAGCAGCGTCAGCGACGCGCCTTCGGCGGGCTTCAGGACGACGGAATTGCCGGCGGCAAGCGCCGGAGCAATCTTCCAGGCACCGATCATCATCGGGAAATTCCACGGCACGATGGCGGCAACGACGCCGATCGGCTCGCGATGGACGAGGCCAAGAATATTATGAGCCGTCGGCGCAATCTCGCCATAAACCTTGTCGATTGCCTCGGCATAATAACGGAACGTGCCGGCAGCACTGCCGGGCTCGGCCTTCAGCGCCATCGAGATTTCCGTGCCGTTGTCGCGCACGCCGAGCACGGCGAGTTCAAGCGCGTTCTTCTCGATCAATTCGGCAATCTTCAGCAGTACCTTCTTGCGTTCGGCCGGCGCCGCCTTCGACCAGCTGCCTTTTTCGAAAGCACGACGCGCAGCCTTGACAGCCAGATCGACATCTTCAGTGCCGGCATCGGCAATCGTGGTCAGCCGGTTGCCATCGATCGGCGAAATGACATCCATCACGGCGCCACTGACCGGCTGGCGCCACGCACCGCCGATGAAAAACGCCTGCGGGGGAACGGACAGTGTCCGGAGCTGGTCGATCTTGTCCTGCATCTCATTATCTCACAAAGAGGGTGGCGGGTCTTCCCCGCCACCGCGATTGGAACTCACTCAGGCTTCCTGACCGGCGCCGAGGCGGGCATAGCTTGCCGCATCCGACGACTTCAGGCGAGCCGCAGCGATAAGGCCGATGATACCAGCAATCAGCACCAGGCCCGGCAACAACACGGCCAGCACGCCATTGGCACCGGCAATCGCGCCGAAATTCGCCGAGATATAATAGACGAGTGCCAGAAGGATCAGACCCGTCACGATCGGCAGCACCTTGATCGCCAGGACATTGCGTTCAAGCCCCGGATTGCGGCTGAAGAACACCACGATCGAGAAGGCGGTGAAGGCCATCAGCAGGATAATTGCGAGCGTCGCGACATTGGTAAGCCAGGAGAAGAGCGCCAATACAGGATCCTGACCCGTCACCGCAAAGAGCGCAACGACGAGCACGGCAATGACGGTCTGAATGATCGAGCCGACATGCGGGCTTTGAAAGATCGGATGTGTGACGCCGACCGACTTCGGCAACAGGCCCTCACGGCCGGCGACATACATGTAGCGCGCGACGCCATTGTGGAAGGCGAGGATGCCGGCAAACAGGCTGGTGATGAAGAGCACGCTCATCACGACGGTAATCCAATGACCGACATAGCGCTCGGCAAGGCCGAAGAGGAAGGTCGTGGGATCGGCAAGACCTTGCAGGGTCGGGACGAGCTTGTCGACGCCGGCGCCAGCCACCATCAGCCAGGAGGTCAGCATATAGAAAAGGCCGATGATGAGAACGGAGATATAGGTCGCGCGCGGCACGGTCTTTTCCGGCTCACGTGCCTCTTCGCTATAAATGGTCGTCGCTTCGAAACCGATGAAGGCGGCAAAGCAGAACAGCAGGCCGATCGCCGGTGTACCGCTCCAGAAGGCGGTCGGCGTGAACGGTGCGGCGGAAAGACCGGCATCGCCGCCCTTGGCGAAGATCGCCGCATCGATGACGAGCACGACGAGATATTCGAGAATAACGAGCACCGTCAGCACTTTCGCCGATAGATCGACGCGGCGGTAGCCGAAAACGGCGACGAAGGCGATGCCGACAAAGCTCCAGACCCACCACGGAAGATCGAGGCCGAGCTGTTCGGCGAAGAAACCCTTGGTCGCCGCGCCGAAAAGCCCGAGAACGCCGACTTGCATGGCATTATAGGCGAGAATGGCAATCAGCGCGGCGGCACCGCCCATGAGGCCACCAAGGCCCTGAGCCGTATAGGCATAGAAGGCGCCGGCATTTCTTATATGGCGAGCCATGGCGACATAACCGACCGCAAACAGCAGCAGAATGCCCGTCACCAATAGAAAAGTGAGCGGTATGCCCGGTCCGTTGCCGAGCATCATGGACAACGGCACGCCGCCGGCGACTGCCGTCAGCGGCGCCGCGGCCGACACCACGAGAAAGGTCACGGCGCCGACGCCGAGACTGTTTTTGCGCAGCTGGTTTTCAGCCGCACCTTGCGAATTTTGCGTGTTCATCTGCGTTCGTTCCCCTTGTTAAGAACATCCGATCATCGCCGCGACTGCCGCGTGCGACCTCCACCAAAAACCGGACTGACGAGCGGGGCTTATGCTTTTGTTGATTTTACCGCCGCCAGCGCTTACGGTTCATTATTTGAACCATAGCTTCAAATATAGACTTGCAAACATTGCCGGCCTCTGTCAAGTTATTTCGCATGTTAAGTATCTTGGGTCGCTGCTATCGTGCCGCGGCGAAGGATCAGCGAGCTGATTTGACGGAAAGCCCCGGCTGGACGCACAAAATCGGAACCGGACCAACCCAAGAGGAGGAATGATGAGCACGATCGGAAAGGCGCTGGCATTGCTGGACACCCTGTCACGGCTGGACAAGGAGGCGGGTCTGACCGACATCGCCCGACTGTGCGACCTGGATAAGGCGACGGCGCGACGCTTTCTGGTGGAGCTGGAAAAGCACGGCTTCGTCGAGCAGGATCCAGATACGCGCCGCTATCGCATCGGCTCGGCGCCTGTTCGCCTTGCCCGTATCCGGGAAGCCCGCTTTCCCTTCCTGCGGGTTGCCATCCCCTTCATCAGGACGCTCGCCGAATCGTCGACCGAGACGGTCCATCTGTCGGAGTTTTCCGGCGGACAGCTCTCGACCATTCACGTGGAGGATTCGCCGCGCGCGCATCGGATCATCGTCGATGTCGGCAGCCTTCTGCCCTTTCACGCCACCGCATCCGGCGTTGCATATCTTGCCTTCTGCCCACGAGCAGAAATCGACCTGGCGCTCAAGACGCCACTCGAGAAATTTACCGACCACACCGTCACCGATCCGCAGCTGGTGCGCGACATGCTCGATGAGACCGCGGCACGCGGCTTTTCCATCAGCCATCAGGGGCTTGAAGCCGGCGTCATCAGCACGGCCGCGCCGGTGCGCGCGCCGAACGGCCATCCGATCGGCTGCGTGGCGATTGCCGCTCCGCTCTCGCGCACCACGAAGGCTGCCATCCAGGAATTCGGCGCACAGGCCGTCGCTACGGCCAATGCGATCTCGGAAAAATATTACGGGTCGGAAAGACCCATGGGAACCATTGCAAAAATCAGGAGGACAGATTGATGAGCCCTGAGGCTCCCCTGCCAAGGATACTCGTCATCGGAACCGGTGACACCAAATGCGACGAACTGCAATTCATGGCGTCCGTCATCAGGCAAGCCGGCGGCCAGCCGCTCATGATGGATGTCAGCATTCTCGGCGATCCGCCTTATAGCCCCGATTACTCCAAGCATGACATAGCCAAGGCCGCCGCAACGACGATCGAGGCCATTGCCGAAAGCGGCGACGAAAACAGCGCCATGGCTGCGATGGCAAAGGGCGCGTCAGCTCTAACCCGGCGCCTCTACGACGATGGGCTAGTCGACGGCGTCATCGTGCTCGGTGGCTCCATGGGCACGGATCTGGCGCTCGATGTCGCCGCCGTCCTGCCGCTCGGCGTCCCGAAATTCGTGGTTTCGACCATAGCCTACTCCCATCTCATTCCGCCAGAACGCATCGCCCCCGATCTGATGATGATCCTGTGGGCCGGCGGTCTTTATGGCCTCAACAGCATCTGCCGCTCCGTGCTCTCGCAGGCTTGCGGCGCGGTCGTCGGCGCTGCAAAGCACGGCACCAAGCCCGATCGCGAACGGCCCCTCGTCGGCATGACGTCTCTCGGCTCGTCCTGCCTGAAATATATGAAGTACCTGCGGCCCGAGCTGGAAAAGCGCGGCTATGACGTCGCCGTCTTCCATTCCACCGGCATGGGCGGACGCGCCTATGAAGCGATCGCCGCGAAGGGAGACTTTGCCGCCGTCTTCGACTTCTGCATCCAAGAGGTCAGCAATCACCACTATAGCAGCGTCGTCACCTCCGGGCCGGACCGGCTCGAAAATGCCGGACGCGCCGGCATTCCGCAGCTTGTCGCCCCCGGCGCAGTCGACATGGTCGATCTCCAGGCATGGCAGGACTTGCCCGCAATCTTTGCCGATCGCCCCTATCACGCCCATAATAGACTGATCGGATCGGTGACGACATCGCCGGAAGGCCGGCGCGAAGTCGCGCGGCTGATCGGACAGAAATTGCAGCGCGCGGATGCGAAGGTCGCCTTCCTCCTGCCGACCGAGGGGTTGCAGGAATGGGACAAGCCGGAAGAGCCACTGCATGATCCCGAAGGTCTCGACGCCTTTATCGACGAGATGCGCCGTGCCGTTCCGCCTTCCGTTAGCCTGCGGGAGGTCGACGCCCATATCAACGCGCCAGCCTTCTCCGCTGCCGCTCTTGCCATCTTCGATCAATGGGTGGCCGAAGGCGTCATTCCGGAGGGACGGCCATGAGGCAAGATCGCGCGCTTATCCTCGACTTCGGCGGCGTCGTCACCCGCACCCTGTTCGAGACGCATGACATCACCGAGCGCACACTCGGCCTTCCCTCGGGATCGCTGACCTGGCTCGGGCCGTTCGACACAACGACGGACCCGCTCTGGGTCGCGATGCAGAACCGCGAGATCACCGAGCGGGATTATTGGCTCAAGCGCACAAACGAGGTCGGCAAGCTGGTCGGTGAAGACTGGACCGACATGCAGACCTTCGTGCGCCGCGCGCGCGGCGCGGAACCGGAACTGGTTCTGCGCCCGGAAGCCCGCGACGCCATTCTGCGCACCAAGGAAGCCGGCCTCAAGCTGGCGATCCTGTCGAACGAACTCGACCTTTTCTACGGCGTCGAGTTCCGCCAGCGTTTTCTGCTGATCGAGCTTTTCGACGTCATTGTCGATGCCACCTACACGAAGATCCTGAAGCCCGATCCCCGCGCCTACGAACTCGTTCTTTCCGAGCTCGACTTGCCGCGCGAGGCCTGCGTCTTCGTCGACGATCAGAAGAAAAACATCGAGGGCGCCGAAGCCGTGAAACTTCCTCACGTGCACTTCGACGTGACCCGCCCCGCTGAAAGCTATGCCCAAGCACTTGCGATGCTGGGACTCTGAACCAAGAGGAATCTGATATGCGTGAGACCAATTTCATCATCGAAAACAATGCCCGCCACCTGTGGCATCCGATGGCCCATCCGGCTGAGATGCAGGCCAACCCGCCGCGCATCATCAATTCAGGCGAGGGCGTCGAAATCGTCGATATTCACGGCCAGAAGGTGCTGGACGCGGTCGGCGGCCTCTGGAACGTCAATCTCGGCTATTCCTGCGAGCCGGTGAAGAAGGCGATCCGCGACCAGCTCGACGAGCTGCCCTATTACTCGACCTTCCGCGGCACGACCAACTCGCCGCTGATTGAACTCTCCTACGAGCTTGCCGAATGGTTCAAGCCAGATGGTCTCAGCCGTTCCTTCTTCACCTCGGGCGGCTCGGATTCCGTCGAGACCTGCCTGCGACTGGCGCGTCAGTTCCACAAGGTCAATGGCCAGCCCGAGCGCACCAAGTTCGTCGCACTGAAGAAGGGCTATCACGGCACCCATTTCGGCGGCGCCTCGGTGAACGGCAACCAGAACTTCCGCCGCAACTACGAGCCGCTGCTCCCGGGCGTCATCCACCTGCCCGCGCCCTTCCCCTATCGCAACCCTTTCAACACCACCGATGGCGCCGAAATCGCGGCTGCGATCGGCAGGCTCTTCGAGGATGAGATCGCCTTCCAGGGCGCCGACACGATTGCTGCGCTGATCGTCGAGCCGGTGCTCGGCGCCGGCGGCGTCATCGTCCCGCATGAGACCTTCCTGCCGTTGATGCGCGAAATCTGCGACCGCCACGGCATTCTCTTGATCGCCGATGAGGTCATCACCGCCTTTGGCCGCACCGGCGCCTGGACCGGATCGCGTCTCTGGGGTGTTCAGCCGGACATGATGTCGACGGCCAAGGCGATCACCAACGGCTATTTCCCCTTCGGTGCCGTCATGATTTCCGACAAAGTCGCACAGGTCTTCGAAAGCAACAAGAGCGCGGTCGGAAGCATCGGTCATGGTTACACCTATTCCGGCCATCCGGTTGGTGCCGCTGCGGCCCTTGCCACGCTGAAGGAAACCAAGCGACTCAACGTCGCCGACAATGCGGCGGCCCGCGGTGAAGAGCTGCTCGCCGGCCTGAAGAAGCTGCAGGACAAGCATGAGCTGATCGGCGACGTCCGCGGCAAGGGCCTGATGTGCGCCCTGGAACTCGTCGGCGACCGCGCAAAGAAGAGCGGTGCCGCCAAGGATGTCGTCCAAAAGGTGCAGGACGCGACCTATGATGCCGGCGTGCTCGTGCGCACCTCGGGCGCCAATGTCATCATGTCGCCGCCGTTGATCGTGACCGCCGAGAATGTCCAGACCATGCTGACCGCGCTCGACGCAGGTCTCACTGCTGCGAGGGGCTGAGCATGTCCGACAACGCAACCCTCATCGCGCGGCGCGAACGGCTTCTAGGCCGGAACATGTCGCTCTTCTACGACGACCCCGTGCATCTCGTGCGCGGGGAAGGTGTCTGGCTCTGGGATGCCGACGGCCGCAAGTATCTCGATTGCTACAACAATGTGCCGCATGTCGGCCATTGCCATCCCCGCGTGGTGGAAGCGATCACGCGGCAGGCTTCGACGCTGAATACGCATACCCGCTATCTGCATGAAGGCATTCTCGATTATGTCGAGCGGCTCACAGCGACTTTCGACGAAAGCCTGAATGCCGCGATCCTGACCTGCACCGGCAGCGAGGCAAACGACGTGGCGCTGCGCATGGCGCAGGCTGTGACCGGCAAGACCGGCGTCATCGCCACGAACCACACCTATCACGGCAACACGGCGGCCGTATCGCAGCTATCGACCCGGATGCCGCCTGTCGGCGGCTTTGGCGGCCATGTCCGCCATGTGCCGGCGCCGGACAGCTATCGTCCGCTCGGTGGCGAGGGTGGAGACGCCTTCGCGACGGCATTTGCGACAGAAGTCGAGAAGGCGATCGCCTCGCTTCAGGACACACCGCACGGCTTCTCGGCCATCATCATCGATCCGTTCTTTGCCAACGAAGGCTTTCCGGACCTGCCGCCGGGCTTTCTCGACAAGACGGTCGCAGCCGTGCGCAAGGCCGGCGGCCTCGTGATTACCGACGAAGTACAGCCCGGCTTCGGCCGCACCGGCACGCATATGTGGGGTCACCAGCACGCCGGCATCGTTCCCGATATCGTCACGCTCGGCAAGCCCATGGCGAACGGCCATCCCGTCGGCGGCGTCATTGCCAATCTCGACACGATAAACGCATTCCGCAAGGCGTTCCGCTATTTCAACACCTTCGGCGGAAATCCAGTCTCCTGCGCGGCCGCCATGGCTGTGCTCGATGTCATCGAGGATGAAAATCTTATCGAGAATGCCTGCAACGTCGGCGAATACACGCGTCGCGCCTTCCAGCGGCTGGCCGAGAAACACTCGATCATCGGCGACGTTCGCGGCAGCGGCCTCTTCATGGGCACCGAATTCGTGCTCGACAAGCAGACGAAGGAGCCGGCGACCGCTGAGGCGACCCGCATCGTCAACGAAATGCGTGAACGCGGCGTGCTGATGGGCAAGATCGGCATTCACCAATGCGCCACGAAGATCCGCCCGCCCATGCCGTTCACCAAGGGAAATGCCGACTTCATGTTGTCGATCTTCGACGACGTCCTGTCCGGTCTGTGAGGCAATATGGCTGATCCGTTGCCTCAGGCCATCCATGATACCTTGCAGAAACGCGCGCTGGAGGCGCTCGACCATTGGCCGGTGCAGGTTCGCGAACCGGTCCTGATGAAATATCGGGAGAATGCCGTCTTCCGCATTACGTTGGAGGGCGGGCAATTCGCGGCGCTCCGGCTGCATCGCCCGGGCTATCACGACGAGACAAGCCTGCGCTCGGAACTGCATTTCATGGCCGCCCTCAAGCTCGGCGGCCTCGATGTGCCGAGCCCGGTGCCGACGACGAACAGGCAAAGCCTCGTTCGCCTGCAGGCCAACAGGCATTTTCCTGACCAACATGCCGATGTGGTCAGCTGGATCGACGGCGTTCCGCTTGGCCAGAGCGGCACGCCCCTTTCCCAATCGGCTGAAATGCAAGAGGCGATCTTTTTCCGTATCGGCCAAAACATGGCCACCATGCACGAGCTTGCCGATGTCTGGGAACCGCCGGAGCGCTTTCGCCGACCGGCTTGGGACATCGAAGGTCTGGTAGGAGAGAAACCGCTCTGGGGACGTTTCTGGGATTGTCGAGGTCTTTCGTCTGAGAACACCATCGCCCTCTCGGCATTGCGCCACGAGCTGCGCCGTGCCCTCGCAAATGCAGCCGGCCACAGCCTCGACTACGGGCTGATCCATGCCGATCTCGTGCGGGAAAACATCTTTCTGACGGGCACTGACAGCAATGTTGCTTTCATCGATTTCGACGATGCCGGGCATGGCTTTCGTCTGTTCGATCTCGCGACGACGCTGCTCAAGAACCGCAACGAACCCGCCTATCCAGCTATCGAGAAAGCGCTGATATCAGGCTACCGCAGCCGGCGAGCACTCTCCGACGCGGCTCTCGCGAGCCTGCCTCTATTCACTGTGCTGAGGAGCCTTACATATATCGGATGGCTCGCCGAACGCCCGGAAATTCCGGACAGCGCGGAGCGTCTGTCGCGTTACGTCGATGAAAGCCTGGAGATGGCAAGAAAGCTCAACGCTGCCGCTTGACATCTCCCGCATAATTGTTAACGTGTTAAGTAATTGAGAGATCGGGAGGACTCAATGCCACATCTCGCCATCGAATATTCGGCCAACCTGGAGGGCCGCGCCGATATCGGCGCGCTCTGCGAGCGGCTGTTGAAGACGGTTCTGGATACCGGGCTTTTCGAGGTCGGCGCTGTGCGGGTGCGCGCCTTTCGCGCCGAGCACTATGCAATCGCCGACAAGCTGCCGGAAAACGCCTTCGTCGACCTGAACTTCCGCATCGGCAAGGGCCGTACGGACGAAGAGAAGAAGCGCACAGGCGAGGCAATCTTTGCAGCGGCCATCGACGTTCTCGGCCCTCTCTTCGACACCCCGCATTTCGCCCTGTCGCTGGAAATCCGCGAGATCGATGCGGAGCTGAGCTGGAAGAAGAACGCCATTCATCCGCGGCTGCGCGGCAAGTGACACCTCCCTTCGCGGGACGACGTAACACCAAAGGAATAGACGATGTCCAAACTGCAGGAAAACATCGCAAAGGCCGAAGGCTTTCTGGCCCGGTTCAAGGATAGCGGCGTACTGAACCGCATCAACGGCGAGGATGTGCGTGCCGATGATGGTTCCATCTTCGAGACCATCTCCCCCGTCGATCTGAAGCCGCTCGCCACCGTTGCCCGCGGCAAGGCTGCCGATATCGATCGCGCCGCAAAGGCCGCAAAAGCCGCTTTCGCTGAATGGGCTGCCATGCCGGGCGACGCGCGCAAGAAGCTGCTGCACAAGATTGCCGATGCGATCGTGGCCCGCGCCGAAGAGATCGCTTTCGTCGAATGCATGGACACCGGGCAATCGCTGAAGTTCATGGCCAAGGCCGCCCTGCGCGGCGCGGAAAACTTCCGCTTCTTCGCCGATCGTGCGCCGGAAGCCCGTGACGGCAAGGCGATCCGCGCCGAAGGCCAGGTGAACCTGACGACGCGCGTGCCGATCGGCCCGGTCGGCATCATCACGCCCTGGAACACGCCCTTTATGCTATCGACCTGGAAGATCGCGCCGGCGCTTGCCGCCGGATGCACCATCGTCCACAAGCCGGCCGAATTCTCGCCGCTGACGGCCCGCCTGCTGGTGGAGATCTCCGAGGAAGCCGGCTTGCCGAAGGGGGTCTGGAATCTCGTCAACGGCTTCGGCGAGGACGCCGGCAAGGCTCTGACGGAACATCCCCTGATCAAGGCGATTGGCTTCGTCGGCGAAAGCCGCACCGGTTCGATGATCATGAAGCAGGGCGCCGACACGCTGAAGCGCGTGCATTTCGAACTCGGCGGCAAGAACCCGGTCATCGTCTTTGCCGATGCCGATCTCGAGCGCGCCGCCGATGCCGCCGTCTTCATGATCTACTCTCTGAATGGCGAGCGCTGCACCTCGTCCTCGCGCCTGCTGGTCGAGGAAAGCGTCTACGACAAGTTCACCGCGATCGTGGCCGAGAAGGCCAAGCGCATCAAGGTCGGCCACCCTCTGGACCCGGAAACCGTCGTCGGCCCGCTCGTGCATCCCGTGCACGAAAAGAAGGTGCTGGAATACATCCAGATCGGCCGTTCGGAAGGAGCGACCCTTGCCGCCGGCGGCGAGAAGGTCAACGGCCCGGGCGGCGGTTGCTACGTCTCCCCAACCCTGTTTACCGGCGCCAATAACCGGATGCGCATCGCCCAGGAAGAGATCTTTGGACCGGTGCTGACAGCCATCCCCTTCAAGGACGAAGCGGATGCGGTGGCGCTTGCCAACGACGTCCAATACGGCCTGACCGGCTATCTCTGGACCTCGGACGTCACCCGCGCCTTCCGTTTCACCGATCATCTCGAAGCCGGCATGATCTGGGTGAACTCGGAAAATGTGCGCCATCTGCCAACCCCCTTCGGTGGGGTCAAGAGCTCCGGCATCGGCCGCGACGGCGGCGACTGGTCCTTCGATTTCTACATGGAAACCAAGAACGTCGCCTTCGCCACCAAGCCGCACGCCATCCAGAAACTCGGCGGCTGAGCCGCCAATATCCATAAGTACGCATAAGAGGAGGAACAAATGCCCCTGCCGAAACCCAATCTCTATCCGTCGTTCAACATCGTGCGCCTCAGCCACATCGAGTTCGGCGTCACCGATCTTGCCAAGTCCCGTGCCTTCTATGTCGACACGCTCGGCCTGCAGGTAACGGACGAGACCGCCGATACGATCTACTTGCGTGCGATGGAAGAGCGCGGCCATCACTGCATCGTGCTGAAAAAGTCTGACAAGGCGGAAGCCCGCGATCTCGGCTTCAAGGTCTTCAGCGACGAGGACCTCGACAAGGCGGCGCATTTCTTCAAGGGCAAGGACCTGCCGGTCGAATGGGTCGAGCGCCCCTACCAGGCACGGACCTTCCGCACCCGCGACCCACACGGCATCCCGCTTGAATTCTATTCGAAGATGGACCGACTGCCGCCGATCCATCAGAAATACGCGCTCTACAAGGGCGTGAAGCCGCTGCGTATCGACCATTTCAACTGCTTCTCGACCAATGTCGACGAAAGTGTCGCCTTCTATAATGAGCTCGGCTTCCGCGTGACCGAATATACCGAGGACGAGGAAACCGGTCGCCTCTGGGCCGCCTGGACGCACCGCAAGGGCGGCGTCCACGACATCGCCTTCACCAACGGCCGAGGCCCGCGCCTGCATCACACCGCCTTCTGGGTGCCGACGCCACTCAACATCATCGACCTGCTCGACCTGATGGCGACAACCGGCTGGGTTGCCAATATCGAACGCGGTCCGGGACGCCACGGCATCTCCAACGCCTTCTTCCTCTATATCCTCGATCCCGATGGCCATCGCATCGAGATCTATTGCTCGGACTACCAGACCGTCGATCCCGATCTGGAGCCGATCAAGTGGGATCTCAAAGATCCACAACGTCAGACACTTTGGGGTGCGCCGGCTCCCAAATCATGGTTCGAACATGGTAGCCTGTTTGCCGGTGCGGAAGTGGCCGAGCCTGACTTGAAGGCGCAGCCGATTATCGCTCCTTAAGCGTTACCCTTGAGAACGGGAAAACACCCGCTTCTCATCAACGTTCGCGAGGCGAGGAGACTGTCATGAATTTGAGAGACGCAACATTGTTCCGGCAGGCGGCATTGGTCGGTGGCGACTGGATCGAAGCCGATCCATCCAATGCGATCAAGGTCGACAACCCGGCAACGGGCGAGATCATCGGCCTGATCCCCAATCTGGGGGCTGCCGAGACCAAGAAGGCGATCGCCGCAGCAGAAGCCGCACAGAAGGAATGGGCGGGCCGCACCGCCAAGGAGCGCTCCGGCATCCTGAGACGCTGGTTCGAGCTGATGATGGAAAATCAGGACGATCTCGGACGCATCCTGACGGCAGAGCAGGGCAAACCGCTGCCGGAAGCCAAGGGCGAGATCGCCTATGGCGCCAGCTTCGTCGAATGGTTTGCCGAAGAAGCCCGCCGCGTCTATGGCGACATCATTCCCGGCCACCAGAAGGACAAGCGCATTCTGGTCATGAAGCAGCCGATCGGCGTGGTCGCGGCGATTACGCCCTGGAATTTCCCCAATGCCATGATCACCCGCAAGGCCGGCCCGGCCTTTGCCGCCGGTTGCGCCATGGTGCTGAAGCCTGCCTCGCAGACGCCGTTTTCGGCAATTGCAATCGCGATCCTGGCCGAACGCGCCGGCCTGCCCAAGGGGCTCTTCAGTGTGCTGACAGGCTCGGCTCGCGCCATTGGCGGCGAAATGACCTCAAGCCCGGTCGTGCGCAAGCTCACCTTCACCGGCTCGACCGAAGTCGGCGCCGAGCTCTACAAGCAGAGTGCACCGACCATCAAGAAACTCGGCCTCGAACTGGGCGGCAACGCACCCTTCATCGTCTTCGATGATGCCGATCTCGATGCGGCGGTCGAAGGCGCGATGATCGCCAAATTCCGCAACAACGGCCAGACCTGCGTCTGCGCCAATCGTCTCTACGTGCAGGATGGCGTCTATGATGCCTTTGCCGAAAAGCTCTCCAAGGCCGTTGGGTCGCTGAAAACAGGCAACGGTTTCGACGAAGGCATCAATCTCGGCCCGTTGATCGATGAGGCAGCGCTTGCCAAGGTCGAGGAGCATGTTGCCGATGCGCTGTCCAAGGGCGGCCGCGTCGTTGCCGGCGGTCATCGCCATCAGCTCGGCGGACGCTTCTATGAGGCAACCGTGCTTGCCGATGTTACGCCCGCCATGGCCGTGGCGAAGGAAGAGACCTTTGGGCCGGTGGCTCCCCTCTTCCGCTTCAAGGACGAGGCCGACGTCATCACCCAGGCCAACGACACCGAGTTCGGCCTTGCCTCCTATTTCTATGCCAAGGACCTCGCCCGCGTCTTCCGCGTCGCCGAAGCCCTGGAATACGGCATGGTCGGCGTCAATACGGGCCTCATCTCGACGGCCGAAGCACCCTTCGGCGGCGTTAAGCTCTCCGGCCTCGGCCGCGAGGGATCGCGCTACGGCATCGAGGAATTCACCGAAATCAAATATGTCTGCCTCGGCGGCGTCGTCTGAGGTCAAGAGAAGGCCATGAAAGCATGACCCATCCAAGATTCCTGTCTTTTTCGAGAAACGGCCGTCATGGCTACGGGCTTGCGGTCGACGGCGGTGTCGTCGACCTCTCGGCCCGCCATGGCGCGACATGGCCGACGCTGCGCGAAGTGATCGAGGCCGGCCGCCTCGCTCAGCTCGCAGAAGAAGCCAAATCATTGAAGCCGGATTTCGCGCTTGGCGACATCCGCTTCGAGATTCCCATTCCGTCGCCGGAAAAGATCATTTGCGTCGGGGTCAATTTCCCCGACCGCAATGAGGAATACAAGGATGGGCAGGCGGCCCCCTCCAACCCTTCCCTCTTCATCCGTTTTCCCCGCTCGTTCACCGGGCATGACCGGCCGCTGATCCGACCGCCGGAAAGCCCGCAGCTTGATTACGAAGGCGAGATCGTTATCGTCATCGGAAAGGGCGGCCGACGGATTGCCGAAGCCGATGCCTTCTCGCATATCGTGGCTCTCTCGCTTTGCAACGAAGGCACGATCCGCGATTGGGTTCGCCATGCAAAGTTCAACGTTACTCAAGGCAAGAACTTCGACAATACCGGCTCGATCGGCCCCTGGCTGATCCCCTTCACCGATGCGGCTCAGCTCGAAGACATCGAACTGAAAACCCGCGTCAACGGCGAAGTGCGCCAGAGCGATCGCACCAGCCGGATGATCTTCTCCTTCCGCAAGATCATCAACTACATCTCCACTTTCACCACCCTCGTTCCGGGCGACGTCATCGTGACAGGCACGCCGACGGGAGCCGGCGCCCGCTTCGATCCGCCGATATGGCTGAAGCCGGGCGATGTCGTCGAAGTCGAGGCCGATGGTCTTGGCGTCCTGAAAAACACCATCGCCGATGAGGTGCGCTGATGCTGTCGCATGACGAAATCCAGGCTGCGGCCGAAAGCCTCGATCAGGCCGAGCGGACGCGCGTCCAGACCGGGCTGCTCTCGCTCAAGCATCCCCAGATGACGATGGATGATTCCTATGCCGTCCAGAGCGCCTGGGTGAAGAAGAAGATCGCCGCCGGCCGCAAGCCGATCGGCTGGAAGATCGGACTGACATCGAAGGCGATGCAATATGCCCTCAACATCAACATTCCCGATTCCGGCGTGCTCTTCGACGATATGGTCTTCGAAGACGGCGCGACCGTGCCGGCCGACCGCTTCATCCAGCCACGCATCGAGGCTGAGATCGCCTTTGTGATGAAGGCGCCGCTCAAGGGGCCTGATGTCTCGATCTTCGATGTGCTGAATGCCACCGACTACGTGACCCCTGCTCTTGAAATCCTCGACACGCGTATCCTCCGGGTCGATCCCGACACGAAGAAGGCGCGCACCATCGTCGACACCATCTCCGACAATGCCGCCAATGCCGGCATCGTCACGGGCGGCCGCGCGGTGCGACCCGGAGAGATCGACATGCGCTGGATGGGCGCGATCGTCAGTCGCAATGCCGAGGTCGAGGAAACCGGGCTTGGCGCGGGCGTTCTCAACCAGCCCGCGCGCGGCATCGCCTGGCTTGCCAATCGTCTCTCGCAATATGGCGACGGCATCGAAGCCGGCCAGATCGTGCTTGCCGGGTCGTTCATCCGCCCGATCGAGGCGCGGCACGGCGATACGATCAATGCCGATTTCGGTCCCTACGGATCGGTCAGCCTGTTCTTTGCATGAAGGAGTAAGACATGCCTGCGCCCAAGAACCTCTTCAAACAGGCCCTCAAGGAAGGGCGGGCGCAGATCGGCCTCTGGCAGGCCCTCGCCAATGCCTACACCGTCGAAATCTCAGCCGGCGCCGGTTACGATTGGCTGCTGCTTGACGCCGAGCACGCTCCGAACGATGTGCCGCTTCTCGTGTCGCAACTGCAGGCGATGAAAGGCACGGCGAGCCACGCAATCATCCGTCCGCCGATCGGCGAGACCTGGATCATCAAGCAGATGCTCGATATCGGCGCTCAGACCCTGCTGATCCCGATGGTCGACAGCAAGGAAATGGCGGAGATCATGGTCAAGGCGGTGCGATACCCGCCGCATGGCGTGCGCGGCGTCGGCGCGGCCCTTGCCCGTGCCTCCGCCTTCAACCGCATTCCCGACTACCTTGCGACGGCCAATGACGAGGTCTGCCTGCTTCTGCAGGTGGAAAGCCGCGCCGGGCTTGCCGCACTCGACGACATCGCCTCGACCGAGGGCGTCGACGGGGTCTTCATTGGACCGTCCGATCTCGCCGCCGACATGGGCTATCTCGGCAAGCCGGGTGCACCGGAAGTGCAGGCGGAGGTCGAAAAGGCACTGGCGAAAATCCAGTCGCACGGCAAGGCCGCCGGCATCCTGATTGGCGACCTCTCCCTGGCCAAACGCTACCTCGAGCTTGGTGCCACCTTTGTCGCGATCGGCAACGATGTCACTCTGCTTGCCAATGCCACGATCAAACTCCTCGACGATTTCAAGAAGGCGGAGGCTGCCAAGCCAGCTCAAGACGTAAAGGTCTATTGATCGCAAACGCTACCCTCCCCAGCATCGCTTGACCTTGCGCCTCATCATGCAAGTTTCGGTATAGAGAAAACATTGTGCACGCTCAGTCAAAACGGACTGCACAGCTGGACGCGACGCCTCCGCGCGCATCGGTCATCATGAACCGGAAAGCCAAGAGGAGGAAACATGCGTTTCAAGAACAAGACCGCCCTGATTACCGGCGGCGGTACGGGCATCGGCGCGGCAGTTGCGCGCCGCATTCGGCAGGAAGGCGGCAATGTCGCGCTCGTCGGCCGCCGTCCCGAGCCGCTGCGGGCCATTGCCGAGGAGATCGGCGCAACCATCGTCGCAGCAGATGCCGCTGACGGCGCCGCGATGAAAGCTGCCGTGGAAAAAGTGGTCGAGACGCATGGCGGCCTCGATATCCTGATCGCCAATGCCGGGGGCCATGGCGTCGGGCCGACGGTCAGCATGTCGGACGAGACATGGGATCTCGCGGTGCGCCTCAACCTCAACACTGCCTTCGTCAGCGCCCGCGAATCCCTGCCCCATCTCATCAAGAACCAGGGCAATATCGTCGTCCTCGCCTCGATCGCCGGGCTCTTTGCTGGGCCGGATGCGGCGGGCTATGTCACGATGAAACATGGCTGCATCGGGCTTGCGAAATCGCTGGCGCGCGACTACGGCCGCAAGGGCGTTCGCACCAACACCGTCTGCCCAGGCTGGGTCACGACCGCAATGGCCGACGAGCAGATGGAATTCATCGTCGAGAAATACAAGCTGAACAGCATTGAGGAAGCCTACGCACTCGTCACCAAGGACGTGCCGCTTGGCCGGCCGGCAACCGCCGAAGACGTCGCCAATGCCGTCTGCTTCCTCGCCTCGGGCGAAGCTTCGATGATCAATGGTGCGGTCCTGACCGTCGACGGCGGTGCCGGCACCGTCGACCTGCCGACGCTGGCTTTTGTAGAATAGAGGGAGGAGATACCGATGAACCAGAATCCCAAGGACTGGAAAACCTACGACGAGTTCGCCTATGGCATCGACACGAACCGATTGCCCGCGACGGAGGCCCTTGCCGGCTCGTCCCACAAGATCTCGTTCGACGATGGCCGCACGCTGGAGCTCGCCTTCGCGAAGGGCGAGGTCAAATGGTCGGATGGCAAGAACAGCGGCACCGACTTGTCGGAGGTGATCGAAGTCGCGCGGAAGACCTATTTCGTCGAGATCATCTTTGCCGGCCGTCCCAAGGAAGCCGAGACGCTGATCCTCAATACAGAGACGCGCCGCGTGCTTTCCATCTACTCGGTCGTTCGCGATCTCAAGGACTCCGTCGGCGAGCCGCAGGTCGCTCAGATCTTCCGCGCCGGTGTCATCGATGGCGGTTTGGCGAGCGGGCCGGTGCCGCATGAAAGCCGCGATCTGATCGGGCTCAGGGCGCACTTCACCTACAGCCCCAATCATGTCTACGAGCACACCTATCTCTCGTCGCAGCGCTATGCCTGGCAATGCCTCGTCGGCGTGCAGCGCGGTCACGGCGATGTCGATCTCACCACGACCTATAAGTTCGATGACAACCTCTACATCTTCACATTCCGCGAATTCAAGATCGCCGTTGCATCGACCTTCTTCTATAATTTCAATGACATGCGCTCGACCGGCAAGTTCCTCGGCATCACCGGCGACGGCCGCATCCAGAACAGCCCCGCCGGCGCCTTCATCCGCAAGGCTTCGATGACCTATTACCTGCCCGGCCAGGAACCTGTGTGAGGACGCCATGCGCAAAGCATTCGATATCGTAAAGGCGCATTACGACGCCAACGACCGCCGCGACATGGATGGCATGCTCGCCGACATCGCGCCTGATTGCCGCTGGACGGAAATGGACGGCTTTCCCTGTGCCGGCACTTATGTCGGTCCGCAGGAGATCTTCAAGAACGTCTTCCAGGCACTCGGCCAAGCCTTCGACGGATACAGCTTCAAGCTCGAACGCCTTCTCGACGCCGGCGACGAGGTCGTGGCCGTTGGTGATTACAGCGGCACGAACAAGCAGACCGGAAAGCCATTCAAGGCCCGTGTCGTGCATGTGTGGGGCGTCGCGGGCGACAAGATCCGCCGTTTCGAGCAGTTCACGGATACGCTGAGAGTGGCCGAATCCATGCGATGAGAAATTGAGGCGGCTTGGCTCCGGTCGGGCCGCCTGGTCCGCCTAGGACATCCCGGCCTTGCGCCATTGCGACGGCGAAACACCATAGCGGTGGCGAAACGCACGCGAGAAATGAGCGCTCGAGGAAAAGCCGAGCGCAAAGGCAATCTCGGATATCTCTCCGGCATAACCGCCAGCCTCCCGCAGCTGCGCCGCGGCCTTCTGCACGCGCAGATCCCAGATGTATTCCGAGGGTGTCAGGCAGTCGGCTTCAAATGCGCGGTAGACATAGCGCACCGAGCAGCCCATGCGGCGCGCGATCATCGTAACAGTCAGATCCGGCCTTTCGAGGTTGATGTTGATGAAGTCCTTGATCCGCCGCCGCAACACATCAAGCGGATTGGCAACAGGCTTTGCTTGCAACAGATCGGCGCCGATCATTGTGCGCACAAGCTCGATCATGGTCTGGCCGACGCTTGAGCGCCGCGCCTCGTCAAGATGGTCGATCTCGTGAATGGTCGAGTCCATCAGCGATAGAAGTATGCGGCACATTCCGTCTTGCTCGGCATGCGCCGTGAAGGGTTGAGACAAGCGTTCTACGGCCGTCGCGGGCAGTGCGTGACGCGGCAATTGCAGCAGCAGTTGGCGGACTTCCGTGCTGTTCGTCAGCATATAGGGGCAGCTTGGATCGTAGATGACGACTGCGTTCCGCAAGACGGGCGCATGCAATCCGCCCTGCGCAAGCGAGGCGTTGCCCTCCGTCTGGACGATCAGCTTGATGGCGTCGGGATCATCCGGCGCGGCCGTCACATGATCGCCGAAGACGACATGTCGGTCCGCTTCCAGCCGTGTCAGCCGGCAGGCGCCCAGCATGCCAGACGTCATGCAGCTCTTTTCCTCGTCCGCCGTACCGAAATCGAGTCGGACATTGCCGAAGAGGTTGCGCGCCAAGCCCGCAAACGCTCGGCCGCTGGCGCTATCGACACGCCTATGAAGTGCTGCGGCCATGATTTTTGTCCTCAAAAAGACGAGATATTTTCATCGCTTCAGCTTGCCAGATAGGCGCCGTGCAGAATGTCCGGCTGCGCCTTGAGCGTTGCGGCGGAGCCTGAAAAGACCAGACGCCCGCGCTCCAGCACGAGCGCCTGGTCGGCGAGATCGAGCGCGAGATTGGCGAACTGCTCGATCAGCAAGACACCGATGCCACGCGCGGCGGCAATTTTCAGCGCCTCAGCCAGCCGCTTGACGACGGCCGGCGCCAGGCCAAGCGACAGTTCATCGACAATCATGAAGCGTGGCTTGGCAATGAAGGCCTGTGCCATCGCCACCATCTGCTTCTGGCCACCGGAGAGATCCGATGCCGATTGACGCCTCCGCTCCGAAAGCTCGGGAAAGATCTCATAGGCATGTGCCAGGCCCTGTCGCCGCGCCGCCGCTGATCCCTCAAGTGCCGCCACGAGGATATTATCCTCGACGGAAAGCTGCCCGAGCACGCGATGCCCTTCCGGTACGAGCGCAAGACCGGCGCGGCGAATGCGGTCGGGCGAGAATCCCTCCAACGCCGCACTGCCGAGACGCACGGAACCACCGCGCGGCAGTACGCCCGAAATCGCCATGACTGTGCTCGACTTGCCCGCCCCGTTGGCGCCGAGAAGCGTCGTGATCTTGCCAGCCGCGACAGAGAAGGAAACGTCGTGAATGACACGCTTACCGCCGCGCTCGACGACGAGATTTTCGACACGGATTTCGGATGTGGTGTCCATGTCAGAATTCTCCCAGATAGGCGCGCCGCACATTGGGATCGGCGAGCACGGCCTGTGTCGGGCCTAGCGCCAGAAGCTTACCGTAGTCGAGCACCATGGTTTCGCTGCACATGGAGCGGATGAGATCGACATCATGGTCGATGATGAGAACCTGCGCCCGGAACTCCGCCGGGATGCGCAACACCAGCTCGCGAAAGGCCTTGCCTTCCTCTTCGGTCAGCCCCGCGGCCGGTTCATCCAGCAGAATGAGCTTAGGCTCGCCGACGACGCATTTCGCCAGCTCGACAAGGCGGCGCTGAAAGAGATTGAGGGATTGGCCGAGCCTCTCGGCAACATCGGTCAGACCAGCAAAAGCAAGAGCCTGGTTGACCGCACGGGCATGATGCCCGGTGCCAACGACATGATCGGCGATGGCGGCGATGTTGCCGGCAACCGTCAGATCCTCCACCACCTGTTCCGTCTGGAACGAACGGCGCAGGCCGGCACGCACGCGCTGCAACGGTGTCATCGGCAACAACGCCTGCTGGCCCAGCGAGACCGAGCCATGGATGGGTTTCACGAAGCCGGAGAGCACGTTGAGCAATGTGGTCTTGCCCGCGCCGTTCGGGCCGATGAGGCCGGCGACCGGCGCCGTCAGCACGGCGCTGAGCTCATTGATCGGCCTGACGCCGCCGAACTGAACGATGAGATTGTCGATCTTGATCATCTCGCCCTCCCACGGGAAAGAGCGGCATTCAGCCTGATGATGAGAGCCGATATCTGCCCGGCAATGCCTGTCGGCGCAGTCGCCAGCGCATGGAACAGGGCGACGCCGAAGATCCCGATCGTGACATAGCCATCGATGCCGAGCTCGGTGAGCAGCGCCGGCACTGCGCGCAGCAGCAGGCCGGCGATGACGGCGCCGTACCAGTTGAAGACACCGCCGACGATCGCAAGCGCGAAGAGATTGAGGCTTTCAAAAGCGCCGAAG
Source organism: Rhizobium sp. ZPR4 (assembly GCF_040215725.1). NCBI lineage: Bacteria > Pseudomonadati > Pseudomonadota > Alphaproteobacteria > Hyphomicrobiales > Rhizobiaceae > Rhizobium > Rhizobium sp. ZPR4. The sequence continues at coordinate 241,182 of NZ_CP157968.1, forward strand.
GCGCGTCCGTCGAGCTGGCCGACATTGCCCGCCAGCAATCCGCCGGCAAGACCGGCGAGAAAGCCGCTTAATGCAAATGCCCATGCCTTGTAGATCAGTACATTGACGCCGCTTGCAACGGCAACCGTCTCGCCCTTGCGGATCAGCGCCCACGCCCGGCCGGGACGGGCAAGCTTATGCCATTGTGCAATCAGCAGACCCATCGCCGCTATCGCGCAGACATAGAGGAAATAGGAAACTTCTCCATCGGCGATAACAGGCCTTGCGAGCATCGCGCGGCCGGAACCATCGGCCCGCCCCAGGAACCCGGGACCGCCATCCGGAAAACCCCAGGCGCTGATGACGATCTGGAAGGCGCCGGCGAGCATCAGCGTCACGAGCGCGAGATAGAGACCGCGCAGGCGCAATGCCGGCACGCCGAACGCCAATCCCACCACCGAAGCAACGACGCCGCCGGCAAGTAGGCTCAATTCGAAGGGCGGATGGAAGGCGTGGCCCACACGAAGCGTCACCCAGCCGCCGACGCCGACAAGCGCGAACTGGCAGAGGGAGACGAGACCGAGCTGGCCATAGAGAATGGCGAGCCCGGCAACCGACAGCGACAAGGCGACGGCGGATGTTGCGGCAGAGAGCCAGAAGGAATTGGCAAGGAGGACGACGACGAGCGAGAAGATCACCATCGTCACAGGCACATGAAGAAGCTGCTTGGGCAGACGCACCATCGATAGGCTTTCGGCTGTGGGGGCGATTGTTTGCTCCTGAATGGTCATCGGTCTTTCAACGCGGCTCTAGCCGTGCCTCCGAGAATGGTGACCGCGACGAGCGCGATGATGAAGGGTGCCGCCGCGCGATAGGGCGAGATCCAGGCAATCGGGGTCAACACGGCTTCGGCGATGCCGATCAGAATGCCGGCAACGGCGGTTTGCCACAGCGACTGCAGCTGGCCGAGGATGGCGGCGGCAATTGCCGGGATGACCAGCAGGGTGAGAAAGGTGCCCTGAAGCCGGACGAGATCGGCCAGCAACAGGCCGGCAAAGCCGGAGAAGATGCCGGTCATGATCCAGGCAGCGGTTTCGGTATAAAGGATGCGCACGCCGAGGATAGCACTGAGATCGCGATCATTGGCAAGTGCGCGCATGTCGAGACCCAGGCGCGTGCGGGTCAGAAGCAGCGTGATGGCAACGACCATGACGACGGCCAGAATGATGGCGATGATGCGCGTGAAGGTGAGGCGAACGGCAAAGAGCGAGACGAACATCTGATCGGTCGGAAACTGCAGACGGCGCGGCAGCTCACCCCAGATGACGCCCATGATCGCGATCAGGATCAGCGCCGGCGCCAGGGTGCCGACAGCGCGCACGACGATATCGCGATGCGATAGCAGGGGTGCGAAGATCCGGCCATAAACAAAGCTGATCGCCGTCGAGACGGCAACGGCAGCAAGGATGGCGACAGCGAGCGGCATCTTCCACTCCAGCAGTTGCCAGGCGCAATGCGCACCGATTGCACCGAAGGCTCCGAATGCGAAATTGAGAACGCCGGTCGCCCGAAACAGGACGACGAGGCCGACACCGGACAGCGCATAGACGGCGCCGATGCCCAGGCCGGAAATGACAAAGGGTAGAAGGTTCATCAATCGATCCTCTCGGGTCGTTCGGCTCCGCGGCACATTTGCCGCGGAGCCGATATCAAGCATCCCGCCTCAGTTGATGCCGGCGGACTTTTCGAAAGCGCGGACGTCCTTCAATTCCGGATCCGGCGACGGTGCGCAGCCGGAAACAACCTTCCACTTCCCGCCCTCCGCGACGGCCATGCGCGTCGTCGAATTGGCGTTATGGCGCGGCTGGCCATCGCCGAAATACCAGGGAGCGCAGAAGATATCGCTCTTGAAGTCCTTGATCCCTCGTACGGCAGCAGAGGCGGTCTCGCGATCGATCTTGGCCGGATCGAGCGTCATCAGCGCCTTCTCGGCGATACGAGCCGCCAGATAACCGGCCTGGGCGAAGGTATCGCGCGGGTCGGACTTCTGGCCGTACTGATCCATGACGGCGAGCCAGTTCTGATTGTCCGGCGTCGTTGCCTCGAGATCATTGAACTCCATGTTGACATAGAACTTGCCGTCCCAGCCGGAGCCGATGGTGGACGGAACCGAGAGATCATAGGCAGAGGCAGCGCTCAGGAAGGTGATCGTCTGGTTGAGGCCCTGCTCTTCGGCAGCCGTCAGCAACGGCACGGCCACGCCTTTGGAAAGACCAAGAACGATGACATCCGGCTTGCTGGCAGCGGCCTGCAGGATGATGGACGTGGCATCAGCAGAGCCGGGGTCCATCAGGATCGTCTGGGCGGCAAAGCCCTTTTCCTTGGCAAGCAACATCACACCATCGCAGGACCAGGTGCCGACATTCGGGATATTGGGGCCGATGCAGACCACGGACTTGGCATTCAGCTTGTCGAGCGCATAGCCCATGGCGCCGAGCATCGAGACGCGCGGCCCGGCATTGGTCGGCGCATAATTCTCCGCAAAATAGCACTCACGCGGCACACCGACGCCGGCAACAACAAGAATGCCCGACTTCTTGTAGAAATCGGCATTGGCGCCGCATTCGACATAGCTGGAATTGCCGACCATCAGCACGGCCTTCTCGTCGTTGACGAGCTTTGCGGCCAGCTGCGCGGCGATTTCCGGGTTCCATTGGTCATCCTCGACCAGATATTTGACCGGCCGGCCCTTGATGCCACCATTGGCGTTCAGGCAATCGAAATAGGCCTTCGCCGCCTTGGTGGAGTTTGAAAAGTCGTCCGGCCCGGTCTTGCCGGTGATGGCACCGATGACGATCGGCTCGCCGGTGGCGGCCTTGCCACTATTGTCGCCGCAGGATGCGGCTGCATGCGCACTGAATGCAGAGGCGAGCATTAGAAAAAGGCTGATCGCCAGCCCTCTCAGATTGATAGGCATTGTTTCCTCCCGGTGTGTTGTCCCGTTCCCCACGGGCTCTTTGCTTTCCTGATTTCCGGCTCAGCCGGAAATCGCCTTTCCAGTCATGAAGGCCGCAGCCTTTGCCGCAATCATCATTGTCGGGGCATTGGTGTTGCCGGATACCAGGGTCGGCATGACGGAGGCGTCGCAGACGCGCAGCCCCTCGATCCCGCGCACCTTCAAATCCGGCCCGACGACGGCCATGCGATCATCCGCGCGGCCCATGCGCGCAGTTCCCGCCGGGTGAAACACTGTCTTGCAGGATTGACGGATGTAATCACGCAGCGCTTCGGGATCCTTCTCCACGCCTGGCTTCGGCAGGACGCGGCGCTTGACCAGCTTGGCAAGCGCTGGGGCATCGAGGATGCGGATCGCCGTTTCGACGCCGCGCACCAGAGTTTCAAGGTCGGCGGGGTCGGAAAGCAGATTGGCGTTGAAATCCGTCTGCTCGGACGGATTTTTGCCCCTCAGCTTTATCCAGCCGCGCGAACGCGGCCGCAGGTAGCATGGCCCGATGCTCAGGCCATGACCGGCCTCCGGTTCGCGATCGACAAAGCCGATCAGGACAGGCAGGACATGGAACTGCACATCCGGCTGCCCGGTGCCGGCGGTATCGATGAAACCGCCGCACTCGACGACATTGGACGACAGGAGCCCGCGATGCGAGGTCAGATAGCGCAGCATGTGGCCGGCGGCCCGCAGCCCCTTGTCGTGGCCGAGGATCGAGATCGGCTCGCGCGTCTCGCCCTGCACCGGCACTTCCAGGTGGTCCTGATAATTGGCCCCGACGCCAGGCAGGTCGGCGACGACCTTGATGCCGAGCGAGGAAAGATGTTCGCCATCGCCAATGCCTGATAGTTGCAGGATCTTCGGCGTGGCAATGGCGCCGGCAGTCAGCGCAATCTCGCGGGATGCCTTGAAGATCGTGCCGTCGAGCAATTCCACTCCAACGGCCTTCTGCCCCTCGAACAGGATGCGGGCAACCTTGCGCTCTGTGAGCACGGTCAGGTTCGCCCGCTTCTCCGCTTCGCGCAAAAAGGCCTGTGCCGAACTCCAGCGCCGACCGCCATAGGTGGTGCTCTGATAGAAGCCGACGCCGGCCTGATCCGCGCCGTTGAAATCGTCATTATGCGGAATGCCGATTTCGGTTGCCGCCTGGATGAAGGCCTCGCTCAGCGGATGACGATGACGGGGATCGGAAACGCGCAGGCTACCCTTGCTGCCGTGGTACTCGCCGTTCAGCCGCTCGTTGTTCTCAAGCGACCGGAAGGCCGGCAGCACATCCTCGTAGGACCAGCCCTGGCAGCCCATCTGTGACCAGGTGTCATAGTCGTTGCGATGGCCGCGAATATAGATCATCGCGTTCACGGAGCTGCCACCGCCAAGCACATTACCCTGCGGCACGATGCTCGGCCGCCCGTTCAGGCCCTTGTCGGGGTTCGAGGCATAAGGGTGAATGTCGATGCCCTTGCCCAGCACCTTGAAGAAGGTCGCGGGGATATGGATCCATGGGTCCGAATCTCGGCGCCCGGATTCGATCAGCAGCACCTTATGCGCCGGATTTTCCGAAAGCCGGTTTGCCAGCACGCAGCCTGAGGAGCCGCCACCGACGATGATGTAATCGTAGCTCGTCATGGCTCAGCTCAATACGGTCTGGATGGTCGTGAATTCCTTCAGCCCTTCCGCGCCGAATTCGACGCCGATGCCGGACTGCTTCACCCCACCGAAAGGCGCATTCGGCTGGATCGTGCCGTGCTTGTTGATCCAGACCGAGCCGCATTCGAGCTGCAGGGCATAGCGCTTCGCCTTCTCCGCATCGGAGGACCAGACGGAGCCGCCAAGACCAGCCGGATTTTGATTGGCGCGCGCGACCACCTCATCGATGTCGCTGTAGCGGATGATCGGCAGGGCGGGACCGAACTGTTCCTCATCGACCAGCCGCACGCCATGGTCGACATCGGCAACGAGCGTGATCGGATAGAAATAGCCCGGGCGATCCATCGGCGCCCCACCGGTCAGGATACGACCGCCATTGGCGCGCGCATCCTCGACAAGTTCACGCACCTTGTTGAACTGCATCTCGTTCTGCACCGGACCGAGAATGCTCGCATCGTCCAGGCCATCACCGACGACGATCCTGGAGGCGTAGTCCGCAAGACCGCGGCACACCTCTTCATAGATACTGTCATGCACATAGAGACGCTTCAGCGCCGCACAGGTCTGGCCGTTGTTGATGAAGGCGCCCCAGAAGAGGCCTTCGACTATGGCTTTCGGATCGGCATCAGGCAGAACGATGCCGGCATCATTGCCGCCGAGTTCCAGCGTCAGACGCTTCAGGGTGGCAACCGCCGAGGCCATAATCTTCTTGCCGGTTTCCGTCGAGCCTGTGAAGGTCATCTTGGCGATACCGGGATGAGCGGAAAGTGCGGCACCAATGCTATTTTCGCCAGTGACGACGTTGACGACGCCGGGCGGCAGAACTTCGCTCATGATCTCGACCAGGCGAATGGTCGATAGCGGCGTCAGAGGCGACGGCTTGATGACGACAGTGTTGCCGGCACGAACGGCCGGAACGATATGCCAGCAGGCGATCATCACGGGCCAGTTCCAGGGCGTGATCGAACCGACGACGCCGATCGGCTTGCGATGCAGCTCGACGCGGCCCTCATTGTCATCCTGTAATATCTCGACCGGCAGATCGAGTTCGGCGGTGTGGCGGGTCCAGGCGAGCGCGCCGCCGATCTCGAAGCGTGAGCCGAGACCATTCAGCGGCTTGCCCTGCTCACGCGTCAGGAGTTGGGCCAGCTCCTCGCCATGCTCGTTGATTTTTTCGGCAACGGCGCGGCAGGCATTGGCACGATCCTCGCTCGATACCTGCGACCAGCTTTTGAAGGCTTCCGCCGCCGCGGCAACGGCACGATCGAGATCCGCTTCGCTCGCGAGCGGCATGAAGCCGACCACGTCGCCATTCGAGGGATTGGCAACCGGTGCATGATGGGACGTGGCAACAGGCTCGCCACCGATAAGCAGGGTATACTGCTTCACGACATTTTCCTCCCGTGACTTTCGGAAGGACTATGGCTGCTACCGCAAAACCCGTCTTGGGGAGAAACGCGCCTCGTCTTGGACTGGAGCGCAGATTGCGCTTCAGTCCAATCTATGCGCCGGCTCGACAGCCCGAAGCAGCTCGCTCGGCGCGCAATCGAACAATTCCTTGAAGCTGCGATTGAAATAGGAAATGTCGTTGAACCCGGCCGAATAAGCGACCTCGGCTATCGTCGTCGGATTGCGCTGCTCTTTCAGCTGCTCGATCTTTTCTCGCGCAAAGCGCAACCGCTTGTCGCGAATGACTGTAGTGCAGGTCATGCCCATGCCTTGGAAATCCTGCTGCAGAGTACGGATCGAAACGCCGAGCCGCGTCGCCAGCCACTTGGCGCTGAGATCGCTGTCCGTAAGGTGCTTGTCGATCAGGATATCGACCATCTGCATGCGCTTGCTGGCGCTTTCATGCAAAGAAGTCAGGCTCGTTGTCTGAGCGCCGGTCGACAGGAACGCCTGGCGGGTCGTGTCGAACATCAGCTGACGAAGATAGGGGGAGGCTGCTTCGTTATCCGGCGTGGTCATCATCTTGGCAATCAATGCACGCAGCATCATGGCCATAGGGTCGCTGGCTTCCAGCTTGCGCGCAACATCAAAATCGATCTTGCTGTTCGAGTACATCAGCTGCCGGGGCAGATGCAGCGACAGATGGTTGGAGAAGTGCCCGCGGAAATAGAAGGTTGTCGGCCGCGTCGAATCGACAAGAATGCATTCGCCGACATCGAGAATATTCTGCTGGCCGGAATGTTCGACGCCGCAGACACCCTCAAGCTGCAGGATCAAAAACAGATGCTCGTTGGCATCGCGGCGAATGTCCTCCCAATCGCGGTGGACATAATCGAGATCGTTGGAAACATGGGCGAACTCCATGCCGCAGACGTCGATGCGGCTGGCCGTGCCGATAACGCTATCACCGCGCTGCATACTGTGCGGATTGAAGTTGCCGCAAATGCTTTGAAGGTCGTCAACCCACTGGTCGTAGGGTGTCGGCGCCCAGGTCCGGTCAACCAGGCTGCGGTTCTGCAACAGGTCCAACTCCGCCTCCCAACAGTGTCAGCACTATGGAAGACTGCTACAGATCCCCTGACGCGTCAATCAAATACTTAACACATTAACGAAATCAAGGGGCGTTCATTCCTCGCCGCCCGAGCCGTTCTCCAATTTCAACGAAGCAAGCTCCTCCAGCATGTCGAGAAGCTTTTCGACACGCTCCTCGCCGAAGCGGGCATCGATATCGGCGTAGACTTTCTGGCTCTCCGGCATGACGTCCTCGACGATCGCCTGCCCCGCCGAGGTGATCTGCAGCAGCACCCTGCGTCCGTCGGCATCATCCTTGTGCTTGGTGATGAAGCCGCGCTCCTCAAGAGAGCGGATCATGCGCGTCAGGCTTGGCGCCAGAATGGATGCCTTGTCCGCAAGTTCCGTCGCATCGAGCTTGCCGCCCTCATAAAGAACGCGAATGACGCGCCATTGCTGCTCGGTCACGTCATGCGCCGCCAAGATCGGCCGGAAATGGCTCATGACCGCTTCGCGGGCGCGCAGAAGTCCGATTGCCAGAGAACGGCGGCGATCCCGCAGTGGCCGCTGTTTGACATCACTGTCTGTCTTATTTTGCATGTGCGCATATTCGCCTGAATTAAGATTCCCACTGATTAACATGAGAATCATTCAGCGCAAGGCGATTGCCGGATACTCCGACAGCTCAACGTTCTCAATTTCGAGAGTTCGCTTCCCGCACTCCTGCCGACCGCGAGCGGTCGCCTCAAGCTGAACCGAGACCTTCAGGGTGTTCTAGGGAGCAGCCGCCGGCAAAATGAATCTGTTGAGTATCGCATCGCCGATCCCGTCTGCCGCCGGGTTTCCATAAAGTCCGGCATGAATGAGTACCACCATGTCAAGCGAGGGGATGATCACCAGATGTTGCCCGCCATAACCGAAACCCGCCGCCCAATCCACTTGACGTTGGTTCACCAGGGAACGCCCCAGCCAGAACTGAAAACCATAGAAATATGAGCCGGGACCGTTGATCTGAGGCGTCGTTGCTTGCTGTATCCACGCTGCCGGCACGATCTGCTGGCCGTGCCACATGCCTTTGTTAAGTACGAGCTGGCCGATCTTGAGTGTATCGCCAGGCAGCAACCGAAGCCCGGATGCCGCTACCGGCGCTCCGATTTTAGGATAGGGAGCCCATTCGGCATTTGAAATGCCGAGTGGCTTGAACAGATTCTCCTCGGCCAGTTGGTCGATCGTTTTCCCGGTCGCCTGATGCAGCACGCAGGCAATCAGGGCAGCGGAGCCACCGCTATAGTTCCAGACCGAACCCGGCGAATGCTGGACAGGCTGTTCGAGCACGAAGCGACAAGGGTCGGCGGCACGATCCATGCGGGTTTCGCTGTTCTCGGGGTTGCCGTAAGGCAGATGCTCGTTCCAGGTCAGCCCACTCGACATTGTCAGTAAATCGCGCAACCTAACGCGATCTTTCTCGGGCGAGCGAAGATCGGCATAGTTTGGCAGCAGTGCAAAAACAGGTTGATCGATGTCATGCACCCAACCCTTATCGATCCCTATGCCGAGAACCAGTGAAACGACGCTCTTGCTTATCGAGCGGAGATCGTGGGGGACCGTGGGTCCGAAGGTGACATCACCGAGCTGCTGCCCCCACTTCTCGTCGGAGCCGGAGTAGTATTGCTCAAAGATCAGTTTGCCGTGCCGCGCCACAAGAATGGCATGCACATTGTTTTCTTTCAGGTCCGCGCCGTGCTGGACAAGGCTACACAGCAAGTTTGGATCGACCCCGACATCGCCAGGTCCCGCAATTTCCCAACCCGCAGCCCCTCCACTTGGGGCGCCGCAATTTGTCTCGGCGTAAGCATAGGCGGAGAATGCAAGCCCGACGCTGAAGCTGAGAGTTAGAATTCGAATGATGGATGCTATCCCATAAATCATAACTGCAGCTCCCTTCTTGTATTGATTGAGTACTTGGCAAAAGGGGCGGCGCTTCATCAGAAGCTACGCGGGATACTCGCCAAGCGAGGTCGAAATCTTTCTCAATAGCGCCGCGAAAGCCACTCCGCCCGGGCAAATGTGCCCAACGCTTCAGAACTACGGCACCTGCACGAGGCGGCCGCTGCCTCTGATTTCGGAACGCCGCAGGACCGGATGCCCGTATAATTCGATATTGCCGCTGCCGCTGATCGAGATGTCCGCATCCGCCGCGGCGGCAACTTGCGCGTCGCCGCTACCGCGAATTCTGATCTTCACGGATTGAGCGGCCAGATCCTTGAGACGGGCGGCGCCCGAACCGGAAACCTCCAGATCGACGGTCTTTACACTGCCCGTCGCGGCGACGCTGCCGCTACCCGATATGCTCAGACGCAGATCGGACTGGTCGAGTTCGGACAGGGCGAGGTCCCCGCTGCCGCGTACTTTCCAATCGGTGACAAGCGGCCCCGACAGGCTGACTTCGAATTTGGAGCTAGACCAGCCTGGATTGCAATCCAGGCTCAGCCTGCCGCCCTGCAGCCGCACATGATCGAGCAGTGCTGGATCACCGCTGATGACGGCCTCCGCCTTTCCGCCCGGCTGATACTGCACAGAGGCCGGAATATCGATCGCCAGGCTGCCATTGGAGCTGAAAGGCAAGATAACCTGGCGGCCGCCGGATACCGCAGATCCGCAACTGGATTGCATGCCACCCCACCAATGTCCCGCGTTTGCCCAATCCGGCCCGGAAAGCCCGATGCCGAGCGCAAGAAAGACGAATGCACAAATCAGTCCGGTCGTCGCGACAGTCGCCAGTTTCCCGTTCATTGTCCATTTCCTCCAACGATATGCAGTCCGGCGCTCAAGCTCGACTGTCGTCGACTTGCGCCAGGCGAAAATGCAGGCGGGCATATTGCCCGAGCATGCGGATGCCCAAACTCAGCCCCATCAGCAGCAATGCACCGCCGCCCACGAAGCAGCTCACCATCCCGGCACCGATAAGCAGGTGGGCCAGCATGCCGACGGAAGGCAAGCCGATATGGAACAGCACGGTCGTAACGATGATCTTCAGGCCAACGACGCCGACGGCCACCAAAGCGACCGCAAGGCCGAGCGTGACGAACATCGCCGCAAACAACAGAGGCAGCAGGAAAAAGATATCGACGATGGCAAGGCCGGCCAGCGCCATCATGGCGGCCAACAGGTTCGGCACGCTCCAATGCGCCTCGAAGCGGCGTAGCCCGACATCCGCGCGCAGCTCCCGCGCGATCCTGGCAGGATCGCCCAGGGCGGCGGAAACGTCCTCCTCGCTTCGGCCGGAGGCCTCGGATTCGGCGAAGTGAGCGGCGTAGTCGGCCACGATATCATCGACCTCGTGAGGAGGCAGGCCTGCAAGTCCCAATCTCAGCGTGCGCAAAAAGGCTTCCCTGGTCATGGCAAATCCTCGAGTAGCTTGTCGACGGAGCCCGCCAGCGAGCGCCAGTCGCGGCGATGCGCTTCGAAAATCGAACGCCCGAGCGGCGTGAGCCGATAATATTTACGCGGCGGCCCGTTGCTCGACTCGACGATGCGGGTCGCAACCAGTCCGTCATTCTGCATCCTGCGCATCAGCGGGTAGATCGTTCCTTCGCCCATGCCGACCGCAGCAACCAGCGTGCTCGCAATTTCATAGCCGTAGCTTTCGCCCCGCGAGAGCACGGCCAGGACGCAAAGATCGAGCACGCCCTTTCGCAATTGAACTTGGATCGAGTCAGTCATGAACGCCTCAGCTTTACAGAACGAATATAACAAGCTATCTGTTTATGCAAGATAGCTAGACGGTTTTCCCAGCCCGGCGTATGCCGCCTTCGCGTCGGCTGACCTACGGACCGGCGCGCCTTGCTATCGCAGCCTGTCGCGCAGCGTATATCTCTGGTTAAATGGAGCAGTTGCAATGATCCGCTTCAGCCTTGCCCTCGCGGCCGCACTCTTTCTTGTCGCGTCATCGGGATATGCGGCAGGCTTGAAGTTCATTCACATCTCAGCCGATGCGGATAACCCGGCAATCGACGCTGCCATGTGGTCTCCTTGCGCAACCCCTCCGACAGAGGTGAGGATCGGAGCCCTGGCAGTTCCGGCAACGCCGGATTGCCCGATCGCGGGTGAGAAGTTGCCGCTCATCATCGTCTCGCATGGCTATGGCGGCTGGTATCTAGGCCATCACGATACCGCCGAAGCACTTGCCGACGCCGGCTTCATTGTCGTTGCCATCAATCATCCGCATGCCAATCATGCCGACATGAGCCAGGCAAACGGTCTTGGCGTATTGGTCGAGCGCCCTGCCGACATCACACGTACCGTCGACTTCATGCTTGACGCCTTTCCCGATGCCACAAAGATCAATCCGCAGCAAATTGGCTTCTATGGATTTTCCCAGGGCGGATATACCGGTCTCGTCGTTGCCGGAGCCAATCCGGATTTCAGCAAACTGCCGCCACGATGTGCAGATCCGAAGGCAGCCGGCTGCCCGCCAGCAGGCCATGCTCAGCCTCCCCGGCGGCAACCGCCACCGCAATCCTTAACCCATGATCCCCGCATCAAGGCAGTCGTTGTAGCCGACCCATTGAGCATCGTATTCCCGACCGCGGACAGCGTGAAAGATGTCAAGGTTCCGCTTCAGCTTTGGGGCTCAGAACTTGGAGGAGGTGGCGGAGCATCTCCCGAAAATGTCGCAACGCTTGCGCGCCTATTGCCAGAGAAGCCTGATTTCCGGATCGTCCCCAATGCCGTACATCTGTCGTTTCTGACACCTTGCCCGGAATTAAGGCCATCGTCCGATGCCTGCATTGACGCTCCGGGGTTCGATCGCGTCGCATTTCATAAGCAATTCAATACGGCAGTCGTTGCATTTTTCCGCGAACACCTGATGAAGCCGTAACCAGCGAACATGCCCGTGCGTGAGACGCCCCTATGGCGTGGAATTATGCGCAGACATTATCGGCGTTGAAACTCGCCCGCGAATCCGATCAGATCATGGCATGACGAAAACGATACGTATTGCGGCGGCTCTGGTGTTGCGCCCGGATGGGAAGACTTTGCTCGTGCGCAAGCGCGGCACGACCGCCTTCATGCAACCCGGCGGCAAGCTGGAACCGCAGGAGACGCCAGAGATGGCACTCATCAGGGAACTCTTCGAAGAGCTGGGTCTTACGGCAGAGACTAAAGATCTGACTTTCCTCGGCGGTTTCCAGGCAGCAGCGGCCAACGAACCGGACCATACCGTCGTTGCGGATATATTCCGCCTACAAGTAGGTAATATTGCAATCACGGCAGCGGCAGAGATCGAGGAGATCCGCTGGGTATCACCACAAGATCCGGGAGATATCACCATGGCGCCGCTTACCGAGCATCATGTCCTGCCATTCCACCGGCGACAGGGCACATCCGCGATGTGACTGGCACCAACCCAGGCGAAGCGAAAGCCGGCAAGTCCCGCGCCGTCCTCGACAAATGAATATTCGAACGTCGGCGGCATGCATCTCCCACAGGCGCAATTCGAATATTGTGGTAAAATGAGAAAATAACAGTTTTAAACTTCCAGCGCCTGATGTTTACTACGAAAATAAACCAAGGACAAAGAATATCCAAAGTCACATCAATTTTCATTGAAAGCAAAAACAACATTGGATACATAAATAAAAAACATTGCGTGAGGCCGAAAATGAAGAAGGAAAATACTACCAGCCACGAAAGGTATATTGAGCTCACGAGCAAGATTGTGTCTGCCTACGTACTTCGCAATGCGACCACGCCGGAAGATTTGCCGAGGCTCATCATGGAGACTTATTCGGCATTGACAGGCTCTCAGCAGCCTGCGTCGTCAACGGCGGCAGTGGAAAAGCTGTTGAAGCCGGCCGTGCCGATCAAGAAATCCATAACCGACGACTATCTGATCTGCCTCGAAGATGGTGGAAAATACAAGTCGCTAAAGCGCCACCTGAACAGTAAATATGGTCTCACGCCCGAAGAATATCGAAGGAAATGGGGCCTGCCCGCGGATTATCCGATGGTTTCGGCCTCTTATGCGGCCACAAGATCGACCTTGGCAAAGAAGGCTCTCCTGGGCCATACGAAAAACGTAGCCGACATTTCTCCGGCGATCGAACCACCACGGCGCCAACGGAAAGCCGGTTAATCCGGATCGTTTCGTCACACGTCATAATCATGCGATCCGCCTGCGTGCCAGCATATGACCCGAGCCGGCGCCTCAGGATTTCGCTTGCCGGCCCGGATGCGGCTGGCATCGCACCCATCAGGAGGTCTCAATTGTTCTGGCGTTGACGGTGATCGCGTGGCCGGCAAACCAGCCGTTGATCGCAGCACCGAGACCGAGCAGCAGGAATAGGACGGAACTCCAGGCAAAGCTTCCAGTCCAACCGTGGATCATGCCGACGACGAGCGGGCCGATCGCGGCAAGCAGGTAACCCACGAATTGCGCCATGCCGGAAAGATGCGCGGCGACATGCGCATCGGGCGAACGCAATACGATGACGGTCAGCGCAACCGCGATCAATCCGCCCTGCCCGATGCCCTGGAGCACAGCCCAGAACCAGACAGTCCAGAGCGGGGCAAACAGCAGACCCAGCAAGGCAACGACGGCAATTATGCACAGGATGACATTGATCGCGCGCTGATCCTTACCCTTGACGGCGATATGAGGCGCCACCAAGCAGGCGGCCGCCTGCACCATGACCGAGGCAGATACGATGACGCCAGCCGTCACGCCGTCGAGACCACGTTCACGCAGAATGGGTACCAGCCAGCCAAAGACGCAATAGGCAAGCGCCGATTGCAGCCCCATGAAAAGCGTCACCTGCCAGGCGATGCGGTCTCTCCACAAACCGGTAACACGAAAGCCGGTACGCCGCGCCTGGCTGCGCGCTCCGATTACCTGCGGTAGCCAGAGAAGCCCGACGGCAAAGGCAGGCAAGGCCCAGACGGCAAGCGCGCCGCCGAGCGAGTCACCGAGAGCATGTTCGACAGGAAGCGTAAAGCCGGCCGCACTCGCAGCTCCCGCGCATAGCGCCATCGTATAGCAACCCGTCATGAGCGCCGCCTTATCGGGAAAATCGCGCTTGACCACACCCGGCAAGAGTACATTGCCGATAGCAATGCAGGCGCCGGCCAATGCGGTGCCCAAGAACAGCAGCGAAATCGAGGAAAAGCCACGCAATGCCGTGCCCAGCGCAAGCAGGAAAATGACGCCGAGCAGAACGCGCTCGGTTCCCACGCGCTGCGCGAGCCTTGGGGCGAGCGGCGAGAACAATCCCATGCAGATGACGGGCAAGGTCGTCAGAATACTGGTACCGAAGGCGGAAACGCCAAGTCCGGTCCGTATCTCCGGCAAAAGCGCCGATGCGCTTGAAAAAACCGGTCGCAGATTGAAAGCGATGAGCACAAGGCTTGCACCCAGCAGAAACCTGCCGATCGGCGACTTGCCTCCATGCGGCAGCGGTGCCGGAATCTCATCGGCCTCGGCATCGATCAATTCGATGGAAGCGGGATTTTGCGAGGGCATGGTCATGACATAAGCAACCGATCAAGAGTAGCAACGATGGGGGCCATGAAGCGGCGCACGGCTCTATCGGCCGCTTCGGGATTGCCGGCTTCGATGGCATCGACAATGGCGATATGCGCCTGCATATCCGGCTCGGGAATGTCCTCGCCGAGCGTCGCTTCGATGGTTTCGGCAATCGAGAGAGAGAAGAACTCGTAGATTTCGATCATGGCCCTGTTCTGCGAAGCCGCGACGACAGCCTTGTGGAAGGCAAGATCACGCTCGATGAATATGGCCTTGTCGCCGGCATAGTTGCCCCGGGCAACCAGCAGGGCACGCAATTGCAGAACGACCTCCGGCGAGCGGCGAAGAGCTGCAAGCCGTGCAGCCTCAACCTCCAGGGCAAGCCGGGCCTCGAACTGGTCCCTCAATCCGGCACGGCGCGCCATGTCCAGCGGCAGGCTGACATCCGTGTTCGACAGAACATAAGTACCTGACCCCTGCCGCGTCTCGAGATAGCCCTGAGACACAAGGACCCTCACTGCTTCGCGAACCGTGCCACGGCTGACGGAGAGCATGGACGAGAGGGAGGCTTCGTTCGGCAGCTTTTCGCCGACGAGCCAGCGACGGCTTGTAATTTCGCTGCGAATTGCCTCAACGGCCGTCTCCGCAAGCGTCATTTTGATCAGGGCGCGCATGATAGGATTTCATCAAGTCATCAGATGACTTTATCATTTAGTCAATCGACAGCCTTCCGTCAATCACATTTTCAGCAAGACGAATAATCGGTTAGCCAAGCGATATGGCAGCTCCGGCGAAACCGAAAGCGAAGATGGCGAGCATGCTCATCCGAATTGTCGGGCCGCGGAAAACATCAGGAAGAAGGCAGATCATTGGCAGGTCGAGGATCTGTCAAATCATCCGAAATCAGAATGAAGGACTTGCAGGAGGTTTGCCGCACCCCCGAAAGCTGCCGAAGTGAAGTGATACCTTCCTGTGGTAGGAAACCCCTATTTGATGGCGCCCGAGCGGGCCATCACGGCGAGACCGATCGCTGCTGCCAGAGAAAATGCCGCCGGAAGGTAAAAAACATTCGGAAGCCCGAGATAGGCAACACCGATACCTCCAACGCCGCCGCCAAGCGCACTGGCAAGGGCAGACGAACTCATGAAGATCGCCGAAGCCGTCGCAACCGCATTCGGAAGCAGCCTTTGGGCAACGATCAGCCCGAGGACCATATAGAGCCCCCAGACACCGCCCATCAGGATCTGGCCGGCAAACATGCCCATAGCCGTCGGCCAGGCGGCAAAACAGAGGTTGGCCATGACGCCGCAAATGGCGGCGATGCACATCATCCATAGAATGCCGATCCGTCGTGAAAGCATGACACTGAACGGCATCAGAATAAGCTCGATGAATGGCTGCGTTCCGATCACCGATCCTTGAATCGAGGGATCGAGCTTGAGCTGGTCCTGCATGTAGAGCAGCAGGAATCCGTATTTGATCGGCTCGCCGGCATAAACGAGAACGTAAAGACCGGTGAAGGCCAAGAGCGGCAGCATTTCGCTCCAGCTGACCGGCGCGACCGCATCGGTCTTTTTATCGGCTCGCCGCCCCGGGCCAGCCAGCGCCTGTTGGGCTCCAAGCGGAATGATCTGCGCGAGGAAACAGATCGCGGTTCCCCAAAGCATGGCGCGAAGCCCGATTTCAACGGCAAACCAGGCGCCGAGAAACGGCCCGATGACCCATCCGGCCGTCAAGGCCATTCGGATGATCGCGACCACGCTATCGTTAGCGCCGGTTCCTTTCGCTTTGAGATCGTCATGAATGGCAGTGAACAGCTGCGATGTGGCCGATCCCGAAAAGCCTAGAATGACGGTGCCGATCACGAACGGCATCCATGGCTTGGTGGAAAGGGCGATCCCCGCCCAGCCGAGAGCGCCGGCGATAGCGCAAAGCCGGAAAAGGCTTAGACGCCTGCCGCTTCTGTCGGAATAGCTGCCGACGAGGTAGCCGGCGATCGGCGCCGTCAGACCGGTCAGATAATAGAGCCCTGCCACAGGCAAGGACGCCCCGAGTTCCTTTACAAGAAAGAGGACGATCTGCGGCAAAGAAGCGGATGTCGCAAGGCCGGAGAGAAACAGTGCAAGCGTCGCGCCGCGATAAAGCGGAGAAGCCCAAACCTGCTGGATTGCCGTTGCTCTGCTGGGGGTCGCCAAGGATTGCGCGTCCATAACCCTATCGTCCGTCATAACCGGTTGTCGACATGCCTTTCCCGGTCGAGCGGCACAGAATCGCCCTGATCGATTGCAGCCAAGCCGAGGTTTGCTGCCCGATCGAAATCACGCCTTCATCCGGGGTGCGGCCTATCCTTCCGTCAAAGCTGCTGAAGACGCAAATGGTTGCATCGAGCTTTGACCCTTCGGGCGCGGATTGTCCACATCATTCATCATATCAATGGCGGCGACAGTACTTCAGCCAGGCATCGCTCTCGAATAAGCAGCCAGGATGAAGCGTTCGGCCTGGAACAGGTATTTCTCCAGAGCGTCGGCAGCACTCGCCGGCGATCCCTCCTCCAGATGCGAAAGAATGGTGGCATTCTGACCGACATAGGGTGCATGCAGATATTCGGGATCACGGATCAGACCAAAGACGAGACGCAGCTCCAGCGAGATCTGCGCATAGAAGGCAGAGAGCCTGGGACTGTCGGCAAGCTCGACGATCGCGGCATGAAAGGCGATATCGGCGCTGCCGACCTCCAGCCATTCGCCGCGATCACGATGCTGGACGGCAGCCTCGATGGCGGCGCGCATCTTGTCGACGCTCGGGTGACGGTGATGTGCATTGGCAAGCGCCGAACACTCGATCAGCCGGCGAATATGGAAGATATCCATGATCGTCGAGATGCTCGGCGTGGAAACGAAGACGCCGCGATTGGCTTCGTGGCGCAGCACGCCCTCTTTCGTCAGCAGCCGGAAGACTTCGCGCAGCGTATTGCGCGAGACCTGCAGCTCCTCGCAAAGAGCTGCCTCGGACAAATGGCTGCCCGGCGACAGCGTACCGCTGATCACGCGCTCGCGGATGCGCGCAGCCGTCAGTTCCGCCAGGGTCTGCCCCGTCTCTGCGACGGCTGTCGGCTCGATGCTCGCAAGATTTGTCTGTTTCATTTGCTCTCCCGGCGCCTGCGCTCAATCGTCCCCGATGCCTGCCTGTATCAAGCATTTACTGGAAAGCGAGTAGCGATCCCATGCTTGTCTGCGGCTGTCGAGCTGCCCAGCGGAAAAGTCCGTTGGACGATTTTGTACAGGTTTGTTCCCATTTTTGATTGGCAATACGAAAATTGTTGAACAATATAGACCAGATTGTTGTTTGATGCTATCTCATGCCCTAACAAATATAATGGGAACGCAGATACAGATGTTCATGAGACGCCTGTTTTGTAGAAAAACATCGCCTGCTTTTGCCGGGCTGCAGCGAGTATCGGCATGAGCATGCTACGATCCGGCCCTGACGGCAATCTCGGCGAGCGCACCTGCATGATCGATGCAAAATGTGACACGGCTATCGTCCCGGATGCCATGAACGACCTGCCCAATACCGAGGTAAGCGCATGACGAATGCTGCAGGCGACAACAAACCGCTCCTGTCTGTAGCGGATCTGACCGTGCGGTTTGGCGAAAACCGCGTGGTCGAGGGGCTTTCCTTTTCGGTCGAACCAGGCAGAACCCTCGCGGTCGTCGGCGAATCCGGCTCCGGCAAATCCGTGACCTCGCTTTCGATCATGCGCCTTGCCGATATGATGGGTGCACGCTTCGAGACCGGCAGCATCCTCTTCAACGGCAAAGACCTGCTGAAGCTTCCGCAGAAGGACATGCGCGCAGTCCGCGGCAAGGAGATCGCCATGATCTTCCAGGAGCCGATGACCTCGCTCAACCCCGTCTTCACCATTGGCGACCAGATCTGCGAAGTCCTTCTTCTTCACGAGAAGATCGGCAAGTCCGCCGCCATCGCCGAGGCTCGACGCCTGCTGGAAATGGTGCGCCTGCCGGATACCGAGGCGCTCTTGAAGCGCTTTCCGCATCAGCTCTCCGGCGGCATGCGCCAGCGCGTCATGATCGCCATGGCGCTCGCCTGCCGCCCCAAGCTCCTGATTGCCGACGAACCGACGACAGCGCTTGACGTGACGATCCAGGCGCAGATCCTCAACATCATGCGGGACCTGCAGAAAGATCTCGGCATGGGCATGATCTTCATCACCCATGATATGGGTGTGGTTGCCGAAATGGCCGACGACGTGGTGGTCATGTGGAAAGGCAAGAAAGTCGAGGAAGGCCCGGTTCGCGAAATATTCGCCAATCCGCAGCACCCTTACACGAAGGCTCTCCTCGCGGCAGTTCCGAAGCTTGGCAGCATGACCGGCCAGGATTTTCCAAAGCGCATGCCCTTGACCGTACTCGACGGCGGCACGCCGAAAGTCGTCGGTGAAGAGCGGGTGCAGAATACCGCCCGCTATGACCAGCAGCCGCTTCTGTCCGTACGCGATCTCTTCGTACGCTTCGATATCAAAAAGAACATATTCGGCCAGGTCACCCATCGCTGCAGTGCCGTCCAGAAGGTCGCTTTTGATATTCATCCCGGCGAGACGCTGGCCCTCGTCGGCGAATCCGGTTCCGGCAAGTCGACCATCGGCCGCACCATCCAGCAATTGCAGAAGGCACGCTCCGGCGAAATCACCTTCAATGGTAAGAGCTTTGCCGCCATGTCGGCGCTGGAGCGTTTCCGCCTGCGCCGCGATGTGCAGTATATCTTCCAGGACCCCTTCGCTTCGCTCGACCCGCGCAAGACGGTCGGCTTCTCGATTGCCGAACCGATCAACACGCACGGCATTATTTCCGGATCGAAAGAGGTGCGCCGAAGGGTGGACGAGCTTCTGGAGCGCGTCGGTCTGACGTCTGCCCATGCCGATCGCTATCCGCATGAGTTTTCCGGCGGCCAGCGCCAGCGTGTCTGCATTGCCCGCGCGCTTGCCTCCGATCCGAAACTCATCATTGCCGATGAGGCGCTTTCCGCTCTAGACGTCTCGATCCAGGCCCAGATCATCAATCTCTTGATGGATCTGCAGGCGGAGCGCGAGCTCGCCTATCTGTTCATCAGCCATGACATGGCGGTGGTCGAAAAGATCAGCCATCGCGTCGCCGTGCTCTACCTCGGCCAGATCATGGAGATCGGCAGCCGCCGTCAGGTCTTCGAAACGCCGATGCACGCCTATACGCAGCGCCTGATCTCGGCCGTACCGATCGCCGATCCGACACAGGAGCGCAAAACCGCCCTCATCGAGGGAGAGATCCCCAATCCCGTCCGTCGCGTCGGCGATGAGCCGCCGATCCTGGCTCACGAGGAAATCACTTCAGGCCACTTCATCGCCAAGAGCGCCTGAGCGACCGCCAACCGAAATATCGATCTGAAGAGGAAACAGGTTCAATGAAAACAATGAAATGGGGATTGAAAACCGCTCTGACCGCACTCGTCATGTCGAGCGTCGCCATCAGCGCCGCCCCCGCTTTCGCGGCAGGCAAGCTCACGGTGTCGTCATCGCAGGACCCGGGCAGCTGGGACCCGATCGACACCTTCCTGGTGGCATGGGCCGCCGTCTCGACCAATATCTTCGACGGACTTACCTATCGCGGCCCCGATCTCAAGCTGGTGCCAGGCCTTGCCGAATCCTGGGAAGAACTCGACCAGGGCAAGCGCATCCGCTTCAAGCTGCGCCACAACGTGAAATTCCATGACGGCGAGCCCTTCAATGCCGAAGCCGTGAAATTCACCTTCGATCGTCTGCTCGGCGAACAGGGTGCCAAGGGGCCGCAGCGCTCGAACTACACCGCGATCGAAAGCGTTGATATCATCGACGACTATACGGTTGACATGAAGCTGAAGACGCCCGATCCGGTGCTTTTGACCAAGCTTGCCGGCTATGGCGCGATGATCGTTCCGCCGAAATACATCAAGGAAAAGGGCGAGGATTATTTCAACCTCAATCCGGTCGGCACCGGCGCATTCAAGTTCGTTTCCTATACGCCGAAGGTGAACATCAAGCTCGAAGCCAATCCGGATTATTGGGGCGGGGCGCCGAAGCTTTCTGAGCTCGAATACCGCTTCATCAGCGAGCCGGCGACCGCCGTTGCCGAGCTTCAGGCCGGCCGCGTCGATATCGTTATCCCGCCGACCATTCCGATCGGCATGCTCCCGGTTATCCAGGGCGACTCCAAGCTCGAAATCGCCAGCGTTCCCGGCCCGACCGTGGACTCGCTGCGCTTCAACACCCGCGATGGCATCACGGCCGATCCGCGCGTGCGCAAGGCGATCATCATGGCCGTCGACCGCGACACGATCGTCAAGTCGATTCTCGCGGGCCAGGGAACAGAAATCGTCAGCTTCCAGAATTCTCTGTCCTTCGGCTACGATCCAGACCTGAAGCCGCTTCCCTACGATCCGGCAGGCGCAAAGAAGCTGCTCGCCGAAGCCGGCGTGAAGCCCGGCGCTGCGTTGCAGATCGACATTCGCGGCAATGACGCGACGATGAACGAAGTAGCGCAGGTCGTCGCAAGCTATCTGCAGATGGTCGGCCTCACCGCCACCATCAAGCCCTATGAAACCAACGTTCTGCTGAACGACATCATCCCGCAGGGCAAGACCGGCGCGATGTTCCAGCAGAAGTGGGGCGGCTGGACCTTCGACTACGACAACACCGCTTATTCGATGTACCACTCCGGCGAAAAGTGGAATCCGTACGAAAAGGATGCCACGCTGAACAAGCTCCTGGAATCGCAGCGTCCCCTCACCGATCGCGCCGAGCGCGAGAAGGTGCTGAAGGATATCGGCAAGTATGTTGCCGACAAGGCGCTCGAACTGCCGCTCTACAACAGCAATGCGATCTACGGCGTCAGCAAGCGGGTCAAAGGCTTCGTGCCCGCACCCGATACCCGCATCAAGCTGAACGAAGTCACCGTCGACTAATCATCCAGCGGGACGCCGCCGGCTCGGTCGGCGGCGTCGTCCAAAAGCTCTCGGGGTAAGAACGTGGCCGGTTTTCTCATCAAGCGATTGCTGCAGGCGATTTTCGTCGTGATCGCCATTACTCTTCTCGTCTCATTCGCCATCCGTCTGACGGGCGACCCTGCCCTGATGATGTTTCAGGGCGGCGGCAGCATGACGGAAGACGATCTCGCGCGCATTCGCGTAGCGCTTGGCACGGACCAGCCTTTCCTCGTGCAATATTTCACTTTCCTGAAGGGGTTGCTGACGCTGGACTTCGGCCGTAGCTTCACCGGCGGAACGCCGGTGTCCCAGCTGATTGCCAATGCCCTGCCCGCAACGCTCCTGCTTGCCTTCATCTCCATGGTCGTTTCGATCGCGCTCTCCATCCCGCTCGGGATCAAGGCGGCGACGGCGCGCGGCAAGACGGCGGATCAGATCATCCGCGTTCTCTCGCTGCTCGGCCTCTCCTTCCCGAACTTCTGGCTGGCGCTGATGATGGTCCTATTATTCTCCATCACGCTCGGCTGGCTGCCGCCAAGCGGCATGGTCGGCATTTCGAGCTATGTCATGCCTGCGCTGACGATGGGCGTGATCCTGACGGCAACGAATGTGCGCCTGGTGCGTACCGCTATGCTGGAAACGCTGCAATCGCAATATATCATGGTCGCGCGGGCCAAGGGCCTCAGCGAAAGCAAGGTGCTCTACAAGCACGCGCTGCGCAACTGCGCGATACCGCTCATCACCTATTTCGGCATCCAGTTCGGCGGCCTGCTCGGCGGCATCGTCGTCATCGAGCGCGTCTTCAATTGGCCGGGTCTCGGCACGCTGGCATTCGATGCCGTCGGCGCGCGCGACTATCCAGTGCTGCAAGGCGTGATTACCGTGCTGGCGCTGTTCATCGTCGGCGTCAATCTTCTCGTCGACATCGCCTATGGCCTTGTCGATCCTCGTATTCGCACGGAGTAAGCCGATGGCCGCCACGATCTCACGCCGTTCGCGTTTCTACAGCTTCGAATTCATCGTCGGAGCCCTGATCACCGTCGTCATCTGCCTTGCCGTGCTGCTCTCCGACATTCTATTTCCCGGCGGTGCGGAAAAGATCGACCTGATGGCACGGCTCGCAAGACCCTTTGCCAGCCTCGCTCATCCCTTCGGCACCGATCCGCTCGGGCGTGATGTGCTTGCCCGCGTCGTCGCAGGCGGCAAGATATCGCTGACCGTCGGCCTGACTTCGGTCATTGGCGGCGTGGTGCTTGGCGTGTTGGTCGGCCTTGCGGCGGGCTATTACCGTGGCATCTGGGACATGCTGCTGATGCGCTTTGCCGACATCCAGCTCGCCATGCCCTTCATTCTCCTGGCCATCACCTTCATTGCCATCGTCGGCGGCAGCCTGACCAACACGATCATCCTGCTGATCGTGTCGCAATGGGTGCAATATGCCCGCCTCGTTCGCGGCTCGGTACTCAGCCTGCGCGAACGCGAGTTCATCCTGTCGGCACGGGCGATCGGCGTCAAAGACTGGCGCATCATCTTCCAGCATCTGCTGCCAAACCTTGTCGGGCCGGTGATCGTGCTGATGACGCTGAACATCGCCAACAACATTCTCCTGGAAAGCAGCCTGACCTTCCTCGGTCTGGGCGTCGACCCGACAATTCCAAGCTGGGGCGGCATGTTGGCCGACGGACGAACCTATCTGCAGACCGCGTGGTGGGTGAGCCTCTTTCCTGGCCTAGCGATCCTTTTGACCGTGCTCGGCCTCAATCTTCTCGGCGACTGGCTGCGCGATAGCCTCGACCCCACTGGCAGAACGACAAGGTAAGACATCATGACTCTGATTTTCGAAAGAAGCTTTGAGCGCACGCTGTCGCGCCTCGTCGCCGATGCCAAGCCTGACCAGAACTTCCAAGCCTGGATCTTCGATGACCGGGAAAGCCGCCAGCGGGCAGAGCGCGAACTCAAGGAAAAGGGTGTCAAGGCGCGCATTCGCAGCGCCTACAAGCCGCTGGTGACCGCCTTCATCGAGGAGATTGATCTACGGGATGTGGACGCGATCGAGATCCGCTACCCGGTTCATCCCAACGCACCGGAAAACCGCTTCCGACTGGAAGCCTATCCACTTGCGGCGATGGTCGGAGATCGCAAGATCGCCTTCATCGCCCGAGCTGACAGCGATTTCCATTATGATGTCCACTTAAAGAGCAATGCGGCTGGCGAGCGCCGATTGAAGGTGCTCGTGCCCAATCGCGTCCATGTCGATGCGGCTGGTGAAACGAGCGTTTCTCCGACCGGCTGGCTCATGCGGGACGGCAATGCGACGGGTGAACGCCTCGCCACGGATTATGAACAGCTTTTCGAAGAAACCATCGCAGCAGTCACCCACTTCGACTGGGGCGCAACCGAGCCCTATTTCGAGGAGCTGAATATCCGAGTTGCCCTGCCGGCGACGGATGAGGCCTTGCCTGTCGGCGATGAAGTGATGAGCCTGCGCGAGGCGCTGCATGAAGACTTCTATTTCTCGCTGCTCGAATTCTTCCAGAAGAAGTCCGGCCGGCCGCTGGGCGACCGCGGCTTGAAGCCCGGGCAGATCGTTCCCCAAGTCCTACTCTCCTCCGGCGAGATCTCTGTCAAAGTCGAAACGCAACCGCTATCCACTCGCTACTGGGATGGCCTGGAGCAGCGGATCGAGGCGGCAACGGAACCTTTGGCCGTACAGCAGATCGAGGCCGAGCTTAACCAGATCGGCGGCGAAGCATTTGAGGCTGCCACTCGCTCCGGACGCTCTGTACGAGCACGCTATATCAAGGGCCGCGATGCTGCTGTGATGATCAGCGGCGGGCAGCACGCCAATGAGACGACCGGCGGCGCGGGAGCACTGCGCGCGGCAAAACGCCTGGCCAAGATCGAAGGGGCTAATTTCACCATCTCGCCGCTGGAGAATCCCGATGGCTACGCGCTGCATCAGCGCCTGCGTCAGGACAGCCCGCGCCATATGTATCATGCCGCCCGCTATACCGCGCTCGGCGACGACCTCGAATACCGCACCGAGGCCAATGCCGGCCCCTATCTCTTCGAGAAGAAGATCCGCTTCCAGGCGGAAAAGCTGAGCGGCGCGCAACTGCACGTCAATCTGCATGGCTATCCAGCGCATGAATGGACGCGCCCGCTTTCCGGTTACGTCCCGCGCAATTTCGCCATGTGGACGCTGCCGAAAGGTTTCTTCCTGATTGCTCGCTATCACTCCGGCTGGGCGACCCAGGCCGAGCAGCTTCTCGACAAGGTCACCAAACACCTTGGCGTCATCCCCGGCCTGCTGGACTACAATGACCGTCAGATCGCACTTTACGAAACCCATGCAGGCGAAACCGGCTTCCGCATCATCAACGGCTTCCCCTGCCTCGCCGATATCGACGATCGCCACACGGTGCCGATGACCCTGATTACCGAATATCCGGACGAGACTATCTATGGCGATGCATTCGTCGCCGGTCATACGGCCCAGATGGAAACCGTGCTGTCGGCCTATGGCGCCTGGCAGGAAATCATGGCTTCGAGCTGACCGAGCGGGCTGATCGGAGCATATCGAGAAGCGCGGTCATGGCACTGGACCTATAGGCGTCCTTCCGGCGTACGAAGAGCGTATCCACCAGCGACCGCTCCGGCGGGAGATCGTGGATCGCAACCCTGCCCTCGCGGGCGGCGGCAGCGACGACACCCTTCGGCAGGAGAGTGACGCCGACGCCTGCCGATACGCAGCTTATGATCGTGTCGAGAGAACCGAATTCCAGCGGCTTCGACGTGACAATGCCCATATCGGCGAGAAGCGCTTCCAGCCGCTGCCGATAGGAGCATCCGATCTGGAAGACGATGGTCTTCAGATCGGCAATCGTGGCCAAGTTTTCCAGCGCTTGAATGGCCGGCAATGTCACGAGAACCAGCTCCTCTCGAAAGATCACTTCGTCGTCGAGATCGGGATGGCTGACGGGACCTGCCACGAAGGCACCCTCGACCCGGCATGAAACGACATCTTCGATCAGCCGGCGGGTCGTACCAGTCGTGACGACAAGGCGCACCTGTGGATAGGTTTTGGCGAATTGGCCGAGGAGCGGTGACAATCGCAACGCCGTAGTCGTTTCCAGGCTGCCGATCGAGAGCGTCCCACCCGGTGAGCCATCATCCTGCGCGGCGGTGCGTGCATCGGCGAGCAGCTTGGTGATACGACCGACGAACGGCAGAACGCGCTCTCCGGCCGGTGTGGTGGACACACCGCGCGCATGCCGCTGGAACAGGCTGACACCCAGCTCCTCTTCCAGTGCCCGAATACGCGCTGTTACGTTCGATTGAACCGTATGCAGCTCCTGTGCCGCCCGGTTCATGCTGCCATGCCGCGATACCGCTTCGAAAACTCTGAGGTCGGATACGTTCATGCCTCACCTATCTTAAAGAGAGATAACCGCTCTCATAACAAATCAATTTTTATGATATAGCTCGCGGCGTATTCTCTCAAGCACCGATAGCTGAGAGAATTCCCATGACTGACGCAACGACGCACGAAATCGATCGAAACCATCATGGCGCCCGGATGGCATGGCGCGCCATCCTGTCGGCATTCTGCGCCTGCCTGATTGGCATCGGCCTTGCCCGCTTCGCCTATACGCCACTTCTGCCTGTTATCGTCGACGCGCATTGGTTCGAGGCCTCGGCAGCCGCCTATCTCGGCGCCGCCAATCTTTCCGGCTATCTCGTCGGTGCGTTGCTCGGGCGACCGGTGGCCGGGCGCATCTCCACTGTCCTCACGCTCAGGATCATGATGCTTGCCGCCACCGCAGCATTTTTGGCCTGCGCCTTCCCGATCAGCTTTGCATGGTTCTTCGCATGGCGTTTCGTGGCCGGCCTTGCCGGTGGCATCCTGATGGTGCTCGCGGCGCCGACCGTCTTGCCGCTGATCGCGCCTTCCCGGCGCGGGCTCGCCAGCGGTGTGATTTTCATGGGCATCGGCGCCGGCGTTGCGCTATCGGGCACGCTGGTTCCCCTGTTGCTGCAACAGGGCTTGCGCGAAACCTGGCTCAGCCTCGGCGCCCTGTCGCTGCTCTTGACGATCATTGCCTGGGCCGGATGGCCGCACGATGTCGCCGGCCACACCACCACAAACCATCGTACTACCCATGTCCCGAAACGCTGGACGCTGCGCACGCTCTACATCGAATACGCGCTGAACGCCGCAGGCTGGGTTCCGCATATGATCTTCCTCGTGGATTTCGTTGCCCGCGGATTGGGACGAGGGCTACAGGTCGGCGCGGAATATTGGGTATTATTCGGCCTCGGCGCCACAGTCGGCCCAATCCTTGCGGGTCATTTGGCGGACCGCACCGGTTTTGCCGCGGCGCTGCGGTTCGCCTTTCTTCTCGAGGCTGTCGCAGTCGCCATTCCCGCCCTTGGCCACGGGCAGGTTTGGCTCATCGCCTCGAGCCTGATCGTCGGCGCATTCGTGACCGGCACGGTTCCTCTGATGCTCGGGCGGATCGCAGAACTACTGCCGCACCACCCGGCCCAACAGAAAGTCGCCTGGAGCCTGGCGACCGTGTCCTTTGCGCTGTTCCAGGCCGTTGCAGCCTACGGGCTTTCCTTCGTCTTCGCCCGAACCGGTGGAAACTACTACCTGCTCTTCTTCATCGGAGCCGGCGCGATGGTTCTCGCCCTGGCGATCGATCTCTTCGTTGCGGTGTTCGTCCGCACGCCGCCGCAGCAAGCCCAGGATCATGACGCACAACGATAGGAGGATCAGACATGGCAAACCTTTTGACTGAGATTACCGGCAGCGAAAAAATGACAGGCGATGGTGGCGCCCTCGATACACTCATCGGCTTCTATCGCGCCTTCAACGCCGGCGACCTGGATGCACTGGCCGCCAACTGGGCCGATGGCGATAGGCCAAGCATGGACAATCCGATCGGAGGCATCCGGCGCGGATGGCCGTCTATCCGTGATGGCTATGCGAAGCTGTTTGGTGGAAAGGCGAAAGTCCTGGTCACATTCCACGATTTTACCAGCCAGGGCGGCGATGACTGGCATCTGTTCGTCGGTCGAGAGAAGGGAAGTTGCGTCACCGCCGACAAGAGTATCGAGCTTCGCATTCGCACGACACGCTGGTTCACCCGGATCGACGGTGTCTGGCGCCAGCTTCACCATCACGGCTCCATCGAGGAGCCTGCCCTGCTTGCCGCCTATCAGGAGATCATCTTCGGCGCGCCATTGGAGCGACCGGCGTAGATGATGTCACGAGATTTTGGCCCTCCATGCGGTAGCTTGCCCACATGGCGCCAAAGTTTCACGCGAGTTGGGATTCATGAGGCATTTTCTACTGTTGTTCGCCAGCCTGTCCATTATCTGCCTGGGGTCATTTGCCCCACCGGCATATGCCGAAGGATTCGTTCGTGCCGATCATCAGCGGATCGTCGACGGCAAGGGCAATCCCCTCATCCTGCGCGGTCTCGGCCTCGGCGGCTGGATGGTGCAGGAGGGCTACATGATGGGCCTTGCCAATCTCAAGGCGCAGCACATCATTCGCGCCCGCATTTCCGAAGTCATCGGCGAGAAAAGGACCGAGCAATTCTATCGGTCCTGGCGCGAGAATGCGGTAACGAAAGCCGATATCGACGCGATGGCCGAATGGGGTTTCAACAGCGTACGGCTGCCGATGCACTGGAACCTGTTCATCGAGGACAAGCACGGCAAGAACACCTCCAGGAATATTGTCTGGAACGAAGAGGGCTTTCGCCGGGTCGACGTTTTGATCCGCTGGCTGAAAGCCAACGACATGTACTTGATTCTCGACCTGCATGCGGCACCCGGCGGTCAGGGTCACGACATCGCCATTTCCGACCGCAATCCGAACAAGCCGTCGCTTTGGTACAGCGATGAGAACCAGGCGATGATGATCGCGCTGTGGAGCGAGATCGCCCGTCGCTACAGGAACGAGCCGACGATCGCTGGTTACGATCTCCTCAACGAACCGAATTGGGGTTTTCAGGACAAGAAAGACAAGGGCGGCTGCCGCGAGACCGAAAATCGGCCGCTGCGCGACATCTATCAGCGCACCATCCGCGCCATCCGCGCGATCGATACCAACCATATGCTTATTATCGAGGGCAATTGCTGGGGCAACAACTATGCCGGAATATTGCCGGTTGCCGACCGCAATACGGCGCTCAGCTTTCACAAATACTGGACGCCGACGACGCAGGAATCGATCGAACCCTTTTTGAAGCTACGCGAGCAATATGACATGCCGCTCTGGAACGGCGAATCCGGCGAGAACAACAATCACTGGTATGCGCGCGCCGTAGAATTGCAGGAAAAGAACGGCATCGGCTGGTCGTGGTGGCCATTGAAGAAAATGGGCGCTGGCAATCCGCTGGAAATCAAGACCAATGCCAATTATCGCCGCCTGACTGCCTATCTCCGCGGCGAAGGCAGGAAACCTTCCGCCAAGAGCGCCTTTGCCGGGCTGATCCAGCTTGCAACCGACAGCCGCTATGACAGGAATATCCATCATCAAGCCGTGGTCGACGCTTTGATGGGACCTTCGCGCAAATCGGGCATGACCGAATAGGATTCACTGTCATCCGTCGGCGCGAGGCACTCCATGTCTCCCGCAATGCGGCTATCCCATTGCATGCCTGATGGTCTTCGAGAGACGCAGGAGAAACGAGGGCCGGGACGATGCCACAAGCTTCCACGAAAGGATGGTCTTTGCCATATCCCGAGGCAGGACACCGATGGAAAGAAACCATCCGGCCAGCATCAGGCGACGCTTTCGCGACGCGTTCATCTTGAAACTGGCAACCGCGCCGGCGGCGGCAAGGGAGAGCCTGGAATCATTCGCGACAGGATGCTGGTCCCTGTCGATGCAAAGTGACGCCAGACGCTCCTCCAGATGGACGGGATCGTGCAGGCCGGCATCATCAGGCACATCCAATCCGATCTCCGTCGCTTGATCCGACAAGGCCTCCAATCGACGGAAATCATGCGCTATGCGCCAGCGCGCGCGCTGGCCGAGCCTTT
Source organism: Rhizobium sp. ZPR4 (assembly GCF_040215725.1). Taxonomy (NCBI): domain Bacteria; kingdom Pseudomonadati; phylum Pseudomonadota; class Alphaproteobacteria; order Hyphomicrobiales; family Rhizobiaceae; genus Rhizobium; species Rhizobium sp. ZPR4. The sequence goes on from NZ_CP157968.1 coordinate 270,875, forward strand.
CGGCGAAGACGGAATGATTGGCGCCATGGATACGATAGGCACCGAGGCAATCTTCGATTGACGTCACCTCGCCATGGAGCGGTGCAACCGTGGCAAGATATCCATCGGCGCCCTGGCGAAACTCCGGCTCCGGGACCGGCATGACCTTGTCCAGCACCGAACGCTTGAATGCCAGACCGCTGGTAACCGTCGTCTGATAGCGACCTTTCCGCAGCAATTCCGGAGTGACGTCGCCGGAATCGAAGGGTAATTCTACGGGTGGAAATACGTCCTTTACATGCATCTGTTCGTCAACGATATGCAGCCTGAATTGCACCTGGGCTGTCTTCTCTTCCCACGCTTCGACAACCTCTGATACCGCATTCGGATAGAGGTAATCATCCGCATCGAGAAACAGTACGATCTCACCGTGGCTGGATGCAAAGCCTGTGTTGAATGCGGCAGCATGCCCACCGTTCATCTCGCGCAGACATGTCTTTATTCTAGAACCGTAGGAGGCAATGACCTCTGCTGTCGCGTCAGTCGATGCATCATCAACGACAATGACCTCAGCGTCGTCGTAATCCTGCTCCAATGCGCTGTCGATGCTGCGTCTCAGAAAATGCGCGTAGTTGTAGTTCGCAATGACGATTGAAACGGGAGTGTGGTCTTGGATGGAGTACATCGCATTGAACCTCGCAGATCTGCTTTGGTCGCGGCGAACCTTCTCATTCAGGTCCTGATGGATGATGTCGATGCCGGCTGGGATATATCCTGACGCATAGGTGGTATCACCTGATATGCCATGCAGCCGATGCTTGGATCATGTCGACCCGTCTTGCCTTTCCGAACCTCACCAGTTTTATGGCTTTTGAATGACCGGCAGGCATGATGTGAATGCCGGCCACCCTGTTCATTCGACAGATTCTTACTTCACTTGATAACGTCGAGCTGCAGCAGACCGCGACAAGTTGGGCTTCAAGGTCTGCCGCGCATCTTCATAAGCCTTCTGCAGATCGACATCTTCGAGCGAGGGGATCGTCGCCAATTCTCCCTGATCAAAGCCAACCAGCGCGGCATCGACCATGTCTTCGGTGGACATGACGATCTCCGATGGCAGATGCTCGACGGAGATACCGGCAACTGCCCAGAACTCCGTTGCGGTCGCGCCTGGCAGAACGGCCTGTATGCGAATATTCTTGTCCGCCAGCTCATGCTTCAGGGACTGGCTGAAGGCGAGGACGAAGGCTTTCGTGCCACCATAAACGCCATTCAGCAATTCCGGTGCGATTGCAACGATCGACGCGATATTGATGATGGAGCCGCCGCCACGCTGAACCAGGCCTGGCACTGCTGCGTAAGTGAGCCGCATGAGCGCAGTGACATTCAGATCAATCATCTGCTGCATCTTGTCGACATCAGCCTCCAGCAAGGGTGCCGCCCCGCCAAAGCCGGCATTATTGATGAGAAGCGTGATCGCTTCATCCGTTTTCAACACATGCTCCACACGACGCAGCCCGCCCGCGGAGCCGAGGTCTGCGGCGATCACTTCGACTTTGCGGCCCGTCTCGGCACGAAGCCGAGATGCGATCACCGAAAGCCGCTCTTCATTGCGTGCCACCAGAATGAGATCGAAGCCCCGATGGGCGAGCCGATGCGCGTAGACGGCGCCGATGCCCGAAGACGCGCCCGTTACCAATGCCTTGCCCGATGAATTTGTCATTGTTTCCATTCCTTGTCCTGCGGTGTCGTTATCCCGCCTACAATGACAATACGCTCGAATGCCGATGACCCAAATGTCATATTCACCACGTTTTCAGACATTCAAAATGCTGACCAATGGCCGGAACCGTAGAAAGTTGATGCCGTTTGCGACCGATAAGTGCTATAAACACCTTTTCCAGCCGTGAGTTTTGCCATGCATTCCATTGGATTTCTCGTCTTCCCCGGCTTTCAGGTCATGGGATTTACCGCGGTGACTGCCTTCGAGGTTGCAAATCTGGCGAGCGGGAGGGAGCTCTATCGTGTGACGCTGCTATCGGAGACAGGAGGGCACGTACGCTCGTCGGCAGGGTTCAGCGTCGAAACGGAGGCATTTGGCGAGACTGCATTCGATTCTCTTTTCATCGGCGCCGCGACAGAAGTTTCATCCACGTCTCCCGCGATCCTCGACTATATCCGTCGGGCTGCAAAATCCGCCCGTCGCGTCGCGGCTCCGTGCACCGGCGCCTTTGCTTTGGCTGAAGCTGGCCTGCTCGATGGCCGCCGCGCAACGACACATTGGGTTTTCGCGCGCGAGCTGCGGGATCGTTTTCCCGCCCTCAAGGTCGATGAAGACAAGATCTTCATCATCGACGGGGCCATCTGGACATCGGCGGGCATGACCGCCACCATCGATCTCGCCCTTGCGATGATCGAGAAGGATCACGGCGAGGAACTGGCGCGAACCGTAGCCCGAAAGCTCGTCGTCTATCATCGTCGCGCCGGCGGCCAGTCGCAATTTTCGACGCTTCTCGAGCTGGAACCGAAATCCGACCGTGTTCAACGCGCGCTCGATTTTGCCGGACGAAACCTGCGCAAGATCGTATCGGTCGAGGAGCTGGCGGAAGCGGCAAGCCTCAGTCCACGTCAGTTCAACCGCATCTTTCGCAGCGAAACCGGCCAGTCCCCCGCCAAGGCGATCGAGAACATGCGGGTGGAGGCGGCACGGCTGATGATCGAAGACGGCCGCCATTCGATGGACGAAATCGCCATCGAAGTCGGCTTTGCCGATCGCGAGCGCATGCGCCGCGCTTTCCTGCGCGTGCTCGGCCAACCACCGCAGACGATCCGCCGCAATGTTCGCGCATTCGGGTAGATGCTGAACCATGGGCACTTAGCTGTGCATTCGCTGATCTATGTCACAAGCCCGTAACAACCCCTGATTAGGGCGATAGCGTTCAACCTTAACGCGGGGGCGTATATGAAAAAGCTTATCTCCGTCATTGCAATGACGATCCTGTCCAGCAGCATTGCTTCGGCAGCCGACTACGTGTCCTATATCGACTATCCTCAGCCGAAGGACGAGAGCCGGGAATTCTACACCGCTATCGAAATTCCTGCCGGCAGCTTCACCAAATATGAAATCGATGCCAAGACCGGCCACATCGTCGTCGACCGCTTCCAGTCCATGCCGGTCGCCTACCCGGCAAACTATGGTTCCATCACCAGCTCGCTCGGCGGCGACGGCGATCCGCTCGACGCCATCGTCTATACGCGCGAACCGATCGTTCCCGGCGCCATCGTCCGCGTACGCGCAATCGGCGTGCTGAAGATGATCGACGGTGGCGAGGTCGACAACAAGATCGTTGCCGTACCCACCACGAAGATCGATCCGACCTATGACGGCATCAAGGAGATCTCCGATCTTCCGAAGCTGGAGCAGGACCGGCTGCAGGCATTCTTCCGTGTCTACAAACAGCTTCCGGACGCCCGAAAAGTCGTCGAAGTCGGTGGCTTCGACAATGCGGAAGCGGCGAAGAACGAAGTCGCCGCTGCCATCAAGGCCTATAGCGAGAAAAAGTGAAATCGACCGGAAGGGGCGGCATATGCCGCTCCTTCTGCTGCATGGTACGGAATGAACCTTCTTAGAGCCGAGCGTCATTGCGCCCCCACGATCGGTCAGCTCAAAGAGAGGTTCGCTCAGCGTGTTGCCTGTCGCAGCCTAACACCGTCGCCTCGAAGCACTCGTTACAACGATATGATGCGTAGTCTGTCGGCCGTATCAATCAACTATCCGCAGGTTTGATCTGATGCGGTACAGAGTTTCGGCCAATCCATCAGCACCAATAACCGCATAGTCATCTCATTAGGTTCGTATCTCTCTTCCAGTTCGGTCCAACTCTTGGGACCGGCAATGTCAAGGATACATCCGCCATAATGCTTGTTCGATGGCGCTGCCATACATCTTCGATGACATGAGCATGTTTCAAGCCAAGAAAAAGCCCGCATGAAGCGGGCTTTCTGATCTTATTCTGCTGCGCCTGCAGCCTTCGTCTTACGCGTGCGCTTCGGCTTTGCTGCCTCTGCAGCAGCCGGTGCGGGAGCAGCTACGGAAGCAGCCTTTGCCCGAGTAGCCTTCGGTGCTGCCTTGGTAGCAGCAGGCTTGACGGCGGCCGACTTTGCCGTTGCGGCGGGCTTGGTAGCCTTCGCTTTGGCCTTCGACGTCGCTGCCTTGCCTCCGGTCTTTGCCGCATTCAGAAGTGCGACGCGACGCTGGCGGTTCTGCTCGAGGGCCTGCCGGAAGCCGGCATCATGCTCTGCGTGATAGGCGAGATCATCGAGAAACTCGGCCACGTCCTTGATCGCGTCGACAACAACATAGCTCAATCCACGACCGGCGTTGACGGAGTCACGACCGACGGTCACGCCAAAGCCACCGGGAACGCGCTGAAACCAAGTGGAGCGCCACTTCTTGAAACCTGCCGCGTCTCGCTCGTACTCCTCCAGATATGCCTTCTGTTCCGCTACTCGAGCACGAAATGTATCAACAACATTGCGTGCGCCAGCCTTCGGCTTATCAGCCTTTTTTGAAGTCCATTTCTCAAGAAAGTTTGCCATTGATCCGATCTCTTCAGGTTAGCGTTCTTTGTCAAGCCGCCGTTGCTTGGGAAGCGATGACGAAGCTCCTCCGCATGGATGCCCGCATATATGTAAAGGATAGATGTATAATGGCAACATAATACGTCATTATTATCGATAATTGGCCTCTGCAGCCACCTCTGGAGACCAGGGGCGCCCAAATTTCGCGGATTTTCCGACCCGACCAGCCATTTTCAAACATGATCTGAAACGTCGGCAAGACGTGCTGCGGCGCATACTTGCTTGAAATGCTCTATGGCGGTGCACAAACCTGCGGGTGTATGGATGGGCAATTGATGCCTTCTCTGGCTCTTGCCGCCATTTGTTGTCCGGCAAACTCATATGCGTTCGCCACTACGACACCGAGGGCGGAGATACCAATCTCCGCCCTCGGTCTGCATTCACTTCGGGATCACTCCGTGATCCTGTGCGTTCTTCTTCTCTACGCTGCCTTTGTCAGCTCGCCATGCGGATCGAGCACGAACTTCGTTGCAGCACCTTGATCGAAACTCTCATATCCTTGTGCCGCATCTTCGAGTGAAATGATCTTGGCGTTGACAATATCGGCAATCGGCAACCTGTCGTGCAGGATCGCCTGCATGAGCTGGCGATTGTACTTCAGCACCGGCGTCTGACCCGTATGGAAGGATTGCGCTTTCGCCCAGCCGAGACCAAAGCGCAGAGACAGGCTGCCTTGCTTGGCAGCACTGTCTGCGGCACCAGGATCCTCCGTCACATACAGTCCGGGAATGCCGATCGAACCAGCGGCTCGTGTAATCTCCATCATTTGATTGAGCACGATCGCGGGCTGCTCCCCGCCCGAATGACCGCGCGCCTCGAAACCGACTGCATCGATCGCACTATCCACTTCATTGGTGCCGACGACTTCCGCGATCATATCGCCCAGACGATCGCTCTTGGAAAGATCGATGGGCTCGAAACCGACCTTGGCTGCATGTGCAAGACGATCCTTGTTGAAGTCACCGATCATGACGACGGCGGCACCCAGGATACGAGCGGAAGCAGCAGCAGCCAGACCGACCGGCCCTGCACCTGCGACATAGACCGTAGAACCCACCCCGACGCCCGCACGAACGGCTCCGTGAAAGCCCGTCGGCAGAATGTCGGAAAGCATGGTCAGATCACGGATCTTCGCCATGGCCTTGTCTCGATCCGGGAACTTCAACAGATTGAAATCCGCATAAGGCACCATCACGTAGCGCGCCTGGCCGCCAATCCAGCCGCCCATGTCGACGTAGCCATAGGCGCCGCCGGCGCGCGACGGATTGACCGTCAGGCAGACGCCGGTGTCCTGCGACTTGCAGCAACGGCAACGGCCGCAGGCAACGTTGAACGGAACCGAGACGATGTCGCCGACATCGAGCATCTCGACATCGATACCCTTTTCAATGATCTGTCCGGTGATCTCATGCCCGAGCACGAGGCCGGGCATCGCAGTCGTGCGACCACGAACCATGTGCTGATCGGAGCCGCAGATATTCGTGGAGATCACCTTCAGGATCACACCATGTTCGATGCGTCTGCCGTCCGGCGCCTCCAGCTTCGGATCGTCGATATCGCGCACGTCGACCTTGCCGGGCCGCATATAGACGACGCCTCTGTTCCCAGTCATGCCATCTCCTCCTTGATTGAACGCTTGATGATTGCCCGAATGTCGGACCTCTTCGGATCGGCCCGCTCCTCAACGGGCTGAACGGCAGCAAAATCGGTCTCGGGAGCAGCAGCTTTCGCGGCATCCCGGCCGGCGCAAGCATGACTGACAGGAAGCTGCGCGAGATTGGAACGGGGTGATCCCAGGGAACCCGCATTCACCTCTCGATCGCCCACCGCGATCAGTCAAGCCTGCCGTCAAGGCTGGTTTCCGGGCTTGGACCTGTCCTTTCGGACATCTCGACACCTTCCCGGCACTTCTGCCAGTGGCATCGATCGAGATATTCGGTCCGCTACCGTTGCGGGGGCAGCACCGGCTTCTGACCGGTTTCCCAATTATCCGTCGGGCGCTTCCCGATGGCACCTTGAACATGTCCAGAAGATCACGGGAGGAACCGTGTTGCGCATGAAAAAACGACATCATCGCTCTGCTGGGCGACATGAGGCGCTTTCATTCCATATGGCAAAATGACAAACCGCTGCCAGCGATCATGTCGCGGCAAGGACAGAAGCGATCACAGCACTTCACGAATCGAGCCTGACCGACGCTATCCACATCGGTCAGGCTCAGAGATTATCAAGCTGCCCGCTTCAGCGCATCGCCAAGCACGGAGACGATCGTTTCGATCTCAGCCCGCTCGATGATGAGTGGCGGAGAGAGCGCGATGATATCGCCGGTTACGCGGATCAACAGGCCCTTCTGGAAGCAATCGACAAAGACGTCGTAGGCGCGCGTGCCGGGAGCACCATCACGCGAGGCGAGTTCGACGGCGCCGACGAGACCGAGATTGCGGATATCGACCACATGCGGCAGACCCTTCAGCGAATGCAGGGCGTTCTGCCAGTCCTCGGCAAGCTCGGCTGCACGCGTCAGCAGGCCTTCTTCCTCGTAGATTTCCATGGTCGCGAGTCCGGCGGCGCAAGCGACCGGATGGCCGGAATAGGTATAGCCGTGGAAGAGCTCGATCTGGTTTTCCGGGCCGGTCATCAGGCCATCATAGACCTTGCGGCTGGCAAAGACGGCGCCCATCGGTATCGTGCCGTTGGTGATGCCTTTTGCTGTCGTGACGAGATCGGGGACCACGCCGAAATACTCGGTCGCAAACGGGGTGCCGAGGCGGCCGAAACCGGTGATCACTTCATCAAAAATCAGCAGGATGCCATATTTGTCGGCGATGGCGCGCAGCCGCTCCAGATAGCCCTTCGGCGGCAGGATGACGCCGGCGGAACCGGACATCGGCTCGACGATGACGGCTGCGATCGTTTCAGCCCCGTGCAGCGCGACCAGCCGTTCCAGATCTTCAGCAAGCTCGATGCCATGGGCCGGAAGGCCCTTGCTGAAGGCGTTGCGCTCGATATCAAGCGTATGACGCATGTGATCGGCAGGAATCTGCGGAAAAACGCGGCGGTTGTTGACGAGACCGCCGACTGAAATTCCGCCGAAACCGACGCCATGATAACCCTTCTCGCGGCCGATGATGCGAGTGCGCGTGCCCTGCCCGATCGCGCGTTGATAAGCGATGGCGATCTTGAGCGCGGTGTCGACGGATTCAGAACCGGAGCCCGTGAAGAACACACGGTCGAGCCCAGCCTCAGGCCCACCCGGCGCGTGCGCGGCGAGCTTTGCGGCGAAATCGAAGGCAATGGGATGTCCCATCTGGAAGGTCGGGGCGAAATCCATGGTCGACAACTGCCGCTCGACCGCCTGTGCGATCTTCTTGCGGCCGTGGCCGGCGTTGACGCACCAGAGGCCCGCCGTCCCGTCGAGCACCTTGTTGCCGTCGACATCGGTATAATACATGCCATCAGCGGCGGCGAGCAGCCTCGGGGCGGCCTTGAACTGCCGGTTTGCTGTGAACGGCATCCAGAAATTGTCGAGAACAGGGGTGTTGGGATGGGTGATCTTGTCCATTATCGCCTCCATTGCGCTGCTTCTGACATCAGCGATTTTCCTGGTCCGAACAAGTCCTTTTCTCCCTGAATTTAAGCCATTGATTTTGCTTATTTCACATGAGATGTTTTCGATATTTCGAACATCTGAAACTCGAGACCGCAATGTCCGTCGATATCGGCAATCGCCTGCGTCATCTGCGCCTGGCACGCAACCTCTCCCAACGTGAACTCGCCAAGCGGGCGGGCGTCACCAATTCGACGATCTCGCTGATCGAATCCAATTCGGCCAATCCATCCGTCGGCGCGCTGAAACGCATTCTCGACGGCATCCCGATCGGCCTTGCCGAATTCTTCGCTTTCGAACCGGAAGCGCCGAAAAAGGCCTTCTATGCGGCCGAGGAACTGGTCGAGATCGGCAAGGGGCCGATTTCCTATCGCCAGATCGGCGAAAACCTCTTCGGCCGCAGCCTTCAGATCCTGAAGGAGTGCTATCAGCCAGGCGCCGATACCGGCAAGGTGCCGCTGGTGCATGAGGGAGAGGAAGGCGGCATCGTCCTCTCCGGCCGCCTGGAGGTGACAGTGGACGACGAACGCCGCATTCTCGGCCCAGGCGACGCCTACTACTTCGAAAGCCGTCGCCCGCATCGCTTCCGCTGCGTCGGGCCATATCCCTGCGAGGTCATCAGCGCTTGCACGCCGCCGAGCTTTTAGTGAGCGAAAAGCCGGCTACGGCCGATCATTCGCGATCGACCGCGGGAAGAGACGCAGATGTCGAGGTCGAGCATCTCGTGCGAAACCGGGAGGCGAAACCGGAGGGCCTGCTCGGGCACGCCGCATCAGTTTTGCCCGGTGTTACGTCAACCAGGTACCCTGAAACGCCGGTTCAACAGGCCCTGTCAGCAATACGCCACCGGCACCATTCCATGCCACCTTCAAGAGGCCGCCATCACATTCGACCTCCACGAAATTGCTCAAGAGGCCACGCCGGATTCCGTTGACCACGCCACCGCAGGTACACGACCCCGAGCCGGGCGAAATGCCGCCGCCGCGCTCCCATATTCGAAGCCGAATCCGTGTGGAATCTATCACCTGCACGAAGTGAACGTTGGTTCCTAGCGGAAAGAGAGGATGCCTCTCCACCGCCGCACCGCGCTCTTCGATGCGAACCGCCTCCACGTCTTCAACAAAGAAGGTGCAATGTGGATTCCCCATACTGCAAGCGGCTGGACTGCCATCCAGCGGCAGCCGGAGGGTGTCAATCTCCTCTGTAAGCGGGACGTCCGTCCAATGAAGAAGAGGCTCGCCCATATCGACCGATATCAAGCCATCTTCCGCCTGAGCACAGGTCAGGAGCCCCCGCTCGGTTCTCAACACAACTCTGGAAGAGCGCGCTTCCCGCATCAGCTTCCATGCAGCCCCGCGCGTGGCGCTGCCGCAAGCATCCAGCGTCGAGCCGTCGGGATTCCAGAAGGCAAGGCGGGCGGCCGCATCCGCACAATCGGTCATGACCGCTAGCTGATTGAATCCTATTCCACGATTGCGATTGCCGAGACGCCGGACGATCTCTTCATCGATGAACGGCGCTTGTCCACGGCAATCGACAATGATGAAGTCATCTCCATTGGCATGCATTTTCTCAAAGGTGAATGACATCAGTCGGCCGATTTCGAAATATTGAGCTGGTAGAGCCTATCACGCGGTCTGGGAAAGATGCCGCAGCGACCGGCTTTCTTCCGTCGGATCCGGCAGGCCAAGATTGGAGCGAAGGGCCGCATCGGCATATTCCCTGCGATAGACACCGCGCTCCTGCAAAACCGGCACGACCTTATCGACGAATTCGTCAAAACCGCCGGGCGTCAGGTGCGGCGCAAAGACGAAGCCGTCCGCAGCGTCGGCTTGCACATAGCGATTGATCTCGTCGGCGATGCTTTCCGGCGTTCCGACGAACTGCTTTCGAGCGGTAACACGGATGGCAAGTTCGCGGATGCTAAGGCGATCCCGCTCGGCAATCTCGCGCCATGACCGCGCCGTATCCAGCCGCCGTTTGATATCCTGATTGCTGGCGCGGCCTTGAACCAGGCTCTCTCCGGAAACATCCGGATCGATATCCGGTAGCGGCCCATCCGGATCGTAGCTTGAGAGATCCCTGTTCCAAACCTGTTCGAGAAACACGATCGCACTCTTTGGACTGACCTGTTGCAGGCGTATCGCTTTCTGCTTCTCGTCTGCATCCTCCTGTGTGTCACCTATAACGAAATTGGCCCCAGGCAGGATTTTCAAAGCGTCATGGCTGCGATCATATTTCGCCAAACGCTTCTTTACATCTGCATAGAAGGCTTGCCCAGCCTCAAGCGAGCCATGGCGGGAGTAGATCAGGTCGGCATGGCGAGCCGCAAACTCTCTTCCCTCATCGGAATCTCCAGCCTGAGCAATGACAGGAGCGCCTTGTGGCGACCGCTCAAGTCCGGACCGCCCGACGATATCGAAATATCTCGACCGGATCGAAAACTCCCCGCCGCCCCATATGCTTTGCGCGGCTTCGATGAACGCGCGGGCGCGTTCGTAGCGCTGCTCATGGGGAAGGTGGTCCGCGCGACGAAAATTCGCGCCGGTAAAAGCGTCGGGTGAAGTGACGACATTCCAGCCGGCGCGTCCGCCCGACAGGATATCCAGCGTCGCCAATTGTCGGGCCAATACATACGGCTCATTGAAGGTGGTCGTCAGCGTGCCGATCAGGCCGACATGTTCGGTAATCGAGGCAAGCGCGGTCAGAATGGCAAGCGTATTCGGGCGGCCTGCAACATCCAGCTCGTGAAAGCGCCCCTTCTGCTCGCGGATGCGCAAGCCTTCCGCCAGAAATATGAAGTCGAACTTTCCTCGCTCGACCGTTTCGGCAAAATGGCGGAAGGACGAAAACTCGATCTGACTTCCTGCAGCCGGATCGCTCCAGACTGTGAAGTTATTGACGCCGGGAAATTGGGCTCCAAGAATTACCTGCTTCTTCGTCATGGGGCTCTCCTTGGAAATTCAGGCTGCATCGGTATAGCGATTGCCGGCTGCCGGCAGGCCAAATCGACCTCTCAACGGACCCGTAGCGACCGGGCCAACAGACGAGCGGCTCCTCAGCGCCGGAATAAGCTCGTCGATCACATATGCCGCCTGCGCCGCCGGATCGCTGAGAACGAGGCGAATACCGGCGATATCCGACCCGGCGAACTCGCCAAGTTGCGCCACATAGTCGTCGACCGATTTCGGCGCGGCATCGATGACGACGTCGGCGATGAATGCCCGCGCCCTAGTCTCGTCCGCAGAGCGGATAGTTGCGACGACAGTGGCAATGTCGGGGCTATCCGGATGGAGGAAGACGACATCGGCAGCCGAGGCGAGGGACGGATCATCCCCGTGACGATAAGCTGCCGCGACCACTGGCTGCCCCTGAGGCGGGCGCGGCGTGATCGAAGGACCGAGAACTTGAAAGCCGCTGCCTTTGAAATTGATGTAATGCAGCTTCGAGCCATCCAGAAAACGCTGGCTTTCCCTGTCTCGAATGATCGCTCCATCTTCCCAGCTGTCCCATAAGCCACGAACGACATCGACAACATCAAGCCCATCCTGACGCAAGGCCGAACCCTCCGTTACAGGAAAGCCATTGAGGGCACCGATGGCTTGCCGGGCATGCACGGCTCTCAACCCATCATATTGCTGAACCAGGAAACCCGCCCGGCCCTCGCTCACGAAATCCAGCGTCGCGATGGCGGTCGAAACATGAAACGGCTCGAGGAAATTGGCTGCCGCGCCGGGGATGATTCCGATATTGCTGCTGCCCGCTGCGAGCCAATTGGCGAGTAGCACGGCATCCAGCCCGTCACCGTCGGGACGGGCAAAACCATCTTCCAGCGTCACGAAATCAACAACCGTGTCGAAACGCGCGACAAACGCCCGCCAGAAATTTTTCTGAACATCGCGCGGAGTGCGGGATTGCGCAGCAACATCTAACCCGATGCCGACCCTGAGGCCATTTGGATGCGTCATGTGAAATCCTGTTTCGTGATGATTATGAACCCCGAAGGCGGCCCCCGTTGCTTCCCAGGGTTTGCCGATCGCCATCGGAGGTGCCATGCCGTCAGGCAGCAGAAGTTTCGCGAGCCGCCAGACGGGCAATGATGAGCTGCTCCTGCGTAGCCTTCAGCGCAGTCACGCGCGCCGTGGCCTCCTCGAAAGAGGCTGCGGGCGGATAGATCGGCGTTAAACCGGGTTCGCCCGTCCTTTTGCCAATGTGCTTTTCGAAAGGCAGAGAGCGATAGAAGCTCGGGTCGACAGTCGGGTCGAAAAGGGGACGATAGCCGAGCGACAGATAGAAGGCTACGGCCTCCGGTTGACGAAAGCCGGTGCTAAGATAGGCCCGGCTATAGCCGAGTTGCCCAGCACTCTCCTCAAGCGCGATCATGATGCGGCGCGCCAATCCCTGACGCCGGAGATCCGGATGCGCCCATATCCGTTTGAACTCAGCGGTTTCATCGTCGTGGCTCATGAAGGCGCCGCCGGCAATGGTTTTGCCGCCACGCTGCAGCAGGAGAAAATCGCCAAGCGGCGGTGCAAACAGGGCGCTCGGATAGCGCATGATTTCCGCGCGTGCGCCGCCCGGACGGCTGGCGGCGCCATATCTGCCATCATACTCGCTGGCAAGGCCATCGATCAGCGGTTCTGCCGCCGGATCCAGCAATGACGACCGGACGATGATATCGCTCATGCATATGCCTCCAAACAATGTTCTGAAGGCTGCCCGGGGGCGGTCGTCAGGATCACCGATCTTGCCGACCACTCTGTAAACTCCGCTCAGCGCTTCGCACGCAGAGCATGCATGATTGATGGTCCGCTTCGCACGGCACGATCTTTCATTGTGCGGTCGATGATTGAAACATCATTGCCCGATTCATTTGTCTATTAAAATTATAGATTATATCATCGAATTATGCCGCCAGAGAGGCTCGAGCCCATCTGTTCGAGGCTCCCGCAACAAAGCGCAAATCGGCGGCTTGAAATCTGCGTCCGCACGTGGACATCCGCTGGGCCCTGCGTGGCCTTCCGATGGACCACGGTGCTGTTCGATGGATGGGCAGACGGACGATGCCGGAAAATCGAAATCGCCATTCCTGTTGATCTCCCTTAAATCTTTGAGCATCCATAGGCCAGCCAAGCAGCATGGCAATATGGATTTCGATGCGATCGATATGGAAGGAGCGCAAACCAAGTGGTCGAATTTAGAAGAGCGAACGACGCCGACCTTCAGGCGATCATCGCACTACTTGCAGAAGACGATCTCGGCGCAGGCAGAGAAGATACAAGCCTTCCTGTCCCAGATGCCTATCGAACAGCCTTCGCCGCGATTGATGCCGATCCCAATCAATTTCTGGCTGTTGTGACCGACAGTGGCAGCGTCATCGGCACCTTCCAGATCACGATCATTCCCAACATATCGAGATTAGGCGCGCTGCGAGGGCAGATCGAGGGCGTCAGGATCGCTGCTTCCCATCAGGGCAAGGGGATTGGCAAGCAGACGTTCGAATGGGCATTTGACTATTGCCGTTCGAGAGGTTGCTTTCTGGTGCAATTGACGAGTGACAAGTCACGCTCGGCGGCACTCCGCTTCTATGAACAGCTGGGATTTGTCGCCAGCCACATCGGTTTCAAGAAAGTCCTCTGAGGCGCGTACCGCAAGGGTTTGCCGCGCCGTGGCCCTTGCGAGATGCAGAGATCACGGCGCCTATCCATCGCTGTCGGCTTCGTGCCGTCACACTCTCCCGATCATGCTTCCGGGAACGTGCGATGCGTCCTTGCGCGAGATGGAATATTGGACAAGCAGAACCAGCAGAGCCGTGATCGCCAGGCAGAAAGCCAGGAAGAACATCGGTGCGGTGGCGCTGCCTGTCGCGTCCCGGATCCATGGGACAACATTCTGTGCGATAAAGCCGCCAAGATTGCCCACGGAATTTATCACCGCCAATCCCGCTGCCGCGCCTGCCCCCTTCAGGAATTTCGACGGCAAGCTCCAGAAGACAGGTTGCCCCGCAAAGATCCCCGCTGCCGCCAGACACAGGAAGGCAAATTGCAGCGCATGATTGGCTAGAACGGCGGATGCGACGAGGCAGATAATACCGACCACAGCAGGCCCGACAATATATGGGGTTTGCGATCTGGATCGGGCAGCCGCAGCCGGTACGACATAAAGGCCTATCGCGACCAGAACCCATGGAATGATGTTGAGAAATCCATTCGTCAGGCTATCGACCCCAAAGCTCTTGACGATCGTCGGCAACCAATAGCTCAACCCATACGCAGATAGCGGAAAGCCGATGAAGCAGATGGACATGAGCAGCACCCTGGCATCCAATAGCGTGGCAAGTGGATTGCGGCCATGGCTCTCGATCCCCGCATCCTCCGATGCCAATCGCTGCGCCAGCCATGCCTTTTCCGAATTACCGAGAAAAGCCGCCTGTTCAGGCCTATCCGGAAGCAGAAAGAGCGTGGCAATTCCAGCAAGCACGGCAGGAACACCGGTTGCAAGAAAGACCCATTCCCACCCTGCAAACCCGAACAGGCCATCGAGGCTGAGAAGAGTTCCACCCAGTGGCGCGCCGACGGCGTTGGCGACAGCGCTGAAGATCATGAACAAGCCGACCATCTTACCGCGATGTTCGGACGGATACCAAAGCGTCAGGAGATAGAGCACACCGGGAAAGAACCCTGCCTCGCACACACCAAGCAGGAAGCGAAGAATGTAGAACATCGTCGCATTGGCGGTGAATGCGAGCGCGATGGTTACGATCCCCCATGATACCAGGATACGCGCGAACCATTTGCTCGCACCAAACCTGGTCAGCAGAAGATTGCTCGGCACCTCGAAAATGAAATATCCGATGAAGAACAGCGATGCTCCCAGCCCATAGGCATATTCGCTGAGGCCGAGCGCATCGACCATCTGCAATTTTGCGAAACTGACATTCTGCCGGTCGATGTAAGCAATCAAGTACAGGAAGCCCAGCCAGGGCATCAACCGCCAAGTGATCTTGGCGACGAGGTCTTTTTCGGAAACCATCGATCTCCTCCTTTTATGGTTCTGAACGAAATGAATTAGTGGCTCTCGCGCGGGATCTTGGCGCCGCGTCCTCCGACCAGGAAATCGAGATCGGCGCCGGTATCGGCCTGCATGACCGTTCGAACGTAAAGGCCCTGATATCCGGAGGTCATTTGCGGCACCGGCTCCTTCCACGCCGCCCGCCGCCTTGCAAGCTCGTCGTCCGGCACGTCGAGAACCAATGTGCGGGCCTCGACATCGAGTGCGATAAAATCCCCTTGCTCGACGAGCGCCAGCGGACCGCCGGCGGCGGCTTCCGGCGATATATGCAGCACCACCGTTCCATAGGCGGTGCCGCTCATCCGGCCGTCGGAAACGCGCACCATGTCGCGCACGCCTTTCTCCAGCAGTTTGCTTGGCAAAGCCATGTTGCCGACCTCAGCCATGCCGGGATAGCCGCGCGGACCGGCACCCTTCAGAACGAGAACGGAATTCTCGTCGACATCAAGGTTCGGATCGTCGATCCTGGCATGGAAATCCTCGATATTTTCGAAGACGACGGCACGGCCGCGATGACGCATCAGATGCGGCGATGCAGCCGATGGTTTGAGCACGGCTCCATCAGGCGCAAGATTGCCCTTGAGGACGGCAATTCCCCCGCGGTCGACGAGCGGATTTGACCGGCTGCGGATGACATCCGAATTGTGATTGACGACATCGGCAATATTTTCTCCGACACTCCCCCCCGATACCGTGAGCGCGTCGAGGTGGAGAAGATCGGCGATTTCCTTCATCACGGCAGGGATGCCGCCGGCATAACAGAAATCCTCCATGAGGTATTTTCCCGACGGCATGAGGTCGACGATCGTCGGGACATCGCGGCCGAGCCTGTCCCAATCCTCCAGCGACAGGTCGACACCGATACGCCCAGCGATGGCGAGCAGATGAACGACGGCATTGGTCGACCCACCGATCGCGCCATTGATCTTGATGGCGTTCTCAAACGCCTGCCGCGTGAGAACCCTCGAAAGCCGCATATCCTCCTTGACCATGGCGACGGCGCTGCGCCCGGTCATGCGAGCGAGGCGCGCACGCCTCGCATCAACGGCGGGCCATGCCGCATTGGTCGGCAGGGCAACGCCAAGAGCTTCCACCATCGACGCCATGGTCGATGCCGTTCCCATCGTCATGCAGTGGCCGGGCGAGCGCGACATGGCGCTTTCCGCATCCATGAATTCTTGCCGGCTCATGGTGCCTGCCCTCACCTCCTCGGAGAATTTCCACACATCCGTGCCGGAGCCGATCGGCTTGCCGCGAAAATTGCCATTCAGCATCGGCCCACCGGAAATGACGATCGTCGGCAGATCGCAACTGGCCGCGCCCATCAGCAGCGACGGCGTGGTCTTGTCGCAGCCGGCCATCAGGATGACGCCGTCCATGGGATTGCCGCGGATCGCTTCTTCGACATCCATGGAAGCGAGGTTCCTGAAGAGCATCGCCGTCGGACGCAGGTTGGATTCGCCGCAGGAGAACACCGGAAATTCGAGCGGCAACCCGCCGGCTTCCAGGACGCCCGCCTTGATATGCGTGACGAGCTCGCGGAAATGGGCGTTGCAGGGCGTAAATTCCGAAAACGTGTTGCAGATGCCGATGACGGGGCGGCCATCGAATACATCATCGGGCAGACCGCCATTCTTCATCCACGAGCGATGGATGAAGCCATCCTTGTCCACTCCGCCGAACCACGCCTGCGACCGACGCTTTGAATCCTTGGTCATGATTGCCTCTTTTGTATTATGATTTATATTTTTGTTATACAAATAGACAAAGGCGGTCAAGCGCGGTTGCGCTTGTGACCACAGGCTGAAGACGCTAGACATGTCTCGATTTTTGGGAAAAGCAGATGGCCGGGATGACTTCGGATGCCGACGACGCAAGCCTCGGCACGAACAAAAGATACCATGACGCGATCGTGCATGCTTTGGGCGAGCGGATCGTCGGCGGCGGGCTTGCGGCGGGAGCTTCTGTGGGAACGGAGCAGGAGCTCTGCGACCATTTCGGGACGTCGCGTACCGTCATCCGGGAAGCCATCAAGATTCTGTCGGCCAAGGGCCTTCTCGAAAGCCGCCCGAGAAGCGGCACCAGAGTGACCGATCATTCGGAATGGCTTCTGCTTGATCCGCAGGTTCTCGCATGGAGGCTCGGCGCGGAGAACGGCAGCGAACGGGCGCGTATCGACCTCTATGAACTGCGGCAATCCTTCGAGCCGGCCGCGGCGGAGCTTGCTGCCGCGCGCGCGACACCGCAGACGCTGCAGAAAATGAAACATGCCCTGCTTGGCATGACCCTTGCCTCGACCGCAGAAGAAAAGATCGAGCATGATCTTGCGTTTCACACCGCCATTTTGGCCGCGACGGGCAACGCCTTCTATTTGGCATTGGGGTCGCTGATCTCGGCGGGGCTGAAACACGTCTTCAAGGCGGGACTGCAACGGACGGCAAAGGAAGACGAACGCTGGATACGCCGTCACCAGAATGTCTATGAGGCTATTGCCGGCGCCAACGGCCCCGGCGCGGCCGAGCAGATGAAGAACCTCCTGCGCGAGGCGCTGGAGGTTCAGAAGCTGGAACTGCCGCAGTCCGAGAGTTAGAACCAGATCAGCTTCGGAAAGATCCGAGCCTCCTTGCATGCAAGGCGACGAGTTCCTCGCCGAACGGCGTCGGACGCATCGCTGGCGCCCGATCCCAAACCGTGAGCCCCGCCCGCTCCGCGAACAGCCGCTTGCCATAGCACATCAGGTGCTCGATCCCCTGCATGACGGCAACGGCGGACGGGAGCATGGCGCGATAGATTTCCTCGGCGCGAGCCTCATCCCCGGCGCGAAAGGCGTTATATGCCTTGACCGCATAATCGATGAGATCCGGAGCAAGAATATAGCCGGCGCAACCGGCCCGCAGCCCATCAAGCAATTCCAGGCCACCTCGGCCGTTGAAAACAGGTACGTCGTCGCCGATCGCCTCCATCAGCGCCTTGACCTCGACGGCAGAGCCCTCTGCCTTCAGCACCCTTACATTGGGATGGACAGTCCGCAACGCCGCGAGATCCGGCCCTGTCAGTCCGCGCCCGAGAAAAGCAGGGGCGTTCTGGATCGCCACCGGCAGCTTCGTCGCGTCCGCGACGCGGCCAAAAAAGTCGATATATTCCTTTGCTCCAAAAGAGCCGACCGGCGGCGGCTGGAGTATCACCCAGTCGGCACCAACCTTCTCCGCATGACGCACCTGCTCGACCTGTTCGGCGACCGACGTGCCGAAGATCGTGAAGGCAAGCGGCAGACGGCCGGCATTGTCCTCGGCCAGCCAGTCCATCACAGTCCGGCGCTCCGCAACCGTCAATTTGGAAACCTCGGTGGCAAGGCCGAGCGCCGCAAGCCCATGCACGCCTGCCGCCACACAAATCTCGGTCTGCCGCTTCATCGCCATCCTGTCGAGCTTCTCATCGCCATCGAAGAGGGCGTAGAGGATCGCGTGGATGCCATGCAGTTTCTCAGCTTCGAATGCCATCTTGAATGCCTTACCGTTTTGAAAGCCGAAGGACCGGTACGCCGGTGCGGACGATTGCAATGCCGAGAAGACCACCCGCGATGAGTGCCGCAGCCACTAATGTCAGCGCGATATCATAGCTCCCGGTCGAATCCTTGATCCAGCCAATGACAGGCGGCAGGGCAAGACCGGCGACGTTTGCAAGCGCGTTGATGAGCGCGATCGATACGGCAGCCGCAATCCCCGAGACGAATTCGGTGGTGACAGCCCAGAAGATCGGAATAACCGCCCAGTTGAGTGCCACCGAAAGAACGAGCAGCAGATAGGCCAGGTGTGGATCGCCGGCATAGGTCGCACCGAGAAGGCAGACGCCGGCAAGAGTGAGCGGCAGCCCGAGATGAAGCGCGCGCTCGCCGGTTCGATCCGAATGCCTGCTATTGAAGAACATCAAGATGCAGGCGGCCAGAAACGGCACCGCTGAAAGCAGGCTCACCGCCAGATTGCCGCCGCCGGACAGGTTCTTGACGATCAGAGGCATGAAAAGCGTGATGCCTATCGTCCCAAAGGCCTGAAGCAGCCAGAAGAAAGCAAGCATCCAGACGCGTGCGTTGGAAAACGCAGCACTCCAGGACGCATGATGCGAGACAGGTGCCCTCTCCTCTTCGGCCGCGATTGTCTGCTCGAGGCCATCCTGCAGTTCGGCGGTGAGCCAGGCCGCGTCTCGCGGGCGATCGGGGAGAAACTTCAACACGATGAAGCCCAAGACGATGGCGGGAATGCCCTCGATCAGAAACACCCAGCGCCACCCCGACAGGCCGAGAACGCCGTGCGCATTGAGCAGCAGGCCGGAGAGCGGCAAGCCGATGACCGAGGCAAGCGCTGCGCCGATATAGAAGAAGGACATGGCGTTCGCCCTGTCGCGCGACGGATACCATTTCGCGAGATAGAAGATGATGCCCGGCGTGAAGCCGGCCTCGGCCGCTCCGAGAAGGAGGCGCATTCCATAGAGCTGATAGGCGTTGGATATGAACGCCATGCCGGCAGCAATAATGCCCCAGCTGATCATGATACGTGCAATCCAGCGGCGTGCGCCGAAGCGGGCCAGCAGCATGTTGCTCGGTATTTCGAAGACGATATAGGTCGCGAAAAATATGCCGGCCGCCAGCCCATACATCTGGCTTGTCAGGCCCAGCTCCTCATTCATTCCGAGCGCGGCGACCGAGATATTGGATCGGTCGATGTAAGCGACGAGATAAAGCAGCATCAGGAACGGCAGGATGCGCAGATTGATGCGCCGGACCGCCTCCGCATTGGTATCGAAATTCATTTCCCCCTCCGCGGCGCTCATCAGCGCCTCACAAACATCATACCTTTAACATATGATGTTTGTGAGGCAACAAGCTATTTGCTTTTGTCACCGCATTCTGATTGGTCTCGTTGGCGATGGGGGTGAAGGACTGACGCATGACGAAGACAAAGCCGAACAGGACGACAGCTCTCGTGGAGGCCCTCGGCATCCGCATCGCGTCCGGACAAATCCTCCCCGGCGCCTATCTTCCCTCGGAAGGCGAACTGGAGCAGGAATTCGGCGTCAGTCGCACGGTCGTGCGCGAGGCGGCGAAGATATTGTCAGCCAAGGGTCTCGTAACCGTCAGACAACGCACGGGCACACGGGTCGAGCCGCGTGAGCAATGGCAGTGGCTCGATGGGGAATTGATCGGATGGTTGTCGCGCGGCCGGATTTCGCACGATGAACTTATGGCTTTTGCCGAAGCCCGCCAGATCATCGAGCCCGGAGCCGCCGCACTGGCGGCATTGCGGGCAACCGACCTGGAACGTCAGGCGATCCTCGATACCTATCGCCGCATGGAGCGGGACCAGAAGGATCCGACCGCAGCCGTCGCCGCCGACAAGGCCTTTCATATGTCGATCCTTGCCGCGACACATAATCCCGTGCTGCAGAGCCTGCGTCAGGCGATCGAATCCATTCTCGATGCTGTTTTCCCACATACGGTCGGGGCATTCGCGGCCAATCTCGAAAACCATGCCGCAGTCGCCGAAGCGATCGCCGCTGGCGACAGTATCGCCGCCAGACACGCCATGGAGGCCGTTCTCGACCGGACGTCGGGCTTTCTTGGACACGCGCGGGAGCAGGCGAGACCATAGCCGTCGGGACTCGCTCGCCAAAGCAAGGATTGTAAGGATATGGATTGACGGAGAAGGACCGGACCGCGAAAGGGGGTTCGCCCCTCGTAAACGGAACGCTCTCACGGCCGGTCCCCTATTTCCTACAGGCCAAGCCCGCAAGAGGCGGCGCTTTTGCGCGCCCATTGCGGCAATATATTGTCTAACGCTAAAAAATAGGCAGCAAATAAAATCGCGAGATACTAGCTTTTCATTGCCGCCTCGCGCCTGGATAGTGGTGTCGAATATACTCCCTCACCACTTCTGTCGGCATTTTTCAATCCGCAAGGCACTCTATGATGACTGCAAGATCGATCCCTCGCTCGTCCATCGTAACAGCACGCCTCCGCCTGCGCCCGACGTCGGCGGCTGACGCAAAACGCGCATTCGAAATTCAGAGTGATTGGACGGTGACGCGGATGCTGAGCAACGCCACCTATCCGCCTCACCAGAAGGATGTCGAGAACTGGTTTTCCAGCCACGAGCACGAATGGGCCGAAGGCTCCGCCTATCGCTTCGCCATCGAGGAAGAAGAGAGAATGATCGGCATCGTCGACGTCGATGGCATTGTCGGCAGCAAGGGCAGCCTTGGCTTTTGGCTGGAAAAGCCGGCCTGGAGCAAAGGCTATGCCTTCGAGGCAGCCCATGCGCTGATCGGCTTCGTCTTCCACGAGGTCGGCCTATCCAGGCTGGAATCCGGCCACGCATCCGACAACCCCGCCTCAGGACGGGTACTGATCAAACTGGGCTTCAGCCAAGTCGGCAACAGGGAGCTTTTTTCGAGGGCACGCCGCGAAACCATCGTCCAGTGCTACTATGTGCTTGAGCGCCAGGCGCCGTAAATCCATAGCACGACGCGGCGCCGCATCTTCCAGCAACCGAGTTCCCGTTAGAGCTCGATTTCGTAGACCCGCTCATGCGTCGCGACGAAACCCTTGCCGTCCGGCGTCACCCAGCCACGAAACATCCCAGGCGTATTGTAGGGCGCAACGGCAATGCCGTGAGCATCTATCGCCACCAGCCCGGCACCGATCTGATGCGGCGCCAGATCGTGGTTGATAAGCCCGTCCGTTGCGGTTGCGATATCCTGCCGCAGATAAGCCATGCGAGACGCGATCTCGTGTCCGACAACGTAGCGTATAAAAAATTCGCCCTTGCCCGTTCCTGAAACCGCACAGACGCCATCGCGCGCATAGGTGCCCGCACCGATGACCGGGCTATCGCCCACGCGCCCGTCAGGCTTGTTGTTGTAGCCGCCTGTCGAGGTGGCGGCGGCAAGATGGCCGGCGGCATCGAGCGCCACGGCCCCAACCGTGCCATGCTTTTCGTTTTCCGTTCCTTCGGTGCCGGCAGCCGCATGGAGCTTCATCGCCTCCAGCGCCTCGACCCGCTTCTGCGTGGTAAAATAGGATTGCGGCTCCACTTGCAGCCCCTTGGCTTCGGCAAAGCGATCGGCGGCTGGGCCAGTCATGTAGATGGCACGACCGTCCTCCATCAGCGCACGGGCGGCCCTGATCGGATTGCGGATCGCGCGCGAGGCACTGATGGCACCCGCCTCCAGCGTTGCGCCGTCCATGATCGAGGCATCAAGCTCGTGCACGCCGTTTTCGTTAAGCGCAGCGCCATGTCCGGCGTTGAAATGCGGGCTGTCCTCCATGGTCACGACAGCAGCTTCGACGGCATCAATGGCGCTGTCGCCGGCCCTCAGCCGCGCATAGCCCGCACGCAAAGCGGCAGCCAGATCACGGCGCGCACCCTCCCATTCCTCCGGCGTCATGCTGTCTTCCGGCATGACGCCGCAACCACCGTGAATAGCCAGCGCAATTTTCGTCATTTTCCACTCCGATCCGGTGATGTCACGTATCGCGTCCTATCACCGCTCCCATGCATGATGCCCGATCGACATGATCGGGCATGCTATTTCAACCGAAGGCGATATCACCGATGACCCTTACTCTTACACGGCGCGCTCCGCCGGGCAGATAAGCGATCGGAATATCCTCGACTTCGAGCGTCTTTAGGCTCTCGCGGCTCGCGCCGGAAGCGACGGCGGCATTCTGAGCCTCCGACTCTGCCTTGGCGAGAGCCTCGTCACGGCTCAGCCCCGAAAATACCTGATCGACCTCGCCCGACACCTGCGCCATCGCGGCACCGAGCGCATTGGCGACGCCGGCGTTTTCGACGCGAAGAATCTCCGAGGCTCCCTCGATCCTTTCCGGGATCAGGAAGGCGCCGCCGCCGACGGCAATCAGCGGCACATCCTCGGCCGATGTCTTCATCTGGTCGAAACTGTCCGTGACCATGTCGCGGATGCGGTCGAGGCTTGCCTTGACGAAGGCCGGATCGAGACCGCGAACGCGATCCTTATCCCCCATCTCGATCAGGCCGGCGGCGACGGCGACGTCCGAGGTCGTCAGCGTATTGCCGCCAAAAACGCGCGCCTCCGTCAGGATGCGATAGCCGACCGAACGCGGACCGATCTTGCCCGTTTCCGGATCGATGATCGTGCCGCCGCCAAGGGCGATCGGCAGGAGATCGGGCATCCGGAACAGCGTGCGCACACCACCGATATGAACGATGTTGTTGGCCTCGCGCGGAAAGCCACCGACAAGGCAGCCGATGTCCGAAGTCGTGCCGCCGACATCGACCACCATGGCGTCGCTTAAACCCGTCAGGAAGGCTGCACCACGCATCGAATTGGTCGGACCGGATGCAAAGCTGTGAACCGGGTTAGCGGCCGCGACATCCGCCAGCGCCACCGTACCGTCGTTCTGCGTCAGATAGAAAGGTGCGGTAATGCCTGCTTCGCGCAGCGCATCCGAGAATGCCTGCACCGTAGTCCTGCCGAGCGACTGCAGTGCCGCATTGAGAAGCGCGACATTCTCGCGCTCAAGCAATCCGATCCGTCCGAGGGTATGCGACAGCGTGATCCTTGCATCGGGGATCACCGAGCGAACGATCTCTGCGGCCCTGACCTCGCATTCGGTCGTCAGCGGCGAGAAGGTCGCCGATATCGCGATCGAGGTGACGCCGGCATCGCGGATCTTCATCGCCGCTTCACGGATCTCGTCGGGGATCATCGGCACGAGCGGGCTGCCGTCATACTCATGGCCACCATGAACCATGAAGATGAGCGGATCGACAGCCGCGCGCAAATCATTGGGCCAGTCGCACATGGGCGGTAAGGAGGCGCCAGTCGGCAGCGCAATGCGGATCGCAGCCACCCTTTCCAGCCGCGCCCGCTCGACGACCGCATTGGTGAAATGGGTAGTGCCGATCATCACGGCGTCGATCGGCCGGCCGGATGCGCCGGCGTGGCCGGCCACATGGCTGAGAGCCGCCTTCACGCCTGACATCACGTCTTGCGTCGTGGGAACCTTGATGGAAGCGATGATCTTCTCACCGTCGATCAGAACGGCATCCGTATTGGTGCCGCCAACGTCAATACCGATGCGTTTCATGCGAATACCGATCTGAAATCAATGTCATAGCCGAAAGCGCGCGGGCCGACGGCAGCAATCCCCGCAGGCGAGGTCAAAAGCTCGGGTGCCGGTAGAGCGACAACGGTGACGCGCTGGCCGTAGCGCACGGATTCCGTGCCGATCGCGCTGCCGGAAATCGTGTCGAGCAGGCAGAGAAGATCAGGCGTCATCGCCACTGGCTCGCCATCCCGGAAGGCGACCGCCCATTCGTTCTGGAAAGCGAGCTCCATTCGGGAGCCCTTGTCGGCATCGATGCCTTCGATCACGGTCCGGCCGCGCAGGAAGCCGCCGGTGGTTTCGCGCGCCACATCGATCACCTTGCCGCGGAACAATTGCTTGCCGCCCTCGTGGTCCAGGACCGCCTTTACCGGGTCGTCGTGACGTGCACGTGCCTCGATGACCGCACGACCAAGTTCGGTCGCCTTGGTGATGGTGTAGTGAATGCCCCAGTCCTTCACCTCGCGGCCGGTGCGTGGCGCCTTGCAGGTGGCGGCGGTCGATCCGACTTCGGTGCAGACCTTGCGCGAAATCCGCTCCATCCACTTCCAGGACGCAGCCTTGGTGACGATGACCTCGTTGTCGCGCACGTCGACGAGGGAAAGCGGATACATCGGTAGGTTGCCGATGGCAAAGGAGGTCATCTGCGCCTCGGGATAGGCGCGTCCCATCGCATCGGCATTGACAACAGGCCGGCCCAGCATCGCAGCGGCAAGGAAGGAGGACAGCGCATTCGAGCCGCCGATCTCGACGCTCATGATCGCACGGAAGGGTTTTCCGAGGTAATCCTCCATGACCTCGACCGCGCGCGCCAGATGCACAGGATCGCTGAGACGTTCCTGCCCCACCAGCGGCGCTCCCATCTTCGAGACGACGGCAACCATATCGTCATCGTCGAGCGCCATCGGGTCCATCACCTGGACGCGACGGCCTTCGGCATAGAGCCTGCGAAGATTGAGCGTCGAAATATAAGGATTGCCACCGCCTCCGGTTCCCAGGATCCAGGCTCCCGTTGCGAGCGGCTCGATATTATCTTCGGAAAATTCCTGAAGCATGTTTCACCTTCGGCAATAGAGCAATTCCAGGAAAAGTGCGCAGCGGTTTTCCGTCCGGGATTGCTTAAAATAAGGAGATAGAGCGGTTCGGAGATTCCGTGAAAAGCTGAACCGCTCTAGCTGCCCCGACCCCGAATGGGGCCGGGTCTATGTCATGTGCCGGCGAAGATCAGTTCGCCTTGCAGTCCCAATGGAAATTCGAGAAGTTCAGATCCCAGCTCTGCATGGGAATGAACTCATAGCCCTGCAGGCATTTGTTCGCCGCATAGCGCCTGTTCGGCGATACCGCCCATACGTCGGGCTGCAGCTCGGCAAGCTTCGTTTGCAGCTCCTTGTAGGTCGCGTTCTGCGCCTTGATGTCGGTGGTCCCCCTCGCCTTGTCGATCAGGGCATCGACCTCGGGATTCTGCAGCCATTCCATCGACATCCAGGTGCCGGAAGCCTTGGAGTGATACTGGTTGTAGAATATCGCGTCCGGCGACGGATAATTTGGCGAGATGTTGACCTGCGTCGAGGCCGGCGTGGTTTCCGGCTTCGACGAGAGCTCGACGATGCGGTTCCAGGGTTCGGGCTTGATATCGAGGGTGATCCCGATCTGCTCGAGATTGGCCTGCATCAGCAGCGCAACTTCGGACTCAAAGGCGAGCGAGGCGACGTAGCTGTTGACCAGCGTGATCTTCTGACCGGCATATTTCGACTTCGCAAGCTCTTCCTTCGCCTTTTCGAGATCGAAGACGCCGGGCTGGGTATCGTCGTTATGCGCGTCCTTGAAGACGGTAGAAAGCGGGCCGGTCATGTCGAAGCCCGGATAGATCGCCTCCTGGATGGTCTTGTAGTCGGTTGCATAGGCGATCGCGCGCCGAACATGCACGTCGTCGGTCGGATAGACCTTGCTGTTCAGCTTGATGACGAAGCCGCCGGCGGTCGTCGACTGGAGCAGCTTGTAGCCCGGCATCTTGCCGATCGTTTCATAGGTGTCGTTGCCGAGGCCATGCGAGGAGAGGCCGAGCTCACCCTTTTCGGCGAGCGCCTTGACGGTGGCGTCGTCGCTCGTCTGGACGAAACGCACTTCATCGATCGGCGTCCCCTTGGACCAGCCGAGAAAGTAATCGGGATTGCGTGCGATCACCATGTCGGCGGAGCGATTGTAGCTGACCAGCTTATAAGGACCTGAACCGGCCGAGTGTTCGCCGACATAGGCTTCGCCCCATTTGTCGTCCGGCTTGGAATTGGCTTCGATCAGCTTTTCGTTCAGCGCCATCATCAGCGGCGTCACAGCCATGAACGGCGAGAACTGGCGATCGAGCTTGACGACGACAGTCTTCTCGTCCGGTGCGGTGACGTTTTCGGGCTTTACGAGGCCGACGACGAGGTTCGAGGGACCCTTGTTAATGCCGATCAGGCGCCTGATCGACCAGACGAAGTCGGAGGCCTTGACGGGCGTACCATCCTGGAACTTCGCATCGTCGCGAAGATGGAAGGTGTAGGTCAGACCATCCGGGGAAATATCCCAGGACTTTGCCAGATGGGGCACGATCTCGCCCGAAGGGCTGACGGTCGTCAGGGCATCATACATGTTTACGATGGCCATGTAGCCCGTATAGTCGGTGACCTTGGCCGGATCGAGCGAGCTGAAGATCTGCATCGTGTTGACGGCGATCGACACCTTGTCGGCCGCCGATGCCGCGACCGACGTCAGCGGCAATGCCATGACACCGGCAAGCAGCAACGTCGAGAGACGCAGATTTCTGGAACCCATCTTCATTCTAGTTCTCCTCTTTGATGCGGGAACTCCCCGCTTATGGTTAGGCTGCCTTTCGGCCTGGGGCCGGCAGCGGCGAATAGGTGATGTCCGGGTAGCCGAAGGCCGCCGGGCCGACGACATCCAGCGCGCGCGCGCTGCGCAACAGCTCGTGACAGGGAATGGCGACGACGGCGACGCGCTGGCCGTAGCGCAGCATTTCGGTGGTGATCGGATAGCCGGTATCGACATCGAGCAGTACGATCAGATCCGGTACGCAGACCTCGATCACGCCATCGCGGCGGAAGACCAGGAATTCGTTCTGGATCGCCACGTTTGCCATCTGGCCGGCGCAATCGTCGAAGCCCGCGAGCTCCATGTCGCCGACGACGAAACCACCGCGCAGATGGCGTTTCAGATCGGTGATCTTGCCATTGAAGACACGCCGCCCGCCTTCCAGCGCACAAACGGCAGCAATCGGATCCTCCTGCGCCTTGCGCGCGCGGATCACCGCTTCGCCGAGCGCGATCGCCTTGGTGAAGCTCTTCGGAATGCCATACTGATGGACGTAATGCGCCTGCATCGGCGCCGTCGCCAGCATGGCACCGCCACCCTGCGCCACGACGCAGGCGCGCGCCATCCGCTCGTGCCAGACTTCCGATACGGCGTGGCTGAAGATCACGGCATTGCCATGCAGGTCGCACATGACCGAAGGCGTGGAGCTGTGGCCATAGATCGAAAAGGTCGTCATCTGCATTTCGGGAAAGGCACGGCCCATGCCGTCGCAATCGAGGATCGGCAGGCCGCCGAGAGCCGCTGTGACGAGCGGGTTCATCGAATTCGCGCCACC
Source organism: Rhizobium sp. ZPR4 (assembly GCF_040215725.1). Lineage (NCBI taxonomy): Bacteria > Pseudomonadati > Pseudomonadota > Alphaproteobacteria > Hyphomicrobiales > Rhizobiaceae > Rhizobium > Rhizobium sp. ZPR4. The sequence goes on from NZ_CP157968.1 coordinate 298,961, forward strand.
GATCTCTTCGCAGACGATGGCATCGATCGGCGTGCGGATCAGCTCTTCCATGGCGCGCAGGCAGCGCAAGCCCTCGCGCCCTTCGCGGATGCGCTCGACGCCGACAACCGGTGCGCCGATGCCGCCGATCGACATGCAAAGGGCGTCAGGCTCGATGGCGTCAGTCGCCAGAACCTTCATCTCGTAGCCGGCCTTCATGGCTTCGAGGACGAGGAGCTTGCCTTGATAGGGGTTGCCGCCGCCGCCGGTGCCGAGAATGCCCGCCCCGATTTCGAGCGCATCGAGATCCTCGGGCGTCAGCCGGCGCAGATTGGCGTCATCATATTTCTGCTTGCGCGTCTCAGGCATGATGGCCTCCCATTTCACCGACGACTTTGACGTGAATGCGCGTGGCGTTGCCCGGCAGATAGGCAAGCGGCGTGTCTTCGCGCTCGATAACTTCAAGGGTTTCCGCAAGCGCTCCGGCGGCGATCGCCTTTTCCCGGGCCTCGGCTTCAGCTTCGGCAAGTGCGCTCTCGCGCGTGCGGCCATCGACAAGCGAGAAGACGCGATCCGTCTCACCGCTGATCTGGGCGATGGCAGCGCCAACGGCATTGGCCACGGCAAAATTTTCCGGCAGGATCACCTCGAGATCGCCGATGCGATCAGGCATCAGGATCGAGCCGCCGCCCACCGCAATGACTGGCACCGGCGTTGACGAAATCCGGCTGCGCTCGACGCAGGCCTCGAGCATCGCATCGATCTTTGCCACAGCAGCCTCGACAAGCGTCTTGTCGAGATTGGCGACCAGCGCGCGATCACCGATATCGGCCTTGCCGGCAGCAACCGCAATATCGGTAGCGGTCAGTGTCGACCCTCCGAAGCAGAGCGCTTCCTTGCGCACGCGATAACCGACCGACTTCGGCCCAACGGTGATGCCCGCTTCACCCCTGACAACAAGCGAACCGCCACCAAGGCCGATGGAAAAGACATCGGGCATGCGGAAATTGGTGCGGACCCCGCCGATATCGACGGTTGTGGAGGCCTGTCGCGGGAAACCGTGCGACAGAGCGCCGACGTCCGAGGTCGTGCCGCCGACATCGACGACGACGGCGTCCTTCAGTCCTGTCAGGAATGCGGCACCGCGCATGGAATTGGTCGGACCGGAGGCAAAGGTCAGCACCGGAAAGGCACGCACGACGTCGGCGGCCATCAGGGTTCCGTCGTTCTGCGTTATGTAGAACGGGCACGGGATGCCGGCAGCCGCAAGCGCCTTGCCGAAAGCCGCAACCGTACGATCCGCAAGCGACAGCAGGCTCGCATTCATGATCGCAGCACTTTCGCGCGCCAGCAGGCCGTGACGGCCGATATCCTTCGACATCACCACAGGTAGGCCAGGGCAATGCTGCCGCAGGATTTCCTTGGCCCGCACTTCCATCGCATCGTTGATACCGCTGAAAACGCAGGTCACGGCGGCAGCCTTCAGGCCCTTTGCACGGATTTCACCGGCGATGCGCACGATGGCGTCTTCATCGAGCGGTGAAAGTTCGCGCCCGTCGAACTCGTAGCCGCCCTTGACCTGGTAGCCATGATTGCCGACGATCTCGCGCAGGTCGTCGGGCCAGTCGACCATGGGCGGCAGACCTGCACCCGACGGCAGGCTCAGACGGATGGCTGCGACCTCGTCCATGTGCCGGCGCTCGATCACCGCATTGGTGAAATGCGTGGTGCCGATCATCACGGCGGCAATGCGGATACGATCGATGCCGGAGGCCTCGATGACCTTCTCCAATGCCTCGATCACGCCCGAAGTCACATCTTCGGTCGTCGAGGCCTTGACCCCAGCCAGAACGGTCTTTCCCTCAAGGACGACAGCATCCGTATTGGTGCCGCCGACGTCAATTCCAACGCGATACACGTCAGGCTCCTCTTCAATCAGTCTGTGGTTTTGACGAGGAAGCGCGTGCGCTCTTCCTCGCTCACGCTGGGCTTCAGGCGCTCTTCTTCGTCGGTGACGACGGGAATGGCGGCTATCAGCGCGCGTGTGTAGGGGTGATTGGGTGCGGCAAAGACCGCCGGCGTCGGTCCTTCCTCGACGATCTCGCCGCGCAGCATGATGGCGATACGCGAACAGAAATTACGCATCAGCGATAGGTCATGCGAGATCATCAGATAGGTGAGACCAAGTTCCTCGCGCAGCTGCAACAGCAACTCGATAACCGTTTTCTGCACCGACACGTCAAGCGCTGCCGTCGGCTCGTCCAGGATCAGGATCTTCGGCTCGGCGGCAAGCGCGCGCGCAATCGCCACGCGCTGCTTCTGGCCGCCCGAAAGCTCATGCGGATATTTTGCCAGATAGGATTGCGGCAGACGCACGAGCTGCATGAGCTGCTTCATCCGTGCCTCGCGGGCTGGTCCATCCATGCCGATGGATTTCAAAGGCAGCGCGAGCGTTTGCTGAACGTTGCGCTTGGGATTGAGAGACGTGCCGGGGTTCTGATAGACGATCTGCGTCAGCCGCTTGCCGCGACCGGGAGCCGGCGCATCAATGGTGACGCCACCTGAGGTCGGGCGAGACAGATCCATGATGATGCGTGCGACCGAGGTTTTGCCCGAGCCGGATTCGCCGGCCAATCCGAAGATTTCGCCCTGACGCAGCGTCAGGCTCACGTCGCGAACGGCATGGAAACCGGGTTTCCTGCCATAGACCTTGTTGAGGCCTTCGACCTTGACGATGGGCGCACGGTCGCTCTGCGGCAGATCGATAACGCGCTCACCGTAAAGCGGCGGTACGGCTTCCAATAGAGCTTTGGTATAAGGCTGCTGCGGGCTGGTCAGAATCTCGTGGCAGGGGCCGGTCTCGACGATATCGCCATGATGCATGACCACCACTCGGTCCGCCACCTTGCGCACGACGCCGAGATTGTGGGTGATCATGAGAAGAGCCATGTTCTCCTCGACCACCAGCTGGTTGATCAGGTTCAGGATCTCGTCCTGGGTCGTCACGTCGAGCGCGGTACCGGGCTCGTCGGCGATCAGAAGTTTCGGCTGGTGCAGCAGCGCAAGCCCGATCAGGACGCGTTGGCGCATGCCGCCCGACAACTCGGACGGATAGGCATTCATCACACGCTCGGCATCGGCAAGCTGAACGCGGCGCAAGACGGCCGCGATGCGCTTCCGACGCTCCGCCCTGGACGAACTGGCTCCGTCGCGCTTGTCGGCGAAACGCATGACGTCATCGAGATGCGTGCCGATCTTGAAGACCGGATTGAAGGATGAAAGCGGGTCCTGCATGATCAGCGAAAAGGCCGTGCCTTTCAGCGCCTCCCGTTCTCTTCGCTGCATTTTCAAAACATCGCGTCCTGCGACCGAGATCGTGCCTGAGCTGATCGCCGCATTCTTCGGCAAGGTGCCGATAATCGCCTTTGCCGTTACGGATTTGCCCGATCCGGTCTCCCCGATCAGCGCGACGCGCTCGCCAGCTGCGACGGTGAAGGCAATGTCTCGCAGCACTTGCCGGGTGCGGCCATAGGTGGTGAAGGAGACGTTCAAAGCCTCGATCTTGAGAAGCGGCTCGGTCATGGCTCAGCTCTCCACATCAAACATGTCGCGCAAACCATCGCCTAGAAGATTGAAGCCGAGCGTCACGTAGAAGACCGCGGCTCCCGGGCACACGACTTCCCACCAATAATCGGGCATGAACTGGCGGCCGTCGGCGACCATGGAACCGAGGTCAGGAATGGGCGGCTTCACACCAAAGCCGAGGAAGCTGAGAGTGGCACCAAAGAGGATGACGAAGGCCGCATCCAGCGTCGTCTTGACGGAAATCACCGCAACGCAATTCGGCAGGATTTCGCGGAAGAGGATGTGCATCGGCCCGGCACCGGCAAGGCGGGCTGCCTCGATATAATCTTCGGACGCGATGGACTTGGAAACGGAATAGATCAGCCGCGCATGCCATGTCCACCACAGCAGCGTGATGGCAATCATCGCGTTCGTCAGGTTCGGCTCGAGCAGGTTCGACACGGCAAGCGCCATGACGAGCGGCGGCATCGCCAGCATGACGTTCGTCAGGCCCGTGATGATCTTTTCGACCCAGCCACCGAAATAGCCGGCAATCAGGCCAAGTACCGTACCGATCGGCACGGAAATACCAAGTACGCCGATGACCAGAAGCAGGGAGACGCGCATGCCGAAAATTGTGCGGGAGAAGATATCCCGGCCGACTTTGTCGGTGCCGAACCAATGAGCAGCGTCAGGTGCAACGTGCCGTGCCCGGAAATCGACCACAGCACCCACATGCTTGGGATAGGGCGTCAGCCATGGCGCGAAAACCGCTAGTACGATGACGGAAATGAGGATCAGCGTGCCGATCACCGCAGCCGGATTGCGGCTGAAGCGATACCACATCATGTAACCCGTGCTCAGCCCGCGGTCGGACGCATCAAGCATCTTCATATCGGCCATCAGCGTGCCTCCTTGCGGCGCAGGCGTGGGTCAATGATCGAGATCAGGACGTCTACGACCAGGTTCGCAACGATGAAAAACAGGCCGGCGACCAGCACGACGGCGGTCACGGCGTTGAGGTCCTTTTGCAGGATGGCGTTCAGCCCGTAGGACGCGAAGCCACCCCAGGCGAACACCATCTCGATGACGAAGGCATTGCCGATCAGCGATGCGAATTCCAGCCCCATGATCGTCAGTGGCGCAATCGACGACAGCTTGAGGAGATAGCGGAAGATGATGACCCTCTCCGGCACGCCGAAACTCTGCAGGGTCAACACGTGGTCCTTGCGCTGGTTCTCCAGCATGGAGGAACGGGTGATGCGCGTAATCTGGCCGATGCCGGCCATGGCGAGCGCGAAAGCCGGCAGCACGAGATGTTGAAGCGCATCGACGAACACATCCAGACGTCCCGCCAGCAAGCCATCGATCAACAGGAAGCCGGTCGGCCCGGGCTGAAAGCTTAAGGAATGATCGAGGCGGCCGATGATCGGCCAGTTCGGCAGACAGCGGGCAGCCAGCAATTGCAGGCTGATCGCAAATAGGAAACTCGGAATGGTGACACCGGTCAAAGACAGGATGCGGCCGATATGATCCAGCGCGCGATCCCTAAAATGCGCAGTGATGACGCCGAGGGGAATGGCCACCACAAACATGAAGATCACAGAGACGAGAACCAGCTCGACGGTCGCCGGCACGGTCTGCTCCAGATCGGTCGTGACGGGACGTTGCGACACCAGCGACATGCCGAGATCGCCCCGCAGCGCCTTGCCGACATAGTCGACATATTGGACCAGAAGCGGCTTATCCAACCCCATCTGCACGCGCAGCGCATCGACCTGCTCCTGCGTTGCCGCAGGGCCAAGGGCCATGCGCGCGGGATCTCCCGGCACGACGCGCGCCAGCGCGAAAATCATGATGGAAAGCGCGATCATGACCAGCACGAAGGTGCCGAGCCGCGTCAGGATCGCGACCAACGGATGTTGCTGCATCGACGGGAGTTTCCTTGTTCGTCAGCTAACTGACAGACAACAATCCTCATCTGCGGACGTTGGACAACCGGCCAAAGGTATAGTTTTCCAGCTTTATGGTATAGGTTATTTTTCAATGTGCGCTTACAAACGCCGCATGCACAGACTGATTGCCCGACCTCATCTTTGCCATCGCATCGCTACAGCGCGCGCCGGCGTCATCTTTCTGCGTGCCCCCGCGGGAGCCGGAAAGAGCGCGCTCCTGTCGATGGCCGCCGAAGCGATGGGCCGGCGGATTTGCAGCCTGCAGCAACCGCGCATGAGCGACGTCGAGGATGGATGGCTCTTCTGGGACGTACCGGTTTCAGCTCGATCGGCTCGTCTTTCCACTCAGGTCATCGAGACCATCAGCGTCATGGTCATCGCCTGCCGTCCCGATCAGCGTATCAGCGGGCTGGCGCGGTTCATCCTGCATCGAGGTTCGGCGACGCTCGATGCAGGCGACCTGACATTTTCCGATGAGGAATTACTGGAGCTGCCCGCCGAAGAAGCCAACCGGTTGGTCAAGGATTATGCCGGCTGGCCGGTTTTCCTGCCGCTGACACGCCGGCAAGACCCTCGCCTGTCCATCGATTATCTGCGCGAGAACTTTCTCGGCCACCTTTCGCCAGGGCAGACAGCGCTACTTTCCATCTGGCTCGAAACGCGATCGCCTGTCTCCTCCGAGGAATGGGTAGGGCTTTTACCGCCGCTTCTGGTCCAGACACCGGCCGCGCACGAGGAGTTGCTGAAGCTTCTGACAAGCGCCGTCAGCGAACGCCTGGCAAGCTTCGAAACCACGGTCGCCGTGATCGAAGTAGCCTCTGCTTTCGAGCAGGCGGGACAAGCGCTCGACGCCATGTCGCTGCTCCTCAAGCACGGGCACGAGGCCCATGCGGCGCAGATTCTGGAGCGTGCCCGAGGTCTGGAGCTGATCTATAGAAACAGCCTTGGGACCTTTCGCGACATCATCATGCGTTTTTCCCACGAGATGATCGCAACCAACGAGGTCGTACTTTTCGCCATGGCCCGCACGCTTCTAAAGCTCGGAGAACTGCAACGCGTGCGCCATCTCGTCGGCAAACATCTGGGGTCGGACTATCTCGATCCGCTGAAGGTCTTGCTGCGCGGATCGCGCTTTTCCTTCGCGGCACGAACCTTCCGGCTCAATCTCATGATCTCCGAAGACCTGATGCCGACCGACGCCATGATCACCCGCCTCGGCGAGTTCATGGCGGATTATCCGATGGGCGATTACGGCAAATGGGCCGCCTACTACAACGCCCTGCTGGAATTCGAAATTCGCCGCCGGAATTTCCGCGAAGCGGAGGCCGCCGCCGCCCGCGCCTTGATCTATCTCGGCCATATGGGCGGCCAACCGTTGCTGGAATTCTTCATCCATCTGCATCAGACGGTATTGCGTCTGATGAGCGGCGATGTCCTTTTTGCTCGCCGCGCCGTCCAGGAGGCCCGGCAGAAACTGGAGCAGGTGCCGCACGCGGCGGAGGCGGAATTCCGCATGCTGCGGCTCGCCGAAGCCTGTATCGCCTATGAGGCCGGCCATCCGCGCGATCTCCTCCAATTCGTTCAGAGCGAGTTCGATGATTTTGCTGCTGCAGAAATCTGGCCGAGCCTGATGCAATTCGCTCTTCACTATGCATCACAGGTGCTGGCGGACCACTTTCCGATGGTGATCAGGCCCGGTTTTCTCGACGGGCTCTGGATCCATCTGTCGGAAGGCCTGCAGTTTCACGCCATGATGGAGATTCGCACCGCCATCGCCTATCAGAATGCCAATCGCTGGAACGATGCGGCAGCAACGCTATCCGCTGTCCGTATGCGCATCGGCCGCAACTGGGTCGAAAGCGCCAGCGAGGAACTGACGCGACTGACCAGACGGGACGAGATTTCCTATGCCATGACATGGCTGCGCGACAGCGTGCGTCTGTCGACGCCGCGTCCCTATCTATCGCGCCAGATCGATGCGCTGATCGCCAACCCGAAGGTCACCAATCGCGAAAAGGTCGCGCTCCAGCTCTGGCAAAGCTATGCCGCCTATCAGCGCCGTGACAATGCTGCGACGCGCGCGCATCTGCTGTCGGCGCTTGAAGGCGCCACGCGCCTCGGCTGCAACGGCGTACTCTCTGAAGAGCGGATCTTTCTCTCCCCGCTTCTCAAGAACCAGCGCATCCGCAGCTTCATCGAAACCTCGTCCGATGTCCGCACCGCGCTTTCGCTCTTTGCAAGCTCCGTGAACTCGCCGCAGGCGAAAGCCTTGCAGGGCGGCCTCTCGCAGCGCGAGGTACAGATGATCCAACTGATCGCCAGCGGCATGTCGAACAAGCGCATTGCTCATACCCTCAATGTTTCCGAGGTGACTGTGAAATTTCACCTCGGAAATCTGTTTCGCAAGCTGGGCTGTCATCGCCGCGCCGAAGCGATCCGGGCCGCGACCGCGCTCGGCTGGCTGTGAGACCGGCTATGGACGTTTCAGACCACGCTTGCCTTGTCGGCATCCTCCTGCAAGGCGCGGCTGGCACCGATATCTTCGGCACCCAGCACAGCATAGCCGATGCTGGCAAAATGGGAATTGACGAGCTTGAGATCGCGCAAAGTCGCAAGGAACAGGCCGCTTGAACCGAGCAGCACCGGATTGGCGCCACCAAGACGGGCGAGATGCTCCCTCGTCGCGCTCCGCTCGGCTTCGTTGAGGTGCCGTTTCGCATCGACGAGCTCCTGTGCCGAGCGCAGATCTTCCGTCGTCAAGGTCGACAGCGCCAACCGAAGGTCTGCCGCGACCTCGGCTTGCATGGTCTGCAGGGCGGCGTGGTCGGCCGCGTTGATCGTTCCCTCGGCCCGCCGCGTGATCTGCTCAAGGCAACGCTCAAGGATATCGCCAGCATGCCCGAGATTGACCGCGAATTCGATGACATCGGACAGGCGGCTGGCATCGCGGTCGGTCAGCTCCGACGGCTCGAGCCGGGCAAGATAGGCCTTGACGGCCTCATGCAGCATGTCGAGTTCCCTGCCTAGCCGAATGGCTTGTGACGTCGCCTGCTTGTCGGGACGGGCGAGATCGGCCGGAACCAGGCGAAGAAGCGCCTCGACCAGATCGCCCATGCGCAAGATCTCCCGCGCCGCGCTGGCAAGGGCGAGATAAGGCGTTTCCAGCACCGACTTGTCCAGAAAGAGCGGGCGTGCCGCATCTCCCACCGGCTTGATCTTCTCGGGAAACAATTTGATCAATAGCGCCTGGGTCGGACCGAGCAGGCCGACGCAGGCAATAGCCAGCGCAGCATTGAAGGCCAGATGGAAGTTTGTCAGCATCGATGCCGGGTCCGCCGTGTGCTTCTGCAGGATATCCGCAAGAGGCTGCAGAAAGGGCAAGACGACGATACAGCCGATCGCGCGGAACAGGAGATTACCCATCGGCACGCGGCGGTTGGCCGGATTGGCCGCATTCGTTTCGAAGACCGGAGGCAGCGCACCACCGAGATTGGCACCAAGAACCAATGCAAGGCCAGCGGTCGGCGTCACGACGTTACCGGCGGCAAGACCTACCAGCAACAGCATCACGGCGACGCTGGAATGCGCTGCGAATGTCAGCGCTGCCGCCAGCAATATGTCGAGTACGGGATCGCCGGTAATCGCGTCAAGGATGCTTCGCAGCGCGGGCGCGGTGCTGACCGGCTGGATCGTCTGCACGAGATCATGCAGGGCAAGCAGCATCAAGCCAAGCCCGATGCCGACACGCCCGAGCTGGCGCACGCGCCCTTTCGGACCACGCCTGAAGGCGACATAACCTGCAAGAAGCAGCAAGGGTGAGATGAAGGAGACATCGAAGGAGAGCGCCTTGACGATCAGTGCCGTGCCGACATTGGCGCCCAGCATGACCGCCAGAGCCGGCACGAGGGCGACCGCGCCACGTGCTGCAAAGGAGGTCACCATCATGACAGTCGCTGTGCTGCTCTGGAGCAGCATCGTCACACCCGCGCCGGCGGCAACGGCCACCAGGCGATTGCGCAGCGCACGGCCAAGAACGCGTCTCAGGTCGGAGCCGAAGGCCTTTTCAATGCCGCCTTGCACCATGCGCATTCCCCAGAGGAGAAGTGCGACATGCCCCATAAGTTCCAGGATGACGAGACTACCGGTCATGACACGCTATCCGGTTGAAAATGAAACCAATGCTAGTTGAATGCAGACGGCTCATGCCGCCGGAGATCGTCATTTTCGACGCGAGACGTTTCCGTTATGGCCGGGCTCCACCCATGCAGTAGGCAATCGACCACACGCAAAAGTATCATGCCAATTGCGACAGCGAGATAACCGCGTTACGGCGCGCGGTGCATCGTTCATCGCAGCCAATTCGAAGATAGTGATCATGATGGAGACCTCCTGGTTCGATGGTTGTTCGAAACCGGGAGGCCAGGCCGCGGATCAACGCATGTGGCGTTGGCCTTTGCGGTCACATGGTCTGCCCGGGCATTGGGTGAGCACGGCGAACGCATCCGATAAGCGTCGACTGTCGGCTTCCGTGTGCTGGCGACTGGATCGCGAGTTCATGTGGTCCTCTGTGATACCGCGTGCTTGACCGGAATCAGGCGTCCCGAAATGCAAGGGTTCAGGATGAGTTGCTCTATACGCCACTGCGTAACAGGATCAATCGATACCATGGTATAATCGACTGAGCGCGGAATGAACCCGCACCCGTGCAACCACTGCTCTATGGCATTGACTGCTCAGCCTCTGGCTGGCTCGAAGCCTGCTTTGGCGGGACGTTGCCGTTCTGCTCGGCACGATCGCGATGCAGCGCCGCACGAGCGAGCAGCATGAAGGTGACCGGCGTCGTGACCGTTACGAAAATGCCGATCAGCAGTTCATGAATAACGAGCGTCCGCGTTGCGATCGAAAAGAAGATCATCGATGCGATCATGATCGCACCGATACCGCCGCTCGTTCCGAGCGTCGGCGCGTGGATGCGCTCGTAGAATGTTCCAAGCCTCAGAAACCCGATCGCACCGACGAGCGTCAGGAAGGCGCCGACCACGAGAAGTCCGCCAACGGGGATCGCAGCCCAGAGAGGTATGTTTTCAAACGGCGTGCTCATTCGATCACCTCGCCGCGCATCAGGAATTTTGCGAGTGCGACTGTTGCGACGAAGCCCAGCATGCCGATGACGAGCGCCGCCTCGAAATAAACGACGCGACCGGTGCCAATGCCGAAGGTCAACAGAAGCAGCATGGCGTTCACATAGAGCGTATCGAGCGCGATGATGCGATCCTGCGCACGCGGGCCGCGAAACATGCGAATGGAAGCGATCGCCATGGCCGCGACGATCATCAGCTGCGCAGCCGCAACAGATATCTGGATGATCATGGCGCTCATGCGAATATCTCCATCAGCAGGCTTTCATAGCGATTGGCGACCGTGTCGCGCCATTGCGCCTCGTTTTCGAGATCGAGGACATGCAGCAGCACGGTATTGTCGTTGGAATCATATTCCAGCCAGGCAGAGCCCGGCGTGCTGGTCAGGATAACGGCAAGCAGCGCCAGCGGAATCTGATCCCGCACCTTAAGCTCAAGGACCACAAAGCCCGGCGTCGTCTTGCGCGAGCGACCCCTCAGGATGATCCAGGCTACCTCGGCATTCGATTTCAAGACGTCGAAAACGACCCGGAAGAAGAGCTTGGGCAGCAAATACCATTTCCGCAGCCGCGGCTTTTCGGGCCGCAACGATGCCATCCCCCAGGAGGCGAAGACCGCGACGATGATGCCGAGGATAAGCTGGCCAAGCGTGAAGCCGTTCAGCAGCAGCCACATCAGGATCAGGCTCAGCGCCAGAAGCGGGTAAGGCAGCATCACAAGCCCTCCGCTTTTGCCGGAGCAACCACGGTATTGCGGACGGCATCGACATAGACATTGGGGTCGCTGAGCGTGCGGATGGTCGCGTCCATGTACTGCATGACCGGACCGGCCCAGATGGTCAATGCCAGCGTCAATGCGAGCAGGCCCATGACCGGAAATATCTCGATGACAAGGACGCGGGGAACCGTGCCCTCCAGCGAGCTCCAGAATGTGCGTATGCCGGCCCGCGTCATGGCGATCAGGGCGGCAATGCCGGAGAGAATGACCAGCAGGATCAACGTCCAGACGGCGGCACTCGGCGGAATGCCGATCGCGCCGGTCCCCATCATGGCCGAGAGCATGGCGAATTTGGCAACGAAGCCGGAAAGCGGCGGCAGGCCGGCAAGCAGGATGCCGCAGGCGGCAAAGCAGATGCCGAGCATTGCCATGGTGCCGGGCATGGTGACACCATCGCCTTCGGCCGGCTCCTTCTCCTCGGCATCGCCGTAGGCTTCCATGGTGACGGCGAGAACGCTGGCGCCGGCGTCCTGTCCGCGCTCGACGAGCTCGATCAGCATGAAGAAGGCGCTTATCGTCAGCGTCGAACTGACGAGATACATCAGCGCGCCGGACGAGATGGAACCATCATTGATACCGATCACCATCAGCAGCGTGCCGGACGAGACCAGCACCGAAAAGCCGGCCAGCCGGCCAAGCGCCTGCGATGCCAGCACACCGACCGTTCCAAAGATCAGCGTTGCCATGCCGCCATAGAGAAGCACGGTCGCACCGAAGCCGGCGGATGGCCCGGTACTGAACAGAAGCATGGTCAGCCGCAGGATGACATAGATGCCGAGCTTGCTGAGGATCGCGAATATGCCTGCGACAGGCGCGGAAGCTGCGCTATAGGCCGTCGGCAACCAGAAGCAGAGCGGCCACATGCCGGCCTTGATGAGGAATGCAATGCCGAGCACGCCGGCGCCCGCCTGCATCAGCATGCGGCGATCGGCCGACATTTCCGGGATGCGGACCGCCAGATCCGCCATGTTCAGCGTTCCCGCCGTGCCATAGATCAAGCTGACACCGATGAGGAAGAGCAGCGCCGCCGCGAGGTTGACGGCAATGTAATGCATACCCGCCTTGACCCTGAGCGGCCCCGAGCCGTGCAGCAGAAGGCCGTAGGACGCGGCCAGCATAACTTCGAAGAAGACGAAGAGGTTGAAGAGATCACCCGTCAGGAAGGCGCCGTTGACGCCCATCAAGAGCAGCTGGAACATGGTATGGAAATGGGCGCCGACCGCGTGCCAGCGCGCCAGCGAGAATATTAGCGCGGCAACGGCGACGATGGATGTCAGCAGCAGCATGAGTGCAGACAACCCATCGAGCACGAGCACGATGCCGAAGGGCGCGCTCCAGTTTCCAAGCAGATAGGCGCGTTCCTGGCTGGGCGACCAGCCTTCGGCACGGAAGAGCGCAAGTGCAATGCCCACCAGCAAGAGTGTTGCAGCGAGGCTGATGAGCGCCTTCAGCGTGCGCGAACGCTCGTCGATGAACACAAGCAGCGCGCCCGCAACAAGAGGGACGAGGATCGGCGCAATGATGAGATGGTGCGACCAGCCTGTCATTTCCGGTCGCTCCTTCCATCGACGTGATCCGTACCGGTCAGGCCGCGCGAGGCAAGCAGCACGACGAGGAACAGGGCCGTCGTCGCAAAGCCGATAACGATCGCCGTCAGCACCAGGGCTTGCGGCACCGGGTCTGCCAGAGCACGCGTCGCCGCGCCATCGCCAAGCAATGGCGGCACATTCGTCTTCACGCCACCGACGCCAAAGATGAAGAGGTTGACGGAATAGGAGAGCAACGACAACCCGACAATGACCTGATAGGTGCGCGGACGCAGGATCAGCCAGACGCCGCAAGCCGTCATCACACCGATGGCAATGGACAAGATGAGTTCCATCAATCCCCCTTTGCCTTGTCGGCATCGAGCGCGCGCAGGCGGTTGATACGGATCGACTGGTGTGCGAGTGCCACGAGGATCAGAACCGTGGATCCCACGACAAGCAGGAAAACGCCGAGGTCGAAGAGCAACGCGCTTGCCGCCGGCACCTTGCCGATCAACGGTAGGTCCAGATACTGGAAATGCGAGGTGAGGAATGGATAGCCGAAGAACCAGGCACCGATACCCGTCGCCGTCGCGATCAAGAGCCCGGCGCCCATCCACCGCAGCGGCAGGATGCGGATGCGATCCTCCGCCCAACGCGTGCCGCCGGCCAGATATTGCAGCAGGAAGGCGATCGAGAGCGTCAAGCCGGCCGAGAAGCCGCCGCCCGGCGCATCATGCCCCCGCATGAAGATATAGACCGACAAGGCGATCACAAAGGGGAACATCCACTGCATGATGACAGACGGTACGAGCAGATAGTCGCGCACGGTATCGCCTGCCGAACGCTCTGGACGCTCTTCGTCGAAACGGTTCTGTATTCGCTGCTGTTCCGGCATCTCCATGCTGTCGGGTGCAGGGCGGAAACGACGCAGCAGCGCATAGACGGTCAAGGCGACGACACCGAGAACGGCGATTTCGCCCAGGGTGTCGAAGCCACGGAAGTCGACCAGGATGACGTTGACGACGTTGCGGCCGCCGCCCTTCGAATAGGCGTTTTCGAGGAAGTAATTCGCAATGGCGTCGGGCACCGGCATGGTCATGACGGCGTAGGAAATGAACATCATGCCGACGCCGCAGATGACGGCCAGCGCCAGATCGCGGAAGCGACGGAAACGAGCGCGCAGATCGACCGTATCGTCGATCCCCTCTGTCCGCTTCGGCAGCCAGCGCAAGCCCAGCAGGATGAGAACCGTCGTGACGATCTCGACGAGAAGCTGAGTAATCGCGAGATCCGGCGCCGACAGCCAGATGAAGGTCATGCAGACGATCAAGCCGACGCCACCCAGCATCACCAAGGAAGCAAGCCGGTGATATTTGGCAAAGAAGGCAGTGCCGATCGCAAGGCAAATGCCAATCGCCCAGACCGCAGCGAAGACCGGATCGGCGCCCAGGAAGGAAAAGTGCTTGGCTTCGAAACCGGACAAGTAAAGCGGCAGCAGGCCGGCAGCAAACCCTGTCACGACGACCCAGCGAAGCTGCGGCTGCAGCTTGCGCGTGCCGATCCGCTTTTCGGCGGTTCTCGCCCAGTGCCAGGAGACTTCGACCAGCACCCGCTCGAAGATACGCTGCCCCTTGAGGCGCCGGAAAATCGGCGGTCCGTCGTCGCATCGCGACAGGTAATCCTTGAAGACGAAATAGAAAACCGTCCCGCCGACCAGTGCGATGATGCTCATGACGAGCGGCAGATTGAAGCCGTGCCAAAGTGAAAGGCTGTATTGCGGCGTATCGGCATCGAGAACGCTGACAACGGCCGCATGCAGGAAGGGTGCCACCGAAAGCGCCGGAACGATGCCGACGACCAGGCACACGACAACGAGGAGCTCGATCGGGAAGCGCATCCAGCGCGGTGGCTCATGCGGCTTGGCGATCGGCAGATCGGTCGGCGCCGGTCCGAAGAACACCGTCTGAATAAAACGCAGCGAATAGGCGACGCTGAAGGCGCTTGCGAGCGTCGCCACATAGGGCAGCATGCGATCGAGAATGGAATCGGCATGGGTTTCGATCGCTTCGGCGAAGAACATTTCCTTCGACAGGAAGCCATTGAGCAGCGGCACGCCGGCCATGGCAGCACTCGCAACGATCGCCAGCGCCCCGGTGAATGGCATATAGCGGAACAGGCCACTCAGACGGCGCATGTCGCGCGTGCCGGTCTCGTGATCGATGATACCGGCCGCCATGAACAGAGACGCTTTGAAGGTCGCGTGGTTCAACATGTGGAAGATGGCGGCAACCGTCGCAAGCGGGCTGCCAAGGCTGAGCAAGGTGGTGATGAGGCCGAGATGGCTGATCGTCGAGTAAGCGAGCAGCCCTTTGAGATCCTGCTGGAACATCGCGAAATAGGCGCCGAGCAGCAGCGTGATGATGCCGGCCGCGCCGACGATGTAGAACCATTCGTTCGTGCCGGCGAGAACCGGCCAGAAGCGCGCGAGCAGGAAGACGCCAGCCTTCACCAGCGTGGCGGAATGCAGATAGGCGGAGACAGGCGTCGGCGCCGCCATTGCGTTCGGAAGCCAGAAATGGAAGGGAAACTGCGCACTCTTCGTCAGCGCGCCGAGCAGGATGAGTATCAGCGCAGGCAGATAGAGCGGATGATTACGAATGATGTCGCCTGATGCCAGGATCTTGTCCAGATCGTAGCTCCCGACGATATGACCGAGCAGGATCAGCCCGATCAGCAGGCAGAAGCCGCCGATCCCCGTGATCGTCAGCGCCATGCGGGCGCCGTCGCGGGCAGCGGCGGTGTTGTGCCAGTAGCTGATTAGCAGGAAGGAGAAGATGCTGGTCAGCTCCCAGAATATCGAGAGCAGGATGACATTGCCCGACAGCACGATGCCAAGCATCGCTCCCATGAAGGCAAGCAGGAAGGAAAAGAAGCGAGGAACGGGGTCCTCTTCCGACATATAGTAGCGGGCGTAGACGATGACGAGAAAGCCGATGGCGGTGATGACGAGCGAAAACAGCCAAGCAAAACCATCCAGCCTGAGGCTGAAATCAAGCCCGAGCTGTGGCAGCCATTCTATGCTATAACGGACGACGCCACCGTCCTTGACGGCAGGATAGAAGCTTACGGAAATCAACAGTGCCAGAAATGTGACAGCCCCGGCGATCCAGGCCGGACCGCGCCGCGACTGCGTGCGCAAGAGGCATACGGAAAGAAGACTTCCGATAAACGGCAGAGCCAAAAGTGCTAGAATGAAAACAGGCTCGCCAGTTATCCCAAAACGTCATTCCTTCGTTTAGCCGGATCACGCCAGACTGCCACGACGGCAAAACCCCTAGAAATCCGGTATATTATGTCCTATATGATAGATATCGCCCAATATGGGCAGCTTCGAACCCTGCGTCAAGGTAAGATGGCGATGATTTTGACACCAGCACTCTGCCGAGCAGCCCGCGGCTTCCTCGATTGGACGCAGATGGACCTTGCCGATCGCTCCGGCGTATCGCGCAGCACGATCCGCGACTATGAGGGCAACCGCCATAGTCTGCATCGGGCGACAGAGGCGCAGTTGCGTCTGGCGCTCGAGGCGGGAGGAATCGCCTTCTTCCGGATCGAAGGACATGAGATCGGCATTTGTACGAAGGCGCTTGTCGCCGAAGCGCCAGCGCCGACGCATACAGAAAGCTGCGAGATCCTTTCCAGCGTCGACGAAAGAAACCGGACGCCTCCTAAATCAGAGCAATAGTGCCGGATAGAGCTGGGCACGGTCGATACAGCTTCCGACCACAAAGTCACTTTTGCGAACCGGAATGAAGCCTTTGGCCGGCATCCGGTAGCACATCGCCGGCGGCCGATAGACGTCCGCTCGCGAGAAGGTGAACGGAAAGGCCCTCAATTCAGCCATATTCCGGCCGACTACCGCATCCGCGCCGTGCCCCAAGACGACCGGAGAAACCATGTCCGACACTACAGCGACCACAGCAGAACAGCCCACCTTCCGCTATCGATCGTCGCAACGGCTCCTGCATTGGCTCATGGCCATTGTCATCATTTCAGCGCTCGTCATCGGCCTCTATTGTTCCTACCTCACACCGGGCATACCGCTGCGTCGTGCGCTCCTCGACGTACACAAGTCCTTGGGCATGACGGCGCTTTTCCTCATCGCCATACGCCTGCCACTCAGGCTTTCGCTGAGTGAACCTGCATATCAACGGCCGCTTGGCGTCTTCAATCACCTTGCCGCCCGCGGCGCGCATATCCTGCTCTATGCCTTGATGATCCTGATGCCGCTTGCAGGCTACACAACATCCGCTGCCGGCGGCCGCGATCTGCCATGGTTCGGCCTCTTCCAATGGCCCAATCTGCTACCGCTCGATAAGGGCCTAGAGAGAACAGCCGCCGAGATTCACGAGTATGGCGCCTACTGCCTGTATGCCGTCGTCAGCCTGCATATCCTGGCCGCCCTTTGGCACCATTTCGTCCGCAAGGATGAGGTTCTGAAAAGAATATTGTTTTGATTCAATTCTTTGTGACGCAAACAATGCGCCACCGTTGCAGAGGATGACTCAGATTTTCGCTGTCTCCAGATTGCCACATGTTTCGAACAACAGCATGCGCACCCAACGATGACCGGGATCGCGATGGGTGCGCTCGTGCCAGACGGCGAGCTTGGTGAAGCCCGGTATATCGACGGGAGGCTCACGCAGAACAAGACCTTTTGCACTTTGCGCCAGCCGTCTGGGAACAGCAGCCACCAGATCGGTCGTGCGTAAAATCTCAGCAAGAACGAGAAAGCTCGTAACCGTCAGCGCAACGTGACGCCGACGGCCGATCTTGGCCAGAGCATCATCCGTCACGCCCCAAAAGCGCTCGCCGGAATAAGAGACCAACACATGATCGAGAGCACAGAAGCGATCGATGGAAAGCTGCTTCTTCCGCGCATCGGGATGATTGCTCCGCAATGCGCAGACATAGGTCTCATCGAACAACCGCCGGGCATGAAGCTCCGGTAGGGCAGTCTCCGGGGTCATCAATGCAAGACCGAGATCACCGCTTTCGAACTGTGTCTGCACGCGATCGTCCTCGACTGGACGAATTGCAATGCGAATTCCGGGCGCTGACAGTCTCATCTTCGCCAGGAACGGCACGACAACGGCTTGGAGAGCATAGTCGGTCGCTGCAATCGAGAGCGTGAACTTGGCGGTGGCAGGGTCGAATGCCGTAGGCTGCAGAAGCGCCCCGACATCGGCAAGGATCTGCTTGAGCGGTCCCGCGAGCTCCATTGCACGCAGTGTGGGCACGATCCCGCGCCGGGTACGGACAAAGAGCGGATCGTCGAAGCTCTCGCGCAGGCGCGTCAGCATGCCGCTCACCGCAGGCTGCGTGAAGCCGAGGCGCTCGGCCGCACGCGTGACGCTGCGCTCATCGAGCAGGGCATCGAGCGTGCGCAGGAGATTGAGGTCGAGAGCCCTGATATCTTTCATCGTTATAGGTCTGATCATGTATCGCTATTTGCGTTATGTCTGCAGATTTCCCATTATCAAGCAAGCTGAAAACTGCAATTTCCCGGCATATGCCGGCCCATAATCAGGAAAGCATCATGAACGCAATCATCTGGCCGAAGGGCTATATTCCGGGCTTTACGGAGAACTTCGTATCGAACGAAATCATCGTGGCGGGCCTTTCCGCAGAAGAAATCTGGCCGCTTCTCGGCTATGCTCCGCGCTGGCCGAGCTACTATGCCAATTCTGCCAACATCCGTTTCCATGACGGCAGGGGGCCGGAACTCCAGGAAGGCGTCCGCTTCTACTTCGAGACTTTCGGCTTCCCGGTCGAAGCGCAGTGCACCGAATATGTTCCACCAGCCAATGGTCAGCCCGGCCGCGTCGCCTGGCATGGCTGGGCCGGGGAGGAAGGCAGCGAAAACCGTTTGGATGTCCACCACGCATGGCTGGTTGAAGATCTGTCCGAAGGCCGGGTGCGCATCCTGACCCAGGAAACTCAGAAAGGTAAGCCAGCTGCCGAGCTCGCTCGCGCCAAGCCCAATCCGATGATCAACGGTCATCAGGACTGGCTGGATGGCCTGGTTGGCGCTGCGCGTGATGCAAAAAAACAGGAGTGATGGAGCCCATATTTTACCATATGCGACTTTCATCCAACGTCTGCGGCCTTCGGTTTGTCAGCAATGGCATTCCGGCGGCCGCTGCTCGCATGGGCCGCCGATCGGTTTAGGAGGCAGCTCCGTGCGGCAACGACGAAGGCTGCCTTTCCCTCGCTTCAGCTTGATGGCTCCCGGGAGCCGCCCGCAACATATTGTAATATTTTCTAACACGTCGCTATAATTCCTTCTGCTATGGACGGCCGAGGATATGATCTGTGAGATTTTCCTTTGAAAGTCATCGATCGCTGGTTGCTCTCGGCCCATCTCCCAGCCCTTTTAGGCAGCGCAAGGTTTGCTCCGGAACGCGGATAACGGGCGAATGATCAGGATCTACAAACATGGTTGCGCGCATGAGGACGGTTGAGCCTTCACATCATATTCTTGTCGTCGAGGACGATGACGAGATTGCAATCATGCTGGTCGAGCTGATCAAGGATCAAGGCCTGCGCGCTTCGCCCGTGCGAAACGGCGCGGAGATGGACAAGATGTTACAAAGGCACCCGTTCGATCTCGTGATCCTCGACGCCATGCTGCCCGGAGAGGATGGTTTCAGCATCTGCCGGCGCCTGAGATCGGCCGGAACGATCCCGATCCTGATGCTGACCGCACTCACGGAGGATATCGATCGCATCATCGGCCTTGAGCTGGGAGCGGACGACTATGTCACCAAACCGTTCAACCCGCGGGAACTTGTCGCCAGGATCAAGGCGCTTCTTCGCAGAGCTTCGTATGGTGCGGAGACTTCGGAGCGAAAGCTGCTCACGAAGATGACCTTTGCAGGCTGGGTGCTCGATCCAAGAAGCAGGCGGATCGTCGATCCGGAAGGCGCCGAGGTGCTGATGACGACATCCGAATTCGATCTGCTGCTCGCCTTCTGTCACAATCCGAACCAAATCCTGACCCGTGAACAGCTGCTGTCGATGACACATGCCGGAACCGCCGGGCCGGTCGAACGTAGCGTTGACGCACAAATCAGCCGTCTTCGGCAGAAGATAGAACCAAATCTGAAGGAGCCGATCTTCATCAAGACCGTGCGGCTTGGGGGCTATCTTTTCGCCGCGAATGTTGAGTACCTGCCGTGAAGTGGCTATTCCAATCATCCGTCCGCACCCAGATCGCCATTCTGACCACGTTGCTCGCCACCGTCGTCACTACCATAGCGGCCGGCACCGAACCATTCGTGCGCAGCCGGTTCGACAAAGGCGTCGAAGTCGGACTTTTTGCAGGCCGCATCGAAACCATTGCAAAGGAGTTCGCGCTTTCGGCAGATGACGCTCAAGGAGACGCAATCCTTTCAAGATTCAGGGCACAAGGCGTCAATGTCTGGAGGGTGACCAGTGAACAGGCCGGCGGTTCGTCGATCACGACACAGGACGTCCCCGCCGCCGTGCGCAGGCTGCTCGATTACAATCTCTTTCTCGACCCTCAAGGCTTCATGGGCTGGAACAATCCGAAGACTTTGATGGTCAAGGCCGGAGATAGCAGCCTGGCATTTGCCTTGCCCGAGTTTTCCACGACACGATGGGTCCTCCCCGCCGTCATCGGCAATCTCGTCCTGATTGTCATACCCGCTGCTATTCTGGCAATCCTGACTGCGTGGCTGATCGGAAGACCGATCGTCAACCTGGCAAAGGCAGCCGAATGCGTCCGCTCCGACGACGAGCTTGACGAGCCTTTCGACGTTCGCGGCTCGGCCGAGCTGCGGAGCCTCGCAACATCGCTCAACCTCATGCGCAAACGCGTCCGCGAGCTGATGGCTGGACGCACCCGCATGCTGACATCCATCAGCCACGACCTGCGCACACCCTTGACGCGGCTCAGAATGCGCACCGAGCGTTGCGAGCAGGCGGAGTTGCGGCAACAAATGCTGAGGGACATTGATGCGCTTTCCGGCATGATCAACGAAAGCCTCGCCTATCTCGGCGGCGAGGTCGAGTCGTTGAAGAAAGTCGAGCTGTCCAGCCTTCTGCAAACCGTGACCGATGACTTTGCCGATACCGGCATTGAGGTCACTTTCGCCGGACCGCGGCGCTTGCCCTACGTTTGCCGCCCGCGGGCGCTATCAAGAGCCATATCGAACCTGATCGACAATGCCTCCCGCCATGCCGGTCGCATCGATCTCTCGCTTACCCAGGAAGAAGACGGTTCAGTCGTTATCACGGTTGCCGATGATGGTCCCGGAATCCCCGACGAATTGAAACCGAAGGTCATGGAGCCTTTCTTCAAGACCGACAAGGCGCGTTCGCCGAGCAAGAATGGTGGTTTCGGCCTCGGGCTTTCCATTGCACATGGAATCATCACTGTCGGCCATCGAGGCAGCTTTGAATTGCGTGACAGCAAGCCGAGCGGCTTGGCGGTCGTAATACGCCTACCCGCCAATTCCGGCATCGGCAATGCCGCAACATTTTCATAAAAATCCAAACACAACGCAACAAGGGCAAACTTTACAAGGAGATCGCAAAAACACTCCAGGAGCTCTCCATGAAGTCCCTTCCCGCATGCCTTGCATTGGCGGCCATTTCCCTTGCTGCAGCAGGCTGCGCCACTTCCGAACCCATGGTCTATCAGGGCCTCGCATCCGCGGCGCAACTGAGACCTGATCCGAGCGACAGTTCCGGGCAAGCACCGTTCAGCTACAAGGTGGTCGTGAACTGGAGCCAGTATGACAAGATTATCGTCGAGCCTGTCAGCATCTACAGAGGCAAGGATAGCCAGTTCGCAAACATGTCCGAAGAGGACAAGCAGAAACTCGCGCGCTATATGCATGACAAGTTCAGCAGTGCGCTCGCCCAACGCTACTCGATGGCCGCCAGCCCCGGCCCCACCACGCTGCGCCTGCGCTTGACGCTTGCCGGCGCGGAAACAACCAACCCGGTGCTCGGTCCGGTCTCGCATGTCGACATCGCCGGCGGCGTCTACAATACCGTTCAGGCGGCGCGCGGAAAACAGGGATCGATGACCGGCTCGGCGAGCTATGCGGTCGAGATCTATGATTCAACATCCAACCGCCTCCTGCTTGCCTATGTCGCCAAGCAATATCCGGGCGCACTCAATCTCGGAGCGTCGTTCGGAAGTCTGAAGGCCTCCTATGTTGCAATAGACAAGGGCGCCGCCGATCTTCTGACCCGAACAAGGTAGATGGCTGCAGGGTCGCGTGGTGCGAATGGGGAGATTGGCTGCGTGCCCGAACACATCGAAAGGCAATGGTGCTGGACACGGCCGCGACGTCGGCAAGATCACCCATGCAGGTGCCGCAACGTCAGTTCAGGCACGCCAGCCCCATGACTTGCTCGCAAATTGCGCGTGGCACACCCGCATAGAATATGAGCGGGATCAAACCTCACGAGATCAGAGCGAAAGGCAATGTATCCGCACTGCCTTTCGCCCTTCGCAGACATAGTCAGCCGCGGTCGTGAACCACGCCGACGATCTCGCCAGAGCGGGAAACGCTCACCAGCAGGTCGTCCCCGTCTCTCCATGCCCGGACCAGATAGCGTGGTCCGACGTCTTGCACGTCCTTGACCCGATATCCCCGACGCACCAGCAGGCGAATGACATCGGACGGGCCGAAATCGTCGGAGTTCTGACCCCATTCGCGACGTTCTTCGTGGCGGCGGTTCCAGCGCTGAAGAAAATCAGCTTCCGGCTGCCCTTCTCCCGCAGAATAGGTTGGCGATTGGTCCTCATAGAATACGACCTGGGCATAACCGGAGCTGACAGTGCCAATGGTAGCCGCCGTTGCCACCATCATCGTCAATGCCGCGTAATAGATCTTCATTGCTTGATCCTCTTGCTTCGCCCCCGCAAGCGCAGCGCGATGCAAGCTTCCTGCGAGCGACCTCGCCAGTATGGCCAGTTCCGTTTTCAGCGATGTATTTTTTTGTTGAGAAATATTGCGACCCGCCAAACAGGTCGTCGCATCGCTTGGCCAACCGGCCGCCGCGCTATCGAAATAGACTGGAGCAACGGCCGGGGAAGATGAGATCAGCTGCAGAAAGGTTCGGTGTCTGGCGGATCAGGCGCGAAGATCATCGGAGCATGCATGATATGACCGGTGTCTACCTGCCGCGCGAAATATGTGCAGCTAGGTCAAGACAACGGCAGGCGTAGCCCCATTCGTTGTCGTACCAGGCGACGAGCTTCGTCAGCCCGCCTTCGATCTGCATGCCGGCAAGCCCGTCGACGATCGAGGAATGAGGATTGCCGCGCATGTCGGTCGAGACGACGGGCTCGTCGCAATAGGCGAGGATGCCCTCCATCGCGCTCGTCGCCCGCTCCCGGATCATGGCGCAGATGTCCTTGTAGGAGGCGTTTTCCCTGAGCCGGCAGGTGAGATCGATCATCGATACGTCCGACACAGGCACGCGCACCGCCATGCCGTTTATCCGCCCATTCAGTTCGGGCACCACCTTGCCGACCATGCGTGCGGCACCCGTCGTTGCCGGGATGATATTCTCAAGGATGCCGCGCCCGAAACGCCAGTCCTTGCGCGCCACACCATCGACCGTATTCTGGCTCGATGTCGTGGCGTGAACCGTCAGCATCAGCGCTTCCTCAAGGCCGAAAGCGTCGTTCAACGCCTTGGCGAGCGGCGCGACACAATTGGTCGTGCAGGAGGCGTTCGAAACGATGCTTTCGCCGGCATAATTGTTCGCGTTGACACCCATCACAAAGACCGGTGTGCCGTCCTCCGGCGGTGCCGAGAGCAGTACCTTGCCGGCGCCGGCGGCAAGATGCCCTTCCGCAACCTTACTTGTCAGGAACAGGCCGGTCGATTCGATGACGACATCGACGCCCACCTCGCCCCAACCGATCGCGCCCGGTTCCCTTTCGCTAAAGGCCCTGACCTTGGCGCCATTGATATCGAGCGCACTGACGGCGGCGGCTATGCTGCCCCCGAAGCCGCCATGCACGCTGTCGTACTTGAGGAGATAGGCGAGATGATCGATTGGTAACAGGTCGTTAATCGCGACGATTTCGATGTCGTCGCGCACCATCGCAGCCCGCAGAACGGTCCGGCCAATGCGGCCGAAGCCGTTAATGCCCACGCGGATTTTGTCAGTCATCGATTGTCCCTTTTATCGAGGTGGGAGAAGGCGCGCTTCCGCTCGCCTCAAAGCGCTGCGGGACGTGCACACCTATCCTTACCCTTTGTCTGGAGAGGGGTTGCTTTCCATGTTGCTGATTTTTAGACTACTTCGCACAAAAATAATCCGCAACGAATTTATTGCGATACGGTACAAAAATGAAAGAGAAGTCCGCCCGCGGGCGCCCGCGCCAATATGATGCCAAGGCTGCACTTGGCGCAGCACTGCTCGAATTCCGGCGGCGCGGCTATACCGGCACATCGCTCGACCACCTGTCGGAGGCGACGAAAATGGCTCGGCCGAGCCTTTATGCCGCTTTCGGCAACAAGCGTGCGATCTATCTCAGGGCGGTCGCACAATATGTCGAGGACAGTGTTGAACGTCGGGACGGTGCCCTCTTCGACGAGCCATCGCTCGCAACGGCGCTCGATGGCTATTTCCTGGAGCTTGTCGCCATTTATTCGGAAGGTGACGATCGCCCGCTCGGCTGCCCCATGCTCAGCGTCATCACCGGCGAGGCGACCGCCGACCCGGTGATCGGCGCCGAATTGTTTGCCGCGCTCGGACGCACGGACGCGCGGTTCCGCGATCGGATTGCGGCGGCACGCGATGACGCCCAGTTGCCGTCCGAGACCGACATCGATGCCGTCGCCGAAATGCTTTCCGCTCTGCAGCATAGCCTCGCGCAGCGCGCTCGCGCCGGTACAGCCCGGCCGGAACTCGAGCGCATCGCACGCAATAGCGTTGCGCTGATCCTCAAGGCCGCAGGTGCTGCCACGGTGCTATAGGCACCTGGGGACTGGTCTATTTCGGCCTTAAGGGATGAAATCGCTTCAAGTTAGCAGCAGCAAGGATCAATCGGCCATCATATCCAGCTGCGGCTCGCCGATCTCCACCGCATGGCCGTCGGGGTCATAGAAGCGGAATACACGCTGCCCCCATTCCTGCTTTTCAACGGGATGAATGAGATTAACATGCGGCGCTATCGCCTGGAACGCCGCATCCACGTCCTCATGTTCGAAATAGAGAAGGATGTTTCGCCGCCCATAAGGCTCAGACGCTTCGCTGCTTTTCCTCCAGACCGTTTGCTCCAGCGATTTTCCATCATGAATCGCAAAGCCGGTTTCAAACAGCACGAAGCTGCCGAAGTCATTCAAGATCTTGAGACCCAACAGACCACCGTAAAACGCCTTCGAGCGCTCGATATTGCTGACGAAGGGGATTGGATTTACGAAACGCATTGCCAGGACCTGCTTGTTTAGGGAAAGCGAAGCAAAAGAAAAACAACCTTCAAACTGCTTCACTATATCTGAGACCCGGATGCTGATATCTGGCAAATGATTTCCATCTCGTCTCGCAATCGGAGGGCCATTCATGGCTGAAGCCGTACGAACCATGATCGTCATGGATTCTGAAAATTCCCGCTTTCAATTGCGCGCGGGCGCATTGATCCGCCACGGCGATCACATCCTCATCCACCGTGCGCTCGCAGACACCTTCTGGTCTATGCCCGGTGGCCGGGTGGAGTTTCATGAGGCAGGCGCCGAGACGCTTGCCCGCGAGATCGAAGAGGAAATCGGCTGCAAGGCCACGGTTGGCCCCCTGCGCTTCATCATCGAGAATTTCTTCGAGTTTGCCGGCCGACGCGTTCACGAACTCGGCTTCTACTATGAGGCAGAGCTGCTGCAGCCATTTCCATTTCACGAAACGGAAATCGTGCATCGAGTGAAGGACGGCAGCGCCGAACTCGAATTTCGCTGGGCACTTTCCACGCTGGTCGGGCTCGACCGGTTCGGTCTGGTGCCAACTCCCATACGCAACCTCATCGTCACCAATCCCGCCGGCATTCAGCATTTCGTGCAGCACAACGCGGCCTGACCCCCGACCGTTTGCATCAATTGCAACAGCAATGGAATAGCTTCATAAACGCTCCGGCATCCTTGCCGGGTTTCCGACAGGCTCGAATTATCAGGTCATCATCCAATGTCGCGCATCGCCATCTTGGGAAATGCAGGAGGCGGAAAATCCACCCTCGCCCGCAAATTGGGCGAGCGCCGCGCAATTCCCCATTTCGAGATCGACAGGCTGCTCTGGCAGGAAGGCTGGGTTCCGGCGCCGCTTGAGACTTATATCGAGCAGCATGAACGGATCCTATCCAGTGAGAATTGGGTCATCGATGGCCTGGGGCACAAAAATTCGATCCCTGCTCGGATAGATCGCGCGACCGAAATCATCCTCATCGATATGCCGCTCTGGATGCATTTCTGGCTTGCCGCAGAGCGGCAGATCGCCTGGCAGTCGGGAAGGCTCGAACATTCACCCGGCGGACTTTCAGCCATGCCGCCGACGCGAGATCTGTTCCGGACCATATGGGAGATCGAACAGGAGTGGATGCCCGGCATCCGCTACTTGTGCATCGAAGCGCAGGCAGGCGGCAAGACGCTAACACGGATAGGCAGCGTCGATGAGCTGGATGCGTTTACGCAGAAATTGAGGTGAACTGCGGGCTCAATGACTATTCATATAAGCGGCACTCGCGAGAACGACGGCTGTAAAAACCATTCCAAAAGATCAGTGATCTTTGAGATTATCTTCTTTGCCTTAGTGATGAAGGGCTTCTAGCCTTGCCTCAATCCATAACGGTGATTTGCGTCACCTCGGCTCGGAACAGCCAAGCGATAGCATCAAGGCCCGAGAACAAAGACGAGCTTGAAAGAGGAAACCTCATTGACCTCCCATACCGCGCCGACCGGCTCCGACGCATCGCTTCCAACGCTTGATCTGTCGCGCCTCTATGCTTCGCCGGCAGAGCGTCAGGCCTTTATCGCCGAGCTTCGCACGGTGCTTTACGATCACGGCTTCTTCTATCTCACGGGACACGGCGTCGATCCTAAGCTGATTGCCGATGTCGTGGCGACGGCGAAGCGTTTCTTCGCACTGCCGCTGGAAGAAAAGCTCAAGATCGAGATGGTGAAATCGCCGCATTTCCGCGGCTACAATCGCGCCGGCCAGGAGCGCACCCGTGGCGAACAGGATTGGCGCGAGCAACTCGACATCAATACCGAAAGCGCACCCTTCGAGATCGGTCCGGACACGCCGGCCTGGCGGCGCCTGCAGGGACCGAACCAGTGGCCGGAGGCGCTGCCGGAACTCAAGCCCCTGCTGCTTGCCTATCAGGCAGAAGTGACGCGCATCGGCATCGATGTGCTGAAGGCGATCGCCGCAGCCCTCGGCCAGCCGGAGAATGTCTTTGCCGACATTTACGAACCGCAGGCCTCGCAGCTTCTGAAGATCATCCGCTATCCCGGCCGCGACGTCGCCGAAACGGATCAGGGGGTCGGCGCCCACAAGGACGGCGGCTTCGTCACGGTGCTGCTGCAGGACACCACACCCGGCCTGCGCGTGCGCACCGAAGACGGCATCTGGATCGACGCACCGCCGGTTCCAGGTACCTTCGTCATCAATACCGGGGAATTGCTCGAGCTTGCGACGAACGGTTTCGTGCGCGCCGACGTGCATGACGTCATCGCACCGCCTGCCGGCGTCGAGCGCTTCTCCGTCGCTTTCTTCCTGGGCTCGCGACCGGACGCCACGATCCCCGTCATCGACCTGCCGGAGGAGCTGAGGCGATCGGAACGCGGCATCTCGGTCGATCCCCTGAACCCTATCTTCCGCGAAGTCGGCCAGAACCAGCTGAAGAGCCGATTGCGCTCCCACCCGGATGTCGCCCGCGCCCACCATGCCGATCTCCTGGCATCAGAACAGTCGGTTTAGGCCGGATACCGTCAAGATTTAGGCAAGCTCGCTACATTGGTCGCCCCGTCTTGAGGCTGGTCCCTAGTGCTGGCTATCCGGCACGACGACACGCATGCCGTCGACGACGTTGCTTGCCAGGATCTGACAGCTGAGACGGCTGTTCGGCGCCGGCTCCATCACGAATTCGATCATCATCGCCTCCTCCTCGGAGGGCGGCGGGAGCAGGTCGAGATGGGGTTGCTCGATATAGCAATGACAGGTGCCGCAGGCCAAGGCGCCGCCGCATTGCGCCACGATGCCGTCGATGCCGCTTCTGACGGCCACAGCCATCAGAGTCTCGCCCTCCTGCGCCTTAACGCGCGTCTCACGACCAGCGGAATCGACGAACACGACTTCACACATTGCATTCTCCATATTTTCGGCAAATCCGCTCACGCGGCAATGAGACGGATGTCCAGACGTTTTGGACCGCGCACCGAGAGCCCGCGCTTATAGGCGGGACTGTCGTCCAGCAGCTCGATCGCGCGGGTGCGCCGCAGGAGCGTCGAGAAAATGATCTCCATATCCAGCCGGGCAAGATGATTGCCGAGACAGAAATGCGCGCCGCCGCCGAAGGCCAGATGGCGGTTGGGGGTGCGCTCGACATTGAAATCATCCGGGGCCTCGAACTGCTCGGGGTCGCGATTGGCCGCGCCATAAAGCAGGCCGATCTTCGTGCCCTTCGGCAGCGGCTTGCCGGCGATCGTCTTTTCCTCCGTCAGATAACGATGGAAGAATGGCAGCGGCGACTCGAAGCGGAACATTTCCTGGATGGCCGTAGGCATCACAGCCGAGGTTTCGCGCAATTTGTTCAGAGCGTCAGGATATTGCATCAACGCATGCATTCCGCTGCCCAGCACATCGATCGTCGAGCCGTGCCCGGCCATCAGGATCAGCATACAGGTGGAAACGAGTTCGTCTTCGGTAAGCTCGCCCGCAACATGCGCTTCGGTCAGCCGACAGAGAAGATCGTCGCGGGGATTGCGCACGCGCTCGGCGATGAGTTCCTTGAGGAGTTCATAGAATTCCGTCGTCGCGCGCTCGGCGATCGCCTTGCGCTCGGCGCTGCGATCGACATCGAAATATTGCACGACCTCTTCCGACCACTTGCGCAGCTGCCCGGCATATTCTTCCGGCACGCCCAGAACCGAGCCGATGATGTGGCCGGGAACCTGCGAGGCAAGATCTTCAACAAAATCGAACGTACCCGCTTGAAGGAGGCGGTCGATCAGGCGGTCGACGAAATCCTGTATCATGCCGCGCTGGCGTGCGACGAGTGCGGGCGTAAACTCACGGAACACCTTGCGGCGCAGCCGGTCATGGGTTTCGCCATCGGAATCCAGGAGGCTGAATTGCACGAAACGCGAATGGTTCGGCATGTCGTGCCAATTCTGCCGAACCTTCTGTTCCTGGATCTCCTCCGGAGAAAGAAAGAATTCGAGCGAGCGCACCAGCGTCTTGTCGGCGGCAGCAGCAGCCACATCCTGATAGCGCGACAGCAGCCATATGTCGAAATGCTCGTAATAGACCGGACCGGGGCTGGCGCGCAGCTCACGGTAAGAGGCATAGGGATCATCCGTGAACGCTTGCGAGAGCGGATCAAATGCTGGGGCTGCCGTCGGCATGATGAGGACCTCGTCCAATCTGGTTCACCAGTGGCAGAATACAGCGCCGAACGACGAAAAGACATGGATGCGAACCGCAGCCATATGGATAAAACTCTCATACTTAAATAGGATCGGTCCGCTATGACCGACGACATGACTCCCCACGAGATCTGCCCTCTCGACGAGGTCTTCTTCCAGACTCCCGGCCGGTTGTCCCGCGCCTTTCCCTACTCGCTTCTCGCTGTCGGTCGCCGGGTCTGCACGCCCGCGGAACCGCCCATCGCCCATCGTTTCAACCAGCACACCCTGATCCTGACCCTCAGCGGAAAGGGTCTGTTACAGGTCAACGGGCTTTCGAGCATCCTGCGCGAAGGGACGATCGCTTGGCTGGATTCCTCAATGCTTTATTCGCATCGCTGCGAGCCGCGCCATTCGCACTGGTCCTATCTATGGCTGGGATTTGTCGGATATGGGCTCGATACCTTGTTCGACAGCCTCGGCGTGATCGGAAACCCGATCTTCGACACAGCAAGCCCGCGCGATATGGAGATGTTGTTCGAAGGCATCTTGCGGGAGGTCGAAACGGGCAGCTTCCTCGCAGACAACAGATGCTTTGCCCTGCTAGCACAGCTGATTTCATCCCTGGTATCCGAGCGCGCGGAAAACGGCGAGCTCAGCGCCTCCGTGCAACGATTACAGCGGGTCATGCAATTGGCCCGAGCCGACCTGACACACCCCTGGACGGTAGGAGAACTCGCCGTTGCCGCTAATCTGAGCCAGGCGCAATTGTTCCGCCGCTTCCGCCAGCGAATGGGAACGACGCCTCTCGATTGGCTGCGCCACGAGCGCGTAAATGCCGCTAAACCATTGCTTGTGGTAACGGAAGAGCAGATCGGCCGGATAGCCGCCAGATGCGGCTATCCCGACCCCTTTCACTTTGCCCGCGACTTCAAGAAGCTGGTTGGTGTCACGCCAAGTGAATTCCGGCGGCAGGGACAGAGCGCAAGGCCAATGGGGGCTTGACGGATCGAATACGTCTTGGCTTCCGCGTAAGGGAGAAGAGCACCCCACATAGCCCTTCCCGATTGGCTCGGAGTACATGACACGTTAAGAGTTGTGCACATCACGCGAGCCGATCCGAAGCGCATACCGCGCCTCTAGCCGGGGATTAAGAAGTGACGACCGAACAAAGCGTCCTGCGCATTTCCATCATCGTGACGTTCGTTCTGGCCGTCGCCGGGATCGTCTTCGGTATTCTGTCCGGCTCCTATGCGATCGTCTTTGACGGCGTATACGCGCTCACCGATACGAGCATGACGATCGTTGCATTGATCGTTTCCAATCTGATCATATCGTCGGCGACGAACACGACACCCGCCGGCAAATTCGCCAAGCATTTCACGATGGGCTTCTGGCACCTCGAGCCCATGGTGCTTGGCCTCAACGGCATCCTCCTGACGGGAGCCGCGATCTATGCCCTGATCAACGCCATCGCCAGCATCATGGCCGGCGGCCGTCATCTCTCGTTCGATCAAGCCATCACCTACGCCGTGCTGACCATGATCATCGCCTTCCTGATGGCGGCCTATGGCAATCGCGCGAACAAGACGCTCAGATCCAATTTCATCGCACTGGACGCCAAGGCCTGGATCATGACGGGCTGCCTGAGCGGCGCGCTGCTACTCGCTTTCATCTTCGGCTTTTTCATTCAGGGAACGAGCCTGCAATGGATATCGCCCTATGTCGATCCGGTCGCTCTGGCTCTGGTCTGCCTCATCGTCATTCCCATGCCGATCGGAACGATCAAGCAGGCATTCGCCGATATCTTGCTCGTGACACCTGCGGATCTTCGGGAACATGTCGATCGCGTCGCGACCGACATAGTTCGCCGCTACGATTTCTTGTCCTACCGCTCGTATGTCGCGCGGGTCGGCCGCGGCAAGCAGATCGAGCTTTACTTCATCGTTCCGCCGGACGGGCCAGCGAAGAAGCTCGAGGAGTGGGACCATATCCGCGACGAGATCGGCGAAGCGATCGGCGACCAAGGTCCCGACCGTTGGCTGACGATCGCTTTTACGACCGATCCGGAATGGGCCGATTGAGTAGCCCCTACCCCCGCCAATCCTTGAACACCTCGGCGAGAAAATCGACGAAGCTGCGTACCTTGCGATCCGACGTCGCTCGTCTTGGAAAGAGTGCATTGAGCTCGATATCATCGGCACGCTGCCATTGCGGGAGAACCGCCTCGAGCTCGCCGTGCGCAAAGTGCTGCGCAGCGAGTTGGGGCGATATCAGCGCTATGCCTGCACCGGCGACGGCCTGGCGGATGATGGTGGTTACCTCGTTCGACATCAGGATCGGCTTGACGACGACCTCGGCCACATTGCTGGCCTCATCAAGCAGACGCACCGTCGCCAAAGATGTCCCAGCGCCCATGATCATGATGGCATGGTCTCTCAGATCCTCTGGACGTTCAGGTCGACCGAACCTGTCGAGATAGGCGGGGCTTGCGGCAAGATGGGCGCGAGACCGTCCGAGCGCGTGCGCCGAATAGCCGGAATCGGAAAGCGGGCCAGTCCGCAGCGCCACATCGAAGCCATGCTCGATCAGGTCGAGGGGATAGTTGTCGTAGGTCAGCGCAAGTTGCACCTTTTGATAACGCTGCCGAAACTCGCCCAGCCTTGGCTCCACCACGCTCAGGCCAAGCGTATAAGGCATAAGAACACGCAGCATCCCCTGCGGCTCTATACGAACCGCCCGGGCAGTCTGGTCCGCCTCCTCCAGGATCTCTTCCGCCCTGATGCAGCGCTCGTAATAATCGCGCCCGGCATCCGTGACCCGTACGCGCCGCGTCGTGCGGTACAGCAGCTGAACACCGAGATCGTCTTCTAGTTGCTTCACGCGCCGGCTGACGCTGGTCAAAGGCAGCCGCAGTTGGGTCGCAGCAGCCGTGAAACTGCCGCGTTCCACGACCCGCAGAAAAATCTGAATGCTCTCGAGGTCCGTGATCATATTCTACCGTTTTCAGCAATAATATGTCTCGAATTTACGCCATTATCTTTATTCGTCCATACCGTTATCGCTACGCGCATGACCCTGGCATCTCTTAACTCAGCAAGACTATCCGGCCCGGTGGCGCGTAGGCTTGCGCTGCCGCCGTGGTTGACGTGGTCGGCAGTGGGTTTTGCACTACGAACGGCGGCTGCGTCGCTGGTCGCACTCTATATCGCCTTCCTGCTCAATCTCGACGATCCGAAATGGGCGCCGATGACGGTCTGGATCGTCGCCCAATCGAGCCGCGGCATGAGCCTTTCGAAGGGCCAGTACCGAATTTTGGGCACGATCATCGGAGCAGTCGCCGCAGTGACGATGGTTGCGCTATTCGCTCAAGCGCCGGAACTGTTCATTCTGTCACTCGCCCTATGGCTGGGATTGTGCACGGCGCTTGCCACGGGCTTGCGCAATTTCCGCTCCTACGGCGCCGTGCTTGCCGGATACACGGCTGCAATCATCGCCTTCGATTCCATCAGTTCGCCGCTGGAGGTCTTCGATATTGCGGTCGCACGCGTGATCTACATCGGCCTCGGAATCATGACGGAAGCAGTTTTTACCGCCGTCTTCGCGCCCGGCGCGCCGCTGCAGGAGACCCAGAACCGTTTGGCGACATATCTCCGCCAGGTTTCCGATCTCTGCGCGCGCGCATTGCGCGGTCAGGCCAACACTTCGGGTTTTCAGCGGCTGCTGACGGGCGCGCTCGAACTGGATGTCGCCGCAGAATATGCGGCGGCAAGCTCCCATTCCGTGCGCAGCCGTTTTGGCCATTTACGCGGTGCCGCAGTCGCAATGCTGACCCAGATGGCGATCGCCCAGTCTCTGCGCGAGCATCTCGCAGCACGACCGGATCTCGATGAACCTCTCGTTGAGAAAACAGCTCTGGCGCTCGACGCCATCGGCACCGGATCCCTGGTCGATCCGGACCGCATGACGGCATTGAGGGCAGATGTGCGGGCCGCATTGTCGGAAACAACCATCAGCTCCGGCCATGCGCTCCCGCCCCAGCTTCCGATCCTGGACCATCTCGACAGGCTGCTCGATGCCGCTCATGGCGCACTCACGCGCCAGGCTCTGTTCTCGGACGAGAAGGCTCCATCCTCAAGGCTCAAGCTCTCTTTCCACGTCGATCATCGCGGCGCCATTCAAAACGGCATTCGCACCTTCGTCGCCATCGTCATCGGATCGTGGTTCTGGATCGCAACCGCCTGGCCGTCCGGTCCGAGTTTCATTGTCATCCTCGGTGTCATCTGCGCCCTGTTTGCCACCCGCCCCAACCCGGTGGTCGGCGGAATGGGTTTCCTCAAAGGCGGGCTCGTCGCGGTGATTGCAGCAGCAATCTGCAATTTCGCCATCCTGCCGATGCTGTCGGACTTTACCGAACTGGCCGCCGTCATCGGCATCATCATGTTTGCAACGGGGCTTGCCATGCGCAATCTCCGCACCGCCGCCCTGGCAACAAGCTTTGCCTTCCTGTTCCTCGATCTGATTAGCCCGGATAATACTAGCCGTGTCGATGCCGCATCCTTCCTGAACGGCGCCTTGGCGCTGCTGCTGGGTGTCGGCGCGGGCGTCCTTGTCTTCACGCTGCTCTTTCCCTCCAACCCCAAGGCAAAGAGGTTGCGCCTGCAGCGCGCAACACGGCGCGATCTCGCGGATATCGGTGAGACGCCTGCCCGCTGGACGAGAGAACATTGGCTGAGCAAAGCCGTCGATCGCCTGGATGGACAGGCGGCAACCAACGCCGGCGTTCCCGAGAAACAGGCGGAAGACGACCTAAGGGGAATGCTTGCCGCGCTCACGATCGGCGAGGCTGCGATCACGCTGTCCGATTTGGCAAGGGAACATCCTCGTCTCGCCAAACCGCTGAATGTCGTGCTGCGTCAACTCGGCCGCAGTGATCCCGCGCGTCTCGCAGAAGTCTCGCGCGTAGCCGCCCGCCATCTTTCCTACCGGATCAACAAGCCCGACATCTCGACCCGCCACACACTGATCCGCGCTGCGACCCAGCTCGACGCGATCGCCTCAGCCGCATTGAACCATGCCGATTATCTCCGCGAGAAGCGAACGGCCTGAAAACGTCAGGCACTCTCGGTATCGGCGGTCGGGAGTGCCCCCGCCGATATCCGCTTCCGTCGTGCCGAGCCGAACACGACGCCCTGCACGCGGCGCGTAAGCGGTTTCTCGACACCTCTGAAGAGTGCCAGGGCGAGCAGGGCAGCAGCGAGCGTCGAGAAGGCAACGAACAGGCCAAGCGGAAGAGCTC
Source organism: Rhizobium sp. ZPR4 (assembly GCF_040215725.1). Classification (NCBI taxonomy): domain Bacteria; kingdom Pseudomonadati; phylum Pseudomonadota; class Alphaproteobacteria; order Hyphomicrobiales; family Rhizobiaceae; genus Rhizobium; species Rhizobium sp. ZPR4. Next base: position 333,869 of record NZ_CP157968.1, read on the forward strand.
CGCCGATCACTTTCGCCCAGATGGCTCGCATGGGTCGCAGGATAAAAGGATGGGCGAGGTAGAGGCTATAGGAGGCGTCTCCCAGCGCGACACCCCACAGGACGGTCCTCTTCTGGGGCAGGACAGGACCGATTGCGGCTGCAAGAACGAGAAGCGCCGCAGGCAAACCGCTCCGCAGGACTTGCGGTAAAGCTGCATCGTTCCAGGGCGTGGAGATGCGTATGAAACCGAGAAAGCCGATGATCGCGAACCCGCACGCAATTCCCTTGCTGATCCTTACACCGCTGCGGAAGATCAGGGCGACGTAGACGCCGAACAGGAATTCCAGAATGATCGGGCTCGTCCAGAAGGCTATCTGAACATGGCTCTGATCGACGAGATTTCCGACGAGCGCCATGCCCACCATAAGCACCGACAGCCAGACGATCCCCAGTCTGATCGGCAAAAGGAGCGCCAGTGCGAAGAAGACATAGAACAGCATCTCGTAGTTCAGCGTCCAGCCAAGCGCGAGCACCGGCCTGATCTCACCCACGCCACGCCCGGATGGGATGAAGAAATAGGATGCGAGAACATGGGATACGGAGCCAATGGGAACAGCGAGCAGCGAGGGTGCTGCGAGCGCGCCAAGCAGCATGATGCTCGTCAATAGCCAATAAAGCGGGATTACGCGTGCACAGCGCCGCAGGAAGAAGCGCAGCGGGGCGCCGCTTTTGCCGAACTCCGACGCGGCCGTATGGGTCATGATGAAGCCGGAAAGAACAAAGAATATGTCGACGCCGAAACCGAGATTCCAGGCAGAACCATCGACCGCTGCACGCCCTGTCGCTGCAGCCAGCATCTCTGTTTCATGCAACGCGTGGGCGATGACCACGGAGGAAGCTGCGAGCGCGCGCAGTACCTGAAGGTTCAGGAGCATATGAGCTGATTTGCCGGCATCGCTACCCGCATCCAGACCCTCAAGTATTTCCTTATAAAACCTCACCGGAAAGCTCAGCGAATATTGCCCAGGATCTCCATTTGGTATCCAAGACAATATAACAACTCGTCGCCGCATGCATAAATCGGCAACCCTGCTTTAGGTTATAGTTATTCTTCAGTTAATCTTTCAGACGTTAGGCAGGATAAGCCGTCGCTAGGATGACATGCGCCTGAATTTTGGCAGCAACTTCGCCGCTACCGTGCCTGGCTTCGATCGCGGCGGCTGCATAGTCGGTTGCAGCCTGCAGCTTTCCGGCTTCCCTGGCCTCGATTTCATTGCGAAGCAGAGTTCCCTGACAATAGGCGACGGCCGGAAGGCGCGGTGAGGATGCCTGGCTTTGTTCGGCTCTCGTTTCAATCACAATTTCGGAGAAACCCGCATTCTTGAGATCGCCGCGAATCCGATCCACATCATGGTAGCCATGCGGAGTACGCGCCAGAAAGCGCGGCGGATCGTTCGGAAAAATCCTGGCAAGCGCGTTCGTCACATCATCCGCGAATATGTTCTCCTCGATACGATCCCAGACGTTGAACAGGAAATGTCCGCCGGGCTTCAGAACGCGCTTTGCCTCGCGATAGGCTGCGATGCGGTCCGGAAAGAACATGGCGCCAAACTGGCAAAAGGCGAGATCGAAGGACGCGTTTTCGAAGGACAGCGACTGAGCATCAGCCTGCCGCCATGTGATGCGGCTGTCGGAGGCTTGCCGCGAAGCGGCGTAATCGAGCATCGGCTGGTTGAGGTCGGTGACGACATAGCTTGCATCGGGGGATAGTTTCGGCGCCAATGCGCGAGTGACAACGCCTGTCCCTGCGGCAATTTCCAACACTGCGCCAGGCCGCAAGGACGCGGCTCGTTGCGCGATATCTGCTGCGTAAGGCTCGAAAATCAACGGCACCATATGGCGGTCGTAATTTTCCGGAATCGAGCCGGCGAATACCTTGTCCGTCTCCAACATTGCCATGATCCCCTGCGCGCCTCACAGGCCGCTACATTAGCATATCGCAACGGGGGCGTCATTCAGATCGCACAGCTGCAAGCCGCGCAAAGCCGATCCATTCAGCCCGCATCGCCGCGTGCGAGCACGTCCAGAAGCTGGCTGGTATTGTCGATCGAGAACTGCACGCGCTCGCCCGGCCAGACGGATTCCGAATAGGAAATCGGCGTGCCCTTGAGATCGACGTCCACCTTCCTCAAGGCAACCACCGGCTGAGACATGGACTGGCAGAGCTGCTTCGCCTCCTCGCTCGTCGGCAGGCGGACGATGATATCGGTGCGCAGGCGGATATAGTCGGGAATGCCGTACTCGGCCAGAATGACGGTCACGCTTCGCCCGCCGCGCCGCGCCTCGTCGAAGCCTGGGAAACGGCGCACGGGGTAATAGGCATGCGAATAGTTGATCGGCTCTTCGTCGGCAAAACCGCGGCGGACGATGTGATAGACGGGCTCGCCATATGGAAGCCGCAAAGCCTCTGCAATCGATTCCGAAGCCGGAACGACCTCTTCATGAATGGCTTGGCCGAGGGGTTCCCTGCCCTGATCGAGCAGGTTCTGGGAGAAACGCGTACGTTCGGACAAGCGATAATCAAGGCGGCTATCCCGCACAAAGGTTCCACGCCCCTGTTCTACCAGCACGAGCCCTCGGCTTTCGAGACGGGAAATGGCGCGCCGTATGGTGTGCCGTCCGACGCCGAAACGTTCCATCAGGTCGGATTCCGTCGGAAGCTGCGCCTTTGGTGAGAGGCGACCGGTCAGGATATCTTCAGCAATATCGCTTTCGACCTGTTGCCATTGCCCGTGCAGCAATTTCTTCTCCATGCCTGCCTTCCGAATTCAACCATGTCATTCGAATGTCATATATCGGCTACAGCATCGATTTTCAATCTCTGCCCGATATCGGAAATCCAACAAACAACAGCCAAAGTCAATTTCGCCATCGGGCTTTGGCGTTTAGCCACGTTCCCCTTCATATGAGTGTCACTCGCTATCGTTAGGTAAATATCCGAATGTTTTATTAATCATTCGGATATTGAGGATAAAATGGTAGGACTTAATCGTCGTCAATTTATCGCGGGTACGACCGCAGTCATCGGCACATCAATCGCGATGACCGGCAAAGCCCGGTCTGCCGATGCGGCTATCGAGATTTCAAGCACCTGGGGACCTGATAAGCCCTTCCAGAAGGTTGTCGACGCTTTCAACGCCAAGCAGCTCGGCATAACCGTCACCAACCGTTTCGACGGCGACTATGAAGCCGTGACCGCCAAAGCCGTCGCGAGCGTTGCCGCCGGTCGTCCGCCGGCCATGATGATCACCGGCTGGAAGTTCGGCTATTTCGCCAAGCGTACGCTCGGCGCCCGCGACCTGCGCGAAATCAATTCTGCAAAGGCCGAAGCAATCCTCGCCAATTTCCGTCCATCGGTCCTGCCGCTGGTCACCATCGACGGCGCAGTCATCGGCCTTCCTTGGGCGATGTCGACCCCGATCACCTACATCAACAGCGAGATGTGGAAGGCTGCCGGCCTCGATCCTAAGCTGCCGGAAACGCCGGATACGAAGTGGCTCTACGAGACCGCGCGCAAGCTCGATGCAGCGCTCAAGGGCAAGCACCCGACCTACCGCTCGCCGCTCTCGCTTTCCAACAATGAATGGACGAGCCAGTCCTTCATTCAGAATGCCGGCGGCTTTATCATCGATCCCGATGGCAAGCTGGCGCTCAACAGCCCCGAAGCTATCGCCGGCATGAGCGAATATTGCGCCCCGGCTCATGAAGGCCTCTGGCTGCCGGTCAGCGACAAGGAGCAGACGGCCGCATTCCAGTCCAGCGCTATTGCCATCTGCACGACCAGCTCGACCTCCGCCGTCACTTTCCCCTTCGGCGCGGCAAAGGCCATCACGACCAAGTTCCCCGGACTTGCGGGACATCCGCGCAAGATGAACAGCGGCGGCAATTTCCTGGCCGTCTACACGCGCAACAAGGAACAGGCCGAAGCCTCTCTTGCCTTCCTTGAATTCTGCGCTTCGAAGGAGGGCCAGGCGCTCTGGTCCGAGACCGGCTACCTCAACAACTCCAAGCACGATATTCCGCTGATCAACGAGTTCATGAAGCCGGCGGCGGCCCAGCTTTCCGATGGCCTGACCGCAGAGACGATCTGGCCCGGCAAGCGCGGCCTCGAAGGTCAGGCCGTATGGCGCAAGTGGGTTTCGCGGATGCTGCTCAAGGAAACGACGGTTGCAGGCGGTATAAAGGGTGCTCATGACGAGCTTGCCGGGCTGATTTCGGCATAGGCTGCGCATCATGCCATTTCGTCTTCGATCGCTGGCCCCCTACCTTTTCGTGGGGCCAGCCGTTCTTTCCGTTGCGATATTCCTGTATGGCCCGTTAATCGCCTCGATGCTGCTATCGGTGGTCGATTGGAATCTGCTGTCGGCAGACATCCGCTTCGTCGGCGTCGATAACTACACATCCATCTTCGACAATCCCGATTTCCGCATGGCTGCGTGGAATACGCTGCTTTATTGCGTCGTGCTCATCCCGGCCGAGATCGTCATTCCGCTCATCTTCGCCGTCATGCTGCATTCGGTGCGCAAGAATCCGCTACAAGGGCTCTATCGCGGCAGCCTGTTTCTGCCGACGATCGTCGCCTATTCGGTGGCGGGCGTCGCATGGTCCTGGCTCTTTAATCCGGTCAATGGCCTCTTCAACGAGGTGCTCGGCCATTTTGGCTTCCCGCCCTCTCGCTGGCATACCGATCCGAACCTTGCGCTGCTCTGCGTCAGCCTCGTCACCTTCTGGAAGACCTTCGGCCTCAATATGCTGCTTTGGCTGGCGGCACTTGCGAACCTGCCGCATCAATTGCGCGAGGCATCACAGCTCGACGGTGCGGGCTCGACGCGGCATTTCTTCGACATCAGCCTGCCGCTGATGACGCCGACCGCCTTCTTCATCAGCGTCACGACCTTCTTCCATGTGCTTGACGACATCGTCGGCGTCATCGACGTGCTGACCCATGGCGGACCTGCCGGCAGAAGCTCGAGCCTCCTCTATTTCCTGTGGCAGCAGGGCCTGCTGTTCTTCCAGTTCGGCCCGGCCAGCGCCGTTGCCGTCATCATCATCGTTCTCGTGCTCGCCATCACCTGGCTGCAGTTCCGCGTCAGCGAGAAGCGGGTGCACTACAGATGAGCGACATTGGCCATAGACTTCACAGATTGCTGCTTCACATCGTGCTCATGACAATCTGCATCGTCACCGTATTTCCGCTCGTCTGGATGGTGTCGGCCGCCTTCACGCCCAATGACATGATCATGGCCAAGGCCGTGCGCCTTTGGCCCGAAAACCCGACGCTGTCGAATTTCACGATTGCCGCAAGCCGGCATCCGATCTGGATGTGGCTGTGGAATTCCATGCTGACCGCAACGCTCATCACGGTCGGGAAGCTTGTTCTTGCGATCCCGGCGGGCTTTGCCTTTGGGCGGCTGGAGTTCAAGGGAAAGCAGGCGCTCTTCTGGTTCGTCATCGCCACCATGTCCTTTCCGAACGTGCTGGCGATCATTCCGACCTATATCGCGGTCGTGAAGCTGCAGGCGTTCAACACCTATGGCGCGATGATCATCCCATCGATCCCGTACATCGGCTTCTACGTCTTCTATATGCGCCAGGCGTTCCGTTCGCTTCCCGCTTCGATATTCGAGGCAGCGCGCATGGACGGAAGCGGCCTATGGCGGCAATTCTTCGAGATCGGAGTTCCGAATGTCATTCCTGCAATCGCGGCTCTTTCGGTGATTTCCTTCATGGGCGCCTGGAACATCTATCTCTGGGGCCAGCTCGTGCTGGATGACGCCTTCAAGAAGACGCTGACAACAGGCATTGCCGTCTTTGCCGATCTCGAAGGCGCCGAACGGGCGTGGGGGCCGCTGATGGCGACAAGCCTGTTGTCTGTCGTCCCCGTTCTCTTGATCTTCCTGCTGGCACAGCGTTTCATCGTCGACGCGCTTGCACCAGGTATTGACGATAGATAGGCAAAGCATGCCCCGCATAATCGTAATCGGATCGGTCAATCACGATCGTATTTGGCAGTTGGATGCCCCGCTGGTTCCGGGCGGGCGGATACAGTTTTCGTCCCGCACGACGCGGCTTGGCGGCGGTGCTTTCTACACCGGCCGGCAGCTGCTGGAGCTGGGAGCCGATGTCGCCATCGTCTCGCGGCTGATGCGCGATGAACAAGGGCAAGCGGCGCTCCAATCGCTCACCAAGGACGGCTTCGATACCGCGCACATCACGATGGCGCCCGGGGAGACGGCACCGCTCGAAATCTTCCTGGAGCCGAACGGAGAGCGGACGATCATCGCGCCTGCCGGACGATCGCAACCGCTGACGGCCGCTGGCAAGGTGTCAGGAGCCGGCGTCTACATCAATGCACTCGCCCTCGACGAAAGCCTCGTCGAACAAATCGGCGCACAGCCGCTCGTCCTCACGCAATTTCCGTTGCGGCCGGCAACGCCTCGCCCGTCGGACTACGTCATTTCCTCGCGCGACGATGTTCCGGACGACCTCGCTCTTGCCTGGCAACGCGCCGGCCAGATCGCTGGTTCGCGCCTGAAGATGCTCGTGCTCACCGACGGCACGCGCCCGATCACGCTGTTTGACGGCTCGCAGACCGTCGAGGTCGCACCGGCGGACCGGATCGATACGACAAACACGATCGGCGCCGGCGATCGCTTTGCAGGCTCTTTCCTTTTTGCCTTGCTGGAAGGAAAGGCGCCAGCCGCAGCCGCGCAGGACGCCAGCCGGATAACAGCGGATTGGCTACGCCGGCGCGGCGACTAAAGGTCTCGCACCGCCTCAGGAATCTCACTTTGGAAGACAAAACGTCGTAGACAATTCATTCGGATGATTATATTAATTATTCGAATGTTTCTGGCGAGCTCTCGCCGCTGTTAGACGACCCCCAAATGCCCGAGGAAAAGATGATGACTGAGGAGAAGACTGGCAATCCGGTCAGCGCATCCTATACCCATGCGCAGGCGCTTGAAATTCTTGCCGCCGGCCGGCCGGCAAACATCAAGGCGGTGGCCGAGAAGGTGCTCGACACGCTCGGCGAGGTGGACGTGCTCGTGAACCGCACCGGCCTTGCCATACTGCCGCTCGTCGATACCGTTCGCGGCACCGCATTCCATCTCGGCGAAGTTCTGGTGTCCGAAGCACATATCCGCGTGCCGGACCGCAGCGTTGAAGGCTATGGCGCAATCGTCGGCCGGGATCTTGAACATGCCATGGGAATGGCTGTTATCGATGCAGCGATCGCCGCCCGCCATCAGGCCGAGCTAATCCTTGAGCTCCTGAACAGCGAACGGCGCCATCAGGAGGAAGAAGACCGGCAGTTGCTGCAAAAAGTCGAAGCCACCCGCGTACAGATGGAGACATTCTGACCATGGCACACAATCTCCTGCCTACCCTGGACGACACCCGCACCAACGCCACGTTCGAGGAACTCATGTGGGCGCTAAGCCGCCCCGGAGAGCTGCGTGAACTGCCTGTCGAAGGCTTCTGGCCGCTCGCCGAAAGCCTGCTTGACCGCGAATGCAGCTTCCATGTGGCAGATGATCCATCCCTGGATCTGAAAATGGCCGCAACCGGGGCACGGCGGATGCCGCTTGCCGATGCGGATTATGTCTTTGCGGCCATCGGCTCCGCCGAGAGTGTCGAAGCCCTGTCGAGATTGCGCATCGGCAGCCTGCTTTATCCGGATGACGCGGCGACCCTGTTTGCTCCCGCGCACTTTGGTTCCGGGCAGCAACTGCGCCTCACCGGCCCCGGCATCAAGGACAGCGTGGCGATCTCTGTCGAAGGCATCGATCCCGCCTTCTGGCAGATGCGTGCCAAGGCAATCCGCTATCCGCTCGGCTGGGATCTCTATCTGGTTGACGGCAAGCGCCTGCTTGGCATCCCCCGTTCCACGAAAATCGAGGTGCTCTGATGGCCTATGTAGCAACCCGTGGTGGCGAATACGCCATCGACCAAGCCGAACGGCTTTTCCGTGCCGATCTCGGCCCGATCACGCACGAGCGTGTCGAAGCCGTTCGCACCGGCCTTCCCTATCTCATCGACCGGCTGATGGGGGAAGCATCGCTTTACGAGCCGGATCTCGCCGCCCTGGCGCTCGCCCAGGCCGGCGGCGATCTCTACGAGGCAATCCTGCTGCTGCGCGCCTATCGCACGACGCAGCCGCGCATCGCCGTTGCCGAATCTGTTGACCAACCGGATCTTCTGACGGTTCGACGCATTTCGGCCGCCTTCAAGGATATTCCCGGCGGCCAGATACTGGGGCCGACACTGGATTACTCCCACCGCCTGCTCCAGGTCGAGGTGCTCCAGGGCGAAGATTATGTGCCCGAACCGGTCATCCCGGCTGCCGAGCCGGCGCCGGCGACGCAACCATCGCTGACCAGCTGGCAGAAAGCACAGGGGCTCATTCCGGATCATCCGATTGAGGCGGTGCCGCCTGAGGAAATCCCCGATCTCACGCGTGAACCGCTGCTCTTTCCGGCGGCACGCGCCCACAAGCTCCAGAGCTTGGCCCGCGCCGATACCGGTGGCACGCTGGCACTCGGCTATGCAACGATGCGCGGCTATAGCGCCGTGCATCCGACCGTCAACGAGCTGCGTTTGGCCCATGCTCCGGTTCGCCTGCGCCATCCCTCCGGAACGATCTTCAGCGCGGGTCGCGTCCGCATCAGCCAGACGGAGGTCATTTCCAAGGCAAAAGAATTGCAATTGGGCTTTTCGGCGACCTTCGGCTGGAACGAGGTGAAGGTGATCGCGGCTGCAACGCTCGATCTTGCCTCCAGCCAGCCCGATCCGCATCCCGCCGCCAATGAAGAGTTCGTTCTTTATCACACCGAGCCCGTCGAAAGCTCCGGCTTCTGCATCCACTTCAAGCTTCCGCATTACGTGACGTTCCAATCGACCCTCGATGCGCTGCGCCGCGTCAAGACGGACAAGGACACTGCCGCAGCAAAGCCGGCCGTTGCCGAACAGCTTGTCCCGCAACAGGAGGAAGTCGCGCTATGAAACTTCAGGATTTGACCAAGCCCTGGATGGCCTTCAACTACGGCTTTCTCGATGAATCCGCCAAGCGCGAAATGCGCCGCCGCATTTTGAAGGCAATCGCCGTTCCCGGCTATCAGGTGCCCTATGCGAGCCGAGAAGTGCCGATTGCGCGCGGCTGGGGAACAGGCGGTTTGCAAGTGACACTGACGTTGCTCAAGCCCACGTCCGTCGTCAAAGTCATCGACCAGGGATCGGATGATTCCGTCAATGCCAGCAGCATCCGCAAATTCGTTGCTCGCGTCGGCGGTGCTGTTGAGACGGAAGACACGATGGCGGCAACCATCATCCAATCGCGCCACCGCATTCCGGAGGAAAAACTGCGAGAGGACCAGGTCCTGGTGCTGCAGGTTCCGAACCCCGAGCCGCTCCGCCCGGTGCAGCCAGATATGTCCGTCGCGCGTGAAATGCATGGCGATGCCGATTATGGGCAGCTGTGGCTCGTGCTCTACGAACAGCTCGTCAAATCGGGACGGATCATGCAGGGATCGAGCTATCCGAGCATGGTCAACGGGCGGCATGTCATGACACCGTCGCCCATTCCGCGCTGGGATGTGCCAAAGCTCAATCAGGCCGATCACCTGACGATCCTGTCGGCCGGCCGCGAGAAGCGCATCTTCGCCGTACCGCCTTATACCCGCGTCGAACCGCTCGTGTTCGACGATGTGCCCTACCGCGTCGAGGATCATCAGGACAAGACCTGCTACCGCAGCAACGTCACCGGTTTCTTCATGAATGAGCTGCCGCAGGAGGATGGCTCCTCACGATACGAACTGTCTGACAGCCATTTCGGCGTCAAGCACATCCGCAAGGCGGACGCAGAGGCAGTCGACATCGGCGAGACCTGGTACAATAACGGAAGGATGGACTGATGGCCGTGCGTGCTCCCACCCAAACGGCAGAGCTGACCCGCCAGCCACCGCGGCTGATGATGGCAGAGCCGATCCTGACCATGCGCGGCATTGCACGCAACTACGGCGACGTCACCGCTCTCGGTGGCGTCGATGTGACGGTCTATCCGGGCGAAGTCCTTGGTATTGTCGGCGAATCCGGTTCGGGCAAGTCGACGCTCCTTCGCATGATGAACCTCGAGGATACGCCGGATACCGGCACTTATAGTCTTGCGCTTCCCGGGCACGAGGGCCGCAACCTCTTCACGCTCGACCGCTTCGAGCGGCGCATGCTGCGCGCGCATCATATCGGCATCGTCTACCAGAACCCGCATCTCGGCCTGCTGATGAACCACACCAGCAGCGGCAACGTCGCCGAACGCTTGCTGATTGCCGGCAATCGCAATTTCGCCGAGCTGCGCGAACGCGCGCGCCAGTCTCTCGATGCCTCGGAATTTCCGATCGAGCGCATGGACGCCCGGCCGAACGAGCTTTCCGGCGGCATGCAGCAGCGGGTGCAGCTTGCCAAGGCAATCGCGCTCGAGCCCGCCGTCCTGCTGCTCGACGAGCCGACCACGGGTCTCGACGTCAGCGTTCAGGCGCTGGTGCTCGACACGCTGAAGCGGCTGCAGCGCGAGCGTTCCATCACGATGGTTCTGGTTTCGCACGATCTCGGCGTCATCCGCACGATGGCAGACCGGGTTATGGTCATGCGTCGCGGCAAGGTCGTGGAACAGGGTCTCGCCGACCAGATCTTCCAGGACCCGCAGCATGCCTACACGCAGCAGCTCGTTCACGCCAAGCTTTGAGGGAAACAAGAGAGATGAATATTCAGGTTTCCGCCCGGCCGAACGCGGCTCCGGTTTTGCGCGTGCAGGGCCTTGCGAAGCAATTCGAGATGCACCACCTCAAGCGCACGCTGTTTGCCTTCGAGAATATCGAGTTCGACCTGAATGCAGGCGAATTCATCCTGCTCAAGGGCGAGAACGGCGCGGGCAAGTCCACCCTGCTGCGCACGCTCTACCGCTCTTACCTGCCACGCGCGGGCCACATCTATTATCACACGCAGGAAGGTGTCATCGATCTGGCGACAGCAGCCGACGTCGACATCGCCGTACTGCGCCGCCGGGAAATCGGCTTCGTCACCCAGTTCCTCAACGCCCGTCCGCGCGTCGCGGCCGAAGAGATCGTGGCCGAACCGCTGAGGCTTGCGGGGACGTCGCATGCCGAAGCTCTCGCCGAAGCGCGGCGCTGGCTCGATGCCTTCGGCGTGAAGAAACAGCTCTGGTCGGCCTACCCTTCGACTTTCTCCGGCGGCGAGCAGCAGAAGGTCAATCTGGCCCGCGCGCTCATCCTGCCGCAGCGCCTTTTGCTGCTTGATGAACCGACGGCTTCGCTCGACTATTCGGCCCGCCGGGCACTCGTCGAGCGACTGGCGCAGCTCAAGACGTCCGGCGTTGCGATGATCGGTGTTTTTCATCATCCGGACGATGTAAAGGCATTGATCGACCGGGAATTGCATCTGGAAGCCATCAAGATCGAGGACGAGCAGGACGATGTGGCTGAGTAATTTTGAAATTGTATTGCAGGACCGCGTGATCGAGCGCGGAGCCATCAGAATTGAGAATGGGTTGATCGCAGATATCAGCGAGCGACCAGTCGAAGGGGCGGAAGTTGATGGCCACGGCCGGTTTCTGCTGCCCGGTTTCGTCGACATGCACGGCGACATGATCGAGAAATGCGTCGAGCCCCGCGTCAATGTTCGCATGCCGCTCGAACTCGGCGTCTACGACCTCGACAAGATGCTTGCCGCCAATGGCGTGACGACAGCCTATGCGGCGGTTGCCTTCACGCCCGCCACCTATGGCCATGTCCGCTCGATCGAGCATACCCATGCGATGATCGAAAAGCTCGCGTCGATGCGGGAAGAGCTTTTGATCGACCACCGTGTCCACGGCCGCTTCGAAGTGACCTTTCTGCCTGCGTTGAAAGAAGCGAAGACCCTGATTGACGCCGGTGCGCTCCATCTGATTTCGCTTATGGATCACACGCCGGGCCAGGGGCAATATCGCGATATCGAATTGCACATCGCCAACACGGCGAAGGCCAAGAAGATCAGCGAGACCCAGGCGGCCGAGATGGTCAAACAGCGCATGGCTGCCCGCGGTGAACACGGCGACAGCATGGACATCATCAACGGCCTGTCGGAATTGGCGCGCGAGCACGGCGTTGTGCTGGCCTCCCATGACGACGACACCGTCGAGAAGGCGGCGCTTCTGCACAGCCTCGGCGCTGCGATCAGCGAGTTTCCAATCAACATCGCAACGGCGACCGAAGCGAGGCGGCTGGGATTGGCAACGGCCATGGGCGCTCCGAATGCGCTGCGCGGCCTTTCCTATTCCGGCAATCTTTCCGCACGCGAGGCCTATGAGGCGGGTGTGCTGGATATTCTCGCGAGTGACTATCACCCATCGGCCATTCTGCCTGCAGTAGTTGCGCTTGCGGAAATCGGCAAGGGCGGCCTTCCCGCCTCGGCTGCATTGGCAAGCGCCAACCCGGCAAAGGCACTTGGCCTCACCGACCGCGGCCGCATCGCCGAGGGGCTACGCGCCGATCTCGTGATCGCAGAACGCGGCCGGGTGCCGCGCGTGCGCAGCACGATCCGCGGCGGCAAAATGGTTTGGTCCGACGGCACGATCAAGAGCTTTTAAGCCACCGACGCAGGGCCGGCTGGCGCACCGCGCCGGTCAGCAGAGTTGTTCGGCCGGCGGGTGGGAACGAACTTCCCTCCCGCCAATCTCCATGGCTCACATGGCCTTCTGCGGATGCGGCGAACCCTCGTAAGCGCCCCAGATCGACTGATCGAAATTGATCGTGGCGCCGGTCATCAGGCCGGACTCTTCGGACGACAGGAACGTGACCGCCCGCGCGACTTCGGCCGGATCGACCAGCCGACCGAACGGCTGCTCTGCCGCTGCCTTTGCCAGCCAATCTTCCGCGGCTCCATGATATTCGCGTTGAATACGATCTTCGCCGTCGCTCGACATCCAGCCGATATTGAGAGCGTTGACCCTGATCCGGTTTCTAAGCAGTGAAAAGGCCGTATTCCGGGTCAGCGTGTCGAGAGCGCCCTTGGAAGAACAATAGGCACTGATGAAAGGCTGACCGGCCATTGCCGACATCGAGGAGATGTTGACGATGGTGCCCTCGATGCCATTAGCGATCATGTTCTTGATCGCGTCCTGCATCAGGAAGAACGGGGCACGTACATTGACGGCGAACATCCGGTCGAACAGATCCGGCTCGGTATCGAGAATGGTGCCGCGATCGGTGATGGCAGCGACGTTGACGAGCGCATCGATGCGGCCGAACTTTTCGGCCGCTGTCGCGATGACCTTGCGGCAGTCCTCGACCTCACCGAGATCGGCGCTGACGAAGGCGACCGGGATTCCATAGCGATCACCAATCTCCCGCGCCTTGGCCTCGCCCTTGGCGGTGCTGCGGCCGCAGATCGTCAGGCCGGCAGCGCCACGTTCGGCAAAGAGCCGGGCGACTTCCGCGCCCAGCCCCTGCGTGCCGCCGGTGACGACGGCAAATTTTCCATCCAGTCGGCTCATCGGATTCTCATGCCTCCCTGCGTGCGGCATGGGCGGCAATGAGCTCGGCAAACCGCGCCGCATCTATTCCAGCATCGATCGCCTCGGCCATGATCCGGGCTTGAGTTTTGGGCGCAAGGCCCCCGACCGGCGGATCGCTATCGAGATTGGTCGGAAAGGCATAGCCCTCTGCCGACGACGCGATGACATTGGCGGCCTCCGCGCGACTTATCGTGCCGGTATCGAGGGCCGCGACAAGAGCCGGATAGACCGTGATCGACATGCGGCTGCGGTTGACGCTCTCCATCGCCCGCCCAAAGGCTGACGACACCTGCAAGAGGTTCGCCATGCGGTAGATGTCTTTCGAGACATTGTTGCCGGCGCCGTGCATGACCGCCGGATTGAAGAAGACGGCGTCGCCCTTCTTCAGCGCCAATTGCACATGATGCTCGGCGAAATAGGCTTGGAACTCCGGCCGACCGAAGGCGATATAGCCTTCGAAGAAGGTCTGCGAATAGGGCTGGAACAGCGTCGGCCCGCTTTCGAGCGGCATATCGCAATGCGCGACCGCACCCTGCAGCGTCAGCAGCGGCGACACGGCATGGATATGGCCGGGATAGGCCTGCATCTGCTGCGGCGACATGAAGCCGAGGTGATAATCGCGATGCGGCTTCTGCGCGGTGCCGCCTGGATTAACCCGGTTCATCTGCGCGGTCATCTGATAGCCGACACCGAGCCAGGCTTCCGACACCAGGGCGACGGCGGTCGAGGCATAATAGCTAGCAAAATTCTCCGGATCCGCCAGGCAGTGTTTCTCGAGCGCATTCCAGATGCGGTCATTGGCGCCGGGCTTGGCAAAGTGATCGCCGGCACCCTTGCCCTTTTCCTTTTCCTCGCAGACGATGGCTTCAAACACGCTGGTTGCGCGATCGACAACTGCCGTATCCGGCATGGCGTTCTTGATGACGATAATACCAGGACCTGACGTAAAGGCCTCGACCCACTCCGCCATCAGCGCGCGGCGATCCTCTTCATTTTCGGCGGCGGCGCGAACCTTGTTGCCATCATAGATGAGGATGTTTTTCTCGATGCCTGCCGCCAAGGGCCAATCACCCGGATTGGCGGTCTTTTCGATCAATGACTTGAAGGTGTCGAAATTGCCGCAATCGGCCGAAAGCCAAACCTTCTGGCTGCGCCGGCTGGCGAGAGTCTGAGTGTCCATGGTGATCTCCTCCCAAAGTGATATTGGACTTATGGGATTGATCCTAGTCTCGGTGGGATTTATGAGGAAGATATAAAACCCCTCAAAAACACCTCAGAAAGAGCAGTCTTGAAATCGCGCTTTCCGCTGAAGGACATTGCCCTGCAAGCCGGTCTCAGTCTCGCGACCGTCGATCGGGTGATGCATGAGCGCGACGGCGTTCGCGCTGTGACCCGCGCGCGCGTCGCGGCCGCGATTGCCGAACTGGAGCGGCAATATGTGCAATCAGGCTTGGCCGGCCGACGCCTTGTGATCGATGTCGTCATGGATACGCCGCAACGCTTCTCCGCCGCCGTCCGCGAAGCCTTTGAAGCCGAATTGCCCGGCATGCGACCAGCGTCATTCTCGGCACGATTTCATGTGGCCGAGACAATGAGCGAGGCTGAGCTTTTATCCATCCTGCGCGCCATACGCCGGCGCGGCAGCCATGGCGTCGTGCTCAAAGCCGCCTCCACGCCGGCCATTGCTGATTTTGCCGCGCAGCTCATAGCGACAAAAATCCCCGTGGTTACGCTGGTGACCGATCTGCCGATAAGTTCCCGCATCGGCTATGTCGGGATGGATAACCGCGTGGCGGGAGCGACGGCCGCCTATCTGCTCGGCCGCATGGTCGGGGAGCGGGCTGGCAAGGTGCTGGTGACGCTGTCGAGCAGCCTCTTTGCCGGCGAAGACGAACGTGAGCGCGGATTTCGCGATGTTCTTGCGGAACGCTTCCCCCATCTTTCGGCCGTCCGAATTTCGGAGGGCTACGGTGTCGACCGCACGACGGAACTGCTTGTCCGCGATGCCCTTGAGCGTGAGCCGGATATCCGCGCCGTTTATTCGGCCGGCGGTGGCAATCGCGCCATATTGAAAGCCTTTGCCGAAGCCCGGCGCGAGTGCGTAGTCTTTGCGGCGCATGATCTTGACCAGGACAATATCAGGCTGCTCGCGGCCGGCGACATCACCTTCGTCATTCACCACGATCTGCGTCATGACGCCCGCAGCGCCTGTCAGCTCATGCTCGCCTATCACCGGATGCTGCCGGCCGATTTTCAGGTGGCGCCGTCGCGGGTTGCTATCGCAACGCCTTTCGAACTGCCGCATTGATCGAAAATTGCAGGCGTGCCCAGAAAGAGAAGGCGCGCCGGAAACCGGCTATTCGATCGCCGTGATCTCCAGCTCTTCCTTGCCAAGGATCAAGACATCGCCAACCGTCTTTCCCATCAGCAATCTTGCAACGGGTGAGACGTAGGAAATCGATCCCTCCTTGGGGTCGGCCTCGTCCTCTCCGACGATACGATATTTCTGCACGCGGCCATCCTCGCGGCTGTAAGTCACCGTGCTTCCAAAAGCGACGACCTCAAACGAGGCCGGCGCCGGCATGACGTCGGCGGTGCGGACCCTTTCCGCGAAATAGCGTGCATCGCGCAATGGAATTGCCGTCTGCCGCCGGCGTTCGTTGATGTCCTCGATTGCGCTCGCTGCTTCGTAGGCTTTGCGTGCGTCCTGAAGCTGCAGTTCCAGGGCCTTCAGGCCCGCCTCGGTCACACGGTTCGGATGCGGAGAAATCGGCCGGTCGGGCAGCACGGTTTCCGCGGCCGTTTCAGCGCTTTCTTCCTTCATGAACGCAGTGCTCAATTTCAAACTCCATTCCTATCGGCAATCAGCCGTACACTATAGACCAGATGACAAGCCGGGAGAAATGCAAAGGGGCCGATCATCGCAACCCCACAAATATGTTCCCCGAGGCCTTCTTGGCATTCCGAACGCCATTGCGTAGCATTGCACGAAGCTGCAACACGTCCTGCGGGCAATTCTGGCCCGTGCCAAAGCTACGATGAAGGGTCGCCATGCGCCGTCTGGACCAGGAGATGTTTCGCTCCCTCTCTCTCCTCGGCATGGTTCTGGGCCTGATCTTTTTCGCGGCCTCGCTCACTCCCAGCCTGATGCCCCGCTCCTATCTCGTGCAGGGCATGCTTTCCGGTATCAGCGCCGGGGTCGGCTACATGATAGGCACGGCGCTGACCTGGCTCTGGATCTATTTGCAGCTGCCGGTTCCCAAGCGGTCACCAAGACTGGCGCGCTGGTTGATCGGCATTGCCTGCCTGCTTCTTTGTCTGGCAGCGCTTTGGCATGCAACGTTCTGGCAGAATTCGATCCGCATTTTGTGGAAGATGCCGCCGATCGCTACCGCCGACCCCTATTGGCTTGCGGCCGTGGCAGCAGTGACCTTTCTCATCGCGCTCATTGTCGGGCGCCTTTTTCGCATCGCGAGCCTGCTGTTTTCGCAATGGCTGGCGCGCGTGGTGCCGAGCCGGCTTTCAAAGGTGATCGGCGCTTTGCTTGCCGTCGCATTGTTCTGGTCGATCGGTCAGGGCATATTGCTGCGGCTCGCACTCGACGCCGCCGATGCTTCATTCAAGCAGGCGGACGCGCTGATCGAAGACGACCAGCCCATGCCGCAGGCAGACATGAAGACCGGCAGCTCCGCCTCCCTGGTCGCATGGCAAGGACTGGGGCGCCAAGGCCGGTATTTCGTGACGTCCGGCCCCGGCGCCGGCAACATCTCAGGCTTCTGGAATGCACCGGCAAAGCAACCGCTGCGCATCTATGTCGGCTTGAACAATGCCGAAACCAGCAAGGAGCGCGCAGCCCTTGCTTTAAAGGAGATGATCCGGCAAGGCGCCTTCGATCGCTCCATGCTGGTCGTGATCGTGCCGACCGGAACGGGCTGGATAGACCCGGCCGCTATGGACACGCTCGAATATCTGCAGCATGGCGATGTTGCCAGCGTCGCTGTGCAATATTCCTATCTGACCAGTTGGATGTCGCTGCTGTTCGAGCCAGAACAGGGCGAGGAAGCCGCAGTCGACCTATTCGACACTGTCTACGACTACTGGTCGAAACTGCCGCGAGACAAGCGGCCAAAACTCTATCTGCATGGCTTGAGTCTTGGCGCGATGAACTCGCAGCTATCCTTGGATATCTACAATATTATCGGCGATCCGGTGAACGGCGCACTCTGGAGCGGCCCTCCCTTCCGCAGCACCAGATGGAAAGCAGCAACTGCGGCGCGAAGCCCCGGCACGCCGGAATGGCTGCCGAGATTTCGCGATGGTTCCGTGATCCGCTTTGCAAACCAGGAGCACGCGCCGGACCAGTTCGCCGCTCCCTGGGGGCCGCTCCGGGTGATCTATCTGCAATATGCGAGCGACCCGGTGGTGTTCTTCGATGCCGCTTCCGCCTTTCGCGAGCCGGATTGGATGAAAGCGCCTCGCGGGCCTGATGTCTCGCCTGAATTCACCTGGATACCGGTCGTCACCATGCTCCAGCTGCTCTTCGATATGATGATAGCAACGACATCGCCGATCGGCTACGGGCACATCTATGCGCCGCAGCACTATATCGATTGCTGGGTATCGCTGACCGATGCGCAAATCTCCCCGGAGGATCTCACGCGCCTGAAATCGCTCTTCGCCGCCCGCTTCGGGATGGCGAACTAGTGCCTGAACAGGCGGACATGGGCGACGGCACGGCTGCGATCACGCCGCGCCTGGAAATTCCGCAAGTGAGACATGGGCAGTCTTCAGCTCCGACGGATGACCGGATCGCGGATTATTGATCGTCGGTGACCGTTCGTCGCACCTCGGCAAGCTGCCGGCCGGAACCCAACATGATTATTGCAACGATCTCTAAATCGATTAATCTTCAAGCCAGTGAACAACGGCGGATACAAAGTTTCCATGTTGCGGGAACTTTGCAGCGGCACCCAACTTCAGAGAGATCGATGGTCAGCCTCGGTGTTTTGACGACTTATATATTGGTGGTGCTTGGCCTGATGGTCATTCCAGGGCCTGCGACGTTGCTCACACTCGCCAGAGCGGTCAGCGGCGGCAAGCGCGTAGGACTGGCAACCGGCGCCGGAATCGCCGCCGGCGATCTTTTCCATACGATGATGGCGACCTTCGGATTGTCGGCATTGCTGGCCACATCCGCGCTGGCCTTCGAGATCGTCAAATATGCCGGCGTCATCTATCTGATCTATCTGGGTTTCAAAGCTTTTGTCGAGAAAAGCGGCAGCATCGATCTGCCGACTGCGCAGGCTATCACCCCGATGCGGGCGTTCCGACAGGGTTTCTTCACCGAGATCCTCAACCCGAAGACGGCGCTTTTCTACCTGGCCTTCCTGCCGCAGTTCATCCATCCGGAAAGCGGATCCGTCATTGCGCAATTCGCGCTTCTGGGAGCCATCTTCGTGACCCTCAGCATCGGCGTGACCTCGCTTCTGGCGGTCGGTGCAGGCTCGATCGGAGGCTGGCTGCGCCGCAATCGCACAATCGGCCGATGGCAGGGAAAGGTCATCGGCACGATCTATATGGCATTGGGCCTGAGGCTTGCATTACAGCAGCAGTGACCCGCCTTTACGGCGACAAAGGGAAAATCAAACCGGCGGCCGTTTGACGACGCAGAGATTCATCTCGGAGCGGATGCGAAAGCCCATCGCTTCATAGAGCGCAACGGCCGGCGCGTTCGTGATGTAGGCATGCAGATAAGCTCTTTCGCCCCGAGCCGCGATCTCACCCGCCACGAAACGGAAGAGCAAGCCGCCGAGGCCGCGCCCCTGAAAATCAGGATGAGTGCAGAGGCCGCTAAGCTCGGCAAACCCCGTCTGGCGCATGCGCTGGCCTGCCATGGCAACGAGGCGCCCCTCGATTTTCACACCCCAGAAGGAGCCGAGGCTCTGCGCGCGCAGCGTGAAGGGGCCAGGCTTGGTGAGTGTGGCAAGCGCCAGCATATCGGCGGCATCGGCCTCCGTCAGCGGCTCGATCCGGCGATCCGAGATACGATCGGAAGGGCGCTCCGCCATCATTTGCACGAGCCTGGCATCGGAAAGGGTCACCAACCCCTTGGGAACGATGATTGGTTCGGCTTCGACGATCGCCATGACTTCATCTCCCGAAGGCAGCTTTGCCAGGGCTTCGAGACTTTCGACCGAATTGTCCGCAGACGCCGCAAAGGGCACGATGGAAGGCGGATAGCGGCGTGCAAGCGGGCCACCCTCAGCCAGTGAGGCGTGGGCGGTTTCAAGGGCACTCCAGATCGGGCGGTCGAGAATGTGGCTCATCATTGCTGCTCCTTGCCGAGGTTGCCGCGTCGCTTGAGCGGAGCTTGGGCTAACCCATCCTCGATTGCGGCCAGCTGTTGCAATATCGGCCCGGAAAGGTCGCCGCAGAGCTCGCGAACCGCCTGCTCTATGCGCGGCCAGACGGATTTTTTCGAATAATCAATAAGTTCCTGTCCCTTGGAAGTCAGCGAGATCAGACGGCGACGCTGGTCTTCGGTCGAGGCCTGCATGTCGACATAGCCCAACTCCAGAAGCTGTGAGACGGTGCGCGTCGCGCCCGGCTGGGTGATACCGACAGCCTGGGCAAGTTCGCCGATCGTCAGCGGACCAGCGCGATCGATGGCCGCGAGAAACGGATACTGGGCAGACTGCAAAGAGACGTCCAACTCCTCCATGATCTGCTGCGTATCGGCCTGCAGACGCTCGCCGATACGGCGAAATCGGCTGCCGAGACAGAGGAAACCCATCGCCCTCACAATATCCTCAGTCAAATTGAACCCCTCATTCTCAAATTATATAAGTGGTTATATAATACGTTATGCGACTATGATCAAGCGCCGTCGCTCGTTTGGAGGATGCGAATATACAATCTCAATGATTGCATTTGCCAAACGGCCCCGGCTTTCGCCGATCGCTGCCATCCAAAGGCGAACTAACGCTAAGGTCGTATACTGTTTGAATCTGGAACGCGGACAGGGCCGCATCGAGCAGAAGCACTACTGATCTATTCCTCCGCAGAAGAGCCGAGCGCTACGATGTTTCCGATTTTTCCGCGCGACCGGAACTGCTCAAGAAGAACTCAAACTACTGAAATAATTTCAGAATATTTATCGCCTTGCGGGCAATTCAACCTTCCATGAAATTAAGCTCATACGAATATTATTTCTTTAGAATTTTACATATTAACTGAATACTAATAAACACCTTAACTTTCCGAGTCATATTAGCTAACCATTACGCAAGCGGAGGTAATGGTTGTGCAAGATATTGGTACAGACTCTCAAAGATATTCAGGAAGAGCTTACTCAATCAAGAATGGCGTCCAAAAATCCAGCTCCAGCGGGTCGGACGCCGCCAGTGCGCATCCTGTTTCCGAAGAGCAGATTTCAAATCAGGAGAGCCAAATGCAGCCGGCAGACGCGCCCGAACACGGAACCGCCATTCCTGCTCAAGACTATCCGCTTACGCTTCCAAGCGTGTTGATCGGCGGATTGCCCATCACTGTCGTCAATCGACGGAATGCCGCCTCTTTCATGGTCGATGTAGCGCGGAGACGCCGCCGCGACAGCCGGCCCTATTACTTTACGTCGGCCAATGGCGAGGTCGTCGCACGCGTTCATGCGGATGCCAATATCGCCAAACTCTTCCAGGAAGCGGATCAGATTCTGGCCGACGGCCAGCCGCTCGTCATGGCCTCGCGCTTGCTCTGCAGGGTGCAGCTTCCCGAACGCGTGGCGACAACGGATCTCTTCCACGATGTTGCCGAACTGGCCGAAAGGGAGGGCATAAGCTTCTATCTCCTGGGAGCGGCAGAAACCGCAAATCAAAAAGCGGTCGCCGCCGTGCAGGCACGCTACCCCGGCTTGCATATCGCCGGTCATTGCCATGGCTATCTTGCGGGAGAAGCACTGGAACAGAAACTTGACGAGATCAATGCCCTTGCGCCCGACATATTGTGGATCGGCCTCGGCGTTCCGCGCGAGCAGATCTTCGTGCATGATTTTGCCGCGCGGCTTGCCAATGTCGGCATCATCAAGACATCCGGTGGGCTCTTCGACCATCTGGCGGAGAGAACGAAGAGGGCACCCATCTGGGTCCAGAGAGTGGGCTTTGAGTGGTTCTGGCGGATGCTGATGGAGCCTCGCCGCCTGTTCTGGCGCTACCTGACGACCAATCCCTACGCCATCTACGCGATCCTGAGGTATTCGAAATGATGTACGGGCGACATATAGAGCCACCGACGAACGAAACGGACACCGACATAGCCATCGTCGGCGGCGGGCTTTCCGGCACGCTTGCGGCCTGCCTGCTCGGGCGAGCTGGTTATCGGGTGACGCTGATCGATCGTCATCGCGTCTTTCCCCAGGAGTTCCGTGTCGAGAAGATCGGTAGCGAAGAGGTTGAAAAGCTGCAGCGACTTCAGCTGTTTGCACCTCTATCGGCCGCCGCCGTACCCTTTGATGAGATCATCAACATGCACAAGGGACACGTGGTGGATCGGACACACGGCCAGCACTATGGATTTTTCTACAACAGGCTCGTCACGGCGATGCGGAGCGCGCTGCCCGAGACGGTGAATTTCGTCGTCGGCCAGGTCCGCAGCTTGCGGATCGGAGCCGCACAACAGCGGATATCGGTCCTTGGCCAGGACGAAATCACCGCGCGATTGCTGGTGATCGCGACCGGTATGGGCGATACTCTGCGCCGGGATCTTGGTATTCTACACCGACAGATCAGCGATCGGCGCCCGCTCGCATTCGGCTTCAACATTCGTCCGCTGCGATCCAATAGATTTCGCCACACCGCCCTGACCTATCACGGTGACGGCGATGGAATCGACCATCTCAATCTATTTCCGGTCCCGGGAACGACACGAGCCAACCTCTTTCTGTTCCGGGATCCGCGCGATCCGTGGGTCAAATCGCTATATGACGATCCGAAGCAGGTGCTCACAGCTGCCTTCCCATCACTTGTCGACACCTTTGGTGATTTTGAAATCGGTAGCCGGATCGATAGCTGGCTCACCGATATAACCGCCGCTGAAAATTGCCGGCAGGATGGCGTCGTGCTGATCGGAGATGCTTATCTGACCTCCTGTCCGGCAAGCGGCCTTGGGGTCAGCCGGCTCCTGACCGATGTCGAGCGTTTGTGCTGTGGGCATATCCCGCAATGGATGGCAGAAACTTCCATCGATTACACCAAGATCGCTGCCTATTACGACGACCCGGAAAAGCTTGATATGGACATCAGCTCGGTACGAATGACCGATCATCACTTCCATCTGACGACGAAAACCGATGTCGGGTGGCGCCTGCGCCGTCAGTTCCATTTCATGCGTCGACGCGTGCTGTACAGTATCAAAAACATAAGTCCTGCTCTTGCCGCAAAGCTTCATCAGCTCAAGACGATACGCACCAGGTCTGCGCTACGATCCGCTGCGCTGAACTCGAAACCTGTGGCATAGCCGAGCTGACAAGCAGGAAATGATGTTTCGGGAAATATTCGTTAATGGAAATATAGTATGTTTCTAAAATGTGAAGCATGCATAGCTGTATCGGTAATATTGTGGGGTTGACGATGGCAGTTTTAGGCGCATTTCCTCCTGGACTTACTTGCCGGCCGATCGAAGAGAGTGACTGGGAAGGCATCATCGATTGCCTCCGCAGAAACTTTCCGACACGCGACCGAGGCTATTGGGAACGTGCCGTCACGCGTATGGAAAAGCGGCCTTTCGTGCCCGACCTGCCAAAATACGGCTTCGTCCTGGATATGTCCGGGCGCATCGTCGGCGTCTTGCTGGCGCTCTATTTTCGGCATGAGGGGCTGGAGGGCGAAGAGCTCCGCTGCAATCTGTCGAGCTGGTCTGTCGATCCGGAATACCGTGCTTTTGCCGGCAAGATGGTGATCGCGGCGCTGAGACGAAAGAACGTGACCTTTATCAATGTTTCGCCGGCCCCGGGAACCATCAAGGTCAATGAGGCGCTAGGCTTCCGCCGTTATGCCGATGGGCAGCTTGCTTTCCTGCCGATGTTGAGTGCTGCGGGAGGTCCGTACCACGTGCTCGAAGCCCGCTCCGATCTTCCCGAAATGTCGATGCTCTCGCAGGGCGACAGGGAGATCCTCCTCCAGCATGCGGCACTCGAATGCCTGTCGTTGATTTGTGTCGACGGTGACAGGGCATTTCCCTTCGTGTTCAAGACGCGCCGCATCTTCCATGGCATCGTTCCGAGTGCCCAGGTGATCTACTGTCGCACGCCCGAGGAACTCGGACGGTGCGCCGGCGCGCTCGGCCGCCATCTCCTGCGAAAAGGCATATTCCTCTGCGTCGTCGACGCGAACGGGCCGGTGCCTGGTCTCGTCGGACGTTACTTTGCCGGAAGCGGGACCAAGTATTTCAAAGGCCCGAAGCCGCCCTCACTCGGAGACCTGACATTCACCGAGCTCGTCATCTTCGGTTTCTGATCCTGAGAGAGAACCGACGCCGGGCTTTTGGAGTTTCCGCAAGGCTTAGACACCTTCCAATCGTGCTATTCGTTCCCTTGAACGAACGGCTCCATGCGGGCACGATTGAATATCGACCGAGTCATAGTTGCCGCGACGGCATATGTTCTCCCGACTGGCTGAGCAGGCCGCGCGAGATGCTGAGTGAGCGCCAGCGCGCTCCAAAGGAAACACCGACAAGCAGAAGGCAGAAGCCGAGCGCCAGAGGTGAAAAGAACGCCTCTTCCTGCAATACGGCATTGGACGCGATCGTGACGACCGCGACGAAAGCGAAAAGAAAGTCCGGATCGCCAGTGGCAATCAGCTGCCTGCGAGCCGATAGCGCCAGTGCGGCAAGAAAACCGAAGAAGACGAAGCTGCCCACACCCATCTGATAGAGCATGACGCCGACAGCACTTTCGACGGGGACGGAGGCAACACCCTCGTCCTGTGCCCGGTCCCAATCCAGATTGAGACTTGTACTCGAAAGATTGCCGCCGATCCCCAGGCCCTGCCCGAGCGGATTGTGCAGGAACTCGCGAACACCCGCGATCAGGCCGAGAACATGGTAATCTCCATGCGTCGCACCGAAAAGGATGGCGGCGGCCGTCCAGACGGCAGCTAGCACGACGACTGCAAGCAGCGTCAGTTCCGCACTGGAGGGACGATAGATCAACCGAGCACCGATCGCCGCCAGCAGCATGAACGTCGCACCCTTGGAGCCGATGACGAGCAGCAGCGGCAGGGCGGCAATCGGCAGCAGCCAGCGCCCTCTAAACAAGAGCCAGGCCGACATGATGCTCAGGCCGTAAGCATAGCTGATCGGATGAAAGTTCGGACCGCCATTGCGGAAGATCGGAGGAAACAAATCGCTAAACAGCTTGATGTTGAAGAAGGTCGTCATCATCGTATCTTCGATACCGCGAAGCACGAAGCCGGTTTCTCTCAGCTTCTTTTCCCATACACCGGCCTCGATCTGAGCCTTCAGGCCACGATGAATATAGAGATCGCCATGAAACAGACTGAGGAAATCCATCCGGAAGATCTGTTCCAGATAGCCATAGATGATGGCAACGGCGCAGAGCCAGAGGATGCCCTTGCGCAGGTCAACCGGATAGAGACTGGCAGCCAGAATTGCGATGTGGAAACATGCAAGCGGGGTGATCGTATTGCGGAAATAGATGACGGCATCCTTCGGTCCGCCGTGAACAGCACCGAGCGCAAGATAGAAAGTAACTATGCCGCAGAGCACGAAACTGAATATCAGCCAGGGTCGCAATTCGGCCAGGGCCCGCACACGATATTGAAAGGAGGCCATGACGAAGGCGACGAAGGCAGTCATCAGGATAACGAAATTGGCGCCACGCAACGCATCGAACGTGTCGTGATCGGGCACGAAAGGTGTGAACCAGGCAACCACGAGATTCTGGTAGAGAAAGGAACAGGCAATGACGATCGGGATGCAGCCGGGCTGAGCAATGGCCAGGACGAGCGTCAAGGCAAATGTCGCGGCAACCCCAAAAGGTGTCCAGACGGCGAACGCCGAAACGGAGGCAATGACCGCAAGAATGGCGATGCAAAGGTGAAAGATGGCATCCGAGCGCAGCGCGCTCATGCCTCCCGCCCCGAAGCCGGCGCGACCTTCCGTGATGCTCATCGTCAAACTCCGTCCGTCCGCATCAGTTGTCGTTACTCACTGCCATATTCCTCAGCATTTCAGCGTCCGCCACGGCCATCCAGGAGTGCGGCGATCATGACGCTGTCGAAACCCTCAGTGCTGCGCCGGCTCTTGATGATGCCGAAGCCCTGATCGAGTTCCCAATAGACCCAACCGATCTGATTGGCCTCTGCCGCTTGCCGTACGGCCCGAACCCAGAACCTGCGGCTTTCGGCATCGACGCAGAAATTGAGTACGCCAAACTCATTCATCATCACCGGACAGTCATGTGTTTCGGACCAGCGCCTCAGCCTCCCGAACTCGGTGGCGATCGCCGCTTCTGTCCAGGGCGTCGCCAATTGCTCTTCGATGAGACTTGCGGCCTGCTCATCTCCGCCGGCACGCAGCTTGTCGATGCTCTCCTGCACGAGAGGCGTTTCGATAGTAGCCGGAAAGGGCAAACTCGAAATCCGCGCAAGCGGAGACGCATCCCAGGTCTCGCATTGCTGGGTAAAGGCCGTGGGTGCGTAGAAATGAATGGCGGCGATCTGGTTGTCATCGGCAAGAGGCGGCGTTTCGCCGATTTCCCAGATGCCCTGAGAGGGCGACGGCCCCCAAATCAGCGTATGGCTCGGGCATTTGGATCGCACGACCTCGGCAAGCCGGTCCCGTAGTTGAAGCCATGCGTCACTTCGCATGGGCGGCTCGTTCAGCAATTCCGCGTAGACCGATTCACCTGGGAGATTGGCGACGACGCTGCTTAGCGCCATCCATGCCTTGGCCGCCCTTTGCGAACCGGCCTCGAAATCCTGACGGAGAGCCGTGTGCAGACTTGCAGAGGGATGCATGTCCGCAAGGACGGAAAAACCCAGCCGATTGAGGTCGGTCACGCCTGCCTCGATGCGATGGAGCGCGGTCGTATCGCCTGCCGACAGGAGATCGCCATTAATCGGCAAGCGGATGGTTTCAAAGCCCGATTGGCGAAGCTTTTCGAGCACTGGCTCGCTTGGCGCCACTCCATCGCTGCTATCGAACCATCCAGGCAGATTGATGCCGCGCGAGGGTACGATGGGTTTGCCCGCCGCGCGCGCCGCGCCGACAGCAGGAAGAGCAGCCAGAATGGAGCCGCCTGCAAGCTTGAGAGCGCTTCGGCGCGATATCATCGTCGATCGCAAGCCGCGTCCCACGATCATCCCCTTGCAGAGATTCGATCACCCCGCCCTCCATCGTCAGCCGACCGGATCGGCCGCACTGGCTGGCTGCGGCGCGTATCGACGTGTTCCGGCGCAATCGTCAGCGTGGCGCTGCGCGCGATCTGATCGGCATCAAGGCGTTGGCGAAGCATGTTGGCGATTTCCGCCGCCTCTTCCGCAGGGCTGAGCGCAAAAAGCAAGAGATCCGCTTCAGCAAAAAGCGTCGGGTCCCAGTTACCATCGACGATGGAAGGCCCCATCAGAAGCACGAAATCGAATGAGCCGGCCGTGGCCAATATATCGTCGAGGCTAAGACGCATCGGCAACTCTACATTCTCGGCGACAGGCCTATTGTACACAACCGTTCGCAGACCGCTCGCGCCGCTGATGAAGACGCCGTTACCGCTGCGGGCTGGCGCTCCCAAGCCGGGCAGGTCTCCGAACTCGACCACGAGCACATTCTGTTCGGCCTGTTGAAGACCGAGGCCAACCATCGCCCCTGCAAGCCTCGCCGCCAGCGGCGTGTGAAGTGAGGAGACCATCAGCACATAAGGTTTCGGATGCTCCGTCAGATACAGAATGATGCGCCGCATCAGCTGCAGCACATCGCGCGAAAAGGCTTCGTTTCCGGCCTGGAAAAAGCGCCGCCGCATCGCGCGAATGCTGAGATAGGCACCGACGCCGGCAACGCCCGGAAGCCGGTACTCTCCAAGATTGACGGGCGCCGGCTCCGGCTTTGCGATTTCCGACGAAGCGTCTTTGTAAGGCTCGACGTCGAGGAGGCTACGTCTTATGGGGCTTGTGGGATCCTGTTCCGGCTGCTGTCTGGGTCCACGCACCAGAGCAAGACCGCAGCCGATGATAAGACCGAGAGCGGCGCTGACCGGCAACAACAGCAGCGGCTTCGGCCAGGTCGGCTGCACCGGCGGAGCGGCGGCACTGATCACCCGCGCCTCCTGCAGCTGCAGGCCCTGCATCTGCGATGTCTCCTCGGCGCGCTTCAGGAAATCGTCAAGCACCGTGCGCGCCGCCTTCGTCTTCGCCTCCAGCTGCCGCAACTGCACCTGCGCCGTATCCGAGCTTTCCAGCCTTTGGCGGAGATCGTCGAGCTTTGCCTGCAACGCCACAACGTTTTGCACGGCCAGATCGGACTTCGCTTTCAATTCCCGCGTGATGCGCTGCGCCTCGACGGCCATAAGA
Organism: Rhizobium sp. ZPR4; assembly: GCF_040215725.1. NCBI lineage: Bacteria > Pseudomonadati > Pseudomonadota > Alphaproteobacteria > Hyphomicrobiales > Rhizobiaceae > Rhizobium > Rhizobium sp. ZPR4. The sequence continues at coordinate 362,056 of NZ_CP157968.1, forward strand.
CCCTGCATCCTGTCCAATTCGGATCGCAGTCTTTTGATGATCGGATGGCGCGGCTGGTACATGGCCTCGTAATTGGCGAGATCGGCGGCCCGTTGATTGTAGTTCTCGCGGAGTTTGACCGTGGCTTCGGAGGAAAGGATTTCCGAAAGCTTGGCAAGTGCGGCCGGCGAGGTGCCTGCGGCAAGCGCCTGAGCATACTTATCCTTGGCCTGATCGGCATCGCTTCGCGCGCCTATCAACTGATCCGTAAGCTTGTCAATCTGGGACTGCAGCGTGCCGCCGGCGGAAGCATCGAGGATCTGATGCGAGACCTTGAAATCTCCGACTTCCTGCTCGGCATCGCTGACGTTCTTCTGAAGATTGCCGATCCGGCTCGCAAGCAGCGAATTCACGTCGCTGTTTGCAGTCTCCCGCTCACCCGAAAGACCGGCCTTATAGCGATCGACAATGGCATTGGCGATCCTCGCCGCCTTGTCGGAATATCGAGAAGCGAAACTGACATCGATGACATAGGTAAGCCCAGCACGTTCCACGGTCACGGCGCGCTGAAAGCTCTTGAAGATCGAATCCTTCGTGGGATGCGAAGCCAGGCCAATACGCGACAGCAGACCGCCACCCCCAAATTCCGGATCGTTCTCGATGTTCTCGCTCTCAAAGACCTTCATCAGCAGGTCACGCGATTCAATGACGAACACCTGGCTTGCGATGGCCGCGCTGTCGCTGCCGATGCCAGGCAGAACATTGTTGAGATTCGTCGCGCGCGGATCGCGCGGATCGATCATGACGGAAGCTGTCGCGGTATAGCTCGGCTTTGCCACGGCAAGGTAGGCCAGCGTCAGGAGAAGCACGGCAACGGTGCACGTCAATACGGTCAGCCAGCGCTGCCACAGGATGGTCCACACGGCACCGACATCGAACAGCGGCGGAAGCGAGCGCTCGTCAATGTTAAACGGCTTCATCCTGTTCCTCTCCGCGAATGCGGGTCTCCGGCTCATCGCACATCACTAAATTCAGTATTAGTGAATAATGTTAATCATCCGTTGAATTTACACCAGAGCGTGTGATCGACTTGAGACATCGCAAGTAACCATGTTGCGACTTCGTTCTGGCGCAAGCATGAGTACTTACGATATTAGAGATACATTCTATTTCAGGCACTGCAGGCCATTCGGTCGATAGCAATCAATACAGGATCAGGGCGTTGGGTGAGAAAGCCGGCAACAGCGATACTTTATCAGCCGAAACGTCGCCGCCCGCGAGCAACCTGCGCTTGTCGATCGGCGCGCTTGCCAGGAGCGGCGCCGTTGCCGGTGCCATCAAGCTCGCCAGTGCAGGCCTGTCGTTCCTGATGTTCGTTGCGGTTGCCATGACGACCGATGAGCGGCAGTTCGGTCTTTATAGCGCCGCCTATGCCGGAGCGAGTCTGGTCTCCTTCTTCGCAATAATCGGCCAGCAAAGTGCGGTGCTCAGATTCTGGCCGCAATATGCCGGCAACAACGACCTGAATTCGGCAAACGGCATGATGGCCCGCTCCATCCTTGTTGCGCTTGCCGGGCTTGCAAGCTTCAGTCTGCTCATTCTCATCATCGGCTTCTTGCCATTCGCCGGCACGCAGACGCCCGAATGGCTCGCGATCTGCGTGGCGACCATGGTGTTGGCCTTCGCTCTCGGCTGGTCGGAATTCGTCGCTTGCGCCCTTCGTGCCAAGAATGCGCTGATATTTGCGCTGCTACCGCGCGATGTCCTGTGGCGGGCAGTGGCAATTCCGGTCTTCGTGCTTGCCCATTTCATGCACATGAAGATGAGCGCGGTGACCGCAACCTACCTGACTGCCGGGTTGCTGCTCCTCATGATCGCTCCGCAAACATTCGTGCTTTTTCGTGACACGATCCGCGCGCAGCGCGGCCCGCTTACGAAAGAACAGAAGGATGAATTCAAAACTGTGACGTTCGGCCTGTGGGGCGTCACGGCACTCCCGCCGGCGCTCAGTCAGGCGAGCACCTTGCTTGTCGCGGCCATTCTCGGCCCCGAAGCCGCCGGCGCAATTTTCGTCGCGGATCGAACGATGCGGCTCGTCGTCCTCGCGCTCAACGGCATCAACCAGGCGCTTGCGCCGCAGATCTCGGCTGCCTTCTATACCGGAGACAAGGTGCATGTGCAGCGTATCACCAGCCTTGCAGCGCTCGGCGGCTTCATCATCGCCTTGTGCGTGCTGGTATCCTTCCTGATCTTCGGCGGCCTGATCCTGTCGATCTTCAATCACGCCTACGCCACACCGACGATGCAGGTGACGTTGATCATCTTCGGCATCGGCGCTACCGTCGGCACCGCCTGCGGCCCTACCGAAATCCTCATGCAGTTGACAGGCCTCCAGCACGCGCTTTTCAAGCTGCTGGTCATCGTCAACACGTTCGGGCTCTGTGCGACGGCCGTGCTGACCTATTGGCTCGGCCCGATCGGCGCAGCGCTCGCCATTGCCGGGACGATCATCGTTTGGTGCGTAACCGCCGTGTTCATCGCGCGCCGCACCATCGGCATCAACCCGTCGATCTTCGGCTTCTTTGCCGGCGAAGACGCCCTCACCGCCCGCTCCTTCCTGAAAGGCCGCTCATGAAAATCGTGCAGGTACAGACCCAGGCGGAGGCAGGCGGAGCACAGAGGATTTCGGATATGGTCGGTGAAGGGCTGCGCGCGCGTGGCCATGACGTGCGTACCGTCTTCATGTATCGGAAAACCGACGTCTACGACCACGATCCCCATGCGGATTTCATCCTCACCGAGCCGCCGCGCAGCATGCTCGGCCAGATACGCGCCGCCGTCGGACTTGTGGGCTACTTGCGCAAAGCTCGACCGGAGGCGGTGATCACCTTCCAGCACTACGGCAATATTTTCGGCACTATCGGCGCGCGGCTCGCCGGCGCAAACTCCATCATCGCAAACCAGAGCGGCGCGCCGCAGACGAGCGGCGTCAGGGGGATCCTGACGCAGATCGACAAGCTGATGGGCACTTTCGGCGCCTATCACGCCAATGTCGTCAACTCGCGCTGGACGGAAGCGCAGTTCGACATCTTCCCGAAAGCCTATCGGCGCCGGACGGCACGCATCGATCACGGCGTTCCTGCACCCTCGATCGCCTTCGACAAAGGATCGGCGCGCGCCGCCTTTGGCCTTCCCCGAGAGGCGTGGCTGGCCGTCTCTTCCGGCCGCATGGCGCCATCGAAAAACCAGATCGCGCTCGTCGGCGCCCTCGCTCATCTGCCCGACATTCATATCGCCATCGCCGGCACCGGCCCCGAGCAGGATGCGATCGTCGCTTTTGCGAGGGCCAACGGTGTCAGCGACAGGCTGCATCTCGTCGGTGAAGTGCCTCCCTCACGCATCTTCGAATTCCTTGCGGCGGGAGACGCCTATGCATTTTCATCATTGACGGAAACCTTCGGCCTCGCCGTCGTCGAGGCTGCCATTTCCGGGCTGCCGGTGGTCACGAGCAAGCTTGACGTGCTCAAGGAAGTGCTGACGACGGATGAGGGGCAAGCCGCAGCACTCTTCGTCGATGCCGATGCCAAGGGAATGGCCGATGGGATTGCCGAACTCATCACCAAGCCGGAGCTTGCAGCCAAGCTTGCCGCCGCCGGACGGCAACTGAAGGAGCAATATTCACCGACGCGCATGTGCGCCGGCTACGAAGCCCTGCTTCTGTCCCGCTCACTTCCGCACGGCTGCAATCCCGTCGATCACCTCCAATCGGCCTGACCGGTTGAGCGTGTGGATCTTCGGATAAGGCCAGTCGCCGTGCGCCGCAATCAATCGGGGCGGCGATAGCCGAACCGTCCTCTCATCCAGCTGCAGCAGTTGCGAGATACCAAGGCCGCCACCGTAGCCGAGCGTTCCGTCCTGGACCGGGAGATAGATGCCGCCGCCCTCGCGGACAAAAGCGCCTCCCGGGCGCGCCATGCGGCGATCGATGAGAACCGGGTTCAACATGTGCGGCCTCCAGGGGCCGGCAAGCCGGGACGCATGGAAGACCACGAGCGTATCGGAGGTGCTGCCGTAGCCATCGCGACTGGTCGCAAACAGCCATAGCTGTCCATCATGATCGAGCAGCGTCGCGTCGGAAATCTCGCCGTCGATGAGCACGGCTTCAGGAACCCAGCGATCCGGAAACTCTGTTGCCCGATAGAGGATCAACTTTCCGCCCGAACTGGCCTCGGGGAGCATCCAGATCGAACCGTCGCGCTCGAAGACCTGTGGATAGGAGAGATGATAGGGCTCCTCCAGCACGCATCGCGGCTCTTGGGGAGCACCGGCAGCGTCGAACGGCACGACCGAGATGACCGCCTTGCCCGTCGCGTGCGGATAGTCCTCGACGAACAGGAAGAAGCGATCCCGCCACTGAAACGGAAAGGGATCCGCATAGAAGCGATCTCCCGCATCCGGCAGAACGGACCAGCCGCATCCAAGCGCATGGGTGCTCGCCACGCCCGGCCCATCAACAAAGCGATAACCGACGCGCCAATGCGCGTGGCGAAAACGCGCACGCCGCATTGCCTCTTGACCCAAGCGCGGCAGGGCTGCCGTCAAATAAGTCGACGCAAAAGATGCCGTTTCACCTGTCGGGCCCTTGGATGCCGCGGAGATTGGCTCATCCAAGAGAAGCCGGTTTTCGAAAAAAGCGTGAACCACGGAAACGGTAAGCGTAATGGCGCGCGCCAGGACATCTTCAATGCCGAGCGCCACGGACTCGCGTTTGTCGGTCATCGGCCAGGCTCGGCCTATGACGGTCCTGCCATCCAGAACAGCTTCGATGACAGGCAACGTGCCGGCGGCGATCGCCATCGCAACCGACAGGTCGGAATTGAAGCCGTCGAAGTTCAACGCAATGGTTGGAACATCCGATGGCACGATATTGCCTGTAAGATCCAGCCGAAGTGCTGCGGGCCTGCTGCGGCGGCTTGCGGGGATTTGCGACAATGACGCGGCAAGAGCCGGATCTCGTCGGCGAAAGATCCTGCGCTCGAAAGAAAGAGCGGCGTTGACCGTTGCCGGCCATGCGTTCGACACGGATTCATGTATGACGGCGATGTCGTGTCCGTCGGCTTGCAGACGCGCGACGACGATCTCCTGCCATCGGCGCGGAGCGGATTTTGGAACGATGATATCGATCGATGACATGGCGCTTCCCATCCGCAGCGGCATCGGTGAGCCTTCTGAGACCTGGGAACTACATTTATTCGGGAAAGCTTACTTTCACGTTATTCTAAGGTTGTATTGAAGAATTGCATATCACTACCGGCAATGAAGAATTTCCATAAGCAAGTTCGGGCGTCCGCAGCGTTCATGATGGAGCGCCGCGATCGCTTGTCGCCTAATTTCGCTTGCGCTCTGGCGCCAGCACGAAATCGTGCTCGACCTTCCAGAACGGGCCGCGGAAACCGAGATCCTTGGCGCGGGCTGGATCATTCGTCAGCCTGAACTCGGCAAGCAGACTCTCCTTGACGCCGAACACCGCATCGGAACGGATATAGGGATCGTCCGGATCGAAGATATGGGTCGTCAGCGTCTCGAAGCCGTCGGCCTTGATGATGTAGTGCAGATGGGCCGGCCGATAGGGATGGCGGCTGAGGGCACCGAGCAATTGTCCGACTGGGCCATCGTCCGGGATCGGATAATATTTCGGTTTCACCGCCCGGAACCAGTAGTGCCCGTCCTTGCCGGTGCGGAAGACGCCACGCAGATTGAAATCCGGCTGGATGCCCTTCTGCTGGACATCGTAAAAGCCTTCGTCATTGGCCTGCCAGACATCAAGTACCGCGTTTTCGATCGGCCTGCCGTCAGTATCGAGAATGCGGCCGCTGATCACCATGTCCTCGCCCTTCTGGTCGAGGCAGATATTTGCGCCCATCGGCAGCTCCGGCGCGTCCGCAACATGGAAAGGCCCGAGGACCGTGCTTTCCGAAGCACCCGACGGCTTGCGGTTGTTGATCGCGTCGACCAGCATTGACACGCCGAGCACATCCGACAGCAGGATGAACTCCTGCCGCCAGTCGGTGCAGGTATGGCCGGTGCGGGTGAGGAAGAAGATCGCCTCCATCCATTCGTCCTGCGTCGGCTCCAGCTCCTTCACTGCCTCGTGCAGCTTGCGGGTGACGACCTCCATCACCTGCTTCAGCCGCGCATCCCTGGCATTGACGTTGCGGCTCGTGACCACCTCGACGGAATTTTCCTCGGTGAAATAGCCTTTTTCTTCCACACTCATGATCGCCTCACAGATCCAGAATTGTCTTCAGCACGCGGCGAAGCTCGCGTTCCGGCTCGTCAACCGCCGTATCCGAGCGCCAGGCGACGTGATGGTCCGGACGTACCAGCAAGACGCCGGCGTCGTGGATTTCGCGGGCGCGTGCCCAGTCTCCCGTCAGGTCCTGCCACTCCTGGCGCGGACCGATCTTGTGGACGGCGATCGGCAAACTCAACTCCTTCGACAAAGCCCTCGCCGCAGCAATCCAGCCGTCACCACCGATACCGGTCAATATGGTGAAGACGCCATGACCGGTGAGATCGAGGCTCGATACTTTCCTGCCGCTGTCGTTGAACAGCCAGGCATGCGGCAGCCGCGCGCCCGGCCACGTCGTCGGCTGGAAATGCAGCTCGGCATCCTTCTCGTAGGCTGGCTCCGGCTGCCCGTCCTTGACGACGGCATTCGAAGTGTAGCGATGGTTCATCTCCACGCCATGCGCGTCGAACTCATAGACCTTATAGGCAATTGCCTCGCGAATGGCCGTGCGCTGGCGTTCGGCATCGGCGGTGTCATCGCAGCGCGCATCCATGTTCTGCTGCATCTTCACCGGATCGACGGAATCGAGCAGGCCAAGCGACTTGAAGATCGGGCCGAATTCCTCGATCGACTTGTTGGCGCGGGTGACGATCTGCTTGGCGACCGGCGCGCGTTCGGCTTGGTAGCTCTCAAGCAGGCCCATGCCCGCCTGCCCCTTGAGGACCAATGCAAGCTTCCACGCAAGATTGAAGCCGTCCTGGATCGAGGTGTTGGAACCGAGGCCGTTCGAAGGCGGATGGCGATGGACGGCATCGCCCATGCAGAAGACACGGCCGTTCGACATGCTCGTCGCATACATGTTGTTCACAGTCCAGGTCGAGACCGACTTGATCTTCGGCTTGAGATCGGCAACGCCGACCAGTTCGCGCACGACCTTGGTGGCGAAGGCATCGTCGACCTGCGGCGCAGGCTGGTTGATGTCATAGCCCCAGACGATCAGCCACTCGTTCCATGGCCGCACCATGCGCACGAGGCCCATGCCGATGCCGCCGACATCGGCGCCGGGCTGCAACACCCAATAGAGCACCGACGGCCGATGGGCGACATAGCGTGAGAGATCGGCCTCAAAGAGAATGTTCATCGAGCCGGCGACGCCCATCTTGCCTTCGAAGGTCAGGCCGGCATGCTCCGCGACCTTGGAATTGCCGCCGTCGGCGCCGATCAGAAACTTAGAGCGGATGGTCAGTTCTTTACCGGTCAGACGGTCGAGACAGGTCGTCGTGACCCCATCTGCATCCTGAACATGGCTCACATACTCCGTCGACATGCGTGCCTGCGCGCCGCGCGAGCAGGCTGTCTTGAACAGCAGCGGCTCCATGTAAGTCTGCGGTAAGTCGTTCATGTGAGCGGGCGATGAAAGAAGGTGCTCGGCACGCGACAGCGGATGGTTGCCCCAGCTCTGCATGCGGCCAATCTCCTCGCCGGCAACCGCCGTGCAGAAGACATTCTGCCCCATCAGATCCTGTTCGACCGCGAAGAGATAGGCCTCCTCTTCGACATCACGACCGAGATCGCGCAGAACCTCCATCGTCCGCTGGTTCGTGATGTGCGCGCGCGGCGTGCTCGCCAGCCAGCGATAACGGTTGATCACCATCGGCTCGAGGCCGTAGGTCGCAAGTAGCGCAGCGGTCGCAGAGCCTGCGGGTCCTGTACCGATGATCAGAACGTCGGTGGTGATGTCAGCCATTTGGCCCTCCCTTTTCATCATGTAGCGTTGATCCGCCTCTCAGCAGGCGACGGACCGGAAAGAGTTCCCAACCGGTACGGCTGGATATGAGACCCCAGAGACCTCGTGGCGCGAACAGCATCGTGACGATGGCGAGCGCGCCGAGCGCCAGGAGATACCAGGAGCCGTAGCTCGAAAAGGCATTCTGCAGCAGGAAGAAGACGAGCACACCGACCAGCGGCCCTTCGATGGTGCCGATGCCGCCGATGACGACAATGAACACGACATAGGCGGTCCAGTCAGTGAGCGAGAAGGCGGCGTCCGGCGATATGCGCTCCTTTTGCAGGTAGATGAGCGCACCGACCATGCCGGTCACGAAGGCCGTCGCCAGATAGACAACGATCTTCAGCCGGCGCGCATCGACGCCGAGCGCACGGGCCGCCGTCTCATTGTCGCGTACGGCGGCAAGGCCAAGGCCCTGCTTGCTGCGCAGCAGCCGGTAGATGAAGCCGATCGTCAGCGCGCCGAGCGCCAGCGCCAGCCAATAGGTGAGCGCATCAGCCGCGGCCGCGGAGCGCATGCCGAACCAGTTCTGCAACAAGGAAATACCGAGCATATCCTTGGTGGCTTCGCGCGGCAGCGAGGTTCCCGTGCCGCCGCCGAGCATCTTCCATTGGGCGAACAGCAACCGCCCGACTTCGGCGATGACCCAGGTGCCGATCGCGAAATAGGGGCCGTAAAGCCGGAAGGAAAAGAAGGCGGCCGGCGCGGCGGTCAGCATTGCGAAGAGGCCGGCGAGCGGAATGGCAAGGATCGGGTCGACACCGGCAAGAATGACGAAGCCGAACAGCGTATAGGCGCCGCAGCCGACAAAGAGCTGCTGCCCGACCGAGATCAGTCCTGCATAGCCGGCAAGCAGGTTCCAGCTCTGCGCCAGCGCCAGCATGGTCAGGATGAAGAACAGATCCTGCACGACGCCGCGCGACACCATGAAGGGTGCAGCGGCAAGCGCGACCACCGCGACAAGCGAGAGGATGGTGAAGATGCTGGAAAGCCGCGTCCGTGTTTCCACCCGCCAGCCCGGCGGTACTGCGATTTCGGTCGACATTGTTTCGAAACCTGTGGTCATGACGGCCTCAATCCACTGCCCGAGGGAAAAGGCCGCGCGGCCGGAAGAGCAGCACGAGTAGGAAGGCGATATGCCCGGCCAGGATCTGCCATTCGGGATTGATCGCCGCGCCGAACGTCTGAGCGACCCCCAGGATGACGCCGCCGGCAAGCGTGCCCCACAACGAGCCGAGACCGCCGATGATGACGGCTTCAAAGGCGTAGATCAGTCGTGCCGGTCCGGCCGTCGGATCGAAATTTGCGCGCATGCCGAGATAAAGTGCGGCGACGGTCACGATCATCATCGCAAGCCCGGTCGCGATGGCGAAGATGGAATTCGGCCGAATGCCCATCAGGCTCGCCGTCACCACATCATCCGACGTGGCGCGGAAGGCGCGGCCGAGTTCGGTTCGATAGATGAGCTGGTTGAGACCGACGATGACGAGAACGGCCGAGGCAAAGGTAAGCAACGGCATCAGCCCGGCATTGACGCTGCCCAATTGCAGAGAGGCCGTCTCCAAAGCGCCGGCAGAGATCCGCCGGCTATCGGCAGTAAAACCTTCCAGAAGACCGTTCTGGATGACGATCGACAGGCCGAAGGTGACGAGCAGCGGCGGCAGGATATCCTTGCCGAGGGTCCGGTTCAGCAGATGATATTGCAGCAGCCACCCGACAGCGAACATCAGGGGGGCCGCGATCAGCGCAGCCAGGAAAGGATCAAGCCCAAGCAATGAGACAAGCACCAGGATCAGGAAAGCCGCCAGCACGATGAGATCGCCATGGGCGAGATTGACGAGGCGCATGATGCCGAAGACGAGGCTGAGCCCCGCTGCAAACAGCGCATAGAGCCCGCCGAGCAGAACACCTTGCAGAAGCGTATCAAGCCAGTTCATGGGTATCCGCTCCGAAATAGGCCGCATGGATGTCGGTTCGGTCGAGTTCCGCCGGGCGACCGGTCAGGGTGATACGGCCCTCCATCATGCAATAGACGCGGTCGGCGACCTTCAGCGCCTGGGCGATATCCTGCTCGACGATGACGATGGCCGCACCCGCGGCGCGGATATGGGAGAAGGCGGCATAGATATCCTTGATGACCACGGGGGCCAGGCCGAGGCTCAGCTCGTCGCAAAGAAGGACTTCAGGATTGGACATCAACGCCCGGCCGATCGCGACCATCTGCTGCTGCCCGCCCGAAAGCGCCGTCGCCGGATTGCGCCGCCTTTCCTTCAAGACCGGGAATAGCGAATAGATGCTGTTGAGCGTCCACGGCCCGGCGACCCGCCGGCCATAACGGCCGATCTGCAGATTTTCCTCGACTGTTAGCGACGGAAACAGCTTCCGGCCCTCGGGCACGAGCGCGATGCCGCGACGCACCACGTCGGAGGCGGCCAGGGCACCGATCGGCTCGCCGCGATGCAGGACCATCTCGGGCTTGTTGGCGATGACACCGGCAATCGAGCGCATCAGCGTCGATTTGCCGGCGCCGTTCGCACCGATGACGGCGATCGTCTCGCCGGCCTCCAGATGCAGATCGACACCGAGCACCGCCTGGAAATCGCCATAGGCGGCCATGAGGCCGCGGGTTTCGACAAGGCTCGCCATCAGACGTCCATCCCTAGATAGATTTCGCGCACCTCGCTCGACGCCATGATCGCGTCGGGCTTGCCGATGCCGATCACCCGGCCGAAATTGAGCACGAGGATGCGCTCGGCCACCGCAGTCAAAGCGTGCAGCACATGCTCGATCCAGATGATGGCAACGCCGCGCTGGTGAACCCGCTTGATCGTCGCGACCAGCTGGCGGCATTCGCCTTCCGTCAGGCCGCCGGCGATTTCGTCGAGAAGCAGCAGCTTCGGCTGGGTCGCAAGCGCGCGGGCCAGCTCCAGCCGCTTGCGTTCGAGCAGGGTCAGCGATCCGGCCGGCACATTGGCCTTCGCGATCAGGCCGGTTTCGACAAGAATCTCCGCGCACAGAGCTGCAACATCACCTTCCCGCGCCTTGGCACCGAAAGCACCGGCAACGAGCAGGTTTTCATATGTCGTCAGGCGTTCGAACGGCTGCGGGATCTGGAAGGTTCGACCCATGCCGGCAAGGCACCGCTGCATCGGCGGTGTATGCGTCACATCGCGACCATCGAACTCGATCGATCCTCTGGCAACGGAGAGATTGCCGTTGATGAGGTTGAACAGCGTCGACTTACCGGCGCCGTTCGGCCCGATGACGCCGAGCGCCTCGCCTGGCTCCACGGAGAAGCCGATATCCTCGGCAACCACGAGGGCGCCGAAGGATTTAGAAACTCCGTTCAATTCCAGTATGGGCATTGTCGTTCTCCGTTGGAGGCCGCCCGACGGCAAGCCGGGCAGCCTTCCTCTCACGCCAGGGCTTCGAGCTTGCCGCCAAGCGGCACGTTCGGCGCCAGGCCGTTTTCGACGACGACGAGATCGTAGCCGCCGCCCGATCTCAGCCGCCATTGACCGCCGACCAGTGGCGTCTTGGCGACATTCTTCTGGGCGAATGGCGGAAGCTTCTCGTTGCCCCAGGCAATCGGCCCGACAAGCGTATCGAGCTTCGTTTCGCCGATCGCCTTGGCGACCGCGTCGGCATCGCCTGCATCCTCGGTCCGCTTCATGACATCGACGGCGAGTTCGAAAAGCGCATGGGCAAAGCCGATCGGCTGCGTCCACGGACGTCCTGTCGCCTTGGTGAAGGCATCGGCAACAGCGGAAGCAGTCTCGCCCGTCAGCGACGACTTGAAGGGATGGCTGGGAGTCCACCAGACCTCGGTCGAAAGATTGTGGCCGGCATTGCCCAACGCCTCGACCGTCTGCGGGAAGAGAAGCGCCTTGCCGATCGAGGCGACCTTCGGCTTCAAACCCTGCTGCTTGGCCTGATTCCAGAAGGTGGTGAGATCGGGCGGGATCATCACCCCGGTCAAAATATCGGTATTCGCCTGCTTGAAGGCGTTGATTTGAGCCGAAAAATCATCCGTGAGGTTCTGGTAGCGACCGGTATCCGTCAGCCCGTAGCCGAGCTTTTCCAGAACCGGCGGGAAGCCGACCACCTTGTCGCCCCAGGCATTGCCATCTCCATCATTCGGGAACAGGCCCCCAACCTTCTTATTGGTCTCGATCTGGCTCCACATGCCGGTATAGACGGCGATGATATCCTCCAGGCCCCAGAAGAAATGATAGGCATAGTTGAACGGCTTCCACGAGGCGGGATCACCGGGATTGCCCTGCTGGCCGATGAACCATGGCTGCCAGGGCGCGACCGTAGAAATGCAGGGCATTTCCTCGCTCTCGCAGGTCGTCGAGACCGGGTTGGTCGTCTCCGGCGTCGAGGATACCAGCATCAGGTTGATCTGGTTGTCGACGATCAGTTCCTTTGCCACTTCGGCGGCGCGGTTCGGGTTCGACTGGCTGTCCTTGACCACGACCTCGTAGTTCAGGCCCTTTGCCTTCGTGATCGTCAGAAAGGCGTCGATGACGAACTTGTCGGCCTCGCCGAAAGCGGCGAGCGGCCCAGTCTGCGGGCTGACATAGCCGAGCTTGATCGCCGCATTCTTGGCAATCGCCGGCATGGCCAAGCCGGAGGTCGCAATCAGCACACCGCCGGCAGCCGTCGTCTTCAGAAAATCGCGTCTCGTAAACATGTTTCCTCCCCTCATCGTCTCTCCTCCCAAAGAGAGCGCCAGCCGGCGCTTGGATTTCAGTCTCTCGGCCGCCGGCCCTCCCAGGCATCCTGCAGCAGCACGCGGATCGATTCCCAATCGATCGGTCGTGGGTTCCAGTATGGGTTCTCGACGGCGATCGACGCGGCACGATCGAGATCAGCCTCCGTCAGGCCGAAATCTTTAAGCGACAGCGGCGAGCCGATCGCCTTGGCGAAATCCCAAAGCCCGCCGCCGATCGAGCCGCCGAAAATGCCGGCTGCTTCCGCCAGCTCCGGCGCTGCCGCAGCCGCGTTGAAGGCGGCCGTGTGCGGCAGCATCACCGCATGGGTTTCAGCATGTGGTGTGTCGAAGGAGCCACCCAGCGTGTGACAAATCTTGTGATGCAGGGCCATGCCGACGGTGCCGAGCACCGAGCCGCAGAGCCAGGCACCGTAAAGCGCATCGCTGCGCGCTTGCGTGTTCTTCGGATCATTGACGATGACAGGCATGCTCCGCGCAAAGGCCCGAAGGCCTTCAAGCGCCATCAGGCTCGAAATCGGATTGCGGTCTTGCGCATAAAGCCCCTCGATGGCGTGGGCCATGGCGTTGAGGCCGCTCGTCACGCTCATGGCGACCGGCAGCCCGAGTGTCAGCGAGGGATCGTAAATCACGATCTCCGGCAAGATCTTGGCGTCGCGCACCGTCGTCTTGCGGCCGCCGTCCGTCTGTCCAAGGATTGGTGTCACTTCCGAGCCCGCATAGGTCGTCGGGATGACAATCTGGAGAAGGTCGGTGCGGTAGGCGATCGCCTTGCCAAGCCCGGTGGTCGATCCGCCACCAAGGGAGATGACGCAATCCGCCCCTGTCTCCACCACCACCCTCATCGCCGCCTCCGTCACATCAACGGGCGTATGCATCGTGGCGCCTGAGAAGACACCGCAGGCGAGCTGGCCGATCTCGGAGGCCAGTGCTTCCGCATCCGCCTTCTGTTGCAGCGTTGCGAGCACCAAAGCCCGCTTGCGGCTGGCTTTCTCGATCCATTCCGTCACCTTCTTGCGGCTGCCAGCGCCGAAGACGATCTGGGCAGCGCTGCCCGCATAGGAGAAATTCTGGGTCATCCTGCTCTCCCTGGCTTTGTCCGGACCATGACGAAGGTGAGGTTCACCGCCTTGGCGCGCTGTCCCTCGATCTCGATCGGTTCGAAGCAGGCAACGAGCTCCGGCCGAACGCCGAAGAGAGCATCTTCGCCAAGATGCGGGTCGCTCGCATCGTAGATATGGGTGGTGACCGTCTCGAACCCCCTCGCCCGTATGACGAAATGCAGGTTCGCCGGGCGACGCAGCGGATAGCCTGCCTCGGCAAGCAGCCGTCCGACCGGCCCATCATCCGGCACGCCGTAGCCGGATGGCATCACGGAGCGATACCGGAAGCGTCCATCGGTATCCGTGCGGAACAGGCCACGCAGATTATGTTCCGGCTGCAGATCCGGTTGCTGGTTTTCATAAAAGCCCTCGCCATTGGCCTGCCATGTGACGATCTCGGCGCCAGCAATCGGCAGACCATCAAGATCCTGTACCCGGACGGACACCATCAGCGGTTCGCCGATGCCATCCAAGGAAATCGAGGATCCGGAGGAACGCTCGGGCGCATCATTGCGATAGAAAGGCCCGCGAATGGTGTTCGGCGTTGCCGCTTGCGGCCTACGGGAATTAATGTCCTCCACGAGCGCGGAAGCGCCGATGAGATCGGACAGCAGCACCCATTCCTGCCGCCGCTCATCCGAGGCATGGCCCACTTCGGTCAGGAACGCGATGATTTTCCGCCATTCCTCCTGGGTCGGGCGAAACTGCTTGATGAGATCGTGAACATGGGTGACGGCAGCGGCGATCAAACGCGGTAGATTACCGTCGTTACCAGCGGAGAAACGCTCGGAAAAAGCTTCCGCCGACGTTGCCTCGCTAAATGTGAGCGCCTTGGAACGCTCCGCCATGTTCATCCTCCGCGATCTGCCGTGCATATCCAGGAGAATAGCAGTCGATCGCGCATGGATTGATGATTTTGTTCGTAGATAATATAACGGATCGTTATGAAGTTCGATGAACGCCACCTCATCCAGCTTGCCGCCGTCGTCAAGACAGGCGGCGTCACCGAAGGTGCGGCCCTGCTGGGCCTCGCACAGCCTGCCGTCTCGCGCACCTTATCGATGCTGGAAAAGCGCGTCGGAGAGCCGCTTTTCATCAAAGGGCGCCGGCCGCTGCAGCCAACGCCGCTTGGCCTGTCGCTTGCCGAACATGGCCTTGTCATGCTGGCGGCCTCGCGCAAGGCGTCTGATCTTGTGGAGAGCTTCCGTGTCGGCAAGAGCGGGGTCGTCCGGATCGGCGGTACACCCTTTTTCATGGACGCACTGATTGCCCGGCTCTGCGCCGAGTTTCAGGCCAGCCATCCGGATGTGCGCATCGACCAGAGTTACGGCTATTTCCCCGACCTGCGCGCAGCCCTCAAGGCCGATCAGATCGATCTTGCCATATGCCCGATCGACATACTCGACGAGGGTTCCGGGCTCGAATTCCAGCAAATCCTTCCCGGACGCAACGTTGTCGCCTGCCGGGTGACGCATCCGCTACTTTTGAAGCGTCGGCCGCAGCCGAGCCACCTTCTCGACTATCCCTGGATTGCGCCGCCACCAGGAAGCCCGCTGCTAGCAGACTTACGCGCTTTGCTGTTGTCCTTCGGCGCGACGGAGATCAAGATCCGCTACACCGGCGGCTCTTTGATGAGCGTGATCAATTACCTGAAATCGGCCGATGCGCTGACCGTCATGCCGCATAGCGTCGTTTTCGCCCAACGTAAGGAAAAGACGATCACCGCCCTGCCAATCACCATCCCCCACCCGGAACGCGCACTTTCGATCCTCAAGCGCATCGACGCCCCACGCACACCCGCCGTCGATCAATTTGCCGAATACGTCCGCGCCGGCTTCCAGGACCTTCGGCATCTGATCAAACGCCACGAGGAATCGGTGATCTGGGGACTTTGACGACGGCAGCCACACGCCGGAGGCAAAGCCGCCTTAAAATTATCCCTGGCTGGCAGAAGGGCTTCTTCAGGCCCACTCTTCCGCCAGTCCTCTATCGGCGGTGGTCATCGATTTTTCCGAGAGTGGCTCCAGAGCCGACAAGACACTGGTAAAAGCCTCATCGAGAATGAGCAGCTTGCGGGCATGCGCGTGCGCATATTCCTCATAAAAGCCGCGCGAGATCCACAGTTGGGAGCGACCGCGCCGGCCGCTCCAGCCGACGCCTCCGATCGATTCCGCCGCGGCAAGCTTGCGACTGGTATGGGCTCGCGACAGACCGAATGATTGAGCCAGATAGGAAATCGAACTCACATCCGTCAGGAGCCTGCCTTGTCCCGCCAGCACCTCGGGCTCTATTCCGGCGATCAGCCGGTCCATCAGCAGCCCGCCGGCATCGGCCCAGGTGAAGATCGTATAGAGCGGGCCAGGGCTTCGAATTGCCGGACTCGTCAAAAGTGCGTGCGCCGCAATCGGCTGCACCAGTGCCAGCAGGTTTTCCGGCTCGGCGTGGAATCTCGCCGCCCTGTTGCCGCCGCCGATGAGATCGAGAGCTTGAAAATGTACGCTATACCAGTGGGCCAGCATCTGCAGTGTGAACGGCGCCGGCGCCACCTGCTCCGATTGCAGACCGTTTGGGACGGCGATCGGGCGAACAACATCATATTGCAGGGCTTCGTCAAAGAAGGCATAGGCCGTATTGCGGCTGGCAATCGCATATTGCAGAGCGAGATTTCCAAGGCCACGCCGGGTCAGTCCTGCTCCCGACACGCGAATTGTTCGAAAGTAGTCACCTAGTGCGGCATGGCAGAGGAGCCAGCGTTGCTGGGTCGCAAAAAGTGCTGCGGTTCGCGGCGAAGTCTCATGGACTGCAACGAAGCTCCGCGCCAATAAGAGGACTGCGCGGGAGAATGCCACCGGCTCGAACAGACTGTCTGTCTTGCCGGTGGGCAATGCCCCGCTCGCACGCATGCCGCCTGCCGGCCGATGCACACGAAAATCAAGCACCTTTCCCATGAAAAGCTCTCTCAAGATTGTCGACTGGCTGGCGTCCGGGTCATCGCTATGCCGTTCCGGGACAATCATGCTGGTGAAGAATGCACAATCCGAAGAAGCGCGGGCAGCGGCCAAGAATATCCCGCCCGTTCTTGACGATATTGAGCACATCCCATCAGCTCATGAACAACCGCCGTAATTTCTCATTATCCATTCAAACAATAGTCGGAGCAGCGCGGCGAGGTCCTGATAAGGCCCCGGCAAGATTCTGATATTTTCTGATACTTTTCTGAAATTGGTGATTTTGCTGGGAAAATTGGCATCTTGCCAATTCCGTTTGAGCTTGCCACTCGACCAATAAAGGGATGTGATCTTTTTCTCGATAGCGGCGTCGGCACGTTGACTGTCGAGCAAGGCTCTCCTTATATTGCACTATATTTTAAATGGTACAGTTGGGGATCATTGGGAGCAGGTGTTTTGTTTTGCTGGATTCGTTCTTGATCCAGATCGTGCCGAGCTTCACGGACCTGACGGTTCCGCGATCCGGCTACGCCCAAAGGCTTTTGAACTGCTGAGCTTCCTCGTTGCCAACAGCGGCCGTGTTGTCGGTAAACAGGAACTGATGGAAGCTGTTTGGCCCGGGATCTATGTCGGGGAAGACAGCCTGTTTCAATGCATTCGCGAAATCCGCACGGCGCTCGCTGACACTGAGCGGCACATGATCAAGCTTGTGTCTGGCCGTGGCTATCTATTCACCGCTGAAGTAATCGCAAGGCAGGAGAGCCTAGTACCGCAGCCCGCAGGGCGGGATATGCCGGTCTCCGATGCAAGTGTCATGGCAAACGGTGCTGAGACACCCGGTCGGCGTGGATCGCGCAAGGTTTTGGCTTTCGGCGCATTGGCAATGCTTTGCGCGCTCGCCGTCATCATTGGCGTCACTGTCTTTTCCTCTCGGGGCAGCGATGTTCTGGGCTCGGGTCAATCGGTCATCGAAGTTCTGCCTGTTGTCGATACCGTCGGCGATTCCCAGAGCTCCGTTTTGGCGCAGGGCATCGGCGCGGAGATGATCAACGGCCTCGCCGCGATCGACAATATCCGCTTGATAGCACCGAAAGAACAAAACCCGTCGGCAGCCGCAAAACCGATTTCCGGACTTCGCGGCGAAGCCGATTTTCTCTTGCAGAGTGAGCTGCAAAGAAGCCCGCAAGCCTGGATCCTTCAAACGCGGCTCATCAAGGTGAGCAGCCGCGAGATCGAATCGGTCGCCGAGGTGACGCTGGATGCCACCGAACCCGACAGGCAGCGCCTTGCCTCGCGGCTTGCTGCGGGAGCCGGCTACGAACTCGCCAACCGCCTCAACAAACTCGAAGAGGCCGGCAGTCTTGCACCCGAAGCCGGCGCCGCCAATGTCGCGATCCAACAGGCAACCGCATCCATCAATCAGACGACGAAGGAACGCTTCGCGACTGCGCGATCGATCCTTGAAAAATATCTGAGCGATCAACCGGACAATGCCGATCTGCAGATCGCACTTGCTGCACTGCATCTGCGCGGCATTCAGCTCGCCTGGTATGATCCGGCCGAGAGCAGGGAAGCGGAGAACGAGGCAAGATCCCTGATCGAGCGCGCGTTGCGAACAAGACCGAATTCTCTCCCGGTGCTCGACATCTATTGCCGTTTCCTGACCGCAACCAACCAGTTTTCCGAAAGCCTTGTGGCTTGTGCAAGAGCGCTGAGCCTCAATCCTTGGGATGGCGCGGCGCTGTTCCAGCTTGGCCTGACACAGATTCAGCTCGGGCGTTTCGAGGATGCGCTTGCGACATTCGAGCTGGCCGACCGCTTCGATACGCCGGCGGTGTCTCGCTGGACCTGGCTGCTGGGCGCGGGATGGGCTGATATACTTCTCAATCGCAATGAAGATGCCATTGGATGGCTGCAGCGGTCTATCGCAATCACGCCCGGCACAGGACGCGCGCATATGCTTTTGGCGACCGCCTATCAGCGGTTGGGCCGAACCGACGAAGCCAAACAAGCTCTGGCGAAGGGGCTGGAACTGAGACCAGGCTCGACAGCCGCGAATATCGCCCTGCCCGCTCGTAATACCAGTCCGATCTACCTCGCAGCGCGCCAGGATATCAGCCAAACGCTGATCGAGCTCGGGCTACCGGCCGGGGACGAGGCGCAAAAGTCCGACGGCGGGAACTGACAAGGAAAGTATTCAGTCGGCCAGCATCTATTAAAAATACAACTCATTGCTAGAAGTTGAGTCGCCGTCTAAACCACGCCTTTATATGTTTTGCCCATTCTCAGACCAAAGATTAAATTTTTTCTGGTAGGAATAATGAGCACTCCCTTTTTGCGGCAACTAAGCCGCCTGACAAAGGATCGCGCTGGCAATTTCGCGACACTGACGGCGCTGATCGCAGTCCCGCTGGCCGCGGCTGCCGGCTTGGCAGTTGATTACGCATCCGCGGTACATCAACGAACGAATTTGCAGGAAATCGCCGATGGAGCCGCTCTTGCCGGCGGCAAGATTTTCGATGGCACCAACTTGGCTGCCGCGCAGGCGGAGGCCACACGCTTCATCACCGCCTACGCGGACACGACGCCTGCCAACCTCAGCTATACCATCACAGCAAACGGACGCATCCTTTCGGTCAATTTGACCGGGGCGGTGCCCACAAACCTGATGCGCATCGTCAACATCAACAGCGTCAACATCGGCGTGAACTCCCAAGCCACGGCTCCGGCAAAGCCCGACATCGTGACGATCACGCCGACACAGGCGCAGGGATGGTACTATAAAGTCATCACGATCCGCGTCGTCAGGCCCAATGCGACAGCTGAAACCGTGGTCGGCACCGTGACCTATCAGCCGACGACTCATAACAACGATGGTCAGGGCACCATGACGGCCGTCCCGTCCGGCCCGATTACGCTGGGCCAATACACCAAGCTCGTGCTGCAGATGGACGTCAAGGACGATGGCTGCCCGCTCGGCAAGACGGCGTCCATCTCCAACAATAGTGCCGTGAGCTGTAACAGCAAAAACTCGGCCGGCACAAAATACGATCTGACGCTACGGACCGATGATCCAAACACCTCGAACTATCTCTTCGTCGACGGGAGCCAACTCCCCAAGGGCGTCACCTTGCCGATCGAGAATTATTTCGGCTGCCAGGCCACCCAAAAACACGCCTGGGAAGATGGCGGTGGTTGGGATCGACAGGACTTTTTCTATACGATCTCATCGCAATGTTCGTCGGCCGATGGCGATGCCGTGCGCCTCACGAACTGATGCGACGGCAAGCTGACGACCGGCTGCGTCGTTGATCCTAACCCGGCGCCATTGGCGCCGAGCTTGTCGCAAAGCCGGTTGGCTTAACGGCGCGAACCGAAGGGACGGAGCGCCATATGGCGATTGACGTCCTTATAAAGCAGGTAGCGGAACGGGCCTGGACCGCCAGCATAGCAAGCCTGCGGGCAGAAGGCACGCAACCACATGAAGTCGCCGGCTTCGACTTCGACCCAATCCTGATTCAAGCGATAGACGGCCTTGCCTTCCAGCACATAGAGGCCATGCTCCATGACATGGGTTTCCGCGAAAGGAATGACGGCGCCGGGCTGGAGAGTGACGATCGTCACGTGCATGTCGTGCCGCAGGTCGGACGGATCGACGAAGCGGGTTGTTGCCCAGCGTCCCTCCGTGCCCGGCATGACGGACGGCGCAATATCCTTCTCGTTCAAGATGAGCGGCTCCGGATGAGCCAGCCCTTCGACAGCCTCGTATGCCTTGCGCACCCAATGGAAGCGAGCATGAGCGCCCGAGCGGTTGTGCAGCGACCATTTCAGGCCCGGTGGCAGGAAGGCATAGCCGCCCGGCTGGAGAGCATGCTTGCCGGAGGGCAAGGTGAGTTCGACTTCGCCATCGACGACGAAGAGCACACCCTCGGCCTCGCTATCCTGTTCCGGCCTGTCACTGCCGCCGCCCGGCGCCACTTCCATCACATATTGCGAAAAGGTCTCGGCAAAACCCGAGAGCGGCCGTGCGATCACCCAGCAGCGCGTATCGTTCCAGAAGGGCAGATAGCTGGTAACGATGTCCTGCATCACTCCCTTGGGGATGACCGCGTACGCCTCCGTGAATACGGCACGCCCCGTCAGCAAGTCGCTCTGGGGCGGATGGCCGCCAAGAGAGGAGTAGTACTTTCTTTCCATTGTCTAAGCCCTTCATTCTCATCGTTTCGGGGTTAAGGCATCTGCCTTCCCGTCATTGCATAGGAAGCCGGAATGCAGCGTTACGTTGCCCCTGCCCCCTCCAGTAATTTCACGATCCCAGCATAACCGCGACTGCGGGCATGCTGCAGCGGTGTCATGCCGTCATTGTCGGCCAGATTGACGTTTGCGCCGGCATCTATCAACAGCTTGACGATTTGAACATGACGCGAACCGCCGTCGCCGAGAATGACGGCCTCGATCAGGGCCGTCCACCCCAGCCGATTGATGTGATCGACATCGACGCCCGCCTTGATCAAGGTGTCGACGGTTTCGACGTGACCGCGCTCGGAGGCTGGAATAAGCGCCGTGCCGCCATATCGGTTAGTGCTCTTGAGATCCGCCCCATGGGCGAGCGTCAGCTTGAGAATATCAAGATGGCCACGAGCGCCGGCATAAAGATAGGGGCTGTCTTGAATATCGTCCTTGGCATTGACGTCGGCGCCCGCCTCGATCAGCGCCCGTGCGGCCTCCGCCTTGTTGCCATGGGTCGCGACAAGAAGCGGCGTCGCGCCGTTTGTATCTCGCACCTCGATGGCGGCGCCACTATCAAGCAATTGATGGATGGCGGCGACATCACCCGTCGCGGCAGCCTTGTGTAGTCGAAGATCCATTGTGTCGCCGGAGGCCATAGAAGAAGTGCAGACAGCCGCCAGGAAAAACGAAGCCGACAACAGAAGTTTCAACATGCCTTGTCCCGGTGGTGCCTTTGCCCAAACCTAGCAGGGAACCACGCTTCGGAAAATCAAATATCCGAGCCCTGACCGCTGAGAAAACGAAAACAGTTTCAGGATTTTGCATTGCAATAGCCGGCATCCACGATCTCGGACCGGCAGTTACCGCTTTTGGTGCCAGCCCATGTCTGCCACCACGATCGACGGCGGTATGGAGCCGATCTGCAGCCGCACGCAAAAACCGTGGCCGGTATCCGGGAACGAAACCCGCCCGCCGTGAAGTTCGGCAGCCTTCTTGACCAGATTCAGTCCCAGGCCTGCGCCAGATGAGCTGGCATTGATGCGGCGAAACGGCTCGAAGACACGGTCGCGCTCCTCCAGTGGTATGCCGGGACCTTCGTCGCAGACATCGATCGTACCGGCCGCGCCGACGCGAACGATGATCGCGCCCTTTCCTCCGGCGTGATCGATCGCATTTCGGATCAGGTTGACGACCGCCATTTCGATCGTCGATGCCTGGATCACGAAGACTGCTTCCTCAGAGTTCGGCTCGAAGTCGAAATCGTAACCGGCGTCCATCGCAATCGGCGCGAGATCGGCAGCGATGTTTTCGACCAGCCCATTCAGATCCTGCTTCTCCGCGCGCAATTCGACCACGCCGATCGCCTGCATCTCAAGGAGCTGATGGGCGACGCGGGACAATCGGTCGATATCGTCCCGAAGCTGGTGACTGACTTCCGCTTCGGGCAGAAGGTCCGCCCGCGTCCGCGCGATCGCAATCGGCGTCCGCAGCTCATGCGCAGCATCGGCAAGGAAGCGGTTATGCCTATTATACCCCTCGTCCAGCTTCGAAAGCGCATGATTGAATGCGTCCACCAGAGGAATGATCTCGGTCGGCACCTTCGAACGCTCGAGACGGGCCGAGCGGGTGTCGAAGTCGATCGCCTGCGCCTGCGTTGCCGTTTCCACAAGCCCGCTCAGCGATCGGCCGACGGCGCGCGGCGTAACGAGCAGCGTCGCAATCCCGGTCAGCGCCAGTATCGGAGCGACGCCGATGAAGATGACGAATGCCAAGGCCGGCAATACGTTGAGCCAATGGATCTCGCCACGCGGCCCCTTGGGAACTTCGACACGCATATTGATCCACACGTTCAAGCCGTCATTGTCAAAGCCTTGCTCGGTGGCCGCCATGATCTGCAGCTTTCCGGCTGATGTTTCCCGGTTCTCGACCGTGGCATGTGCCCCATTGCCGGCCTCCACTCTCGCCCGGTCGATCGTCCACGGAAAACTCTCCGTGAGAGCGGCCGTCGGTATCTGCCCGTATTGAAGGAGTATCCCCTTATGGTCGCGGATCGTGAACCAGAGCTCCGGATAGCGTCGCTTCAGCTCCACCACCTCCTGCGTCTCCGCCACTTGCAGCTGCCCGTCATCATCCCTCGTCACCTGCTGCGCGACGACGCGCACGGCCTCCTCATTGGCATCCTCCAGCTCGGGATTGATGATCCAGATCCAACCGACGAGAAGGACGAAGAAGAGAACGAGAAGGAAGGCTTGCAAGGCAATCAGGCGCTTTATCAGCCCCCAGCGTAACGATCGGCTGCGCTCCGGGCTCATGCCTTGGCCCGGATCAGGTAGCCGATGTTGCGCACTGCCCTTATCTCGACCGTGGCCTCGGCCAGAAACAGCTTCTTTCGAATGCGGGAGATGTGAGCATCCAGGGCATTCGAGCCGATCTCGTCCTCAAGGGCATAGACCGCCTCGATCAGGCTTGGCCTCGTCACGATACGGTTCGGGCGGCGCATCAGCGTCTCCAGCACCAGATATTCACGGCGGGGAAACTCGACAAGGGAGCCTCCGACAAAGATCTCATTGGTTCGGGGATCGACGCTCAGATTGCCGAAATTCAGATAACGATCAGAAACCGTCGGCCCTCGTCTCTGCAGAGCCCTCAACCGCGCGAGCAGTTCCTCGATCGCAAAGGGCTTGGCCAGATAGTCGTCGGCACCGCTGTCGAGCCCGTCGACGCGATGGTCGACGCTGCCGAGCGCGGTCAGCACCAGGATCGGCGCGGGATGCTTGCGCTGGCGCAGTGCGGCAACGAGATCCAGCCCTTCGCCGTCGGGCAGACGGCGATCGAGCACGAGGACATCATAGGTCCCGACGCGAGCCATGGCATCGGCATCGGCAATCGTACGGACATGGTCGGCTAGCACATCGCGGCGCCGCAGCGCCTCGAGCAAAGCGCGGGCCATTTCGGGCTCATCCTCAAGCAGCAGAATTCGCAATGACTTTTCCCCAAAGGACGGCGATTGCCATCCTTCGCCCCCACTGACAGCCAAAGATTGCGGCTACATTACACACGGATTGCCAAAGTGGCACCAGGGCGGCGCCAATGGGTGACGGCCAATGAAGTGACGCTCGGCTTAGGCCGGCGATCAGGGCGATCCTTGCAGCATGCGCGCCAGCATCCGCCTGATGTGATCCTGGCCGCCAAAGAAAATCGCCGCGACGACGATCGTCCGGCGCTCCTCGACCGGCAGAAACCAGACGGCGGCCTTGTCGCGCCGCAGGAAGCGGATGCCGGGATAGATATCCGGCCGCAATGTTCCGATATATGGGGTCTCGACCAACCGATCGATTTCCAGACGGAGTTCGCGAATACGGTTAGCCGCGCGCTCCAGAGCGTCCTCCGGCGCGTCTCCAAGATCAAGATAGGCCGCAAACAGATGATCGAAAATCAGTTCGAAATCGAGATCCGCATCGCTGGAATATTCAAGATTCCACACGAAGAGCTCGCCGTTTGCGCTCGATCACGCTCTCGATACGCTCTTCCATGTCCGGACCTGAAATCTTCGGCCCATCGACGCGGCGCTGGATGAGCCTGCGTAAGCCTTCCGTCTCGGCCGCTTCCGTTTCCGTTTTCTGCCGCAGCAGCTCCAGACCCTGCTGGAGAACCGAACTCAGGCTGGAATAGCGCCCAGTGTCGACAAGCGAGCGGGCAAACGCATCCTGCTGATCGGTCAACGATATCGACGACTTGACGCTCACCGGGCGATCTCCTTCTGGCGTTAAAATGCTACTCAGTCGCACAGATGTCAAGACATCGCGCGGGAGTAACAGAACTCAGAGAAGGATTACTGCCGACGCTTCGCGACATCATTGACGCCGTTTAGATCCGGCGCCTGTCCATAGCTCATGTTTTTCATCTGTTGGATGACGCGCGCCATTTCCTCGTCGTCGAGAATAGGCGGCTCGCCGAGCGTCAGCGCCTGCACGTAGAGACGCGACAGGGTTTCGACCTCGATGGCAAGGGCAAGGGCGGCGGCCGGTGTCTTGCCGAGTGAGATCTGCCCATGCTGACCGAGCAGGCAGGCAAGCCTGTCCTGCAGGGCTTCGATCGCCGCATCCGAAAGGGCCTGCGTGCCGAAGGTGGCGTAGCGCGCGCAGCGGATCGTCGTGCCGCCCGCGACGCCGGTCATGTAGTGAAAGCTCGGAATCGTCTTGTGATGCACGGCAAGCGTGGTTGCATAGACCGAATGGCAATGGAGCACGCATTCGATATCCTTGCGGGATGCCAGGATATCGCGATGGAACCGCCATTCGGACGACGGCCGGCGCTCGCCCTCGTAGCTGCCATCGAAATACATCTGCACGAGATCCTGCGGCTGCATCACGTCGTAAGGCAAGGAGGTCGGCGTGATCAGGAACCCCTTGGGATTGCGTACCGACATGTTGCCGGCCGTTCCCTGGTTGATGCCGGATGCGTTCATCCGGCGGCAGATCGCCACCATTTCCTCGCGCAGGGCATTGTCGTCGTAAGTCGTCACGATATTACTCCATTGTCTTGATCAGGTCGTGCCAGCGTTGTTGATAGGATGAGAGATCGGGAAGATCGGAAATATCGGGTGCTTCGGCTGCCAGCGGAGCGGGTGAACCGCGCCTTTCATGGGCGGCCAACATGGCAGCGCCCGTCGCCGTTCCGGTGGTGCCGCGGCTGACGAGCACGCGTCGGTCGGGCAGCAAGGCCGCAACGATGGCACCATAGAGGGGATCGGCGACGAAATTGCCGTCAAGCACAACCGTCTTCGTTAGCGGAAGATCGCGGATGCAGGCGACGGTCAGCAGCGCCGCATAGAGCACGGCAAGCGTGAACCGGAGACTGCCCTCCTCTGCAAGCGGGCCTTCCAGACGGCCGTGATGGGCCGTGCCAGGAAAGAGCCCGTCATCCGAGCCGAATGACGGCAGCGCAAAGGTGCCGGACGCGACAATCATCCGAAGTGCCTGCAACGAGGCAGGCCCCGAAGCCTTTGCGGCGACGGTGGAAAACTCCCGGCCTCCCATGGTCAGCATGCCGGGCGTCGGATTGCCGAAGACATCGGCATTGCAGGAATGGCCGGGCTGTTCGATGCTGAAATCGACGCCGTTGCGATCGGTGAGCGCAACAATCCATGTGCCCGTCGAGACGACGGTGAAATCAGAGAGATCGGCGGCCTGATAGCGGTATAGATTGGCCGAGGAGTCATGCACGCCGCACAGGACGCGCGTCGTAGCTTTCAGGCCGCTACGTCCCGCAAGTTCGGGTTTTAGCGGGCCAAGCGTTTCCCATGCGCGCCGCATCGGCGGCATGAGACGCTGCCACCCGCGGCTTGCCACGAGCGCGGCGGGCCGGCTGTCTGCCGATGCCCACAGATGCGATTGCGCCGCAAGGCTCGTCACCTCGCTGGCCAGCACACCGGACAGGCGGAAAGCCCAATATTGCGGCGTGGCGAGATAGGCGCTGGCCGCGGCAAACGTTTCCGGCCAATGCATTTCCTGCCACAGCATTTGCCGCGCCAGATGCGCGGCACCCAGCATGATGGCGCTTGCCCTCTCGCGATAGGAACCGACGATTACCCTGTAGCGTGCATCGACATCGGCGGGGATCGGCTGCTCATAGTCGATCATCGGCATCGCCGCGCCCTGTCCGTCGACCAGCACGCCGCCGGACCCATGCGCGCAGGTGACGATGGCGCCGATATCGTGCCTGCGTCCCAGCTCCGTCAAACTATCGATGAGCCAGGCCTCCAGTTCGGCAAGATCGTGATGACGATAGGGCGGACCATCCCTCACGATATTCGGCGTCGACAGCGTTTCCAGCACGCGGCCGTCATCGGTTGCCGCCGACAGCTTCACGTTGGTCTTACCGATGTCGAAAACCGCAACGATGCTCATTTTGGACCGAAGAAACGTGTTGGCAGCAGCCACATCAGGTAGGGTCGCGCCGTCTGAACCGCGGCGACGAAGATGAGAATGCCGCCCCAAATCGCGACCGTCAGGTAATTGCTGAGGCCGAATTGATTGAAGCCCGAGGAGATGACCTGCAGGATCGCCAGCGCCAGCATCAACCCGCCGGCCGTGCCGAATCCGCCGAAGGGATCGACACCGCCAAGCACGGCCGCGAGGATCGTCACCAGCAGATAGGATTGCGCATAATCCGCGCTTGCGGAGTTGAAGGTCGCCAGCATGACCAGGGCTGCGAAGAAGCAGATCAGGCTCGACATGACATAGACGCCGACCAGCACCCGGCGCGTGTCGATCGCCGAATAGCGTGCCGCCTCGATATTGGAACCGATCATGGCGCAGGCGACGCCGAAGGCGGTGCGCCGCAATATGAGGCTGACGACAACGGCGACGACGATCAGCAGCAGGAAAATCAGCGGCACCCCGAAGATGGTCGTCGTGCCGATGCGGCTGAAGCCGTCGGGTATGCCCGAAAGTGCCATGCCGCGGGTGAGATAGATGCTGATGCCGTCGATCAGCGATTTCGTGCCGAGGGTGATGAGGATCGGATGCACGCCGGTATAGGCGATGAGCATACCGGTGATAAGGCCGATGAGCAGGCAGAGCGCAAGGCCGGCGACGAGCGCCAGTATGATCACGGCGAGTGCCGTCCCGGTGCCGCTGTCAGGCGTGATCAGGCTCTGCATGATGAAGGCCATCAGCAGCGCGCACTGGTTCGTCGTGGCAATGATCGCCAGATTGAGACCGCCTGTTATCAGCGGCGCCATCATCGCTAGAGACAGAAGGCCGAGCAACGGCAGCTGGTACATGAAGGATTGCAACGTGCCGAGAGAGGCAAAATTCGGAATGAACAGGGAGAAGCCGACGATCAGAAGGATCAGCAGCACGACAAGACCGGTATGGGCGCCGGGAATGCCTGCCCGCATACGCGCCATCAAATCGGTAAGGCTGCTATTGACGTTATAGAGAACTGGCGGCTCAGCCATTGGATGACGCTCCCGCGATGATGCGATGCCGGCGGCCCGGCCGCGAGCTGATCACGGTGATCGAGGTCGAGACCAGAATGGTGATACCGATGACGATCTGGAAGAAGTAAGATGAGACACCGAGCAGGTTTAACCCATTCTGCAGCACGGCCAAGAGTACGATGCCGAGTAATACGCCGGGTACGGTGCCGATACCGCCCGTCAGGCTGGCGCCACCGAGGACAGCGGCTGACAGCACCGCAAGCTCCGTATTATACATGGCATTGGGCACGCTCTCGCCGACCCGGTGCGCCTGCAGCAGGCCGGCGATTGCAGCCATCAGACCGAGATAGCCGTAGGCGACGAATTGCAGCCGACCGATGTTCATGCCGATGCGCCGTGCCGCTTCCGCATTGCCGCCCATCGCATAAAGCTGCCGCCCGACGGAAGATCGCGTCATCCATGCCCAGGTGAACAGCGTCACCACCACCATGGCGACGATCGGCAGCGTCACACGAACGATATCGCCCGATGCCGTTTCCATGCGCCAGAAGACGATGCGGTTGGTCCACCAGTCCGGCAATGTATAGATCGACTTGCCGCCGGAGAAATACATGAGCAGCGAGAAGCTGACGCTCATCATGGCGATCGTCGCGATGATCGAGGTGATGCGCACATAATGAACCAGCAGCGCATTGAGGCAGCCAAGCCCGACGCCGATCGCAAGGCCAGAGACGATGACGGCAGGCGCGGAAAAGCCGAACTGCGTTGCAAGCAGCGCCGCGCAATATTGCGCCACGGAAGCGGTTGCCGCGAAGGATATGTCGATGCCGCCCGAAACCAACACGACGAAGAGGCCCATCGCCATGATCGCCTGCACAGAATAGGTTTCAAACAGGTCGATGATGTTGCCAAGCGTCAGGAAGTCTCGTGCCGTCAGGGAAAAGACGATCACGACCGCAGCAATGACGGCCAGAAGCCATGCTTCGGGACGCCGTTTCAATCGCGCGACAAATAACGGCCCGGCCGTTTGGCTGTGTTCACGCATAGATGCGCTCCTTCATATTGGCCTCGCTGACGTCGCCCGGCACCGCTTCGCCGACGATGCGGCCGGCGCGCATGTGCAGGATGCGGTCGCAGGTCGCAAACAGTTCCGAGACTTCGTCGGAGATGAGAATGATGGCGACGCCTTGCCGCGCCAGCTCGGCCACCACGTCGTAGATGCCCTGTTTGTTCTTGATGTCGACGCCGACCGTCGGGGAATCGAGGATCAGCACCTTCGGCCGTGTCGCCAGCCATTTCGCGAGCACGACACGCTGCTGATTGCCGCCCGAAAGCGTCTGCACCGCGCGATCGGCCGAGGGAACCTTGATGGCAAGCCGCTTTATCCAGTCATCGGCAAGCTGCCCGCGCGTCTTGCCGGGAATGAGCCCCAGCCGGTTTGCCATGCCTCTCATGACGGCGAGCATGATATTGTCGCCAATCGACTGCTGCAGGATCACGCCGAGGCTCAAGCGATCCTCGGAAACGTAAGCGATGCCGGCGCGCACGGCATCGCGATTGGAGCGGAGCACAAGCTCCCTACCCTCGAGGCCAATGCTGCCGCTCTCGACGCGATGCATACCGAACAGCGTCAGCGCGAGTTCGGTGCGGCCCGATCCCAGCAATCCGGAGATGCCAAGCACCTCGCCACGGCGGAGAATAAAATCGATATCGGCAAACTCGCCTCGGCGCGACAGACCTCGAACTTCCAGAACAGGCACGGCTCCACTCATGTCGCGCGCAACGATGGTGTGATCGATATCGAGTCCCGTCATCAGATGAGCGATCTTCTTTTCATTCATTTGATCGGCAGGCCAGGTGCCGACCTTGCGGCCGTCGCGCATGACAGTAACGCGCTCGGCGATCTCGACCACTTCATCGAGCCGATGGGAGACAAAGACAACGGCGATACCATCGGCCTTCAATCGTCCGACGATGCCCAATAGACGATCGACCTCCGCTCGCGTCAGCGACGCGGTCGGCTCGTCCATGAAGATCAGCCGCGCTTCGGCTGCCAGGCCGCGCGCGATGGCGACAATCTGGCGCTCGGCGACTGAAAGATCGGACACCACGAGATCGAGGTCGAGCACAAAGCCGAGCCTTGCAAGAACGGCGCGTGCCTTCTCGCGCATCCGCTTCCGGTTAACCGGTTTTACGAGTCGGTCGAGATGACTTTCGATAGCGATGTTTTCAACAACGGATAGGTTGGGAAACAGGGAGAGGTCCTGGAAAATCACCTGAATTCCCAGCGCCTTGGCGCGGGCGGGATCAAGCGGAAGAACCGGCTTGCCCTCGATCTCGATCATGCCGGCCGAAGGCGGATGCACGCCGGCCACGGTCTTGATGAGGGTCGACTTGCCGCAGCCGTTTTCGCCGACGAGGCAATGGATCTCCCCGGACCGCACATCCCAATCGATCTCTTCCAATGCGCGCACACCGCCAAACCGTTTGGACAGCCCGGTCAAACGCAGAAACGGAACGTCGTCTCCCATCGATCCACTCCGATTGTCTTGGTCGGCCGGCGGCGGCATTCAAGCCTGCCGCCGGCCCTCGGGAGGAACAACCAGAACTTTTCCGCTTTTCTCCGAATCGCGGAAAAGCTCTATCCTCTTGGTTCCATCCGCATTCCGGACGGAAAACCGCTACGCACTTTTCCTGGAAATGCTCTAAAGGCCGAGCGCGACGAGCCGGTCGATGTTTTCCTTATCGAGCGACTCCAGCTTCTGTGCCTGGATGAGCTTCTTGTCCGGATAGACGCGCACCTTACCGACGCCGGTTAGCTCCATATTGTCGGTCGGCTCCTTGCCGGCCGCCAGGATGGAGGCGAGCTGCACGAAGATCTCGCCCGCCGTCATCGGGTTCCAGATGAAGCCGCCGCGGATCGTGCCAGACTTGACGTATTTGACGCCCTGCCCCGGCGAGAAGCCGCCGACCAGCACGATCGACTTGGCCTTTTCGCGATCGTCGAGAACACGAGCCGCACCGATCGGGCCTTGCGAGCCGAATGTCAGAATACCTTTCAGATCCGGATGGGCACGCAGCTGATCCTGCGTCGTCTTGATGCTTTCATCCAGGCTCTCGGCCACGCCGAAACGGTCGCCGAGCATCTGCATCTTCGGGTATTTCTGCTTCTGATAGGCAATCGCCGCATCGGCCCAGGCATTGTGCAACGGAACCGTCAGCGAGCCGACATAGACGATATATTTGCCTTCCTCGCCCATTTGCTTGGCAAGCAGGTCCATATGGGCCTGACCATAGCCTTCGATGGTCGTCAGCTCGAAGTCCCAATCGGCTTCCTTCTGGCTTGGGCCTTCGTGGGCAAGCACCTTGATGCCTGCGGCCCGCGCACGGCCGAGGACAGGATCGAGGGCAGCGGAATCATTCGGCACGATGCCGATGACGGCTACCTTGCGGGCAATCAGGTCTTCGATGGCGCGTACCTGCTGGGCGGCGTCCGCCTGCGTCGGCCCGACCATCCAGGCATTCGTCTTATATTCCGGCGCCGCCTTCTTGATGCCGACTTCCATGGCGTTGAACCACGGAATGCCGCCGATCTTGACTACGACGCCGACCTGCGGCTCGGCCGCCTGCGCGATGCCGATGGTGCCGCCGAGAGTGCCGGCGACGACAGCTCCGCCTATTCCGGTGAGTATGGTTCGTCTTGTAACTTCCATTTTTCTCCTCCCAGTTTCGTGTTACCCGCCTCCTCAAGCGGGCTCCGCGGCGTCGAACCGCGGATCTCGACGACGCAGCGCAAGCGCCGCGTAACCGGTTTTCCGGCAGAGCCGGTCATGCGCCGCAGCAGCAGCGCCCAGGCCTGTTCGGCCATTTCCTCGACGGGCTGACGCACGGCTGTAATGCCGGGAGCGACCAGCCGCATCCATTCCATCTCGTCGAAGCTCGCAAAAGCGAGGTCGCCGGGCACGGATAGCCCGATCTCCGCCATGGTGCGGTAGGTCAGAAGCGTCGTGCCATGGTCGAGCGAAAACAGCGCGCCTGGCAATGGGCGGCGGCGCAGCCGCTCCTCGAGGCGCTGCGCGCCATTGGCATCGTCGATGCCGATTTCCAGCATCTCGACATGCATGCGGCCGGCCGCAGCTTGCACGCCTTCCCAGCGTTCGCGAACATTGGTAATCGACAGGCTGCTGCCAAGAACCAGGCAATCACCATAACCCTGCCTGTCGAGATGGGCGGCGATTGCGCCGGCGGCCGGACCATTGTCAACGGCGATCAGATCGAAGCCGACCGCATCCGGTATGCGGTCGGCCAGCACGACCGGTGCGAAGAAGCCATTCGGCAAGCGTTCGGCAAAGGCGCCGTCGCAGGGAATGACGATCAGACCAGCGGGACGCCAGGAGCGAATCTTGCGCAACCGGTCGGCCTCTTCCTCAGCATTATTACGCGCGGACACGACCACCAGATCGTAATCGTCGAGACGCGCCAGATGCTCCAGCGTGGAAACAAAGGAGGCGAACATCGGATTGGTGAGATCCGGCACGACGACGCCAGCAAGCTGCGCCTTGCGCGAACGCAGCCGCGACGCGCCGAGATCGACGACATAGCCAAGCTCTCGCACCGCGTCGTTCACACGCCTGGCGAAATCCGGAGAGACCGTAGGCTTGCCATTCAGGACATTCGAGACGGTTGCCACTGAAACCCCAGCCCTGTCGGCCACCATCTTGATGGAAGGGGTTCGCGATTTCGACATTCTACCCTCCCTTCAACAATCTTAGATTGATGCTACGAAAATTCTGGTGAAACGTTTTATTGTAAGCTATACCAGCATATATGCGGTGTCAACGTGACCGTTTTAAAGTATAAAACGATTCATATCTTTCGCATTGCAGCAAATGTTTTTGCATCCACGAAACCGGGAGGACGATCATGAACAAGCTGGGAGTTCACGCGCTGGTATGGGAGGCCGGCTGGAGTCGCGACGAATGCGCCCGCGCAATCGCAAACAGCGCCGAGGTTGGCTATGATTTCATCGAGGCACCGGCGCTCGACCCCAGCCTGATCGATCCTGAATTCACGCGCCGGCAGCTGGAAAAGAACGGCATCGGCATCAACTTTTCGCTCGGCCTCGATTTTGAAACCGATATCTCAAGCGGCGACAAGGAGAAGGGCCGCCGCGGCAAAGAAAAGCTGGAACAGGCGATCGCCGTCTGCCGCGATTGCGGCGGCGAATATATCGGCGGTATCCTGCATTCGGCTTTCGGTAAATATACCGAGCCGACGACGGCAGCAGGCGTTGCGCAATCGGTCGACATTCTGCGCCAGGTGGCCGAAACGGCGGCGAAGAGCAACATCACGCTCGTCCTGGAAGTGGTCAACCGCTATGAATCCAACGTGCTGAACACGGCAGCCCAGGCCGTGGAAATGTGCAAGCGCATCGGCATGCCGAATGTGAAGGTGCATCTCGACGTCTATCACATGAATATCGAGGAATCCGATATTCAGGCCGCCATTCTCGAAACCGGCGACTACCTTGGATATTTCCACACCGGCGATTCCCATCGCGGCTATATGGGCTCGGGCACGATCGATCTTACCGGCGTCTTCAGGGCCCTCGTTCGCTCGGGCTACACGGGACCGATCACCTTCGAATCCTTCTCCTCGCGCGTCGTCGGTCAGCCACTGGAAGGCATTCTCGGCATCTGGCGCAACCTTTGGGACGACGGACGCGACCTTGCCGAACATGCGCTGATGTATACGAAGGCGCAGCTCAAAGCCGCTCAGGAGGCCCAGCGTCAGAGCCAGCAGCGCAGCCGCCTGCCCTGATATCTATCCCGATACGGCACTCCATCACACGGAAGCATCGGCTCCCCTTCCTAAGGGAGCCGATTTCGCTCAGGCAGAAATCGCTTTGCTTTGAAGCGGCGACTGATGAACCACGATCCGCGCGTGATAGGGGATGCGTTCATAAAGGTCGATGACATCCTGATTGACCAAGCGAACGCAGCCAGACGACGCTGCCTTGCCGATCGAGCGCCATTCCGGCGAGCCGTGAAGACGGTAGAGCGTGTCCTTGCCGTTCTGGAAAATATAGAGCGCGCGGGCACCCAGCGGGTTCTTGATACCCGGGTCCATACCGCCATTGGCAACTGAATATTTCGCAAGTTCGGGCTTGCGGGCGATCATGTCGCCCGGCGGCTTCCAGCGCGGCCAATGCTGGCGCCAATGGATGATCCCTTCACCCTGCCATGCAAAACCGTCGCGGCCAATGCCGACGCCATAGCGCATCGCCGTGCCGCCGCGCTCCACGACATAGAGAAATCTCGACGCCGTATCCACGACGACCGTGCCGGGCGCCTCGCCGGTCGGATCGGGGACGCGCTGCCGATAAAATTTGGAGTCCAGCTTGCGATAGGGAACGGCCGGAATGACATGGCCGCCATCAACCACGGAGGCATAGCGTGCTTCGAGTTCGGGATCAGGCGCAATGACGCTCTGAGGCTCCGACGCAACGGGAACGACGGGCGGCACGCGAACCGGAGCCGCAATGGGAGTTGGAACCGGGGCCGTGGTGGCACAGCCCGCAAGCGCTGCGGTCGCGGAGATCGACCCGAGCATGAAAGCCCGCCGGGAGAGAGTCTTTTCATTCTTGGTTGAGCGCATTCCGATCCTAACAAACCTCGCAAATTGATATCGCACCTTCGACCGATGAGGCCAAAAGAGGCGACATGTCTAATCATTAAGTGGTGATGACCTCATAGCCATTCGGGACCTATGATGACAAGTTCACCAATACCATGACCATACAAACTCAATCGACGAGTGTGGGCCAGAAGCCACAGGGATCTTGCATTTCCACGGGGCACATCAAATGCTTACAGCCACACCGAGGCTCGAACGCTCTGGCTGCATGAGTGGCGTCCGCTCGCCGCAGCGCTGCAATATGTATTAGCCAACTACCGAAGGAGTGGCCGGGCAGACATTGCGCCCCATGTCCAGCCACGCCCTAATGCCAGGCGGCAAGCGGTTTCTAGAGGTTCCGCGAGGACTCGGCTCCAGATTGATTTTGCTGACGAGATTTACGTTCATCATGCAAGGTCAGATCTCGCCTTGCCCGCACGCTCGCGGCTTCGATTGGCCCTGCCTTTCCCTGCTCGGCAATAACAGCCCGTGCCCGCTCGATATCGACCATATAGTCGCGTGCCAACGGTAGGGCGGAAACGTTCTTCGTCAGCTGCAATTGCCAGTTCATGTGACCCATGCGACGGAAGGCAAGTTCGGACCCGACGAGGTAGAATTCAAACATCCGACAGAACCGCTCGTCATAGAGCTTGGCGAGGGTGCTTCTGTTCTTCGTGAAGCGCTCCCGCCATTGCTCAAGCGTCTTTGCATAGTGCAGCCGCAGGATTTCGATGTCGGTCGTCCAGAGACCGGATTTCTCAACCACGGACAGGACTTCAGAGACCGCCGGCGAATAGCCGCCGGGGAAGATATATTTTGCAATCCACGGATTCGTGCTGCCGGGACCATCGGTCCGGCCGATTGCATGGATCAGCGCGACGCCATCTTCCTTGAGCACGGAGCGGATCTTGTCGAAGAAGGTCTTGTAGTGGTTGATACCCACATGCTCGAACATGCCGACCGAGACGACGCGGTCGACCGGACGCGTCCAGGAGCGATAATCCAGCAGCTCGAACGTGACCATATGCTCCAGCCCGGCGTCCTTCGCGCGAGCTCTCGCAGCCAGCAATTGCTCTTCCGAAAGGGTGAGACCGGTCACCCTCGCTCCGAACTCTCGGGCCAGATATAGCGCCATGCCGCCCCATCCGCAGCCGATATCCAGAACCTCGAGACCCGGACGATCAAGCATCAGCTTCGATGCGATATGCCGCTTCTTCTTGAGCTGCGCTTCCTCCAGCGTCTCATCGCCGACAGAGAAATAGGCACAGGAATATTGCCTGTCGTCATCCAGCATCAGCGAATAGAGCCGCGCGTCGAGATCGTAATGATGCGCGACATTGCGCTTCGAACGGCCTGCGAAATTCAATTGATCGAGATTTCGGCGCAGCCAGCGCACCTTTTCCATCAGCTTTTCGAAAGGATGGCTTCCGCCTTCCATCAGGTTGAGGGCGAGCAAATCAACCATCTCGAAGAGATCGCCGGATGCCGGCTCGACTTCGCCATCCATATAGCCCTCACCCAGCGCCAGGGCCGGATTGAGGAGCAGACGGCGTTTTGCACGGGCGGTATTGATTTTCATCGTTGCGCGCGGTTCCGACCCCGTACCGAAACTGCGCGTGGAACCGTCCGGAAAAATGACCGTAAGCGTTCCGATTTTGATCAAGCGAGAAAGGGCTGCTTCTAGGAACATGACAACTACCTGCTTATCGTTTCCTTACGGAAATATCCGTGACCCGAGGGCGGCGAAGAATCCCGTACCGGTATTGGTATCGAAAGCGTACTACTTAATCTGGTAAAATATCCAGATCATTTGCGACATCAAGGTTGAGTAAACTCAATCGCGATTGCGCAGACGCGCGACCCGTCTGCAGGATCACTGCTGAAGCTTTATATAGTCGGTCGGCTCCGGGAATGTGAGACATCCGCAGGCGGCAAAGAGTGCGCCCCGGCCAAATGCGGGCCGGAGAGCACCCGCTCTGCCGGGCAGCTACGCGTGCAACGAATGCATCGCCCCGGACGCGATGGTCTTACCAGCAGGTAAAGCCGCCATCCACGTTGACGACCGCGCCCGTCATCAGGCTCGCGGCGCCCGATACAAGGAAGAGAACGGCGCTGGCGACCTCCTCCGGCGTCCCCATCCTCCCCATCGGCGTATCGGCAAGCCAGGCCGGAATGCGTTCGCGATTGGCCTCGACCGCCATCACCATCGGCGTCTCGATATAGGTCGGGGCGACGGCATTCACCCGGACGCCGTGCGGAGCCCATTCGGCTGCCATCGACCGCGTGAGATGATGGACCGCGGCCTTCGAAACATTGTATGGCGTCTGCGGCTGCGGCCGGTTGCAGATGATCCCGGACATCGAGCCGAGATTGACGATGGCGCCGCGCCTTGCCGCAACCATGTGGCGGCCGAAGGCGCGCGAGCACCAGAACACGCCGTTGACGTTGACATCCATCATGCGAAGCCAATCGGCGTCGGTGACGTCCTGCGAAGGAATACCGCTCTGGCCGATCCCGGCATTGTTCACCAGGATCGTCGCGGCGCGGCCGCCATCAGCAAGCTCCGTTGCGATCGCCTCCATGCGCGCGGAGTCCGTGACATCACCGATCCGCAGATCGATGTCGTAACCCTTATCCCTCAAAGCCAGAGCCTCCCGCGCGTCGGCCTCGCCACGCTCGATGACGACGACTGCAGCACCCGCTTCAGCCAATGCCTCTACGCAGCAAAGGCCGATGGCGCGGCCGCCGCCCGTAACCACTGCGCGCTCGCCAACGAGCTGAAATTTCTTCTGATAGCCCATGGCTTTGCTCCTCAGATATCGAAGGCGCTTGGCAAAACCACGACGTCACGGATGGTCACGTTGCGCGGGCGCGTCAGCATGAACATAATGGCATCAGCCACTTCCTTGGGTTCGATCAAGGCGCCAGCTTCCTTGGCCTTGCGCAGGTTTTCTTCGGGCCAGTCGGCAAGCAAGGCACTGATGACCGGACCCGGGGAAACAGAGCCGACGCGGACACCACTCTTCAGAAGCTGGCGCCGCATGGTCTGAACGAAGCAGGTCATTGCCCATTTCGAGGGCGAATAGACGGGCTCCCAAGGGATTGCGGAATGCCCCGCGACCGAACTCGTGACGACGATGTCACCCGTCCCGCGCTCGATCATGTGCGGCGCGACGGTTCGAACATTCTTGATGACGACATTGACGTTGAGGTTGAGCATCCGGTCTATGGC
Organism: Rhizobium sp. ZPR4; assembly: GCF_040215725.1. Classification (NCBI taxonomy): domain Bacteria; kingdom Pseudomonadati; phylum Pseudomonadota; class Alphaproteobacteria; order Hyphomicrobiales; family Rhizobiaceae; genus Rhizobium; species Rhizobium sp. ZPR4. The sequence continues at coordinate 399,985 of NZ_CP157968.1, forward strand.
GTCGAGATTGGCCTCCACCAAGTCGCCGCCGATATAGGTGCCGGCATTTGCATGAAGGATATCGAGGTGATCGACCTTGGCGAGGATGCCATCCAACAGCGAGGCGCATTGTTCCGGATCAAGCAGATCGACCACAAGCGGGATGGCCCGGTCGCCCAGGCGCTCGCACACCGATGCCAACGCTCTCTCATCCCGATCGACCAGAATGACCTTCGCCCCAGCTGCAATCATGGCTTCCGTCGAGGCCAGCCCGATCCCCGATGCCGCGCCGGTCACCGCGGCGATCTTCCCCTTCAATTCATCCATCCTCTTCTCCTCCTTGTGTTAAAACAGTTTTGATTTGCCGGCACTGCAGATCACACCGATGCGACACGCATCGAACAGCCTTCCTCCATGCGCCATCGCCGGTGCGGCCAGATGGATCTGCATCAGGAACATCTTTCCGTGGCTGCAATGAACGCGTCGAGTTGTTCTCTGGTGCCGGCGCCCTCCATCGGGCCGACAACGGTGACATTGCGCGCGCCGGCCGCGGCCGCATAGGTCAGGGCGTCTGTCGCCGACATGCCCAAACGGCGGCAGGTGAGATAGGCGCCGCCGAAGCAATCGCCGGCGCCGGTCGGATCGATTTCTCTGACGACGAAGGCCGGTGCATCGATGCGCTCGCCTTCCCTGCTGTAATAAGTCGCGCCATCGGCTCCGCGCTTCAGCACGATTTCCTTGACCCCGATTTCGAACAGGCGGCCGATCGCATTGGTTTCACCCTCGACGCCGGCCGCACGCTCAAGCTCCTCTCCCGAGGGCAGCAGCAGATCGGCCTTAGCCACAAGCTGGGCAAACCGCCATTCGGTGGCCTCGTCGAGCTTGAGCTCCTTGCGAATATTCGGATCGACGGAAAGCGTACCGCCGCGGGCCTTGACGATATCGACTGCCTTGTCGATCACCTCACATGCGCTCCGAACCGATAGCGCAGAGCCCATCACATGCAGGTGCCCGGCCCGGCCGATGAGATTGCTGACACTTTCGCTCCAGCCAAAGCGGGCGGCCGCAGACGTCGCGATATTATAAACGAAGTCACGGGAGCCGTCCTCGCGGTAACGAACGAAGGCGCTGCCCGTCGGATAGTCGGGATCGACGGCTATCGCCGAGATATCGACGCCGTCATCCTTGAGCCTTTCGAGATTCACACGGCCGAAATCGTCCGAACCGACGGCGCCGATCATCGCCGCGCTGCCGCCAAGCCGCCCGCATTGGGAAATGAAGATCGCCGGCGCACCGCTGGCAAAGGGGCCGACGAGCGACTGCGCCTCCATGAAACCATTGCCGACCGTCGTGGCGACGATTTCCACGAGGATTTCGCCGACGCAAACCGTCGGGCCAAGCTGGTCGGGTGCCAGTACTGAGCTCATTGCAATCCTGCTTTCGATACCTGTTGTTCTCAACCCGCGGCAGCGTGTCGTTACACTCCATCCTCATCGCAAGGCTGATTGTTTTCCAGCAAAAAGAAGCGCTGGTGGAACATATATGCCGGCTTAAACCTCCGACCAGGCTCCCCCTTCTTTTCACGCGTGATTTCAGCATTCGTAATGAATTCAAGCATGATTCCAGCGGCTTCCGAGCGCGACCCTTCGACGCGGCGATTATGGATCGCCAGCACGGACATCGCGAAATCCAGCAAATTGCGCTGCTTGCGGATGCCTTCATCCGTAAGGAAATTCGGTTCACTTCGGATAGAACGTTGCATTTTCATGTTGACCCCTGCCGCATTCGCATTTTCGATCGGGGAACCGGCAGGAGATCGAAAAAGGAAGTTCCGATGAGTTTCGAAGGCAAGAGAGTAATCGTCACCGGCGCAGGCAAGGGCATAGGCCGAGTGACCGCGGAGATGCTGATAAAGCGCGGTGCACATGTCGTGGCACTGACCAGAAGCGCAGCGGACGTCGCTTCCTTGCGTGATGAGCTGGGCTGCCAAGCCATTCAGGTCGATCTTGCCGATGCCGATAAGACCCGGGAGGCAGCAATCGCTGCGCTTCCGGCAGATTATCTTGTCAACTGCGCAGGCACGACCGAGTTGCAGCCGTTCCTAGAGACCACCGTCGAAGCCTTCGATCACCTGCATGCGGTGAACACCCGCGCCCCGATGATTGTGGCCCAGGAATTCGCACGCTCATTGATCAACAGGGGCCTTCCAGGCGCAATCGTCAATGTCTCCTCCATTGCCGCCTTCATCGGCATACCGGATCATGCGTCCTATTGCTCATCGAAGGGTGGCTTGGACGGCCTGACGCGGGTGATGGCCAGGGAACTGGCCCCCAAGGGCATTCGCGTCAACGGCGTGCATCCGACGGTGACGCTGACGCCGATGGCCGTCAAGGCATGGAGCGATCCCGAAAAGGCAGCTCCCATGCGCGATCGCATTCCGGTCGGCCGCTTTGTCGAACCGGCAGAGGTCGCAGAGGTGATCCTGTTCCTGCTTTCCGACGCGGCAGCCATGGTGAACGGCATCTCCATGCCGATCGATGGCGGTTATATGATCGCCTGAGATCACGCCGTTGACGATGCTGGATGGCAGTAGCGCTTATTTCGCTGCTGCATGGATCTCCGCGACATAGCCACCGGGAAATTCCACCATCGCCGCCCGGCGTCTGTCCGAAGTGTAGGGGTCGGCAAGCACGCTTGCGCCATTGGCTTTGGCCTTATCAAGCGTCGCGGCGAGATCCACGACCTCATACCCGGTCGTTTCATGGCCGTATGGGAATGGCAGATGCCCGTCCGTGACAAGTACGGTCATCTTGCCATAGACGGACTCGATACGGATCCGTCGAAACGTGTCGTCGGGACGGCCGATCTCGACACCGGAAGCCTTCTTGTCGTCGGAGGCGACCTTGCCCTTCGAGAAAGCCAGGAAGGACTTGACGAACTTGTCCGCAGTATCCGGGGACACGTAGACACGGTTCTCCGGGATGGTTTCCAAGGCCGTGTAATTCGGCTTGGCCGTATGCCAGTAGAGCTGCATGTTGACGCCACCTGGCCATTGAATGACGGCGTCACGGCCGATCGGATCGGGGAAGACGTCGACGACGACGGCTGCGCCTGCGGCTCGGGCCGCGGCAACGGCCTTATCCATATCGGTGACGAGGTAACCGGTTCGCTCCGCGCCGAACGGATAGGGAATAGGCGTCTTGAAGCCGAAAAGCGAGACGGTGCCGACCGGAGTTTGCAGCAGTTGCGATGTGGCGCTGCTCGGCGTCGGCGTCACCGTGGCGACCACCTGCTTCGTGCTGGTGCCACCGAACGTCCCCAGGAAGCTGCTGGCGAAAGCATCCACCTTGTCGGCATCGATATAGACATGGGAGGTATCGTATTGCGCGCCGACGCCGACCTGTGTCTGAGAGGCTCGGGCCAGGGCCGTACCGGTGGGTGCCAAAGCAAGAACGGCAAGCAGTCCTATCGTGTAAGCGTAGCGAGACGGCATGTATTGGCTCTCCGTTGTTCCCGGCTCATCCTGATAGAGATCGAGCCTGACCACCAGACGTAAGTCATCGAAGAAGCTAAGATATTCGAAAAGAGCTGTTTGGTATGGAGCATCCGGGGCTTGCAGGCATATCTTGGAAGCTCGTCACTACGCCGTTTCCTCATAGATCAGATTCGGCGCGACGATCCATTCGCCGCGTCTGAGCGACAGAACATCAAGCCTGCCCTGACGATCCCAAACGGCAATGCCGACGAAACGATAACGGCTGCCGTTTCTGTCGACGACAGCATGTGAAATCGGTTTGCCGTTAACATAGCCGACAACAGGGCCCTCCTTCCTTGTTGCGGAGAGCAGGAAATATTCGTGAGGAATGCTCCGGCTTACCATCAGCCACGATCCCCACGCGGCAAGCTCAACCCCGCACCCGTCCGAGCACCTTTCTGCGCGCCTGGGCTCTCGCAGCTCGCTCGCAAGGGAGAGGATTTTGAGCGGAGGCGCCTGTTCTTCCTGATCTCGACAACGAATGGCTTTCGCTGCGGCCGCATTATTCGTCCTTTCGACTCTTGATCCATTTTAATTGAAGACGCATTCGACCTGGCCGAGCGGCCCGAAGTCGACGGCCAGATGTTGGCCGGCACAGACCTGGAGGACCGCAGTGCAGGAACCGGTCGCCACGATATCGCTCGGCTCGAGCCGCCTGCCGTTTGCCGCAAGTGCCGCGGCAAGCCACGCAACCGCGTTTAGCGGATTGCCCATGATCGCCGACGAGTTGCCAGAAACCATCGTCTGCCGAAACAGAAAAGCCGTGACCTCGATTCCGGCGAGATCGCCGATGTCCACGTTTCCGGCATGGTCGCCGCAAAGCGTCGCAACGTGCAGGCCGAAATCCGCAATCGCGGCATTTGCGCCGGCAAACGCCTGCCGCGTCCGGCGGCCGATGACCCCGATTGCAGGCCGACAGCTCATGACCGCATCAGCCACGCTATCGAGGGAGATTTGCTCGCCTTCGTCCGGAAATGGCCTCAGCATCGTGAAAACGAGTTCGCATTGTATTCCGATGGTTCCCAGCGGCAGGCGGAAGTTTTGCGCCTTCTTTTGCAGGGCGGCGGACGGGATTTCGGAATAGATCGGCCCCTTCAGACCGAGAGTGCGGCACGACAGATCGCTCGTGCCGACAATCGCATAGCCCTTGCGCTCAAAGCCGAGTGCGTCCTGTGCAGCGGCCTGGATGTCATATGCCTCATGTTGCGAGGCGATCAGATCGAGCGGAAGATCGCAAAGCTCCTCATGACGGCGACACTTCGCCAGAAGATCCGCTGTGGTATCCTTCAATTCGAAATACATCTTCGCGCTCCAATCTTAACAACTGGCTGTCACGCAAAGATGGCCCGACATGCATAGTCGTTCCATTCGGCGCAAAGCACGAAGAAATTAAAATCTCATAGTGACCGCTTCTTCTCGTCGAATGATAACGGGATAGGGTCGTTCAGTGCCTTGCTACGGCCGCGTGAGCTGAGACCGGCCGGGCGGCGATGCTATCTCGAAGAGGAATCCTGTATTGCTCACGAGACTGCCGCAAGGATGCAAACGCCATGAAACCAAACAGCATAGCGGATTCGCGGCCCGAGAGCATCGAGCCGCAGTCGCTATGGCTTCAATGCCGACATAGCCGCATTGGTCAGCCCATCAGCCGCAACGTTTCAGATCATCCTGCTGGCGATGACGCCAGGGTCCGCTCAGGATTTCTTGTGCGCGGCCTTAAGGGCGGTCCACTGCGCACGCCGCAACCGGGTATGCGCAAAGCTGATCCTGCCGGATCGTGCTGCGGGGAGCAGCCGATGCCGACCAGTGCCCCGAATATACGATCGAAGCTGACACTAGGGAGAATCGACCCTCCTGTCTGCGTCCATTTTTGAACGCACCAAAGTTGCTTTACCCTTCTGCTCACTCCATCCGAGAAAGGAGGTCATAAGGGTTTGGGGCGAATAAGAGAAGAAGACAGGGATGCCCTTGCGGAGCGGCGGTCGGACGTCCGATCAACGTCGTCAATCCGGGCATGTTGCCGAACCCAGCAAGGTCTTAGAGCCTGATCCGAAATTATGGCGCGTAGTATCAGCACTTTATCCTTGGCGGATGCCCATTTTCTTGATTTTGTGGGTTTGCGATAGGCCGGAGGAGATCGGTAACGGCTCAGTGTGAATTCCCGCTTTTCGTTCAGTTCTTCTCCATCCAAAAGCGGTTTATTCTACGTCAAAACGCAAGATCGGTGGAGTACACTTAAGATATAAGCGCCTAACTGGTGCCGCTACGGAGTAAAGAACGATGAAGGCGGCAATTCAAAACTATCATGCTCGAATGCAACGAGTTCTGGAGTATATCGATCGGCACCTCGATGACGATCTCAATCTTGATGTTCTGAGTAGTGTCGCGGCCTTCTCGAAGTTTCACTTCCATCGGCAGTTCGTGGCAACCTTCGGGTTGTCCGTACATCGCTATTTCCAACTCGCCCGCATGAAGCGGGCTTCATACCAGTTGGCCTATCGCGGCGCCCAAAGCGTCACGGGCATAGCGATGGATGCCGGTTACGACGCACCCGATGCCTTCGCCCGCGCCTTTCGGCAACGGTTTGGGCAATCGCCTTCGTCGTTTCGGAAATCTCCCGATTGGGAGCCGTGGCTTGCCGCTTTTGGCCCTCTCGACAATGCACGGAGCAAGCTTATGCAAAGGACCTTTACCCCTGACGACGTGACCATCCGCGAAGTGGTCTCGACCCCTGTGGCGATCATGGAGCATCGGGGCGATCCAGCGATGATTGGCGCGACGATACAGAGTTTCATCGCGTGGCGCAAAGCGACTGGCCTGACCCCAAAGACAAGCCCGACCTTCAACATCTTCCATTCCGATCCGCATACCACGCCCCGGTCCGAGTACCGGATGGATTTATGCGTTGGCACTAACCGGTCGATTGAACCGGACGACGGGCCGATCAAGGCTGGCGTAATCCCCGGAGGCCGATGCGCAGTACTGCGTGTCGTCGGCAACACCGACAATCTGGAGCCTGCCGCGCTTTACTTGTATCGCGAGTGGCTTCCAGCCAGCGGCGAAGAAACACGCGACTTCCCGATCTATTGCCAGCGGCTGAGCTTCTTCCCGGAAGTGCCGGAGCATGAGGCGGTTGCCGAGCTGTTTCTGCCCCTGAAATAGCGAACTCTGGCGGCGGCTTGTCCTGTCCAATCGCCAGAAGCGGGCAAGCCGCTAATCAACAAGTCAAAATTCAAACTGAGACATCACCAGGAAACCAACGATGTGGACCGACACCACTCGGGCGCAGTATGCCCGCGCGGATCTGAATTTGCCAAGCGACTTGACCGATGCCGAATGGGCTGTTCTGGAACCGTTTTTACCGCCACCGTCCAATGTCGGCCGACCACGTAAGTGGCCCTTGCGGCGGATAGTTGAAGCAATCCTCTATCTGCTGCGTGGTGGCCTGCCGTGGCGGATGCTGCCGCCCTGCTTTCCGCCGGTCTCGACGGTCCGGCGCTGGTTCTATCTTTGGCGGGACAGCAATCTGTGGCAATCGCTGAACCACACCCTGCTGCTGATAGCCCGAGAGGGATCGGGCCGCGAAGCGTCACCTAGTGCCGGCATAATCGACAGCCAGAGCGTCAAAACCACGGAAAGCGGTGGGCCTTGCGGCTATGACGCAGGTAAGAAGGTCAACGGACGAAAGCGCCACATCCTGACCGACACCGAGGGCAATCTGGTTCACGCCGTCATCCACACCGCCGACATTCAGGATCGCGATGGCGCGCCGACTGTGCTCGCGCAGATCATCGGTCGCTTCCCGTGGTTGCGCCATATCTTTGCCGATGGCGGATATGCCGGCGTGAAGCTCAAGGATGCCCTGCGCCGGATCGGCGCATGGGCCGTCGAGATCGTCAAGCGCTCCGATGCGGCCAAGGGCTTTGTTGTTCTTCCCCGCCGCTGGGTTGTCGAACGCACACTGGCTTGGCTCAATCGAAACCGACGCCTCGCAAAGGACTTCGAACAAACCATCGCCTCTGCAACCACATGGCTGTTCATCGCCTCGATCCAGCTATTCACTCGCAGGATCGCAAGATCATGAATTCACGTCAGATAATTTTGAATCAGTCTCTTAGAGACGTACAGCTTAGGTCTGCGGGATCGGCCTAAATTGATCGGATCGGCTCTAGCCAGCATCCCTCCCCAGGATTTTGGCGACCTCAAACATGATTGAGGTCGCAGCGCGAGACGTCTTCCGGCATGATCGGCGGCAGATATCGCCGCCAATCTCTTATGACCTGACCAATGCTCTTCATTCCATTTCCGTTCATCATCGCCATTTTGCTCGTCGTTCTCCTTGCGGTCGTCAAAACCCGCGACGACGAGGCGCCGCCCAATTTGCCATTCCAGGCGCTGATCCTTCTCAGCGCGTTTCAGTCAACGCTGTCCGGGTTGCGATGGGGCTATGCCGTTCAGCCTGTCATGTATGTCATGCCGGTCGCCGCCGCGATGGTGCCGCCGCTTGCCTATCTCGGCGTCTCCCGGCTGGCGCGCAAAAGCTCCTTCTCCTTAATTCAGCAGATCTGCCTGCATGGGCTGCCGGCTGGGCTTATTGTCGTGCTGATCGCGCTGTGGCGCAACGCGATCGATATCGCCATCGTCCTTATCGACGTCGGTTATGCCACTGCAATCCTGCTTCTCATGCGGTCGGGCACGGACGCGCTTCGCCTCGCACCTTTCGAAGGTGCTGGTCCGACCTACCGAGCCATTCTCTTTACCGCCAGCGCTCTTCTCCTGTCGGCGGCGGTGGATATTTTCATCTGGCTGGATTTTGCCTGGGCCGGCGGTGAATATGCATTGAAGGTCATCACCTTCGGAAATCTCGCAGCGCTCGCCATCCTCGCCACCGCTGCCGCCGCTGCCAGCCGCAGCCACGCGCCCGTCGATCGCGTAGAGGCTGTCCGGCCACCGGAAATCCTTCAGGACGGCCAGACGCTTGCTGCGGTGCAGGCATTGATGGAGGACAGGCACGCCTATCGCGATGTCGATCTCAATCTCGACCGGCTGGCGCGCAAGCTCGCGATTCCCGCCCGGCAGATTTCCTCGGCCATCAACCGCGCCACCGGCAAGAACGTCTCGCAATATGTCAACGAGTACCGGATCTCGGAGGCTTGCACACTGCTGGCCGAAACCGAGAATCCGGTGATGGAGATCATGTTCGATGTCGGCTTTCAGACCAAGTCGAACTTCAATCGTGAGTTCCGGCGTGTCACTGATACGACGCCGCTCGAATGGCGCGACAAGTCGCGCAGGTCCCCCAAGTCCACAGCCGCGCCAAAGGTTGACTGAATCGGAATCGAGGATGATCCGGCACATATTTAACGCCTCTCCAACCCGATCGGCACGCCTTTAACCAGTTTTTAATCATCAAGTTGAAGCAGCAGCCATCCTCGGATAAAGGAGGGGTATCGCCCTCCGTCGTTCCGTGGATAGCAAATTGACAATGGAAAATTTGCTTCAATTGCTTGATTTCATGGAGGAGTATACCGATCGCATTCTTCCGGTCGCGTTCCTGTTGCTCGCCGCAGAGATCGTCTTTCCGAAATCTCGCTATACCTATGTATCGAAACTTCGTGGTGCCGTCTTCTGCGTGACGAACATCCTCATAACCAAAGCAAGTCTCACACTCTTCTACTGGTTTTGGGCAGGCATCGGCATAAAGCCGCTGTTCGAGATCGACCTGACGTTCCTCTCGAAGCTTTCGAATGCATGGCCGCTGCATCTGCTGGGCGCCATAGCTGCTTCCTTTCTCGTTCTGCAGGTCAGCGAGTTCTTCTACTATTGGTTCCACAGGTTACAGCATAGCAATAGCTTCTTCTGGCGCTTCCATGCCGAGCATCATTCGCTCGAGGAAATGAGCGCCTTCAACAGCAACCACCATTTCAGCGAGGAGATCTTCAGAATTCCGTTCCTGATCATTCCCGTCTCGCTGCTCTTCGATTTCAAGCAGGACTATGTTCCCTGGATCTGGGTGTTCTTCGTGCGCTGGCAAGGTTATTTCGAACATAGCTCGACGCGTCTGAATTTGGGCTGGGTCCGCTACGTCTTTCCCGACAACCGCTTTCACCGCATTCACCATTCGGTCGAACGACAACACTTCAACAGGAATTTCGGCAGCGGTTCGGCGATCTGGGACATTCTGTTCGGGACCGCCTACTATCCGAAGGCCACGGAGTGGCCCGATGTCGGCCTACCCAATATCCGGGAGCCGCAGAACTTGACCGAGTTTCTCGTTCGGCCCTTTCGGCGCGGCAGACATAGCTAGAACGCCGGTCGTTTCAACTTTCGGATTTTCACCGGCCTTTCAGCCCCATGCCGGTCGAAAAACAGGTCTTCGTTAGAATTTTAGGCAAACCTAAAAGCGGTCATCAAGACCCCGGCGCTATTATCGATGTGTCTGGCCGAACACGGTTCGGCGGCACTATGACAGTGCCAAGGCATCCTCAAGCCGGATCTGCTTCAGACGGTTGCACTTTTGAACGGGGAGTCCCTGAAGGGACAAAGTGCTCAATGCCTCTTTCAGCATTTCTTCGCCGCCGCGCAGCGATCGCGGTCCGCGTACACGACACTCTATGCACGTTCATTGACGGGACGATTGTCGCTCGGGCGGACAATTGGCGCCCACTCTGCAATAGCGACGATACGCGCCGGGCGCTCGGTCACACCTCATATCGTGGCGAATTGGTGCCGGTCTACGATCTGGCGACAAAGATGGGCAACAAGCCCTCAAAGAGCTGTGAAATCGCCATCATCAAGATGGCTAGCGGCTACGTGGCGTTTCTGATCGACGAATTCATCGGCAGCACGTCGGCGGCGAGCGAAGCCATCCGCCTTTCGCAACTCGACATTTTCGGCCGCGACCGCGTAGCTGTATAGCATCGCTTTCCCGATGCCAAAGAAGGCGGCCTCCTTCAGCGGACAATTGCCGTGAATTCCAAACCTAGCTGGCTTTGGATAGGTCGGCGCGATCCATGATCTCAGTGATAACACCGCCTCGCATGACGGCGGCGCGATCGCACATGTGGCCAACCACACCCGGATCATGGCTGACGAGCACGAAGATCATGCCATGTGCCGCTTTCAGATCGTTAAGAAGATTGAGAATTCCAGCCTGCACCGAGACATCGAGGGCCGAGGTCGGCTCGTCGAGCAGCAGCAGCTTCGGGCGCAGCAATAGCGCCCGCGCAATCGCTACGCGCTGCCGCTGACCACCGGACAGTTGATGCGGATAGCGCTGGCTCGATATTGCCGGTAGACCCACCTGATCGAGAGCCCTATAAACCTGTGCCTCGACGTCCCTAACACCCCGCAGAGACAATGGTTCGCCGAGAATACGCGCAATCGTGTGACGCGGGTGCAGTGACGAATAGGGGTCCTGGAACACCATCTGAATATTGTCCCGCAAAGAGCCGGAAATCTTTCTCCCCGGCTTGAGCGCCTCGTCAAAAACGGAGATCGATCCCTGCCAATGGATATTCAGCCCGGCGATAGCGCGCAGGACCGTCGTCTTGCCGCAGCCGGACGGGCCGATGAGACCGAAGGTCTCGCCGCTTGCGACCTCGAAGCTGACCCCGCGCACGGCCGTGAACGCCTTCCCTGTGCCGGGAAAGGAGATGGAGAGATCGGAGACCGAAAGCGCGTTCATGCTCCCGCTCCGTAAACCGGCAGACGGGTGCCATAGGTTTCGGCCGATGGCCGAGCCGCCCATAGGGCACGCGTATAGGCGGATCGGGCGCCGGAGAGATCGGCCGATGCCAATTCCTCCTCGATGCGGCCGCCGCGCATGACGATCGCCCGATCGGCGAATTGCGAGACCTGCTGCAGATCGTGGCTGATGAGCAGCAGCCCCATGCCGAATTTTTCGGTCAGGGAGCGCAGCAGCGTCAGGATCTGGCCCCGCAGCTCACGGTCGAGCGCGGAGGTCGGCTCGTCGGCGATCAAGAGCTTCGGCCGGTTGATCAGCATCGCCGCGATCATCACACGCTGGCCCATGCCGCCCGACAGTGCCGCGGGATAGCTCGAATAGACCCGCTTCGGGTCGGGAAGGCCGACCGTGTGAAGCATGTCGAGCGCCCGTTCGCGCCGCTCTGCCGCCGAAAAGCGCGTGTGCAAGAGCAACGTCTCCTCGACCTGCCGCCCGACCTTATGGGCGGGATTGAGCGAATATTTCGGATCCTGAAGGACAAGGCCGATGCCGTTGCCGCGAAGCGCATTCCAGCCGGAGGACGGCAGGGAGAGAAGGCTCTGTCCTTCGAACGACAGGCGCGTTGCCCGCACCTGTGCATGGCGCGGCAGCAAGCCCATGATCGCCCGCCCCGTCATCGACTTGCCGGAGCCGGATTCGCCGACAAGTGCGACGATCTCCCGATCGACCGCGAAGCTGATGCCATCGACGACGGGCACCAGGCCGGTTTCGGAGGGAAAGGAGACCGAAAGGTCTTGAATGGATAGCAGCGGCTCAGCCATGACGCGGATCCAGTATGTCGCGTAAGCCGTCGGCCAGAAGGTTGAAGGCGAGCGAGGTAATGAGAATGGCGAAGCCGGGCACGGCCGCCACCCACCATTGATCGAAGATGACCTGCGTGCCTTCGGAGACCATCGCTCCCCACTCGGCAGTCGGCGGACGAACGCCGAGACCCAGGAAGCCAAGGCCCGCTGCCGCGAGAATGATACCGGAGAGATCCAGCGCCAGGCGAATGATCGCCGAGGGCAGCACAAGGGGCAGAACATGGCCGTAAAGCAGCCTGATACCCCTGATGCCGACCATCTCGGCGGCGGCCAGATAGTCGCTCCGGCGCAGGGCTGCCGTTTCCACGCGCGCCTGTCGCGCATAGGCCGGCCAACTCGTCAGGGACAGCGCCAGCGCGCCGTTGACCAGGCCCGGCCCCATGATCGCGACAAAGGCGAAGGCGAGCAACAAGCGCGGAAAGGACATGACGACATCGGTGACGCGCATCAGGATGCGCTCCGTGATGCCGCCGAAGAAGCCTGCGAGGATGCCGACGACAATGCCAAGAGGCGCCATGAGAAGCACGACAAACAGCAGAAGCAGCAAAGTCGGCCGCGCACCATAGATCATGCGCGACAGGAGATCGCGCCCGAACCCGTCCGTGCCGAACCAATGCGCTGCACTCGGCGGCATCAGCCGGTTGGCGGTCTCCTGCAGATTGGGATCGTATGGCGCAATCAGCGGCGCAAGCAGCGCCACAGCCAGAATGAACACGACGACCATGCTACCGGCGGCGGCCGACGGCGAGCGCAGAAGGCGCTTGAGGAAAGACGGCCCATCAAGCGGATGCTGTATGATGGCACTCACCGTTTCTTCCCCGCCTCAAGCCGCGCAACGCCGAGATCGGTCAGGGCGTTCAGGAGCACGAAGGACGCGCCGACCACAAGGGTCACGCCGAGGATCGCCGGCATGTCGCCGGCAAACATCGCTGTCGTCAGATAACGGCCTATGCCGGGCCAGGCAAAGACGGTTTCGGTGAGCACCGCGCCTTCCAAGAGGCTGGCATAGGAAAGGGCGATCACGATCAGAAGCGTCCCGGAGATGTTCGGCATGACATGTTTGAAGACGATGCGGGAAAGGCTTGCTCCCTTGGCGCGGGCGGTCGTTACATATTCCTGGCCGAGTTCGGTCAGGATCGAAGCGCGCGTCAGCCGGGAAATCGCGGCAAGCGCGTGAAAGGCAAGCACGGTCGCAGGTAACGCCAGATGCGCCAGTGCGTCTCGGAAGGCGCCCTGCTTGCCAGAGAGCCAGGTATCGATCAAAGCAAACCCGGTGACGGATTTGACCGTGTATTGAAAGACGACATCCGCGCGTCCCGGCCCTGGCGCCCAGTGCAGCCGTGCATAAAAGAAGAGCAGCATCAGCAGACCGAGCCAGAAGATCGGCACCGAATAGCCGAAAAGCGAGATTATCCGCGCCACGCCGTCAAGCCATGTTCCCTGCCGCATGGCGGCGGTGATGCCAAGCGCCAGGCCGATCGCCGAGCCCAGAATGATCGCCGTCGTGGCAAGCTCGATCGTCGCCGGAAACGTCCGCGCGATATCCTTGGCGACCGGCTGGCCGGTCGAGGTCGATTGGCCGAAATTCCCCGACGCGGCGGCTTCGACATAACGAAGGAACTGCAGCGGCAGCGGCTGATCGAGTCCAAGCTCGGCGCGCGCCTGCTCATAACTCGACTGGCTGGCGTGATCACCGACCATCTGCAGCGCTGGGTCGATCGGCGACAGGCGCGTCAACGCAAAAGTCACCAGCGCCAGCCCGAAGAGCGTCAGCGCAAAGGACCATCCCCACGAAAGAAAGGACCGCACGAAAGACAACTCCCGCCAGGCTTTCATCTGGCGGGAGTTCGTCATGTCGGCATCGGATTGGCTGGCCGCTTGCGGCACTTACTTCTCCACCTTGTCGTAATAGACCTGGTCAGCATTCAGGCCTTGAGCATAGTTCTTCACCTTGTCGCTTAGCACGACCTGATCATTGCCCTGAAGCATAAAGATGAAGGGGGAGCTCGCCTGGATCTTCTTCTGCAGATCCTGATAGAGCGCCACGCGCTTGGCCGCATCCTGCTCCTTGACGGCGGACAGCGTCTCATCGGTCAGTTCGGGGATCACCCAGCCGGCATATTTCGCTGCCGTGTTGGCGGAGTTGTCCTTGTTGATGGCAAAGGCGCTGGCGTTGGAATGCGGGTCGAAATAATCCGGGATCCAGTAACGCAGCGTCATCTCGAACTTGCCGGAACGGCCGCGGGCATAGATGTCGCTCGCAACACCCGGCTGGATGTCCAGCGTAATGCCGGCCTGCGCGAAAGTCGATTGTAGCGACTGCGCGATCGATAGGAACGGCTGGTCGTTGAAGACGATGAATTCGACCTTGAACGGCGTCTTGATGCCGGCATCAGCGAGGATCTTCTTCGCCTTCTCGACATTGAGCTTGAAGGGCATATCCGTCAGCGCGCCGGGGAAGCCGATAGGCAGGAAAGCCTGATGCACGGTGCTCTGGCCGCGAAGCAGGTTCTTGGCGATCCCATCATAGTCGACAAGGTAGCGGGCGGCTTCCCAGAAAGCAGGATTGCCGAGCGTCGGATTGGCCTTGGTGTTGAGGAGGATATAGTCCGTGCGTGCGGACGGCACGGCGAGTACTTTAAGGCCACTCTTGCTCTTCAGCGCTTCGATCTGATCGGCCGAAAGGCCGCGTGCGATATCGGCATCGCCCTGTTCGACAAGCAGGCGGCGTGCGCCGACATCGGGAACATTGCGGATGATGACGCTGTCGAGCTTCGGTTTGTCGGCGGAATTGGCATTGGCCTGCAATACCAGTGCCTCATGCGGCGTATAGGTCGCAATCGTATAGACGCCGCTTCCAGCCGAGTTCGTCTTCAGCCACGCATTGCCGAAATCGCCGTCCTTCGCCTGCGGTTCGACGGTCTTTTCATCGACGATCGAGGCGATGGGTGCCGTCAGCAGCGAAAGCGCAAAGCCCGAGCCGACATCGGCGGACCAGGTGAGCTTGACGTGCTTGTCGTCCACCTTGGTGACTGCGGCATCGACATTGTCGGCCTTCCAGCCGAGTTCATTCAGAATGAAGGCCGGCGATTTGTTCAGCTTGACGGCACGCGTCAGCGAGAAGATCACGTCTTCGGGACGAACCTGATTACCGGAGGAAAACTTGGAGTCGGCAAGCTCGAACGTCAGGCTGCGGCCATCGCTGCCGGCCGTCCACGCCGCCGCCAGAGCCGGTTCGATCTTCGTGCCGTCTTCGCGGTTCGACTGGACGAGACGCTGGTAGAGATTGTTGAAGGACTGGACCGTCGTGAGCTCGAAGCCCTCGGCCGGATCGAAGCTGACGGCATCGTCGATCGACTGCGCCACGACAAGCACGTTCGGCGGCGTCTCGGCCTGGGCGATCGATGTGCCCAGCAGGAGTGCCAGACCGAGGGCCGTGCCGAACAACCGCGTACGAGAGGCAATAATTGACATGGGGTGAACTCCCTTAAATGCTTTTGTCATATAGCGTCTATTTATTCGCCGTGCCCCGCAGGGTCCAACTACTGGCAAGCATTTAACAATCTCCCCTGGAGCATGCAGGCAAAAACGATCCAGCTTTTCGCGATTTTAGCGAAAAGTTTTCCCTGTGGCTTTCGGCATCCCGAGCGCCATCGATCAATTTGCTCAAGCGCGCCTGTTGCCGGCAGTGTGGAATCTTCTGTTTTAGACTGCACTTGGGATATCTCCGGCATAATCTCGATTATCCAGCACTCCTCCGAGCGGTTCGTTCGGATTCCATTCATGTGAAATGGATAGACTGACAACACACAGCTCAGCGATCCGTACGAAAGGCCGACACCAACGATAGATCAGCCTTTCATTCGTCAGGCGCGGCTCTGACGAAGGAGATGATGATGGAACATGATGAAGACGCGAAATTTGAACGGCGGCGCTATGCTCGAAAGGCGCTTTTAACTATCGTTGTTTGCACCGCCCTGGCCGCCTTGGGAGCATGGCTTATCCAGCCCGAAACGGCCTCGGCCGAACTGCATGGGCATTCCACGCAGCCGGCGGCGTCCCCTCCTTCGCCCCCGACAATTTAACGCAGAATTGAGAAGCCCCGATCTGACGATCGCGTAGTTCTCTTCAGTCACGCGCTGAACCATGGGGAAATGTGGCCTAAAACGCGTTTCCGCAGGCCATGAGGAAGGTCATCCCCACTGGCTTGGCCTGCTCATTGGCTTCTTCCAGGACCTGAGGCTTTCAACGATCGTCAGCCCTCTCGATTCCTCGACACGGTAAGCTCGACCAGTGCCTCGAAGGTCGTCTCTTCGCGGCAGTCACCTATCCTGCCTTCTATGCACTATGGCCAACGGCGCCTTGATCTGGAACACCATTTCAGAATGACGCACAACTGAAGCATCGTCGCCCAATGCTGCGTCAATCTCGGCCAATTCCGGAAATATTTTCTCAAAAATTCATTTAAATTGGCAAACCCAGCAATCGCCGCGAACGCCGTTACCAGATATTGTCGATCAAGGTACTAGACAATCGGGATTCGACGGACGTAGACTTGATAGATGAACGCGCGCCAGAAAAAGAAAGCGATCACGGTCTTGATCTCAACCGGAACGGCCACGTCGATACTGACGGCTCTCCCTTGGATATGGAGCTGATGAATGCTGTATGATCCAAACATGTCACGGTCGCGCTGGCCGCTGCCGTTTCGTCGGCAGTCATGGGAGACATTGATTGGCTTGGTCTCGGTAATCCTGCTGGTCGGGATCGTATGCGCAAATCTGCCTAGCACATGGACCGCGGAGCGAAACGTATCGGTGGCTTCTTCGAACCGCGCCGGACATTGACGGATTGAGATCGCTCCGCTGCTAATGCGAGGTGATCGGAGGCCTTTGTCGGATTGGCCTTTTGTATCCGTCCAACTCGGCTAGCCGGTTCCGACAGTTGCGAACGCGAGAGCTGCATCAAGGCAATCCCTGTGTTCCATCACCGGAATCAGCCTGAGCGTGATGAATTCCCGATAAAGTCCATTCGCGTGAGGCTTTGGTCCAACGTATCGTGCGACCCACGCCCAAACTCACCCGACTGAAGCCCAGGGAAAGGAACAGACTGGGACGAAGCTCTGTTTTACCTACAGCTCCGTCAATGACGGACGAATAGAAGGTGAAAGGAGATTCTGATGAAAACGAAAGTACTTAGTGTTGCGGCACTCGCGCTTGGCCTGACCGCCGGATGTGCCTTTGCCCAATCGTCGACCGTCACCGGCGCCGCAGGTGGCGCAGTTACCGGAGCCGTTGTCGGTGGCCCGATCGGGGCTGCCGTGGGCGGCGTGGCCGGCGCCATCGTCGGCACGGCCATCGATCCGCCGCCTCAGAAGGTGGTCACCTATGTCCGCGAACAGCCCTTGCCTGAAGAAGGAACGGTTGTCCGCGAGAGAGTCGTCGTCGGCCGGTCGCTGCCGGATGCGATCGTTGTACGAGCCGTTCCGGAAAATCCGCGATATGCCTATGCGATCGTCAACCACGAACGCGTGATCGTCGAACCTTCCTCGCGCAAGGTTATCCAGATTCTTAACTAACCACCATGGGGAGCGGGAAGCCGCTCTCCATTCCTCTCCCAGACCGGACATGGCTGTGTCCATTCAGATCGAAACGAGAAGGCAGCCGGTCTGCAACTTGCCTTAAAACCCAAAGCTTCCTCGCAATGACTTCTGCGGACAACTATCGCACCGCTTTCCCCTATTGCGCCCCAAATTCTATGGTTGGTCGCCTGCGTCTCGCAGAAAATTGCCTATCGCCGGATCGAGCAGCGTCTGGGGCGGAAGGCCCGACCCGGCGATAGAGCCGGTGGGCGGACCGGCTAGGGGTTGGCGTGCGTTGACGCCAAACTAATAAACTCAAACTCGCGACCGGTGACTGTACAAACCTTGCCATCACAGGCACCGCGCGATCGGCATGCTCACCGCAAAGCGCGGCTAGTGCAGTGCCTTCAATTGACCGTCGCCGTAGTGCTCTCGGACGGCGCCGCGGTTTCAGATTTCTTTTCCAATGCATCACGGACTTCGGCGATTTTTCCGCTATTCGTTCCGGCGCCAAGTATGCTCTTTGCTTCAGCAAGTGTCTGATCCGTCACCGGCTTGTTCGACAGCTGCGCCAGCGCCGAACGCAAGGCATTGTCGCTGAGGGCCGGATCAGTCGGCACAGCCGTTGTTCCATATTGTATTTCGAATTCCGCATATGCCTTCACATAGGCCGAGAGCGCCGCCATCTTGGGATCTTTCGAGTTCAGATAGGCGTGGTAGTCTCTCCTGAGCGAGCTGAGCCTGCCTTCACCGGGCTTTGAGACATGCGTCTTCGAGCTTGCGCTGTGGGCTCTGGAGTGTTTGTCCGCATGATGCTCCAGCAATGACGATGAAGCACTCTGCGTTGTCGCCGCATTCGTCGAAGTGCTGCTTGTATCGTCGCTCCCGGACTTTTCATGACCGGAATTTCCTTCGCCATGGCCGCCGCCATTGCCATTGCCATTGCCACCGCCGTTTCCGCCCTTGGCGAATGCCGCCTGCGTGAAACCGACAGCTGCTCCTCCCATGGGAGCGAGGGCAAGCACCAGGCCGAGGCTTGTTGCACCGATAATGGAATGGATTCTCATGCGCACTTCCTTCACAAAACGTCCACCGCCTGCGGCAGCGGCCGTATCCAGCAAATCATTGCGCACTAGAATATTACCGAAATCCCAGGTTTCTATATCGGTCCGACCTATGCCTTGGGCATTAGGACCATAGTCTGATTGATCCCGCCCGATGGTCCCTTAGATTGTGTGCGCCGGATGGCAATACCCTCTTCACGGGACAAGGCGACCAATGCCGACATTGCAACAGTTGACACTCCATTCCACTGGGATAGCTATACAGGGTTGGGAGATCAGTGCCGACTATGCCAGTTCTGCGAGCAAACCATAAATACAAACTATCTCTGGCAAGTCTTGTCGAACGCTGGAACTCTCAATCTTTGGCCAGACAGTTCCTGCTCGCCGGCGGCCTCGTCGCGCTCTGTGCGATGCTCGTTGTCGGCTCTTTCGTTGCCGGCCTGATCGAAAATGCAGTGACGCGCAATTCCGCGGCAACGACTGCGCTCTACGTCGACAGCGTCATCGCCCCGCTTCTGCCGGATATGCAAACCACCCAGGCTCTCGATGACACGGTGACCCGCGCTCTTGACGAGACACTCGGTCAGGGCGCGCTTGGCACTCGGCTGTTTTCGTTCCGATTGTGGCGCAACGATGGGACGATCCTCTATTCCAACAACAAGGATCTTTCCGGAAAGCGATTTCCGCTCTCGGACAGTCTCAGGACGGCCTTTTCCGGCCGAATGGTCGCCAAATTCAACCGGATCGACGATGTGGAAAGCGTCGCCGAACGCAATAGCGGCAAACCGCTCCTGGAAATCTACAATCCGGTGCTCCAACCCTGGTCGGGCAAGGTCGTCGCCGTTTCCGAATTTTACGAGGTTGCCAACGATTTCGAATGGAGCCTTACTCAGGCCCGCCTGCTGAGCTGGCTTGTCGTTGCCTTGTTCACACTGACATTCTTCACTCTTCTGTCGATCATCGTCCTGCGTGGCAGCCGCACCATCGACAATCAGCGCAAGGCGCTGAGCGGCCGCATCGGTGAACTGTCGACGCTTCTTCGACAGAATGAAGCGTTGCGAGCCCGTGTTCAACGCGCGACCCAGCGCGCAGCAGCGCTCAACGAGAGCTATTTGCGCCGTATCGGCGCCGACCTGCATGACGGCCCCGCTCAATTGGTCGCTTATGCCTCTTTGCGGCTGGACAGCCAGACCCTCATCAGCCCCACGGCCTCGCCGGGCGAGCGCGAGGCATCGCTGCACGCTATCAAGTCCAGTCTTGACGACGCCATGACCGAAATCAGGAGTGTTTGCAGCGGACTGATGCTGCCCCACATCGAGACGGACAACCTGACCGATCTCCTGAAGCGCGCAATCCGCGCCCACGAACTGCGCACCGGTGTCACCGTTACGCTTCTGGTCGGGACGACGCCCGCGGATCTTTCGACCTCCGCAAAGATATGCGTCTATCGCTTTGTCCAGGAAGCCTTGAACAATGGCTATCGTCATGCCGGCGGCATCGGGCAAAGGGTCGTGCAGGCCCTGGAAGACGGCCAGATCGTGATCGAGGTTGCCGATGAGGGGCCGGGATTTGATCCGAAAGACGTCGGCCCGCAAAAGCTTGGCCTTGCCGGGCTCAGAGATCGGGTCGAAAGCCTAGGCGGTACTTTTCAACTTTTGTCGTCGAACCGGGGAACCATCGTTCGCATGTCCCTGAACATCGAGGAAATGGAGCAGGCATGAGAGCTGCAATCAGTTTGGCGGTCGTAGACGACCACCCTCTCTTCAGGGAGGGCGTTATCCGGAGCCTGACCGAAATGGACGGGTTTAGTATCGTCGGTGAGGGCAGCAGCAAGGAGGATGCGCTGCGCATAGCAGCGGAACACCGTCCGGATATCCTGTTGCTAGACATTTCCATGCCGGGGGGAGGACTGGATGCCATCTCTCTCATCCTCGAGCAGATACCCGATCAGAAGATCGTGATGCTGACGGTCTCCGAGGCAAGCGACGATGTGATGGCAGCACTCAAGAGCGGCGCGAAAGGCTATGTTCTCAAAGGCGTTGGGTCACGGACCCTCGCCGATATCATTCGCAGCATTGCTGCCGGTGACAGCTATGTCGCACCGACGCTGTCGGCGCGTCTGATTTCAGAAAACGGATCTGATACCCAGATCAATCCCTTCAGCGCGTTAACGGATCGCGAGCGGGAGGTCCTTGAGCTGGCTTCCGCCGGATTGAGCAACAAGCATATCGGGCTGAAGCTCGATCTGCATGAAAAGACCATCAAGCATCACATGACCCAGATCTTCACCAAGCTGGAAGTAAGCAATAGAACGGAAGCAGCGATGGCGTTCCGGGATGAACTCGAAAGGCGCCGTCAGTGAAGGAATGATTTGAGCCGCTGCTCGTCGGCAATCGTCGCATTGCGGTTGACGATGGTGCGGCCTCTTGAATCCTTCATCACATAACGTCCGCTCTGTATATTTTCGCTCATGCCATCCTTGTGTCGAACGGTGATCGAACCGCTGCCGTCACCCGTAGAGGTAGACTGATCGGAATCGACCTGGCTTTGCGTTGCGCTCTTGGTGCCGGACGATTGGCCATTGGCGTTGCCGTTCCCATTGCCGTTATTGCCATTTCCGTTGCCATTATTGCCGTTCCCACCTCCATTGCCGCTATTGCCACCGCCGTTCCCGTTGCCTCCCCCATTGCCGTTTCCGCCGCCGTTACCATTACCGCCACCATTGCCGTTACCCCCTTTGGCCTCGACTATTTGCTGCGCAAATATCGCGGAAGCGCCGTGAATTTTGATGGTGTAGGGAAGTGCTGTGCTGATCATGGTCAGCAACAGGCATGGCAAAGCAGCAACGAGCTTTCGACGCAATAACACGTACAGCCTCCTGAGGGCTCCGATTGGCTCCGGCGATGAGTGATCGTCGCTCCGCGACCCGAACGCGCCGCCATCTTTCGCCGATTGGCATGGATCTCCGATCCCATATCAAATCGCCGCAACACCGCGATGGGTCAAGTCTTATCAGACGGAGAAACCTCCACTTGGACTTCAGCAATCACAGCCAAGACCTTTCGCAGACATATCGTCAGACTAACGTCCGAGAAGGAGCTGGACCGAAGCCCAATTGCATGATGGCGTTATTGAAAACGACTTCGCTTGGTCGATATGACTGCGGACACGCCGACACCTTGCCAATGCAAAATGCCATGGTTGGGAACCCGATAGTGCCTCTGCAAAAGTTGGCACTCAATATATCGATGCATATCGATGCCCGCGCAATCGATCCGACAAAGGGGGACTGCGATGACCCAACACTGGAGGATATTTCTAGCCCGTTCCGCACCGCCGGGTGCAATATTGGATTTCTCGGCAGCCGAGTTCGCTCTCGAGGTCGCGATCAATTTGCGGTATTGCCTGAACCTCGTACGGCCAACGCCGGAATGTATCGATTTGGCTGACCTCGTTTTGCTGCGTGCCGGAAACTATGGCGAGGCCAGAATGGGGCATAAGCCACAGCTATTCGCAGAGGCAGAAGATGAACTTGCCAAGGCAACAAGGCTGCTCGAGATCGAACTTGAATATTGCGCGAAACAGAACATGAAAGGCAGCTGTGAACAAGCCGCCTGAAATCTTCGCCATATTATCCGCCATGATAAAAGCGAAAAAACCTGGCCACCAGGTGAGTTTCTGATTGCCGGTGACGAGCGCCTGCGGACTTGGCGACCGGTATGATTTGCCAATGGCATATCAAGAGGGAGTGCCAGCCACCCGGAAGCCGGGCGATTGCCTTCAATGCTACGACGACGCATCAAGGCACGATATACGGCTTTTATTGGCTATTGCTTGTCAAAGAATGGCGGCGATGATGTTCGCCCGGGAAGCCCCTTGCGGCGGCGCATACCTTAAGGGTATGCGCACGAAAACAAAGCTTAGTTGCCGCGAGCGCCGCTGACGGCGTAGGGGATATGCGAGCGGGCAATGCCGAGATCACGAAGAACATGATCGTCGAGGGCGGAAAGCTCGCGGATGGCTCTGCGCTGTTCGCTAAAGCGCTTAATCTTTTCAAATACTCTCATTTTTCGGTCTCCTTTGCTGACGCGGAGGAGATAGGCATTTATCCGCCTAAATAAAATGCACATGCCTGCAAGATAGCCATGCCGCTTTTGCAGGGCTCATGACAACGAAACTGGCGGGATGAGCACATGCTTGTTCTTACCGTCATACTCGAGAGTGCGATCGATCCTGAATCCGTCACCGCTGGCAGATCGCTTCCTTCCTCGACCGTTACGGCCCCGATGGCGTGCCCCTACCCCTGCGCTGTTCGCTGAGCGAGCGTAAGGACAGGCGTGGCCAAGGCTCATCGGCGGCGAATTGAGGGGCGTAGATGAGGCAGCGGCGTGCAGCGCAAATAAACCTGGCTGCATCAAAGGCTGCCACGAAGGATCAAAGCCAGGGGGAGACGCCTTATGCGCTCCCCTATTTCCCGTCCTGAAAGCCGGGCCAGCAGCATCTCGCCGGCGGAACGCCCAAGCGCGGCACTATCAACGCCGATGGTGGTCAAGCCAGGTGGAATTTCGGCAGCGATATCGCTATCGCCGAAACCGATGACAGCTAGATCCTCAGGAACCGAAATGCGGCGACGGCGCGCTTCCATGATGCAGCCGAGCGCGAGCAGATCGTTTCCGCAGAACAGGGCTTGCGCACCGGTCTCCCTTTCCAGAAGTTCCGACAGGCATCGGCGTCCGTCGGACGGGCCAACCACATCATCGACGAGCAGCTCCCCGACCAAATCGAGTCCCGCCTCGTAGCAACCTTCGCGGAAGCCCTTCAGGCGCAAAGCGCCACGGCCGCCCTTGCGGCCGATATAGGCGACCTTCTTGTGTCCCTGCTTGGCAAGACTTGAGGCTGCCAGCTTGCCGGCCTCGGTATTCGAGAAGCCGACCAACATGTCGATCGGATCCCGGGGCAGCGCCCATGTCTCCATGATCGGAATGTCGAGCCCCCGGAGGATCTCGCGGTTTGCTTCGAGCTCGATAACCCCTGTGAACATCACGGCAGCGGGCTTCAGCGCTTGCAGCGAGCGGATGGCAGTCGTTTCGCGTTCGTAGGAATAGGAGGTCTGGCCAACGAGAAACAGGTAGCCTGCGGCCTCCAGAACTTCCGCGCAAGCATGCAGGGCAAGCGCGAACTGTTCGCTGAACATGTTCGATGCAAAAGCGAGGACGACATTGGATCGCCCGCTTTTCAGCGCGCGGGCAAAGGGATTGACGCGATAGCCGGTCTGCCTCACCGCCTGAAAAATGCGCTCACGTTTTTCTGCGCTCACCTGTTCGGGATTGCGCAGGGCGCGCGATACGGTAATCGGCGCAACGTCCGCCAGCCGCGCAACATCTCCGATACTGGCGGAGGCGTTGCCATCCGATGCCTGTCCGCCGATCCGCATCGCGTCCTCGGCCGGAGAAGCCGGAATGCGGACGACATCGTCATAGATGACGGCATCATCACGCGCATCCCTTTGATGATCAACCATGAATGTTCGGCCCCACGCTACCGTCTCAGTCCTTGATTATCCGTCCGACCTGAATGAGGCAATCACCGGCTTGGCATTGCGTGTGCAGGCGGCGGGAAATGACGATGCCGGCGGCGGCGAAGCGCAGCTCCTCTTCGGGCTCTCCAAGACGCTCGAAATCATGGTACCAGCCTGCGACATCGCCCTCTTTCACCTCTGCGCCGATATCGACGGCCGGCTCGAACCAGCCCGTGCGGCTGGCGTAGATCGCCTGGTCGTGCGAGTCGAGCTTCAGCAGACGAGTCGCCTGCGGTTGCGACCGAGTCGGCAGCAGCGATTTGTCGGTGATGCCGGCTGCAATCAAAAGACTGTTGATGGCGAGCGCTGAAATCGACATGGTTTCAGGCGTCACCGTGCCGCCGCCGCCGAATTCGCCGCTGATGCCGATCGCGCCCGCGCGTGCGGCCGCGGCCATCGATGTCGGAGCGTCCACGCCGTTCCGGGCGATGAACGCATAGGGCATGCCGAGCGCTTTCAAAAGCTCGGTCGCCCGCTTGTGACGTTCTGGATCGTCGCTCTCTTCGATCAATCCAGTCGGCAGGTGAGCCATCGACGTTCCGCCGGAATGCAGGTCGAAAACGATATCATGACGCGGGAAGAGATCATGCTCGAGGAAATGGGCCATGCGGCTTGTCGGCGTACCCTCGAGGCTGCCCGGAAAGGCGCGGTTCAGGTTGCCGCCGTCGAGCGGCGAGCAGCGGCGCGCATTCATCACTGCCGGCATGTTGGCGAAAGGCAGGATCGTCAACGTGCCATGAATGTCCTGCGCCGTGACAGCGCGGATAAGACGCACGAGATTGATCTCGCCCTCATATTCGTCGCCGTGATTGCCGGCCATCAGCAGGACCGAAGGGCCTTCGCCGTTGCGAATGACGCATATCGGGGTGCGAACATGGAAATAAGGCGATCGGTCGACGGAAAACGGAGCCGAAAGCCAGGCGGAATGCTTGCCGTCTGCGCTAAAGTCGATCGAATGGAATAGTCCGGTATGCATGAGGTGCCTTCCGCGCCGGATGCCCGGCATTTGCATGAGCGGTATTGGTCTAAGGGCTTGAAGGCCCGCCGGAAGGCGGGCCTGGAATTGCCGATGATCTTACATGTGCGGAAGGGTCTGCTCTTCCTTGAAGAAGGTCTTCTGCAATTTCGCCAGGTCACCGTTCATGTTGTGATAGAACAGGAATGTATTGATCCAGTTGAGAAAATTCTGCTCCCCCTGCTTCACCGCGACATGAGCCGGCGATTGGCGGATGAGAAAGGCGAGCGAGACCGGCTTGCCGGGATTGTCTTCCGTCACCTTCGCCGCGATCGCGCTGTTTTCAGCAAAATACTGCGCCTGCCCCGCCAGGAATGCCGAGATTGCCGAAGGTGTATCCTCGAACCGGATCAGCTTGGCATCCGGCGCATTGTCCGTCAGCCATGTGTCGAGAGTCGAACCCTTGGCGACGGCAATCTGCTTGCCGGCAAGGCCGGCGACATCCGTAATCGGAGCACCGGGGGCACCGAAAACGCCCAGGCTGACCGCCGCATAGGGCTGGGAAAACATCACTTGCTGAGCCCGTTCCGGCGTGGCGCCGGCTGCGGCGATCAGCACGTCGATCTTGTCGGCGAGCAGGTTCGGAACGCGGCTCGGGCCGGTCAATGGCACGATTTCGAGCTCGGCATTCAGATCCTTCGCCATCATGCGGGCGAGCTCGACGTCAAGACCGGTATCCTTGCCATCCGCGCCCTTGTATCCCCAGGGTGCCGCATCAAGGAGCACGCCGACGCGCAGTTTGCCGTTCGAGATGACGTCGGCCAGTGTATCGGCACTGGCCGGCAAGGTAAGGCTCGCAAGCGTGAACGCCGCCGCGAAGATGCTGCTCAGAAACTTCATATCATTCCCCTTTTGTCGAATGGCTTCCTTCCGTCGGTCAATGATTGTGATGACCGATGAAACTTTTCAGCTCGGGCGTTTGTGGATTGGCAAAGAGGCTCTTCGGGTCTCCCTGTTCCCAAACGCGGCCTTGATGCATGAACACGAGCTTGGTCGCGACGTTGCGCGCAAAGTTCATTTCATGGGTGACCAGCACCATCGTCATGCCCTGCCGCGCCATCTCCTCCATCACTTTCAACACCTCCCCGACCAGTTCGGGGTCCAGCGCAGAGGTGACCTCATCGAACAGCATGAGGTGTGGCGACATGGCGAGGCAGCGAGCAATGGCGACACGCTGCTGTTGGCCGCCTGAAAGTTGCTCGGGATAGGCACGGAGTTTGTCGGCCAGGCCGACGCGCTCCAGCACAGAGAGCGCAAGCGCGCGAGCGGCCGGCTTTTCAACCTTGCCCGTCAGCACAGGCGCCAGCGTGACATTGCGCTCGATGGTCATGTGCGGGAAAAGGTTGAAGGCCTGAAAGACGATGCCGACCTTCTGGCGCATCGTGCGCAGATCGCGCATGTCCGCCGATACAGACTGGCCTTCGAGCAGGATCTCGCCTGCCTGGATGGTTTCCAGCGCGTTGATGCAACGAAGTAATGTGCTTTTGCCGGAGCCGCTGCGTCCGATGATGGTGACGATCTCACCCTTCTCGATGTCGAGCGAGACGCCCTTGAGGACCTCCAGGTGGCCGTAGTTCTTGTGGACGTTCTTGATTTCAACGAGCGCCATTGAGCCGCGCCTCCAGCTTGCGGGACCAGGTGGTCAGGGGAAAACAAATGGCAAAATAAATGCCGGCGATCAGCAGGTAGACGAAAAGCGGCTGGAAAGTTCCGGCACTGACCACCTGCCCCGCTCGTGCCAGCTCGACAATGCCGACGACCGAAGCGAGCGACGTGTTCTTGATGAGCTGCACCAGAAAGCCGACGGTTGCCGGGAGCGCGACGCGGAATGCCTGCGGGCCGATGATGTGGACGAATTGCTGCCGCCAGGAAAGGCCGAGACAGGCGCCAGCTTCCCATTGAGCCTGTTTGACCGCCTGAATGCCGCCGCGCCACACGTCGCCGAGAAAGGCGGCCGTGTAGATGGTATAGGCGGCACCGACCGCCGCAAGTGCCGGCACGTCGGTCCCAAGCAGGACCGGCACGCCGAAATAAAAGAACATCAGGAGTCCGAGCAGCGGGATACCCTGGACAAGATCGATGAAGGCGCTCGCGGCGTAACGCGGCAGAATAGGTTTGCCGCTGCGGGCAATGGCCAGCAGCACGGCCAACGGCGCGCCAAATGCCAAGGCCATGGCCGCCATCAGGAAGGTCCATTCCAGCGCTGTCAGAAAGAAGAGGAAATCGGAGAATGTGAACGAACGCATCGTCTGATCCTATCGGCGCGTCGGCCAACGGAAGACCATCCGGCCGATGACGGCAAAGGCGATCTTGAAGAGAATGACGAGCGCGAAATAGATCGCGCAAATAAGCGTGTAGACCTCGAAGCTTCGATAGGTGCGGCTATCGATGAAGCCGGCGACATGAAAGAGTTCGTCGGCGGATACTTGCGAGGCGATCGACGTACCGAGCAACAGCAGCACAAATTGCGCCGTGACCGAAGGATAGATATTGCGCAGGGCCGGTGGCAGCACGATCCGCGACAACACCTGCCAGCGCGTGAGGCCCAGGCACAATCCGGCTTCAACCTGGCTGCGGGGGATGGAGTCCAGCCCCGATCGAATGATCTCGATCGCATAGGCGCCGAAATAGGCGGAGAGCGCGACGATTGCCGCCTGGATTGGCGAAAACTTCAGGCCAAGGCCGGGCAGAACGAAAAAGATGATGAAGATCTGCAGCAGCACAGGTGTATTGCGGATGACCTCAATATAGGTCCTGATCGCATATCGGACAGGCTTCGGTCCACCGCGCAGAAGCACTGCCCCGGCAATGCCGATGACGATGCCGGCAGCAGCTGCAACAAAGGTCAGCAGCAAGGTCGTCATGACCCCGTCATATAGCTGCGCCTCATAGCGCCAGATGGGTCTGAAATTCAGTTGCGGCATGTCCCGCTCCCAGAGCTTTTCCGCTTTTCTTCGAATCGCGAAAACGCTCTATCCTTTTGTTTCTACGTAATTCCGGACGGAAAGCCGCTACGCATTTTTCCTGGAATTGCTCTAGTGAAAATAGGTACTGTAGCGATGCGCGATCCGGCCGGCGGCATCGGTGACATAGAAGAAGCGCCAGCGGTCGAAACAGGTGCAGGGATGCGAAATGCCGAACTCGACGATATCCCCGATCTTCATGGCGCAGCCACCCGTGATTGCCAGAAAGGCGTGCTGGTCGTTAAGTTTCGTCACTTTCGCCTTTGATGACAGATCGTCGTCCAAAGCAGCACCGTCCCTGTGAAGTACAAGCGGTAGCGGCTGGTCCTGGTCGAAGGAAACGTCGCGCATTCCCATGCCGACGATTGCAAGCCCCGGCTCCGGTACGGAAATAACTTCGGCCCAAAGGCGCATAGCAGGCTTGAACCGCTCATTGGCAATGAAGGGCTTACCGTCGAGCATCAGCAGGGCGCGGCGATCCAGCGCCTCGAAACCGCGCCTGTATATGCCGTGATCGGAAAAGAAGATAGCGCCGGAGCGCAGCAGAAGGGTCGCGTTACCATCAGCCTTCGCGATCGGCATCAGGGCATTGATGACGCGATCGAAATGGGCAGAACCGCCCGCAGACAGCAACAGAGCCTCATCAGGGCTGGCCTGCCGGGCGAGAACAAAGGTCTCCGCCGTCAATGCGAAGAGGGCAGCCATATTGGCATCCAGTCGTTCGGGCGTCTCACCGGTAACGGCGCCCTCATAGGTGCCGACCCCGGCAAGCGTGAGGGATGGAGCCGACATGATGATATCGATGATCTCTTTTGCCTGTGAGGTGGTGCGTACGCCGGTTCGACCTGCTCCGACTTCCACAAGAACCGGGAGAGGCGCTTTATCCCGTCCGCTGAAAGCTTCCACGAATGCGCCGGCCGCTTCAGTCGAGTCGGCAAAGCAGCAAATCTTCGCACCGGAATAGGCATCCGCCAAGCGGCGCAGCCGCCGCGCCGACGCAATCCCGCCGATCTGGTTGGCGATCAATATGGTTTTGACGCCGGCGGCCAGCATGATTTCGGCTTGCTGCAGATTGGCAACCGTCGCACCCCAGGCGCCGGCTGAGATGAGATCACGCGCGATCTCCGGACACATCGGTGTCTTGGCATGCGGCGCGATCCTCGCGCCATAGGCACCGAGGAGAGCAAAAAACGTATCGCGATTGTGACGGTAGGTATCCTCGTCGACCGTAAGCGCAGGCAAGGCAACTTCGCCGCCGGCTGGACGCAAGCCCTTGTACTGCGCCCCCTCTTCCTCGACGATAGCCGTTGAACCCGACACTTGTTGAGACATGAATTTCAACTCGATCCCCATTTGGTAACGTTATCATTGGCTACCGTGTAACACTCGATGGTAACGTTGTCATTTTGAATCTTCAGGGCATCGATGTTTTTTCTATGAGGTCTTCCTGGGCGCAAAAATGCCAGCGTTGTCGTCCGAAGGGGGAGGCTTTATAATATTGGAGCGTCGTGTAAGCAGCGTCCAAGTGGCGAACGACGACATGCAATGGCCGTGGTGTCGCTGTGCCATGACCAACTTGCCGGTCACGTGCATTTGGATCGGGGTCAATGCAATGCCAGCAGCCGTTTAGAGGCCGTCTACCGCCGTTCGAACCCAGTCCAGTCGCTTGGCTGGAACGAGGCCATAATTGTAGAAATTGATACCATCGGCACCTGCGTCGATCGCCGCCCTGGTACGGACGGCAAGATCGGCACCCGAGGTGATCTCAGGATAGAAAAGGCGGCCGCCGAGACCAAGATATTTCTCCGTCCCCAGCGCCTTGCGCCCGCTCTTGATGACCGCGGCCACGGCATCAGGCTGCATGTCGTAGCAGCAAAGGATGGCTCCATCGCAGATCTTGCCGACGGCCTCGAGGTCGACGCCACCAAGCCAGCCATCCTTCAGATCGATAAGCACGATTTTGGTTGCGGGATCGGCTTCCGCGCGTATCTCCCTGACGAGGCTGGTAACCGGCTCCGTGCGCCATTGCAGATAGGCGTGAAGATCGGGCCAGACCTTGAAGACATCGATGCCGGCGGAAGGGAAATCCGGGAACTGTTTTTCGGGCGTCTCGCGCTCGCACATCGCGGCGATAAAGCCGGAAACCGTCCGGCGCGCCGCATCGGCGCTCACCCCCGCCTTTGTCGCGCGTGCCATGCAATGATCACAGAAGCAAAGCGACAGGAAGAAATCATCCTCGGCATTCAGGCCGACCCCATCCTTTTCGTGATGGAATTCATGTGCAAAGCCCATGAAATTCGGGCTTTCCAGTTCCAGCATATCCGGCTTGTAGTGCGTCGTGACATCCTTGACGAGGGTGACGGCATAGTCGCGCGCCGCCGGGCTCGAAGGGCAGAGATTGTAGTAGTTCGGATTGCCGAAAGCGTTGCGGGTGACATGGGCGGGATGCAGCATGCCGAGCCGCGTATTGTGCAGGCAGACGGTCCAGCATGATACCCGCAGGCCGCCCCTCGATCGCTCGTCGATGAGGGCCTGCAGCATGTCGCCATGCTCGACGACATGCTGTGCCACCAGAGGACGGATTTCCTTGTCCTGCCACAGCGCCTCATTCATCTGACAATAGACCGTGCCATCCTCCGGGAAATAGGCCTTCCTCATAGGGCTGCGCGGCTGCAGGAAACGGCCGGCATGATAGGAGGTCGCAAGACTGATCGTATTCAGACCTGCGCGATCGCGCAGATCGGCAAACAGACCCGTGATCCCTTGTTCCTGAACATCCCAGGGATAGGTCCACATGGAGAGATGTCTGGGCTGGAGCGTCATATCCGACATTCTAATCTCCGCTTGTGCCGTCCGGCTCTAGCCCGAGACGGTAGGTAAGATTTGCCGTGGTGAAGAAAAGGTCGCCCTGTTCCTCGCTGCTCAACGCCGCCGCCACGGTTCGGAAAACATCATAGACCTCGCCAAAGGAGGCATGCAGCCCGGCAACGGGAAAATCGCTGGCAAACATCGCCCGCTTGGTACCGAAGCATTCGAGGCAGTGCTCGATGACCGGCTGCAGGCTTTCCAATGTCCATTGCGGATCATAGGCGACGAGATCGGAAATCTTGATCCGGACATTGTCCGCCCGCGACAGCTCCCGCAACCCTTCCCGCCAGGCCGCCATCCCCTCGAGACTGCGATCGGCCGGGCTGCCGCAATGATTGACGACGAACATCATGTCGGGAAAATCCGCGACCAGCCGGACGGCCTCGTCGAACTGCCAGGGAAACAACATCAAATCGAAGACGAGCCCAAGCCGCCCGGCATGTCGCAGTCCCAAGCGCCAGCGATCGTCCTGCATGAGCCCCTTTGTCCTGGCAAAGCTCTTGGCCGGCTCCGGATGCCAGCTGACGATGTCGCGCAACCCGACGACGCGAGCATTTGCCGCCTCGGCCTCGATCCGGGATGCGGCGTCGGGGCTATCCAGCGAAACGCGGGCGATGTAGCGGCGGGCAACTTCACCTGCCTTGTCGAGCGTATCGAGCCAGGCCGTTTCCTCGGCCAGATGTGCCTGCGACCAGCCGGCCTCGACATGAACCGTGGCAACGATATTCTGTCCCCTGGCATCGGCTAGGTAATCCGTAGCACCATAATTGCGACGGATGGGTTCGATACTACCGAAGACCATTTCATCGTCTGCACCGCTCTTTCGGCGGAGCCAGGGATGACGATCGAGAGACAGATCCCATAGGTGATGATGAGGATCGATAACCGGGCCCGCATAACGCGGGCTCATCGTCGCGCTTCCCGGCCGGAAATCAGCAGCAGCGCCAGAATGAGCGATCCGAACATGATCGAACGCCATCCGGCCGATGCATTGACGACCGTGATGAGGGCCGTCGTCGTCACCAGCAAGATTGCGCCTGGAACGGTACCGGCATAGGTGCCGCGTCCGCCGAGAATGGAGGTGCCTCCAAGAACGACGGCCGCGATGGATGTCAGGAGATAGGGGTCACCGATCCCGACATAACCCTGTCTGTTCATGCCCAGGACCAGCATGCCGGCAAGACCTGCGAAGAAGCCCGACAGCCCGTAGAGAATGAGGGTATTGCGGATCACGCTGACACCGGACAATCGTGCCGCAACCACATTGGCGCCAAGCGCCAGAAAGCGCGCGCCCATCGGCGTTCGATGCAAAAGCACCAGAACGGCAGCAGAGACGAGCACCCAGAGGATGATGCCCGCCGGAATGCCGAAGGGGCGTGCCGAGCCGAGCCAGATGACGGCGGCGTTCGTTACGGAAACCGCACTGCCGCCAGCGACGATCACCAGAAGCCCCTGCAGAAAGGTCGCCATCGCCAGAGTCATGATGATCGGCGGCACGCGCAGGAAGGCAGCGCCGGCGCCGTTGAGCACGCCGATCGCCACCGCAAGCATCAATGACAGGACGATGCCGACAAGGCCGGTCGGATCCCAGCCCGGCGAAATCAGCGGCAGCATGATCGCCGTCACGGTAATGACCGCACCGACCGACAGGTCGATGCCACCCATGACGATCACCAGCGTCTGGCCGGCGGCGACAATGCCGATGACGGCGGAAAGTTCGAGAATATATCGCAGGTGCCCATAAGCGCCAAACCCGCGCAGCGTAAGGCTCGCGATCACCCAGACGATAGCGACCAGGATCAGAGTCAGCAGCGGCGGATGGTGTAGCAGCGACTTCAGACGAGAGGAGAGAGCACTCATTTCGTCCTCCAGCGCTGTGACAGTTCGGGGATGGCGACCGCTCCGACGATGATCAGCCCCTGCGCGACATATTGCGCAACCGGCGGGAAGCCGAGGAAGAACATCACGTTGATCATGACGGACAATAACAGGCTGCCGCAGATCGCTCCGCGCATCGTGCCCTTGCCGCCGAGAAAGCCGACACCGCCCAGGACGGCACCGGCGATCGAATTGAGGGTGAAGGGATTGCCGATGACCGGATCTCCCGAACCTGTCTGAGCCGCGACAAACAGGCCGGCGAGCGTGGCCAGCAGGCCGGAGATCGCAAAAGCCGTCACTTTCATCACTTCGACGGGCACGCCGGATCGGAAGGCGCTGACCGGATTTTCGCCGGCCGCATAAATGCCGAGCCCGACCGGCGTCGCCAAAAGAAGCTTCCACCCGATCAGCGTGGCGACGAGCAAGCCGAATGCAACGGGCCGGTCGCCGGCCAGCAGATCCGAAAACCAATCCGGAATGAACCCGCCGGGACGCGGCAGGATCAACAGGGCGATGCCGCCGATGATGAAAGAGCCCGCCAGGGTGACGATGATTGCCGGAAGCCTAAGATAGGCGACGATAATGCCGATCAACGCACCGATCAGCAGCCCTGCCGCCGCAACGATCGCAATGCCGCCGACCGCACCAATAGCGTCGCCGCCCATCATCGTTGCCGCGATGACAGCCCCCAGGCTGACCAGTGGACCAATCGCCAGGGTAATACCGCCATTCAGCATCAGAAGCGTCTGCGCCATCGTGACGAGGGCGAGCGGAAACCAGTTCTGGGTGAATTTCGAAAATCCGCCAACACCGAAGATGCCGGGAAACAGCCAGGCATACAGGAGTAGGAAGGCCGCGACGACGATGTAGAGGCCGCCGATGCCGCGGTTCCGCTGGCGCTGAATGCTCCAGTAAAGCCGCGAAGATATGAATCCCGCCGTCATGCGGCAACTCCTCTTTCAGATACGCCCATGGCTGCGCCGACGATGGCCTCCTCGGAAATCGCCTCCCGCTCCAGCAAGGCGACATTCCGGCCTTCATTGAAAACGATGACCCGGTCACAGAGATGGACCAGCTCGGGCGTGTCCGAGGAGAGCAGAATGACGAGCTTTCCCTCCGCCGCGAAGGCGCGCAGCATGAGATAGATTTCCCGCTTCGTCTCGATATCGACGCCGCGGGTGGGGTCGTTCAGCAACAGGACGGACGGCGATCGCGGCAGCCATTTGGCAAGGGCGACCTTCTGCTGGTTTCCCCCCGACAACGCCTGGACCGGTCGCTGCGTATCGCCGCGAATGGTCAACCGCGCAGCAAGATCGGAAACAAGACTGCGTTCGGCCGAACGGTCACGCAAAAACCTGCGGGCCAAATGACCAATGTTCGGCAAAACCAAGTTCGACGCGATCGAATGCGGCAGGATCAGTCCTTCCCGCTTTCGATCCGCCGGAACATAGGCCAACCCCGCCGCATTGGCAGATCCGACATCCGCAAACAGGCTGTCGTGCCCGCAAATGCTTGCGTCCAATGCCGAGGCCGGCAGGGCGCCATATAATCCCAGCAGAAAATCTTCCTGACCCTGGCCAACGAGGCCGCCGATACCGACCACTTCCCCGGCCCGTGCCGAGAAATTCACCCCGCGGACCATTCCCGCTGAAAAGCCGCTGACATTGATGAGCTCTCTCCCGGATGTCGTGGGCGCCCATGCCGGAAAAAGATCGCCGGCATCTCGCCCGACCATCAACCGCACAAGGCCCTCCGCATCCACATCCGCAAGCGGCTGGTCCGCAGTCACGACCCCATCCTTGAGGATCGTCACATGGGAGCAGAGTGCACGCACTTCGTTCAAGCGATGGGATATGAACAGAAGAGCGACACCTTGATCGCGCAGTCGCATCATCAGCGACGATAGGATGCCGGCCTCGTGAGCGGAAAGCGACGATGTCGGCTCATCGAGGATCAACACCTTCGGCTTGCGAAACAGCGCCTTGGCGATCTCCACCAGCTGACGCCGCCCGAGCGAGAGATCGCCGACCGGCGTATCGAGATCGTCCTCCAGCCCGACGAGCTCACAAACACCACGCGCCTGTTCGTGGAGCGCACGATAGTCGACAAAGCCGAAGCGCCTGGGATAGGCACCCAGCCCAATATTCTCGGCGATCGACAATTCCTGCATGAGGCTGAGCTCTTGCTGGACAACCGCAATTCCGGCTTCACGCGCATCGGCCGGGGAGAACCGGGATACTTCCCGGCCATCAAGCAATATCTGGCCGCTGTCCGGCACCAGCGTGCCGGACAGAAGATTGATCAGGGTCGACTTGCCTGCCCCGTTTTCACCAAGCAAGGCGTGGATGCGTCCCGGCCGCAGCATGATATCCACGCCCTTAAGCACGGGATTGCCGAAAAAGCCCTTGAAGACCTGCCTTGCCTGCAGCAGGGGCGGACGATCGATCATGTTTTGAACCTTCGATGTATGCCGGCGATGTTACTGCGCCAGCAGCTTGTCGAAGAGAGCCCGATCATAGTCGGAATAGATGTAGCCGTCGGCCGGAAACTTGTCTGCCCGGGCAAGATAACTACCGATATTGCTGTCATCGATGACAGGCAGCGGTACCTTGACGAAGTGCGGGACCGTCTTGCCCTGCAGCGCCTGGACAGCCGTGTACACGGAAAGGGCACCGAGCCAGTTCGGCTGCATTGTCGCCCAACCCTTCAATCCCTTCTGTTTCCACAACTCCAGGAATTGCCGGGCGTTTTCGCCGGTCGTCGGCACCGGATCGCGGCCTTGCCGATCGAAAGCAAGCACGGCGCCGGCGGAAAGCGCGCCACCCAGGGAAAGAACGCCGTCGATCTCCGGATTGGCGAATAGAAGGCTGGTCATCGCCTCCTGGGCAGGCGCGACGTTATATTCGGTATTCGTCTCGGTGATGACCTGGAGGCCCTTGTTGGCATCGAGCACGGGCTGTGCGCCTTTGCGGCGATCATCGCTGACGGAAACGCCGGCCGGCCCATTCATGATGATGATCTTGCCCTTGCCATGCAGCTGATCGACCATCCATTGGGCAGCCTTCTGGCCCCATTCATTGGAATCAGTGTTGATCTTGGCCGTTAGATTGTCGGTATCAACCAGACTGTCGAAATTGACGACGGCGATCCCCTTCGAGCATGCATCGGAAATGACACGATCGAGCGCGGTCGAAGAGCCCGCCTCAACGATGATCGCATCGACATTGGCATCGATCATCGACTGGATCTGCTGGATCTGGGTTTGCGCATTGCCTTGCGCATCCGTAATTTTCAGATCCTTGACCAGGCCGTCTTTCTTCAGAGCGGCAACTTCGTCGGTAATGGTGCCCTCGGTCTGTTTCATCCAGGTCGGGACGGAGTAGATGTTGGCCCAGCCGATCGTATAGGGCGCCTTGCGATCACCCTTGATGCAGTTCGAGGCAGCCAATGCTGTGCTCGAAGTCGTTGCGAGCAGCAGCGCGGCAACGGCGATACCGCTGAGAAGCGACACATGCGGTTTCGAATTTTCCAGGACATTCAAATTCATTGTGTTCCCCTTTTTTGGCAGTTCGGTCTTGCACTAAAGGTCTTTATATTTTGTCCAAAATAACAGACATTAAGCTATAATACTGGACAAGGCACAGCTTAGGGTATTTTGTTGAGTTGACAAGAGCGACGACAAGCATTTTGCAGGACGGTAACGGCACGGCATCGGAGCGTTCATGCCTTACGGTTGACGATGCTTGGCCGGCCTCGACAATGGATTGCATGCGCCCGTCCGCAGCCGCCTGCGGAAAGAACTGGAGAAACAAGGATGGATGCCATAAACGACGATGCGATCGCCAGGCGCGCGCGGGGGCTTGATCGGGCCTTCGAGATCCTCGACTTCCTTCGCATGCATCGCGCGCCCTTAAAACCGAACGAGATCGCTACTCATATCGGTGCACCGCGATCATCGGTCTACGAGTTGGTCAATGTGCTGCTGCGCAACGGCATCCTGGAATATACCGACAGCGAAAAACGCGTCTATCTCGGACGCAAGCTGTATCTTCTGGGGGCGGCTTACGAGGATCAGTTCGATTTCATGGCCGAATGCGACAAGGTTCTTGAGCGTATCGCGACCGAAACACGCGAAACGGCGCAATTCTGCATGCTAGACGGTAACAAATATACCGTCGTGCGGATGCGCGAGGGCGCCAGACCGTTTCGTATTTCTTCTGATGTCGGTCACCGTGTCCCGATACCCTGGACCGCGTCCGGGCGCCTGCTCGTCGCCCACATGAGCGATAATGAAATCATCGACTTTATTCCGAAAGAGGACTTCCTGCTGCCGAATGCTCAGTGGCTGGAACCGGCGGTTTTCATTCGCGAAGTACGAGAGGCCGAAGCAGCCGGTGAATTCACCTTCAATAGCATCGTCGACAGCTTCACCCACTGTTTTGCCGTGCCGATCAAGGATGACACTGGCCGCCATTCTGCGACGATCTGCCTTGTCGCACCAAGGGAAGACGGAATACGCAACCGCGCACATTATCTCGCTGTTCTGAAAGAACATGCCGAAGCCCTCGGCGCGCTGCAATTGTCAAGCCGCCGCTCGGCCGCAAACCACCCTGCGAGACCTGGCCCTTAATAGATTAGCGTTGCCGGCACTGTAAGAATGCGCGCCCGTTTCGGCAAGCTCATCACACATGACGGCCGGATATCCGCCTTGTCAGTCTCCGAAAGACAGCAAGGACTGCCTGTCTCTATCCCGCGGCTATGCATCTTCCCATTTGGAAAATGTCGCCGCCTGCCCGCGCAAATTGCCGTCTCGGTCCACGAGCTGCCAGACGATGCCCTCCTCGATCCAAAACCGTCGTCCGGATTTCGCAATTCTCAGGCCGCGATAGTCGGAGATGAAGCCGTTGCGAGTCACCGCGTCCAGCAGCTGCTGACGCTCCGCGCGATTGGGAAGCTCCGCCGAAAGCCGCGAGGGCAGCGTTACGAACTCGTCCCAAGGATATTCGAAGCAATTCTGGGCCGCTTTGTTGGCATAGACGAAACGCGGATCGGCATCCCTGTTATGGGCAAGGACCACGAAAGGCGCCTCATTATAGAGCCAATCTGGCCCTGCTTGCGGATTGGCGAGTGGAACGCCGACAATGCGTTGAAAACTGCCGGTCAGAAGTTCGAAAAAGGCATCATCAACCGATAAATCGACGGGATTGCTTTCAGGCCTGTCAGTCATCTGTTCTCTTCCCACCATTCCGGGCATCGACCGGGAGCGATACCTATCAAATTGCGTTGGAAATCAAAAGCAGGGCAAGCGGGAAGACGCGAATATCCAGCATCAACCTCCGCGCGAAGCCACAACTTCCCGGGCAGGCAATTGATAGCAGCGTCAAACCTCGACCAAATTACGGCCGCTCACCGGCCGCCAGGCGACGCTCGATGTCGTCGATGACAGGCACAAGATCGGCAACCGTGTCGATGATGTAATGCGCGCCCTGTGCCTTCAACACACCGGCGGCACGCTCGCGAACCTTGGCAAGCGCCTCCGGCGCCATGGCCGCGATCTCCTGTGGGGTGAGCCCTGCCTCGTTGCCGCTCAGCACAACGCCAACAGTCCAGCAGCCGGCCGCAACACCTTCGTCGATGCCCACGCCGGTATCGTCAACCTTGACCACCGCCTGTGCCGGCCAGACATCGAGATCGAGAAAGCATTTGTACATGTTCATCGGCGTCGGGCGCCCATGCGGTAGGTCGCCGGCACAGACGAGGTTGTCGACCTCATAGCCCTGCTCTTTCGCAAGCGGCAAGACGCGCTCCATGATCGAGCGGGTGTAGCCCGTCGTTGAGCCGATCTTCATTCCACGCTGGCGGAGCGCACCAACGACGTCGGTCGTGCCGGGCACGAGATCGGCGAACTTGTGTACGACCTCTTCGTTCATCGGCACGAAAACCTCGTAGACGGCGTCGACATCGGCTGAGGTCGGGGCCTTACCGTGACGCGCGGACCACAGGTTGCGGATGCGCGGCTGCTTCAACATGGCGTCGATATGATCCCACTTCGGCCGACCCATCGGCTCACGCGCTTCCGCGATGGTGACCTC
Organism: Rhizobium sp. ZPR4; assembly: GCF_040215725.1. NCBI lineage: Bacteria > Pseudomonadati > Pseudomonadota > Alphaproteobacteria > Hyphomicrobiales > Rhizobiaceae > Rhizobium > Rhizobium sp. ZPR4. The sequence goes on from NZ_CP157968.1 coordinate 439,088, forward strand.
GATGCCGAAGCGGCTGAAGGCTTCGACGAAAACGCCCATGGGCGCGAAGGACCCGAAATCGATGACCGTCCCGGCCCAATCGAAGACAACGGCTTTTAACTGGCTCACTGGTTTACTCCCAAGAACGAGACGTTGAAGCATAGAGGTCGTCGATGACCTGCTCGCCAAGTGCAAAGCCGGTCGAAGCACCCGTTCCGCCGGTCACCATGACGAGGCGGACATGATCGGCGGGACGCTCGACCAGTACCGTCCGCTCCTTCGAGGAGGCATAGGTGCCGATCCAGCGATTGACGACGGTGCGGCCCGGAAGGTCGAACACGCGATCGAATTCATCGAGGATCAGCCGGTCGAAGCGCTCGCTGGCGAATGGTTGCTGCGCGTTACCATAGACGTGGCTATCGCCAACGACGAGCGAACCGTCGGCCGATTGGACGGCGATCAGATGAACGCCGGCGGCGCGGCTTTCGGCCTCTTCCAAATCGAGCCGGCCTTTGAGCGCTTGCGCCTCCGGCAGGTCGGCAAAGCCTTCGTAACGGGCAAGACTCATATCAGACATGACCGCAGCTCCGAACCGGCTCGGCTGGGCAGGTGCGACGCGCAGCATCTGCAGCGTGCAGATCGTGAGCGGATGCCTGGCGATGACCTCGGGGAAGAGCGTCGAGAAATCGTCGCCGGGGCAGACGACGACGGCTTCCGCCTCGATCGTGCCATGGCTGGTCTCAACCCGCGTGCCATCGATGGCGTGAACAGCCGTGCTCCAACGGAAGTCGACATTGTGTCCCGCCTCGAGCCAGGCGGCGAGCTTCGGCAGTGCCTCGGAGGATTCCACGCGCAGCTCGTGCGGACTGTAAAGAACCGTCTCGACGCCATCGAGACGCAGGCTCGGCACAAGATCGCCAGCCTCTGCTTTCGTTATCAGGCGGCACTTTTCGCCCATCGGCGTCTTCACGAACGCATCCACCACGACGGCTGCCTCGGAACGTCGCGCGGGCATGACCAGACCGCGATGGATGAGCGGAATACCAGCCTCATCGGCGATTTCCGCCCAGATATCGCGGGTGCGCATGGCCCGTTCCCAATGGGCGCCCGCCTTTTGTCCGGTGATGGTGACGAAGCCGAAATTGCGGATGGATGCACCGACAGCCTTGGCATTGCGCTCGATGACGACGACGTTCTTGCCTTGGCGCACAGCAGCCAGCGCAACGCCGATGCCGACAATGCCCGCACCGACAACCGCAAGATCATACCTATTCGCCATCACTTCACCCTTTCCTCGGCCAGCATCGAACCATGGCCGTCAGTCTATAGGGCAAAGACTAGCAAAACGATATTACAGAATTATAAATTATCAGAAATTATATGATTTACATATAATTTGGACTCACGTCGAAGGCAGCCCGCCATCGACTTCGCGCGCATGCTCTTTCGCCACGTCGAAAAAGGCCTGGATGGCGGCGTGGTCGCGGCATTCCGGCAAAGTGACGAGGTAGTGACCGATCGCCAGCTCCGGTTCGACCAAGGGTACCACCTCGATATGATCGTCGGGCGGCACTTCACCCTCGATGGAGATTGCGAGCCCTATGCCAGCGGCGGCGGCGGCATAGGCAACGTCGAGCGTCGCGACTTCGAGCACCGGCTTCAGCCGCACGCCCTGCTTTGAGGCAGCATCCTCGAGAAGCGTGCGAGTGCCGGACGCCTTGTTCCAGAGCACCATGTCGCGACCGTCGAGATCGGCAAGCGTCAGTCGACCCTTCGCCAGCATCGGATCGCCCTTGCGGCCATAGATCGCCACGCGGGATTCATGCAGCCGCAGCGAGGAGAAGCGATTGTCCGGCGCGACCTGCGAGACGGCCGCGACATCGAGTTCGCCACGCAGCACGGCATCGGCCAGATCAAGCGAAGGCCCACCGCGCGTCGTCAGACGCAGGGAGGGATATTCGCGAACGAAAGCCGTCAGGATCGGCATGATCAGGCGGTGCGCGCTAAAGCCGATCGAGATCGTGCCGGTATTCAGCGACGTCGTGTCGGTGATTGCGCGATCGACCTCGCCCAGGCATTTCAGCGTGATCCGGATCTTGGCGATCAGATCGACTGCCGACGGCGCGATGCTGACATTGTGACCATCGCGGATGAAGACGCGGGTGCGGCAAAGCTCCTCAAACGACTGGATCTGCGTCGAAACCGAGGGCTGGCTGATGCCAAGGTCCTCGGCCGCGCGGGAGAACTTTCCCGTACGCGCCAATGCTTCGACGGCTTTCATTTGCGCAAGCGTAACAGACGGCATTCCGGACAGCCCCACCTTCAGAAATCGCATAGCTACCCGTTTCAATAAGTCGCGTATCCCGGTGACGCAACCGGCTTTCGGCCGGATGCGCCCCGAGACATGACATCAACGCAGGACGGACCGGTTGGAAAGCCGCGACAGGCCCCAGAGCACGATCAAGGTCGCCACACCCAGGATCATCGTCAGCGTTGCGGCATCGAAGATGGCGCCGCGGTCGGAGAGCGCGAAAATATTGACCGGCAAGGTAACCCAGCCCGGCGGATAGACCATGACGGTCGCCCCCAGTTCACCCATCGACATTGCGAAGCTGAGGCTGAAGGCTGCGACCAGATAGGGCATCAGCAGCGGCAACGTAACGCGGCGCAGCCGATAGAACGGACGCGCACCGAGGCTCTCGGCGATCTGCTCGCATTCGACCGGCAGACGCGCCAGGCCGGCCGAGACATTGCCGTAGGTGAAGGCCGAGATCAGCACGAAATGCGCGATCAGCACGATCGTTCGCGTGCCATTCAGGAGCAGCGGCGGCTGACTGAAGGCGACCAGCAGGCCCAAGCCGATAGAGACGGATGGGACGGCGCTCGGTACGAAGAAGATCAGATCGAGCGCACGCTTGCGCAATGGCTTCATCTTGCGAAGAGCCAGAGCCGCCCAGGTGCCGCTGACGAGTGCCGCGACGCTTGCGATCGCTCCGGTGATGATGCTTGCCTTCAGGCTGTCGAAGGAGTCGCTGCGAAAGGCGTTGGCATAATGCACCAGCGTCAGCTTGCTCGGCAGTATGTCATTCCACTGCCCGCTGATGCTGGCAAGCGCAATGACGGTGATCGGCAGGCCATAGACGACGGCGAAGAGTGGCACGACGAATGCCCAGACCAGAAGCCGACCGGACTTAGACCATATCAGCACGATTGCCTCCGAAATGAGCGATGACAGCCCGATAGAGGCTATAAAGACCGAGCGACAGCACAACGTTGACGACGGCAATGACGCAGGCCGTGGTGTAATCGAACTCCTGGATCGCCTTTGCGTAGATGAGCACAGGCAGCGTAATGACGCCCTTGGCGCCGATGAAGAGTACGATGCCGAACTCGTTGACCGTCAAGAGCAAGCAGAGGCTGCCGCCGGCGATCAAAGCCGGCATTGCCGCAGGAAGGATGACCTGCCGCACGATGCGCCAGGGCTTGGCACCGAGGCTGCTCGCGACCTCGATCTGCGCCTGGTCGATCTGCGAGAAGGTGGCAAGCAGCGGCCGCATGACGAAAGGGGTATAAACGGTCGTTTCCGCCAGGATCACACCCCACTGCGAATAGAGAAAGTCGACAGGTGGCAAATCAACCTGCATCAGCCGCATCAGGCCTTCATTGAGAAGGCCGGCCGAGCCGTAAATGAAAGTGAAGGCGAGCGTCACCAGAAAGGTCGGCAGCGCGATGAAAGTATCGATCAACCGCCCGCAGAACTTCGCGCCGGGAAAAGGCACGAAAGCGATGACAAGCGAGAAGATGAAGCCGAGCACGATGCATCCCGCCGTCGAACCGAGCGCAATGACGATCGTGTGCTGCAACCCGTCATGAAATTCGCGGGACGACAACACCTCCTCGAATGCTGCAAACGACAGAGTGCCGGGATCACCCAGCGACTGCCTGATAATGAGCCCCAGCGGGTAGAAGAACAAGATCGCCAGGATGAGAAGCGGCGGCACGCTCCAGAGGCGGTCCCAGCCTGGACGGTGCGCAATCGATCCGGCAGCGATATCAGCCATGACGGCCATCCTCCGGCACGAGGGTGACGTCGGCGGGATTGAAATGAACCGTCAGCATCGCGCCGGGAACAGGCGGCACGCTCATCGGCGCCGAGGACATGCGGACTTCCTGCCCGGCAATATCGAGGGTGACATTGTGGGTATCGCCCTGCCATTGCACGCTGCGCACGACGCCGGTCAGGCGGTTGCTGTCGCCCTGCGGTGCATCGAGGCGGAAATCATGCGGCCTGGCGCAAAGCAGGCAATCGCTGCCCGCGGATAGACGATGATGGTTACGGGCAACCAATACCTGATCGCCGAACCTCACCTGAGCCCGTTGGTCGTCGAGCGGCTGCACGCCCTTGACTTCGAGAAGATTGGCCCGGCCGAGAAATTCCGCCGAGAAGCGGTTCGGCGGATAGCGAAACAGCGACTGAGCATCACCGAAAGCCCGAAGCTTTCCGTCGCGCATGATGCCGATATGATTGGCAAGCGTCAGCGCTTCCGACTGGTCGTGCGTGACATAGAGCACGGTAAGCGACGGCAGCTCGCGATGCAGCCTTGCGAGCTCATCGACCATCGAGCGGCGGATCTGCGCATCGAGCGCCGACAACGGCTCGTCGAGCAATAGCACCTGCGGACGGATGGCGATGGCGCGGGCAATGGCGACGCGTTGCTGCTGGCCGCCGGAAAGCTCGCGCGGATAGCGCTTGGCATAGGCCGCCATGCCGACCATGGCCAGAGCTTCCGGGACGCGCACCCGAATGATCTCCTCCGGTGTGTGGCGAGCCCGCAGCCCGAAGGCAACATTTTCTTCCACCCGCATATGCGGAAAGAGCGCGTAGTTCTGCACCACCATGCCGATATCGCGGTCATAGGGCGCGAGATTGGTGACATCGCGGTCGCCGATCATGATGCGGCCGCCCGACGGACGGACGAAACCCGCCACGGCGCGCAGCGCCGTCGTCTTTCCCGAGCCGGACGGGCCGATCAGGGCGACGATCTCGCCCGGATTGACGGTCAGGTTCAGCGAGTCGAGAACGGTGAGGCCGTTATAGGCAACGGACACATTCTCGAAGGCGATCCGCTTGGCTGATGCGGCCGACGTTTCCGTCGGCCGCCCGCTCTCGGATGGCTTGGTGTTCGCCATCGCCATCAGTTGCTCGCGATCGCCTTGCCGTAGGCGTCGACATCCTGCTTGAGGTCAGCGAGCACCTTGTTCCAGTCCGGCGTCCAGATTTCGATGCCGTCCATGATGGCATGCAGCTTCTTGAAGTTTTCATCCGTCGGATGGATGTCGGTGCGAACAGGCAAACCCTGTGCAACGGCGCTGACATCCTTCTGCGCATCTTCGCTCAGCAGGAAGTCGATCAGCTTCTTGCCGTTTTCCGAATGCGGCGCAGCAGATACGAGAGCGACGTAATAGGGCAGCGAGAAGGCGGTCTTCTTGCCATCCGGACCGGCCGGGAAGAAGATCTTGATGTTCGGATTGTCGGCCTGCTGCGCCAGGTTCATTTGCAGGTCGCCGTTGGCGACGTAGAGTTCGCCCTTGTTGACGAGCGCGGTAAGCTTGCCGGTGGAAGCGGACGGGCCGAGATTGTTGACCTGCAGCTTCTTCAGGTAATCGAGGCCGGCAACCTTGCCGCCGAAGGCGTGGAATGCCTGCAGCATCAGGGCGGTGCCGTCACCGGCCTGGCCGGGCGTGGAATACTGGATCTTCTGCTTGAACTTGGAATCGAGCAGATCCTGATAGGTCGCAGGCGCCGTCTTCAGAACCGAGCCGTTGTAGATGAAGTTCGGATAGTTGTTGATCATGGCGACGTAGAACCCCTTCGGATCCTTGTCGCGTGTTTCGATCTTGTCGGCGCCCTTCGGCGCATAGGTTTCGAGCAGACCTTCGCTTGCAGCCTTCTGCACGAAGGGTGGCAGGGTGACGAGAACGTCGGCCTGGGTGTTGGACTTTTCCTTCGACAGACGGTCAACGACGCCGCTCGAACCAGCCTCGACATACTGAACCTTGATGCCGGTCGCCTTGGTGAAGGCGTCGAATTCGTTTCCGTACCAGCTCGGCGTGCCGTCATGCAGGCCGTCGGCGCTGTAGATGGTGACGACATTGTCGGCGGCCATGGCCGGCAGGGCGACGGAGGCCAGCAGGCCTGCAAGCGCAAAAATGGATTTCGTTTTCATGATCTTTCCTTTGCTCAATGACTTGACCCCAGCCAGCATTCGGAGACGGGCTAACGTTAGACGGCGCGAGCAAATTCATAGTTAAAAACTATTTCATTTATATGACAATAGTTTTTGTCTATAATTTTGATAAGGGAACAGAACTTTCTTGATCGATGCGATCAAGACCAGCTTTGGATGATTTATTGATGTGAACCGGCCAATGATCACGGCGCCCCGGCTCCGCAAAAATACGAGAGCTGACGGGAACATAAAGGCCAGTAGCGCAGGCGACGATGGCCTAACCGCTTATGGATCTTCGACAGAAATCGGTCACAGCCGCAACGAGTTTGCGCCGATCGACATCAGGCCCATCGGCCAGACAGTCATCCACCGCGCTGTGCATGGAATTGAACAGCATGACGGCTGTGAGCCGGGCATCGACAAAGACGAACGCGCCGGCGGCATGACCTTCGATGAGGAAGGACGTCAGGCGGCTGACAAGGGGATTGGCCCGCTTCATGTCCCGCTTCGTCGGCTGAAACTCATGAAACACCAGATCGTGGAGCGCGACCTCGTCTAGATAGCCAAGCACGCAGGCCTCCATCAAAACGTCGAGCCGCCGCACCCAACTGTCAGAGGCAGACGCTCTGGCGATGGCATCGATCCTTTCGCAAAAGAGCTCGATGAAACGCGCTTGCAGGGCTTTAAGGACATCGTCCTTGGTCTGAAAATAAAGGTAGAAAGTACCCTTGGCGACGTCCGCGGCATCGACGATCTCCGCAACACTGGTCGCGGCAAACCCCTTCTCCAGAAACAGTCGCTGTGCGGCGTCCATCAATTCCTCACGCCGAATTTCCGGCGGCTTGGTGCGCGGACGCGGACGATCTGTAACGGTCACGGGTTCTCCTCGCTGTTCATAGGCTGTCGATGATGATACCCGCTGGAGAAAGAGCGGATGCGCACAACCACCCCACCGCAAGCGAGCCCCTTTCAAAGACTTCTAACGGCATATCGAGCGGAAGACGAGCAAGACTTCGCCGAGCGTCATTGACCGTCGATGCCGGAGCGACGACTGCGACCCCGAGAAGGGATCGGCAAAATGTCTCGCGAACGACATCCAGTCGCCGCGCCAGCATGGGTAGCACAGCTACATCGCTTTGAAACGCGAATCCGCAAGCCGCGACCAGGAGGAGAGCAAAAGGTTGTTCGCGTCTCAGCCAGGACTCGACCATATCGAGGCCTGCACGCACGCCGTCCGCATCAAGCGGCGTTTCCGCGACCAGTATCGCGAGCGGCCAATGCGTCTCATCACCCTCGGGCACCCTCGACATATGCGCGCTCATGACAGCCCGCGCAAAGCGGCCAAACCTCGCAACGCCCTTCCGACATCCAGCGGTCTTCCTTGCGTTGCCGAAAGGGAAGCAAGCCACATCGCGGCTTCATTGACATCATCGAACATCTGCGCGGGAACTCCGAACAACTTTTCGGCATTCATGCGATTCATGTCTTCAAGAGCCTCCGACGGCACGACGGTCGCCATGCCGATGACGAACTGCCTGACGCGCTCGCCATTGGCCTGAAGCCAGACCTTTGCATCTTTCGCACCACCCTCCGGCCGTTTGAGCGCCTCGGCGTCCGTGAAGACACGCAATGTCGAAAAGGATTCGCCGCGATCGAGCCAGGCGTTCCAATCCGAGAAGAAGGCGAGCTGCTCGTCGAGCGACATCGTGCCGCGCGCGGCGGAAAGCACGAGCGGCCAATGGCTGAGATCGTGACGGATCATGACTGGATATCCCCCGATGCGGCAAGACGGAAGCAGGCGTCGCTCTGCGTTGAGGCTCCCAACCTCTCAATACGAACGATCATCCGGATGCCTCTCAAAACTTGACAATAATGCCCACATATATGACTGACCGTCGGTCATTTGTAAAGGGAGTCCGTTCTTTGAGCCTGATATTGTGGGGCTTGCACCCTGCCCGGCCGCCTTAAAGCCGGCGTGAGCGCCCCATGCGGATTTGGCAGATGTGGTGGAGATTTCGATCGCCTGGCTGGATTAAGCCATCTATCCGGATGCAGATTTCGCATACAACATGCCAGCGTCGGCATGATCTTGAGAGGAGCACCGGGCGCATAGCGGAACGCTATATGGCGCGTATAGACACACAGCGAGGGGTCTTCGACCCATATCCTCCGCGTGTATTCCAAGACGCACCAACACAACCCTTAAATGATTGGCAGTGACTATGTTTTCGACAATTTTAAAAAACCAATCACGCCCTCGAAAACTTGGCTTATGAATAATTATGAGTGCGGCCGGAGCGCCAGGATAGTCTTCAAACTTTGAAAGACATCCAAAACGCGCTGCTCACGGCTCAAGCACCACTTTCACTTCGGATTCTATGGTGAGACTATGTTGACAGGATCACGCCAATCTCATTGCTTGTCTGAGATAGCTCAGGCAAATGACATCGATGAATTGCGCCAGTTCTTATTCAAGTTCTGTTCTTTATACGGCCTGGCAAACGCAGTCTTTCATGTGACGCAAATCGCCGCCCTGTCGCAGCAAAACCCACTTCTCCTGCTGACCTACCCGCCAGAATGGGTGGAGACATATATCACGCACGATTATTTCTCGATCGACCCCGTCGTTCAGGCTGGGCGCAACGGATTTCTGCCCTTCGACTGGTCTACTCTCGATCTGAAGTCGCCGCAAAGCATCTCCTTTTTTCGCGAAGCTGAAGCCTTTGACGTCGGACGCTACGGTTTGACGCTGGTCGTTCGAGGGCCTCACGGCGAACGGTCGCTTTTTACGGTTACCTCAAATCAGAAAAGCGGCGACTGGGAGCAATTGCGAAACAGCATAATAGGCGATCTGCAGGTGATCGCCTATTATCTGCATGAGCAGTCATTGATCGTGTCCGGCCTGCGAGAACAAAGCGTCGCTCGCAGGCTTTCGAAGCGGGAGACCGAGTGCCTCGAACTGCTGGCGCACGGCCTGCTTCCGAAGCAGATCACATCTATTCTTGGAATCTCCGAGAGCGCCGTGCGCCTGTATCTCAGCTCCGGCCGCCGCAAACTTCATGTCAGCACCACAAATCAGGCGATTGCGAAAGCAATCTCGCTCGAGCTCATCAAAAGCTGAACTGAATATTGCCAGGCGACGAGGATGCGAATTGCAAGGTGGGGGTCCTGTCATCCTTGCCTCGCATCGTCTTCAGCCGCTGCTCAAGCCGCTGATCGGACTCCTCGTTTACCTCCCAAAGACCAACATAAAGGTTGCCGATCTCCGGCCGAGAGCGGGCAAGCGGCGTCGGCGACCATCCGATCTTCCGGTAAACCCCGATCATCGATGCATCATAAACACCCATGATGTGCTCGATGCCCGATTTCAAGCTCAGGCGGCAAAGACCGGAAAGCAGCTCGACAGCGGCTGTTTGCGACGACGCGCGCCCAGCCTCGACCGAAGGGTGCACGCAAAACCGGGTGCACTCCCAGATAGACGGGCTGCAGATATCGAGATCCTCGTTGAAAAAATGCTGGAACTCGCTCGAAAGCATCGTCTCGCTCGTTGTCGGCAACAGCCGCAGCGAGCCCGTAAGCTCATCGTCCTCTTCCTTCACAGCCAGGTAAATGGGATCATGTTCGTCGTCGAAGCGGTCGATCTCCAAACCACCCTCAACGTTGACATCCCATCCCATTCGATCACGGAAGACGAGCGCGCGAGCGCGAAACATCTGAGTGAAATACGAGGACGCCGCATTGCGGTCTCGTCGTGTCAGTATCTGTAGCATTTGCTTCTCCAAATTTTGCCTTAACAAAACACCTTGGAGCCAGGCTTCAATATATCGATTCCGCCAGATTGCGCGGCCGCGAGTACCCTTTAGAATCGAAGGGTACGGAGCAAAGCAAAGATTCAATCGCTCCCGTGGCCTCTCTTGTCGACATGCAGGGACTTGCGGACACTCGGTGCGCTAACGCCTTTCAAGCGAGCTGAAGCTGCCATCTTCCGCCGCACGACGCAGGGCCTTGTGTGGCGGTTCGGCAAGACCGGAGGCGGAAAGCCGATCCAGCGCCGCAACGATTTCGGCAAGACCGCGAGTTTGCGCATAATGCATCGGCCCGCCGCGCCAGCGCGGGAAGCCATAACCATGGATCTTGACGAGATCGATATCGGCGGCGCGGGCCGCAATGCCCTCGTCGAGGATCAGCGCCGCCTCGTTCACTATCGGCAGGACGATGGCGTCGGCCATCGCCGCCTCGTCCCAGGCCTTTTGCGACCGTCCTGCGGCTTCTTCCGCTATGATGGCGTTAACGGTATCCGATGGCCGCGATGCGCGCTCACCGGGCTGGTAATCGTACCAACCTCCGCTCGATTTCTGGCCGAAGCGCCCCATAGCGCAGAGACGGTCGGCGACCGGGGCGAAAGACGCTTCGCCGCGTTCGCGCGCGGCCTTACGCTGGAAGGCTGCAATATCGAGCCCACCAAAATCCTGCGCCTCGAAAAGCCCCATCGGCAAGCCGAATGCGCGCATGGCCGCATCGACGGCAAGAGGTGTGGCGCCGGAAAGAAGCAGGCGCTCCGCCTGCATCCGCGCCACTTTCAGGATGCGGTTGCCGATGAATCCGTCGCAAATGCCGGCACGGACCGGAATTTTTCCGAGCAGGCGGGCAAGTGCAAAGCCGGTCGCCAGGACATCCGTGGCCGTCTTCCCGGTCGGCACGATCTCCAGAAGCTTCATGACATGGGCGGGACTGAAAAAATGCAGCCCCAGGAAACGCTCCGGCTGCACAAGTCCTGCACTGATCTCTTCCGGATCAAGATAGGACGTGTTGGTGGCAAGCACCGTATCGGCTCGACAAACCTTAGCCAATCGGCCGAAGACGGTGCGCTTCACAGCGAGATCCTCGAAAACCGCCTCGATGACGAGATCGGTACCGGCGAGTTGACCATAATCGTCTGTGCCGAGGATGCCAGCCACCCGCACTGCCGCAGTCTCGGGCGACATGCGGCCCCGCCTTACGGAACCGTCGAACATCTGCTTGATATTGGCAAGGCCCCGGTCGATCGCAGCTTGGTCGCGCTCGACCAGAACGACCGGCAGGCCAGCATCCCTGAGGGCGGCAGCGATGCCCGCTCCCATGGTGCCGCCTCCAATGACGGCCGCGGAGCGAATATCACGTGGCGTCACGCCAGCAACCTCGGATGGGCGGGGCGCCGCCCGCTCGGCGAAGAAAACATGACGCAAGGCCGCCGCTTGCGCAGAGCCACGAAGCTCCAGAAACGTCTCTCGCTCGAAGGCCGTCGCCGTCGCAAAATCTGCCTCGCTTGCCTTGCGGATACAAGCAAGCGCACGAAGCGGGGCAATCTCCCGTTTCGCCTTGGCGGCAACCGCCTTTTCTATGCGCTCCCAGAAACCATCCTCGACTGCGGAAACGCTGCGCTCGGAGATTGGTTGTAGCTTGGGCCTGCCCGCCACTTCGCGCGCGAACGCAACGGCGGCAGACAACAATTCCTCTTCGGCGATCATATCGACGAGACCGAGTGCCAGCGCCTTTCGTGCATCGACGGGATTGCCGCTCGTCACCAGATCGAGGGCGGCTGCGGCACCGATCAGCCTCGGCAGGCGGACCGTGCCGCCGGCACCCGGGATGATACCGAGCTTCACCTCCGGCAGGCCGAGACTTGCCGAGGCGACGGCGACGCGATAGGCGCAGCCGAGTGCCACTTCGAGGCCGCCGCCAAGCGCATTGCCATGGATCGCCGCCACCCAGGGCTTTCTTGAATCCTCGATCGCCGCGACGACATCGGGAAGATGCGGTGGGATCGGCGGCTTGTCGAATTCGCTGACGTCGGCCCCGGCAATGAAGGTGCGGCCGGCGCAGACGAGAACGGCGGCGCTTACGGTCGCATCCGCATGGATTGTCGAAACCGCTTCGACCAGTGCCAGGCGCAATCCGTGCGACAACGCATTGACGGGCGGATTGTCGACGGTGACGACGGCGATTGCGCCTTCATGCGTGATGGTGACGGTCATGATCTTCCTCCCGATCGTTGCTTTTATAATTGACTGACCGGTCGGTTTATGCAAGGGTTTTGTCGTCGCCGCTGGAAGGGCGACGGGGAGGAAACATGCCCGAATCCGACACCATTCTGTCGGCGCTTGCCGATGGCGTCTTGAGCCTTACGCTTAACCGACCCGACAAACTCAATTCCTTCAACGAGGAAATGCATCTTGCGCTGCGCTCCGGCTTCGAGCGTGCGCACAAGGATGCTGACGTGCGCGCGGTTCTCCTGACGGGAGCGGGTCGTGGCTTCTCGGCTGGCCAGGATCTCGGCGATCGCGATCCGCGCAAGGGCACGCCCGATCTCGGTCAGACGATCGAAACCTTCTATAATCCCCTGCTCCGCCTCATCCGCAGCTTGGAAAAGCCCATTATCTGCGCAGTCAATGGCGTGGCGGCCGGCGCCGGCGCCAATATCGCCTTTGCCTGCGACATCACCCTTGCCGCCCGTTCCGCCCGTTTCATACAAGCCTTTGCAAAAATCGGCCTCGTGCCGGACTCCGGCGGCACGTGGAACCTGCCACGGTTGATCGGCGAAGCCCGCGCCAAGGCGCTGGCGCTGACGGCCGAGCCTCTGGACGCGGAAACGGCAGCCAGTTGGGGCCTGATCTGGCGCGCGGTGGACGACGACAAGCTGATGGATGAAGCAAAAGCGCTTGCCATCAGGCTCGCCGCCGGTCCGACCAAGGGCCTCGGCCTGACGAAGCGCGCCATTCAGGCGGCAGCGACAAATTCGCTCGACGAGCAGCTCGATCTCGAGCGCGACCTTCAGCGCGAGGCCGGCCGCAGCGCCGATTACGCCGAAGGTGTCACGGCCTTCCTCGAAAAGCACAAGCCGGAGTTCAAGGGCCGATGAGCACAGTTCAAAGCCTTTCCCCACAGGCGCTCGCGGAAGCCTGCGCCAGAGCCATGTGGGACGAAGACAATGCCAGCCGCCATCTCGGCATGGAGTTGCTTTCCGTAGCATCCGGGGAGGCTACGCTCTCGATGGCGATCACCGAGGCGATGACGAATGGTCATGGCACCTGTCACGGTGGCTACATCTTCACACTTGCCGACTCGGCATTCGCATTCGCCTGCAATAGCTACAACCAGCGCACCGTCGCCCAGCACTGTTCGGTGACCTACATCGCGCCGGCATTCAAGGGCGACCGGCTGACGGCGACGGCACGGGAGGTATCGCGCAGAGGACGTGGCGGCATCTACGACATTGCGATCACCAATCAGGAGGGCGAGCAGATCGCGGAATTCCGCGGCCACTCGCGAATGGTCAAGGGCACGTTTCTGCCGGAATAGGGTTCACGCCGGCAACGCCCAGCATTTCTGGAGGAGACATTCATGGAAAACCTTTCCCCGCGCGCCGGCGAGCTGGAAGCGATCGAGGTAACCTCGCGCGACGAGATTTCCGTGCTGCAGCTCGAGCGGATGAAATGGTCGCTGACCCACGCCTACGAGAATTCGCCCTTTTACCGGCAGCGCTTTGACGAAGCTGGCGTACATCCTTCCGATCTGAAGACCCTATCGGATCTGGCCAAATTCCCCTTCACCACAAAGAAGGATCTCCGCGACACCTATCCCTTCGGCATGTTTGCCGTGCCGCGCGAGAAGCTTGCCCGCATCCACGCGTCCTCCGGCACGACAGGCAAGCCGACCGTCGTCGGTTATACCGCCAGGGACGTCGACACCTGGGCGACCGTCGTTGCCCGTTCGATCCGCGCCGCCGGCGGCCGCGCCGGCGATCTGGTGCATGTCGCCTATGGCTATGGCTTGTTCACCGGCGGCCTCGGCGCGCATTATGGCGCGGAAAAGCTCGGCTGTACGGTCGTACCGATCTCCGGCGGCATGACGGAACGGCAAGTGACGCTGATGCAGGATTTCAAGCCGCGCATCATCATGGTGACGCCCTCCTATATGCTGTCGATCCTCGACGAATTCCGCCGCCAGGGTCTCGACCCGCGAGAAAGCTCGCTTGCCGTCGGCATCTTCGGCGCCGAGCCATGGACCAATGCCATGCGCGAGGAAATCGAACACGCCTTCGACATGCACGCCGTCGATATCTATGGCCTGTCTGAAGTCATAGGCCCAGGCGTTGCCAGCGAATGCGTCGAGAGCAAGGATGGGCTGCACATATGGGAAGATCATTTCTATCCGGAGATCATCGATCCCGCCACCGGCACGGTCTTGCCGGATGGCGAACTCGGCGAACTGGTGTTCACCACGCTCACCAAGGAAGGGCTTCCGATCATTCGCTACCGCACGCGCGACCTGACGCGGCTGCTGCCCGGCACAGCACGCTCGATGCGCCGTATGGAAAAGGTGACGGGGCGCTCCGACGACATGATGATCCTGCGTGGGGTCAATGTCTTCCCGACACAGATCGAGGAACAGATACTCAAATGTCGCGGGCTTGCGCCACACTTCCAGATCGAGCTGACGCGCTCCGGCCGCATGGACAACATGACCGTTCATGTGGAGTGCACGCTAGACGCGGCGGACGAAATCGCGCGCGGCGTTTCGGCAAAGGAACTTACCCATCACATCAAGAGCGTGGTGGGTGTCTCGACGAAAATCACCGTGCATTCGCCGGGTGGCGTCGCCCGCTCCGAAGGCAAGGCGAAACGCGTCGTCGATAATCGTCCGAAGGAATGATAGGCATCCAGCGGGATAGCCTGACAAGGATTTGACTGTATATAGGGAAGGTCGGCCGCACCAAGCGACCATGACCAGCAGGGAATAAGCAGAGCAGGATCACATGGCACGCACGCGCGCAGTTGATTTCGAGGAAAAGCAGCGTGGCATCTTGGCTAGCGCTGCGGCGGTCTTTGCCGAGGTCGGCATGGAGAAGGCATCCATGTCGATGATCGCCTCGCACAGCAATGTCTCGAAGGCCCTGCTCTATCACTACTATCCCGGCAAGGACGCGCTGATCTTCGACATCGTGCAAACACACCTGACGGAGCTGGAAGGCGCAATCGAAGCAGCAGACCGTTTGGATATCACACCGCAGGAGCGGCTGCGCCTGCTCGTGAAAGCCGTGTTGAAAAACTATGAAGGCGCCGACAACGAGCACAAGGTTCAGCTCAACGGCACACATGCTCTATCGCAGGAGCAGCTATCGGAATTGCGGACGATCGAGCGGCGCATCGTCAAGCGCTTCTCCGGTGTCATCGAAGACCTTAACCCGGACCTCAACAAGAACAGGCCATTGCTGATGCCGGTCACCATGTCGCTCTTCGGCATGATGAACTGGGTCTATATGTGGTTCAGGCCCAATGGCCCGATCACCCGCGACGAATATGCTGATATTGCCACAACCCTCATCCTTGAAGGGGTCAAGGCCGTCCGTTGAAGCCAGTCAATCGCCGAGCTTCATCCTTTCGAGAATGAGGGGATCATATTCCGGTGCGCGAATACGACGGCGATCGGGCTCAAGCACCGTCAGCGGCTCGACGGCCACCAGCTTCTCCTTCGCCTCCAGCGCCAACCGTTGATAGATGGCGGTGCCCTGGCGCTTCCAGGCAATCTCGTCTGCCGTAAGCTCGCGCACGACACGCGCCGGCGCGCCAACAGCAAGGCTGTTAGCCGGGATTTCAGCGCCGGCCTTGACGAAGGCCATGGCGGCCACGATGGCATTTTCGCCGATGACGGCCTCATCCATGATGACGGCATTCATGCCGACCATGGCATTGGCGCCGATCTTGCAGCCATGCAGCACCGCGCCGTGACCGATATGCCCCGCCTCGCCAATCACAACTTCCAGATTCGGGAAGCTGTGTACGACGCAGGTCTCCTGCACGTTCGAGCCGCGCTCCAGTACGATGCGCCCGAAATCGCCGCGTAGCACGGCACCCGGCCCGACATAGCAGGCGGGACCGATGATGACATCGCCGATGACGGTTGCGGCCGGATGCACAAAGGCCGCCACATCGATGACCGGTACCACGCCATCATAGGAATAGATCTGCGCCATTCAGTCGCCCCCCAAACCTTCCACGTCGCGCCCGGTCTCCGCCACGGATTCTAGCCGCTGCGCGAATTCGCGGCGCAAGGTGCGGCGGAGCAGAGCGGCTTTGTGGCGGCGGATATCGACCGGCGTTGCCGGCACCAGTTCCGGCACGCGAACCGGGCGGCCGGCTTCATCTACCGCGACCATGGTAAAATAACAGGAATTGGTGTGGCGGCGCTGACCGGACCGGATGTTCTCCGCCTCGACCCGGATGCCGACTTCCATGGAGGTGCGGCCGGTATCGTTGATCGAGGCGCGGAAGGTAACGAGTTCGCCGACATTGATCGGCTCCTTGAACAGCACCTGATCGACCGACAGCGTCACGGCATATTGCTTGGAATAACGCGACGCACAGGAGAAGGCGACGCGGTCGAGCAGATTCAGAAGGGCGCCGCCATGCACCTTGCCGCTGAAATTCGCCATATCGGGCGTCATCAGCACGGTCATTTCCAGGCGATGCGGGTCTTGCTCGATCGTCGTCATGCACTCACTCTCTCGTTTTCGCCACCATCGTCAGAACATCATATTGTGCGACGACGGCATCCAGCTGGTTGGTTACCTTGCAATCCCAGCGCACCTCGCCATGCTCGGCATTGATGCGGGGATTGATCTCCTTGCAGGTCAACTGCACCTTAAGCGTATCACCCGGATTGACCGGTGTCAGGAAGCGCAGATTGTCGACACCGTAATTTGCAAGAACAGGGCCTGGAGCCGGATCGACGAAGAGGCCGGCGGCGAAAGAGACGATGAGATAGCCGTGCGCCACGCGGCCTTCGAAGAATGGATTAGCCTTGGCGGCCTCCTCGTCCATATGGGCGTAGAACGTGTCGCCGGTGAAATGGGCGAAATGCTCGATATCGTCGAGCGTCACCGTGCGCGTGGCGGTGACGAGCTGGTCGCCGACCCTTAGCTCGGCAAGCGATTTGCGGAACGGATGCTCGCTGCCGGTTTGGACATCCGCACCGTTCACCCAGCGTCCCGTCACGGCGGAAAGTAGACGCGGCGTACCCTGCACCGCAGTCCGCTGCATATAGTGCTTCACGCCGCGAATGCCGCCGAGCTCCTCGCCACCACCCGCGCGACCGGGACCGCCGTGAACAAGCCCCGGCAAGGGTGACCCATGACCGGTGGAGCTTTTGGCGCTGACGCGGTTGCCGATCATCACACGGCCATGGAACGGTGCGAGACCGAGAACGACCTCCTCGGCAAAATGGGGATCATTGGTGAAGACGGAGGCAACAAGGCTGCCCTTGCCACGGCGAGCCAGATCGACGGCCTCCTCTGCCGTGTCATAGGGCATGACGGTGCTGACCGGACCAAAGGCCTCGACATCGTGAATGGCACGGGCAGAGCCCGGCTTGTCGCAATAAAGCAGAACCGGATTGAGGAAGGCGCCGGCGCTTGCATCGCCGGACATGACGCGCGGATTATCGGGATCGCCACCGACGATCTCGGCCTCTGTGGCAAGGTCCCGAATGCGCGCGCGCACTTCTTCGCGCTGGTCGAGGCTCGCGAGCGGCCCCATACGAACCGTCTCATCGGCCGCATTACCAATTGCGGTCTTGCCGAGACGATCGTTCAAGGCCGCAATGAGCGCTTCGCTATAGGAGCGGGGGGCAATGACGCGGCGGATGGCCGTGCATTTCTGCCCAGCCTTGACCGTCATCTCGCGCGCGACCTCCTTGACGAAGAGATCGAACTCCTCCGTGCCGGGGGCGGCATCGAGGCCGAGAACGGCCGCATTGAGGCTGTCGGCCTCCATGGTGAAGCGCACGGAATTCGCGATGATTGCCCTATGTGTCTTCAGACGCTGGCCGGTTGCGGCAGATCCGGTAAAGGTCACCACATCCTGACCTTCGACATGGTCGAGGAGATCGCCGACCGAGCCGCAGACGAGCTGCAGCGCACCCTCCGGCAACAGGCCGGCTTCGATGATCCGGCGGACCATGAGTTCGGTGAGATAAGCCGTCTGGCTCGCCGGCTTGACGATGGCCGGAACACCGGCCAGCAGGGTCGGCGCGACCTTTTCCAGCATGCCCCAGCAGGGAAAGTTGAAGGCGTTGATGTGAACGGCAACGCCCTGCAGCGGGCTCAATATATGCTGCGCGGAAAAGCTTTGATCCTTGGAAAGCTGCTCCACATCGCCATCGAGCAGCACACGCGCATTCGGCAGCTCGCGCCGGCCTTTCGAGGCATAGGAAAGCAGAGTTCCGATCCCGCCTTCAATATCGACCCAGCTGTCCGCGCGCGTGGCGCCTGTTGCCGTCGAAAGCGCGTAGAACTCTTCCTTCCTGTCGAGCAGCGCCTGCCCGAGCGCCTTCAGCATCGCGGCGCGCTCGTGGAAGGACATGCGTCGCAGCGCCGGGCCGCCCTTGTCGCGGCCATAAGCCAAGGTCTGCTGGAAATCGATGCCAGAGGAATCGATTGATGCGACGGGCGCGCCGGTCGAAGCGTCGAGCAGCGGCACGCCTTCCTTGGTACCGGCAGCCCAAGTACCTCCGACATAGCTTTCAAGCCGGCGCGGCCGGTTTGCCATGATGTTCATCCGAATTTCCTTCCTTCATCTTTTCCCAGCGATCTCGAACGGAAACCTGCCGGAGACATTTCCTGGGATCGCTTAAGTCAATCCAAGCGCAGACAGCTGCGCATCGACATCAGCCTGCCATTCCGCAAGCAAGGTCTCGTTGGGCGTATGGCGCAGGCCGAAACGCGACAATGTTTCGAAGCGGGCCGAGCCTGCATGGCCGAAGCTCGCGGCGACGCGGGGATACCAATAAGCAACCGATGCCCGCGCCCTCGCCCGCCTCTCGTCATCGGCGACGATGCAGGCAAGGCCGGTCACGCCAAGCTCAGCATGCCGCTTCTCGCGCAGCAGGATGGCGCGGAAGGTTTCGGCAAGCGGCTGATAGGAGACGCGCGTGAGCTCCTTCAGCTGTACGACGCTGGCGGCACCCATCAGCACGTTCATGACGACCGCATCCACCCAACCTTCGAGCGGATAATGAAAAACGGAAAGCCGCATGTCGCCGCCCTGCCTGACGGCGCCGATATCGGCATCGCGGGAAAGCCGCGCCGCCCAGGGGTGATGCGCGGCATAGCGCCCGCCATCGACGCCGAAAGTCTCCATGATCTTCAGAACTTGACCGGCATGGTCGGTCTTTTCCAGCACGATGCGTGCCGCTGAAATACGCTCCTGAATGCCGGGAGCATCGTTGATGATATCGGCAAAGCCGGCAGAACCAGCCAGTTCGCTATCGACGAAGCTCGCCATCAGCCGCAGCAGCTCGCCGCGATAGCGGGGAGGCACATTGTCGGGCGAGGAGAGCACGCCGCCCTCCTCCAGATATTGCTCGATCGGCATCGTCTCGGACATATTGTTCCTCCCTTCGATGCGACCTACTGGTCGTAGCTGACGACGATGCGGTCTGTGAGCGGGTGGCACTGGCAGGTCAGCACATAGCCCTGGCGCACCTCGTAATCCTCGAGCGCGTGGTTGACGTCCATCTCGACCTCGCCTTCCAGAAGCTTGGCGCGGCAGGTGGAGCAGACCCCGGCCTTGCAGGCGTAGGGCACGTCCATCGCATTCTGGAGAGCGGCATCGAGAAGGCACTGGCCATGCTTGGAAAATGTGAAGGTGCGTGTCGTACCATCGAGTGTAACGGTCGCCTCGCAGCTCGCGGCATGATCGGCACCGGCCACCATCTCCACCTTGCGGCGGGCGCGGCCCGGTTGTGAAGAGGCAAACAGCTCGAACTTGATCTGGTCGTCGCGCATGCCGTGCTCGCGCAAAGCCGCGGCGATCGCCAGCATCATCGGCTCCGGACCGCAGATGAAGGCTGTCGCGACCGATGTCAGATCGATCCAGCTCTTGAAGAGAGCCTTGCATTTTTCCGCGTCGATCCGCCCTGTGAAAAGATCGATGTCCTGCGCCTCGCTCTCCAGAACGTGGATCACTGAGAGGCGACCGAGATAGAGGTTCTTCAGGTCCTCCAGCTCCTCACGGAACATGATCGAGCTGATCTGCCTGTTGGCGTAGACGAGGGTGAAGGCGGAGCGTGGCTCGCGCGCCAGCACCGTCTTGATGATCGAGAGAACCGGCGTAATGCCGCTGCCGCCGGCAAAGCCGAGATAATGCCTTGCGACGTCAGGCTCGATCGCGGTGAAGAAGGCGCCCATCGGCGGCATGGCTTCCAGCGTGTCGCCGGCTTTCAGATTTTCATTGATCCAGGTGGAGAAGCAGCCGCCATCGACGCGCTTGATGCCAACCTTCAGCACGCCTTCATCCTTGCCCGCGCAGATCGAGTAGGAGCGGCGCAATTCCTCGTCATCGAACTTGCGGCGGAAGGTGAGGTACTGGCCCTGCGTGAAATCGAAGACGGCCCGATCCTCCTCAGATGGCGCAAGCGTAACGACGACCGCATCGCGCGTCTCGCGGCGAACATCGGTGACTGTCAGGGGATGGAAACGTGCCATGGATGCGGGTCTCGTCCTGTTGGGGTCAAATGCACTTGAAATAATCAAAGGGTTCCAGACAGTCGGTGCAGCGATAGCTCGCCTTGCACGGCGTCGAACCGAACTGACTGATCTTTTCCGTATTGGCCGATCCGCAACGCGGACAGGCGATGGCAAGATTGGAACGGCCGGCAAGCCGGTCGATACGCTTCATCAAGATACCGTCGGCAGCCGTGCCGTCGATTGGCGGGGCAATGCCATAGGCACGCAGCTTCTCGCGGCCCTCGGCACTGATCCAATCCGTCGTCCAGGCCGGCGACAGCCGGCGCTCGAGACGCACACGGTCGAGGCCTTTTTCGGCCAGCGCCCGCTCGATATCGAGATTGATCACCGTCGTCGCGGGACAGCCCGAATAGGTCGGCGTCACCGTCACCACAAGCGTATCCTCCTGCCAGCCGACATCGCGGATGATGCCGAGATCGGTCAGCGAAATCACGGGGATTTCCGGGTCCGGCACCTCGGACAGCCAGTGCCAGACCTCATCGACCGAAGGATGAAGGGCGGTCGCCATGTCAGCCTCCTACCAGGTCGCGCCCGGATAGGCGCGCTGCAGGAATTGCAGTTCGGCAAGGATGTAGCCGAGATGCTCGGTGTGAACGCCACGCCGGCCGCCCTTGTGCATGTAGCCGTCTGCTGGTTGCTTCAACGTCGCTTCCGCGAGTGTTTCGGAGACGATTTCGTCCCAACCAGATTTAAGGCTCTGTGGCTCCGGGATCACTCCGGCCTGCGCCAAAGCCTCATCGGCGGAGTCAGCGACGAACATTTCGCCCGTGAAGGCCCAGAGATCGTCGAGCGCCTCCTGCATGCGGCGATGGCTTTCGGCTGTACCGTCGCCGAGGCGAATGATCAGGTCGCGGCTGCGATCGAGGTGATAGGAGACTTCCTTGAAAGCCTTTTCAGAAATCTCGGCGATGCGCCGATCGGTTGAGCCTTTCAACGCCTTCAGCAAGAGATAATGCCATGCATCAAAGAGAAATTGCCGCATCAGCGTCTTGCCGAAATCGCCGTTCGGGCGTTCCACGAGCAGGATGTTGCGGAACTCGTAACCGTCGCGCAGATAAGTGAGATTATCGGCCGAGCGGCCCTTTCCTTCCACCTCGCCCGCCAGACCGAGCCAGAGCTGCGTCTGGCCGATAAGGTCGAGCGCCGTGTTGGCAAGCGCGATGTCCTCCTCCAGCGCCGGCCCGCGGCCGCACCATTCGGAAACGCGATGGCCGAGGATCAACGCGTTGTCACCAATGCGCAGGAGGAATTCGACGAGAGCGGCCCGGTCGACCGCCGGCTCAAGGGTAGCGGCCGCCATCACATGTGCCCCACTTCATCCGGAATGTCGAAGAAGGTCGGGTGGCGATAGACCTTTGAATTGGATGGATCGAAGAGCGGGCCTTTTTCCGAGGGGGCGCTGGCGGTGATCTCGGAAGACCGCACCACCCAGATGCTGACACCCTCATTGCGGCGGGTATACACATCGCGCGCATTGTTGATGGCCATCTCAGCATCTGGCGCGTGCAGGCTGCCGACATGGCGATGGTTGAGGCCATGCTGACCACGGATGAAGACTTCCCAAAGCGGCCATTCGCTGGACATGTTTCTCACTCCCTGACTATTCGGGCCGTCTTATTCGGCGGCAATCTTTGCGGCAGCGCGGCGCTCGGCCGCTTTCTCGGCATGGGCGGTCAGGCCGTCGCGGAACCACGCGCCATCGTCCCATGCCTGCTTGCGGGCATTGAGCCGCTCCGCATTGCAGGGGCCGTTGCCAGCGATCACGTTGAAGAATTCTTCCCAGTCTGGCTCGCCGAAATCATAGCCACCCTTTTCCTCGTTCCATTTCAGGTCGGGATCGGGAACGGTCAGGCCGAGATATTCGGCCTGCGGCACGGTCTGGTCGACGAATTTCTGCCGCAGCTCGTCGTTGGAATTCTGCTTGATCTTCCAGGCCATCGATTGGGCCGAATGCACGGAGGCGTCGTCCGAAGGGCCGAACATCATCAGCGACGGCCACCACCAGCGGTTCAGCGCATCCTGCACCATGGCCTTCTGCGCCGGTATGCCCTTCACCATCTTCATCAGGACATCGAAACCCTGGCGCTGATGGAAGCTCTCTTCCTTGCAGATACGGACCATCGCCCGCGAATACGGGCCGTAGGAACAGCGCTGCAAGGGAACCTGGTTCATGATCGCAGCCCCATCGACCAGCCAGCCGATGGCGCCGATATCGGCCCAGGTCAGCGTCGGGTAGTTGAAGATCGAGGAATATTTGGCCTTGCCGGAATGCAGCTGTTCATACATCTCGTCGCGGCTGATGCCGAGCGTCTCGGCGGCACAGTAGAGATAGAGGCCGTGGCCGGCTTCGTCCTGCACTTTGGCAAGCAGGATCGCCTTGCGTTCCAGCGTCGGGGCGCGCGTAATCCAGTTGCCCTCCGGGAGCTGACCGACGATTTCGGAATGGGCATGCTGGCTGATCTGGCGGATCAATGTCTTGCGATAGCCTTCCGGCATCCATTCCTTCGGCTCGATCTTCTGGCCGGCGTCGACGCGCTCCTGAAAGGCGCGTTCCTGCGGCTCCATCTCGTCAAGGGAACGGATGCGGGTGCCGTCGGTTTTCACCATCTGCACATACATTGATCTTTCCTCCGTCTACGCGCGTCCGACGCGCCCGAGAAGATCGCAAGCCTGCGGTCGCCTCGAAGCGTATCGGCAAGGCCGTCGCTTCACGGCATCATCAGTATAGGCCTGTTTCTCGTTCTCCTCCACGAAACAGCGATCCGACGGCAAACGCATTAACCGACCGATCGGTCACTGTATTAGCATGCGATATGTCACAACACAAACGAATTTTTTGAATTTTCTGTGACATTTAAGAATGCGCAGAAGCGCTACACGGCAAACATCTTGCTAAATCATTGAGCGGATTGAGTTTTCAGCGGGACCTGAGGCGGTCGAGCCGATTTTGGCTCGCCGGCGTCGTCTCCCGAAGCGTGCCAGCCTCGTTGACGAAACGGCGCCCGACATAGCCGTCGGCCTTTTCCGACAACAACAGATAAAGGTCGGCAAACAGACGACGCGCCTCCTCACCTGGCCAATTATCCGGTAGCGCCGATCTGGGAAGATGCGGCTCGCGCAGCATGATCAGGCGATATTGATGAACGAGCAACAGCCGCGCGATCAGGCAATCGAAGGCCGATAGCGCGGTACAATCTCCAGCTTTTTGGGAAAATGCGCCGAAGCGGGCAGTGAATTCGCCATAGGCCTCCGCGAAACGCGGCAAGTTCCAGGCCTCTTCGGCAAACTCCCGCAAGGCACCATTCTCGGTCGCCAACTGCGCATCGAAGACGACGACACGTCCCGGCAATGGCGGCGCGGGATGCGTGCCTACCGCCAGGCGTGGGTTCAGCCTGGCAAAACCCTCTCGCTCGAGGCCCTGCATGATCTCTTCCGGCGCAGGTCCGTTGATCAGGACGAATTGCCAACGGACCACGGGTTGCGGCCCGTAGAACAGGCTGGCGGCCTCGACGAATTCGGCTTGAGCCGTGTCCGTCAGTCGATAGAAGCTGCGGCGCCCTTCCCGCTCGCCCGCAAGCTGGCCTGCTGCGACCAGTCGCGACACTGCGGTCCGCACCAGCGTCTCGGTGATCCCAACGCTCTTGCATGTCTCGATGAGGTTGCCGATCCAGACGACGCCGCCTCGCGGCTCGATGACATCGCCATAGATCGTCACGATGAAGCTCGCCGCCTTGATCGGTAAATCGACAAGGAGCGCCGTGACCGCCTCGTTCAAATCATCTCCGAGTTTGACGTTATCAGCCGACAATCCAACTCTGCTCCGCATCCGCAATCGTTAGGGTTTCTTACCGTGAGATGCTTGCACCGTTCAAGGCAAGCACAGCCAGAGGCTTTTACCGCGTGGCATTCGTCGGCAACGCCGTCGTGTATTTCACGCATTTCAGCGAGAAGTGCGACGACGAACTCAGCACTGCCTCATGTGTCAGGATACCGCGCATCAAAAGCCCTTCATACTCCCTGACATCGGCGACGACGGCGCGGATGAGATAATCCCATTCCCCGGACATGGAGTAGCATTCCAGCACCTCGCGATAACTAGCGATGAACTGCTCGAAGTCGCGGCGCGTCGCGGGATCGTGGGTCTTCATCTTGACCTGGCAGAAGACGTTGAGACCCTTGCCGATCTTATCGGGATCGACGAGGCGAACCGTCCTGCCCAGCACGCCGGCGCTTTCCAGTACCTTGATCCTTCGCCAGCAGGACGCCGGCGACGCGCCGACCTTTTCCGCGAGCGCCGCCTGGCTGATATCGCCCTCTTCCTGCAGCACCCGAAGGATCGCTCGGTCGACGTGATCAAGATCGAAACTTTCCATTCAAAAATCTGCCATTTGTGAAACACGTGTTTCAAACACTATAGCGAAACCTAGCAAATTGAAAGGAATAGCGCGGGTGTTCCGAATTAGAATCATGGAGCCATATGGAGGAGAATCACATGGCCCAACTAGCCTTCAAGAATCATGAGCGAAACTCGCCCGACGATCGCCTCGACTGGCGCCGAGTGGCCTACCTCGTCCACCTTTCCAGAAGCCTCGACGAGATGGAAGAGAAGCGTCTCGTCCCGGAAAAGAAGGTTCTCTATCAGTTTTCGGCGCGCGGCCACGACATGGCGCAAATCCTCCTCGGAATGCAGTTGACGGGCCGGCATGACGCTACCTGCGGCTACTATCGCTCGCGGCCTCTGCTGCTCTCGCTCGGCGTCGACCCAGCCGATGCGCTCGGCTCCGCCATGGGCCGCGCCGGCGGCTATTCGGACGGCAGGGATATCGGCGTCGTCTTCAACTATCCGAACCGCTCGGGTGCCTCCGCCTTGCCCATGTGCGGCGGCGTTGGCGCGCAATACACGCCGACGGCCGGCTGGGCGCAGGCGATGAAATATTATGCCACTACGCTTGGACGCGCGGAGTATGCGCGGGATATCGGCGTCGTGCTTGGCGGCGACGGGTCCGTCGCCTCGAATGGCTTCTGGGCGGCTCTGAGCGCCGCAACGACGCAGGCACTGCCGATGCTGTTCTACATCGAGGACAATGGTTTTGGTATTTCGGTGCCTTCGACGGCGCAGACGCCGGGTGGCAATATCGCCGCCAATCTCGCCAGCTGGAAAAACCTCGCAATCTTCGATGGCGACGGCTGCGACCCCGCCGAGGCAGCGCGGTTGGTGCAGGAAGCCGTCTCCTTCGTTCGCGAGGAGCGCAAGCCCGCTCTCCTGCGGCTGACGGTGCCGCGCCTTGAGGGTCACAGCTTCCAAGACACACAGACGTACAAGAGCGAGGAAACCGTGAGGCGCGAATGGGAGCGCGATCCCTTGCCGCGCCTGAAGGATTTTCTCGTTCCCGCCGTGATGACGATACAGGAATGGGATGCCTGCGAAAGTGAAGCGCACGAGATGGCCGAAAGCGCCCGCGTAGCAGCCGAAGACCGGCCGGTCGCCGATCCCTCCACCGTGACCCGCCATGTGTTCTTCGACGGCGACATGCAGACGATGGGCGGCCAGCATCCATCCGGATATGTGGCGCCGGTGACAGCGGCCGAGCCCGAAACCGCCGGCCCGCGCATCAACATGGTCACAGCGATCCGCAGAACGCTCGAACACGAGATGGCGATCAATGAGCGCGTCGTCATGTTCGGCGAGGATATCGGCCCCAAGGGCGGCGTGCATGCCGTGACCCTCGGCCTGCAGGAGAAATTCGGCAACGAGCGCGTTTTCGACACCTCTTTGTCCGAAGAGGGCATTATCGGCCGCGCCGTCGGCATGGCGCTGGCCGGGCTCGTGCCCGTCCCCGAAATCCAGTTTCGGAAATATGCCGAGCCGGCGACCGAACAGCTGAACGATTGCGGCACCATTCGCTGGCGCACCAACAATCGCTTCGCGGCTCCGGTCGTGGTGCGCATGCCTGGCGGTTTCTTCAAGTGTGGCGATCCCTGGCACAGCCAGACCAACGAGGTGGCCTTCGTCCATCAACCGGGCTGGAAGGTTGCCGTTCCCTCGAATGCAGAGGATGCCGTCGGCCTGCTGCGCACCTCGATCCGCGGCAACGACCCCGTCATCTTCTTCGAACACCGGGCGATGCTCGATCATGCTTGGGCGCGCCGCCCTTATCCCGGCGACGATTTCGCGCTGCCCTTCGGCAAGGCAAAGCTGACACGGACCGGCAGCGACATCACCATCGTTACCTGGGGCGCCATGGTGCATCGCTGCGAGGAAGCAGCCGCAGGCATCTCCGCCGACGTCATCGATCTCCGTACGCTGATGCCCTGGGATCAGGAGGCCGTGCTTGCTTCGGTCACCAAGACGCATCGCTGCCTCATCGTCCACGAGGACCTTGAAGCCGCGGGGTTCGGCGCCGAGATTGCCGCTGTCATCGCGGACAAGGCATTCACCGATCTCGACGCTCCCGTCTCTCGCCTGACAATGCCGGATATTCCGAGCCCGCATAATCCCGTTCTTCTCGATTGGGCCGTACCGTCCACCGAACGGATCGCCAGGCGCATTGCCGAAATCCTGGAGTTCTAAGGATGACTGATACCATCGAGATCACAGCTCCGATCGAACAGGAAGGCACGAAAGCCGTCGTCCGCAACTGGCTGAAACAGATCGGCGATCATGTTCGGGAAGGCGATGCGCTTGTCGAACTGGAAACCGATAAAGTCACTCAGGAGATAGCGGCACCATGCGACGGCATCTTGAGCGAAATCGCCATGTCGGATGGCGATGATGCCGTGCCCGGCGCGATCCTCGGACGAATGAGCATCGAGAATGCGAACGGAATTGCAGCGCTGGCAGCCGAAGCTTCATTGCCGATAGAGCCGGCCTCGCCTGTCGCGGCCTCCGCCGCCGCTTACTATTCGCCGGCCGTTCGCAAGGCTGCCGAAGAATACGGGATCGACCCGGCCAGCCTGACGGGCAGCGGCAGGGACGGACGGATCACGCGCGCCGACATGGATCATGCGCTGGAAGCCGGCAAGACGCATCCATCGGCGCCGGTATCGTGGCAGGCCGCAACCAAGCAGCGCTCGCCAGTCACCCAGGTTGACGGCAAATCGCGGATCGTCCCCCATTCGGCGATGCGGCTTTGGATCGCAAGGAATATGGCCCAATCGCTGGCGGCGGCACCTCAGGTCACGGCAATCTTCGAGGCGGATTTCACCGCCATCATGCGCCATCGCGAAAGCCACAAGGACCGCATGAAGGCCGAAGGCGTAAACCTCTCCTACACCGCCTATTTCGTGGCGGCATCCGTTGCGGCCATGAAACTCGTACCTGAAGTCAACAGCCAGTGGCACGATGACGGCCTGGAGATATTCGAAGACGTCAATATCGGCGTTGGGATCGCCCTGGGCGACAAAGGCCTGGTCGCGCCGATCATCCGGCAGGCGCAAAGCCTCTCGCTTGAGACGATTGCCGCCCGGCTCCAGGATCTGACGAACAGAGCCCGATCCAATAGCCTCAAGGGCGACGAGCTGAAGGGCGGAACCTTCACGATTTCCAACCACGGGGTTTCGGGCTCGCTGCTCGCCTCCCCCATCATCATCAACCAGCCGCAATCCGCCATCCTCGGCATCGGCAAGCTGGAGAAGCGTGTCGTGGTGCGGGAGATCGATGGCGTCGATACGATCCAGATTCGTCCGATGGCCTACGTGTCCTTGACGATTGACCATCGCTCCCTGGACGGGCATCAAACGAATGCCTGGCTGACCGAATTCGTACGGGTTCTGCAGAACTGGCCTCATTGAATGGGCAGCTGCAGACATCCCTGATGCTTGCCGCGCGCCCGCACGGACAATAAAGCGGTCAGCAAGGCAAGCGCAGCAGCTTGCATCAATGGAGCGGACGGGAGGAAAAAATGAACAAGACAGCGTTTTTCGATAGCCTGACGGAACAGAAGCCGGACCCTCTGCTTGAACTGATTGCCAAGTTCGCAGCCGATCCGCGATCCGGAAAGATCGACCTCGGCGTCGGCGTCTATCGCGACGAGACCGGCCGCACCCCTGTTATGAGAGCCGTCAAGGCGGCCGAGCACTATCTCTGGGAAACCCAAGAGTCCAAATCCTATATCGGCCCAGAGGGTGATCCCGCCTTCCTGCGCGCGCTGGCGCTCGAAACCTTCGGTGAACGCCATGGCGGCAGGCTGCTCGCCGGAATTCAGACCCCCGGCGGCACCGGCGCTTTGCGCCTGGCTGCGGAACTGCTCGCCCTCGACAAGCGACGGAAGATCTGGATCGGCACGCCGACATGGGTCAACCATCAGGCAATCTTCGCCGCCGTCGGCCTTCAGGTCGGAACCTATCGCTTCTTCGATATCGGCAAGCAGACCGTTCTCATCGACGAGATGCTGACGACCTTGCGGAATGCAGCCCCCGGCGATGCAGTGC
The DNA here is from genome assembly GCF_040215725.1 of Rhizobium sp. ZPR4. Classification (NCBI taxonomy): domain Bacteria; kingdom Pseudomonadati; phylum Pseudomonadota; class Alphaproteobacteria; order Hyphomicrobiales; family Rhizobiaceae; genus Rhizobium; species Rhizobium sp. ZPR4. The sequence continues at coordinate 468,290 of NZ_CP157968.1, forward strand.
TGCTGCAGACGAGCTGCCATAACCCGACAGGCGCGGGACTGTCATCGCAGAACTGGCTGGACATTGCCGAGATCGTCGCCAGCAAGGGGTTGCTGCCGCTCTTCGACAATGCCTATCAGGGCCTTGGGCACGGCCGGGTCGAAGACGCAGCCGGCATGATTGATGTCATCGAAACAGTCGGCGAAGCGATGGTTGCCGTCTCCTGCTCCAAGTCCTTCTCGCTCTATCGGGAGCGCACAGGCGCAGTCTATCTTTTCGGGGATCAGCAGGCACCGTTGAACAAGGGCGTCGGCAATCTGGCAAGCCATGCCCGCACCAGCTACTCCATGCCGCCGGCGCACGGGGCTGCGATCGTCGCGGCGATCCTGCAGGACCCGTCGCGGCGCCAGGCCTGGGTCGACGAACTCGGCGAAATGCGCAGCCGCATCGCCGAAATCCGCCAAGCCGCCGCCGAAGCCTTTGCACAATTCCGTCCCGAACTTGCCCATATCGGTTCCCAGGAAGGCATGTTCTCCCTCCTGCCAATCTCTCCGGAAAATGTCCGGCAGCTTCGAGCAGAACACGGCATCTACATGCCGGATTCCGGCAGGATCAACGTGGCTGGGATGCGGGTTACAGATGTCGCATCGGTGGCGGAGCGCATCGGTCCCTATCTGGCCTGAATATGCACCAAGATAGCCCTGCGTTTCGCGCAAGGGTTTGATCGGAAAGCGCTAATCGGCTCGCCGGCCGAAGCTTTTGCTGTGCGCCCAATTCGGCAAGACCACCCTTACCCACAGCCGCTTGAACGCTCGTTCGATCTGCAGGCGGACCGAGTGCCTGCGGTTTCGCGCCTATTGACCTTTTCATACATAAATATATTCTGCGTATATGCATATATGGCCGCTGTTTTGGTGCCCATGACGACAATGGCCGGATCGAGGTCCGGTTCGAGCATGAAGGCAGCCTTGCCCGCGATGGTCTCGCTGCGAGGCATTCTGCCTTTGGGAGGAGTGAAATATGACAAACGACAATCCGGCGCTGCAAAGCGCCGTGCGCAAGGCGACCATTCGCCTTTTGCCCTTTCTGGGCTTGATGCTGATCCTGAACTTTCTCGATCGATCCAATGTCGGCTTCGCCAAGACAGCCTATCAGGCTGATACCGGCATTTCGGACGCGGCCTATGCCTTCGGCGCCGGCATCCTTTATCTGGGCTATGCCACCTTCGAAGTGCCGAGCAACCTGATCATGCAGCGCGTCGGCGCCCGCCTGTGGCTGAGCCGCATCATGATCACCTGGGGTATCGTCTCGGCCTGTATGGTCTTTGCCCACACGCCAACGAGCTACTACATCGTTCGTTTCCTGCTCGGCGTCTGCGAAGCCGGCTTCTATCCGGGCGTCTTGCTTTACCTGACCTACTGGTTCCCCGCCAAGCAGAGGGCGCGCGCTACCGGCCTCTTTTATCTCGGCGTCCCCCTATCGCTTGTAATCGGAGCACCACTTTCCGGCTGGCTACTCACCCATCACGACGTCCTCGGCCTTACCAATTGGCAATGGATGTTTGCGGTTGAGGGCCTGGCGGCAACTGTCGTCGGCATCCTGGCGCTCTTCTTCCTGACCAGCCGTCCCAACGAAGCCAAATGGCTGACAGCAGAGGAGAAAAATGCCCTGAACGCCGTGATCGAGGCGGAGGAGCGCAGCAAGCTTTCCGAGGTGAAGCACTCCGTCTTCAGCGTCTTGAAGGACTGGCGCGTTCTCGCCTTCATCGGCATCTATCTCTTCATCCAGATCGGCGTCGGCCCGATCACCTTCTACCTGCCGGCGCGGCTTGCGCAGGCGCTCGGCGGCGGCGTCAATACCTGGGTCGGCGTCCTGCTCGGCCTGCCCTGGCTCTGCGCGCTTTTCGCGACGCGCTTCTTCACCGTCTATGCCGACAAACACGACAACCATCGCATCGTCTGCATCGCCATGCTGACGGCAGGCACCATTGCGCTTGGAACGATCGGCCTGACGATGAACCCCTGGGTGATGGTGATTGCCGCCTGCATCGCGGTTCCAGGGCTCGCCTCATCCCAGCCGGTCTTCTGGAGCCTGCCGACCCGTTATCTCGGCGGCGTCGGTGCGGCGAGCGGCATTGCCTTCATCGTTTCACTCGGCAATCTCGGCAGCTTCGCCTCACCGCAGATCAAGGCCTATGTCGATGCCGCCACGGGCAATGGCGATATCGGTTTCTACATCCTCGCCGGCTGCTGCTTCCTGTCGGTGGTGCTGCTGATCGCGCTCGGCTCGCATCGCCGCTGGATCGCCGATGCCGAACCGGCGAGCCGCACGCATTGAACGGACAAGCCGCTTTCGATCCCCGCCTCTCCTTGCCGCATAAACGAGGTGAGCGGGGAGAAAGTCTGGCGAAGTGCATCGCTCCATACAAGCGCGGGCAGGAGGCCGCCATGCGCTTTTGCTGGAATTGCGTTAACCGGCAACGATCTCCTCGAGCGATATCGCTACACCTAGCAGCCGTTCATCCTGATCCTTCGGAGCCGACAGCAGGAAGCCGACAGGCATGCCTGCATCGCCCGTGCCGCAAGGCAGCGATACGCCGCACCAATCGAGAAAATTGCCGATCAAAGTATTGCGGAGCGTCCGGCCATTGACCTTCGCGAACAGTTCGTCGTCGGCTTCCAGCGGCGCAAGCGCGGGCGCGACATGGACGACTGTCGGATAGGCGATGAATTCGTTCGGCCCAAGCGATGCATCAACCTCCCTGATCAACTGTTCGCGCACCTTGAGTGTGTCCAGATAATCAACCAAAGTGATCTTCTCGCCCAGGCGCGTGCGTGCCACGACACGCCGATCCATGGCTTCGGCCTCCGGTCCCGCCAGCCGGCGGTGATGCAGCGCGAAAGCTTCGGCGGTTGCCAGCGGCCCATTCTTGGCCATCACGTCAAACAGCTTTTCGAAGGCTGGAAAAGCGGCCCGTCGTATCTTGACGCCGGCGGCGCTCAAGCGCGCAAGTGCCACCTCGAAGGCCGCAATGACACCATCCTCGGCATTGTCCATGACGACATTCGTCGGCACCACAATGGAAACCCCAGCAGGATCGGCACGTTCGACCTCGGGTCTGAAATGGCCGCGCATCGCGGCATCGACCCATATGGCGTCCTGAACGCTGCGGCACAAAGGCCCAAGCGAGTCGAGGCTGCTCGCCAACGGAAAGACGCCGGCCATGCCGTAACGGCCGCGGCTGGCCTTGTAACCCACAAGGCCATTGAAGGCGGACGGTATGCGCACGGAGCCGCCCGTGTCTGTACCGATCGAGGCCGGCACCAGGCCAGCCGCGACGGCGGCGGCGGAACCGGAAGACGAACCGCCCGGAATTCGCGGCACATCCGTAGCCAAGGGATTGAGTGGGGTGCCGTAATGCGGGTTGAGGCCGAGGCCGGAAAAGGCAAATTCACTCATATTGACCTGGCCGACGGCAACCATGCCCGCAGCCTTCAGCGCTTTTACGACATCAGCATCATCCTGTGCGGGCTCGGCATCGGCAAGCACGATCGACCCGGCGGTCGTCGGCAGGCCGGCGATCGCGAAAAGATCCTTCCACGCGACGGGAACACCGTCCAACAACCCGCGCGAACGTCCCTCGCGCAGCCGTCTGGACGAAGCTGCCGCCTCTTCCATCGCGCGCGCCTCCAAGAGCCGCGTGAAGATCGCCTGATCCTTATAAGTCCGGATCGCATCGAGGGTCTCTTCGGCCAACGCGACCGGATCGAGATTGCCGGACTGGATCAAGACCGAGAGCTGTGCGATCGATTTGCCGAGATGTGTCTGTGTCATTGGCCCTGCTCTCCTCTTCAGCCGACTAGCTGCATCCAGCGGCGAACCAGATAATTGTGCTCATCCATTGTCGTATTCCAGACGGCAATGCAATTGGCGCGCTGCCAATAGGACCCGCCGCTGCGCACCGATCCCTTTCTGATCCGCATCTGCCCATCCGGGCCGGGCAGATCTTCGCTCGCAGCGGCACCTTCGTACCAGTAATCCCATTCAGCCTGCGTCATGAACTGGCGGGAGCGCTGCGGCGTCGAAATATAATAACCTTGCCGCGCGACCACGGCGCCCGGCCAGCCCGAGATCCACCAATTCAGATAGTCGTAGGCGACATCGAGGAGGCGACCGCTCAACTGTTTCGAAAGACACAGCCCGCCGTGCCAGGCGCGGTAACCTTCGGCGGGCACGGCCTGCTCGACCGGAGAGCCCTTGGAATTCAGGATGCCGATACCGGGCGACCACATGCTCTGAACGCTGGTCTCGCCGGCAATCATCAGCCGCGCCGCATCCTCGGCGGTTTTCCAGAAATCGCGGAAGAAGCCAGCCTTCTTGCGCTCCTCCAGGAGATCGATCAGTTGATCGATCTCCTGAACCGACATGTTGCCGATATCGTCGAACGACATGAGGCCGGCTGCCTGTGCCGCCAGCGCCGCATCGAAAATGCCGATGGCCGGCTCATCCACCAGCGCCACCCTGCCCGCCCAGCGCTCATCGAAAAGAGCGCCCCAGGAATGCATGCCGACGCCGTTCGGCGCCAGATCTGTCCGATAGGCGAAACTGTCGAAATTATGCGTGGTCGGCAGCATGGAGATGAAGCGCGACGGTGTGTCACCGAGCGCAAGATTGGGCTGAACGAAGAGCTTGCGCGCCGGCACATCGCCAAGCCCCATTCTGGGGTTGGGGCCGATATGGCCTGTTTTCGTCAAGTCGTTGACCTCGTCCCAAAGCACGATGCGCTGGGTGTCGACGGGCTGGATCGCGCGCCAGTGCCAGACGATATCGAGATTGTGGAAGCATTGATCGTAGATGTCGTAGGTTTCCGGTTCTCGCGCGGCCTTGAACTGCGTCGTCAGGAAGTCATTGTTGTCGAACGTCACGTCGATGCCGAGATCGTCCTCAGCGTGCAGACGCAACTCCTCCAGCAGCGAGATCGCGGTGCCGAGAACGCGCAAGCGCGGCCGGCCGGCCAGATGCAAGGCGGGAGCAGCCAGGTTTTTTGCGACGGATTGATGCTTGTTCATGTGGATACCGGTTGTCTCATCGCGCCGCGGCGATCGGGCCAGATGCAGCGAGTGGCATCTGCGACATGCGCGCCAGTGTGAAGGCTTCGAAAGAGCGTTTCAAGAGAGCGCCGTCAAGCCCGTCCAGAATGAAGACCAGCCGCGAGGTGCGATCTTCCGAAGGCCATCCATCCATATGCACCGGTGTATGAACCAGATGCTGGACGCCGTGAACGGCAACGGGGCGCTCCTCGCCGCTAAGGTTGAGGATACCCTTCACCCGCAGCACACGCTCCCCATGCCGATTGAGCAACATGATCAGCCAGAGCCCGAAGGCCGTCCAGTCGACGGGCCGGTCGATGCTGAGCGAGATCGAGGAAATGGCCGCCTGATGCGCCACGCCGTCCGATGAGACGAGCTGCACCGGCTCCTCGCAATAAAAGCCGCTTTGCGACAGACTGCTACTGGACGAGACGTCGCTTTGGACGGCGACCAGCGAGGAGAGATCGAGATCCGGATCGGCCGCGATCAGAACCCGGGCATCAGGATTGAGCCCGCGAAGACGAGCATGGAGAGCCTCTCCATCGTCGTCAGTATCAAGATCGGTCTTGGTGAGGACCAGCCGATCCGCAACCGCGGCCTGCCGGTTGGATTCGATATAGGTGTCGAGCTGGCGCAGCCCATTCACCGCATCGACCGTCGTGATCACGTTGCCGGCGCAAAAATGATGCCGCAGCACCGGGTCGGCCTTGATGGTCGACAGAACCGGGAATGGATCGGCAAGACCCGTGCTTTCGATGATGACGCGCCGGAACGGCGGCAGCAACCCGCGTTCGCGGCGGGAATAAAGCTCCTTGAGCGCGGCTGCTAGCTCGCCGCGCACGGTGCAGCAGACGCATCCGGAACGCAGCAGTACCATCTCGCCATCGACGCTTTCGACAAGATCGTGGTCAAGCCCGATCTCGCCGAATTCGTTGATAAGCACCGCCGTATCGGCGAAAACCGGATCAGCGAGGATGCGCTTCAGCAGCGTCGTCTTGCCGGAACCGAGGAAACCCGTCAGCAGGTTGATCGGTAGAAAGCCGCTCGCTTCAACCGACATGCCGTGCCTCCATCCGGACGATGAAGGCATCGTCGAGCGGATCGCAGGGCTGGCCGACGAGCCTTTCGGCCGCCGGCCAGAGGTGACCGAGATCCTCGATGATCTCGCTCTTGCCCGTTCGCGTCGACAGCACGAAGGATGCGCCCTGCCAGTCGGTGAGGGTAAGGCCGAAGCCCGAGAGCATCTCGTTGGCGGCGCGCACCCGCTCGGCACGCTCGCGCCGCCGGTCGACGCTGGCGTGATTGCGCGTGAAGACGCCCGGCCGTGCCGCCGCGTCCGTCCAGTGCTCATTGCCGCCGAGCACGCCGCAGAGTGAACACATGGCGATCCGCCTCCTTCAAAATTGATGCTCTCGCTGCTTTAGAATAGCCGGCTATTTCTTGCGCGGAAAGCGGGCTGCGAAATCGTCGGCGATCTCATTCATCGTCACGAACTTCACGCCGGGGTGCTTGACCATATGCGCGTAAAGCCGCTCCAGCATCATCAGCACCTGCGGACGCCCGGCGACATCCGGATGTATGGTGATCGGGAAGACGGCATAGTCCATCTCGCGATAGACCCAGTCGAACTGATCGCGCCACATCTGCTCGATATGATGCGGATTGACGAAGCCGTGGCTGTTCGGGGATTTCTTGATGAACATCATCGGCGGCAGATCATCGAGATACCAGGATGCCGGAATTTCGATCAGATCGGTTTCCTGACCGCGCTTCAGCGGCACCATCCAGTCCGACGGCTTGCGCGAATAGTCGATCTTCGTCCAGCTGTCGCCGACGCGCACATAATAGGGCGTGAAGTCATTGTGCATCAGCGAGTGATCGTATTTGATGCCACGCTCCAAAAGCAGCTCATTGGTCACATTGGAGAATTCCCACCAGGGGGCGACGTAGCCGCTCGGACGCTTGCCGGAAAGCTTGGTGACAAGCTCGATACACTTGTCGAGAATTTCCGTCTCCTGCTCGCGCGTCATGGCGATCGGATTTTCGTGGCTGTAGCCATGGATGCCGATTTCATGGCCGGCATCGGCCACCGCCTGCATCTGCTCCGGAAAGGTCTCAATCGAATGGCCGGGAATGAACCAGGTCGTCTTGATGCCGAAGCGCTCGAAGAGCTTCACCAGCCGCAGACTGCCGACTTCGCCGGCAAAGAGCCCTCTTGAGATATCATCGGGCGAGTCCTCGCCGCCATAAGAGCCGAGCCAGCCAGCCACAGCATCGACGTCGACGCCAAAACTGCACAAGATTTCCTTTGCCATGGGAGTACCTCCTTCGATCGGGTTTTCAATTATCAATGAGCTGGGATGACGGTCGCATCGGCCGCATCCCAGGTAAGCATAACTTCGGCGCCGACGGGAAAAGCGCCGGGCCGGTATTTGTCGACATGCGCCTCGAGCGCGAGCCCGCGGCCATCGGACAGGCTGATGCCGATCTGCGAGATGTGGCCAACCACATCGAAACGCTCGACACGCGCCCCGACCACATTGCCGCCGAAGGCCCGGGCGAGATCGTCGCGCATCGAGCCGCCCGCCGCATGAACCTCGATCGCCTCCGAAGGGATGACGATGTTGACCTTGCTGGAGAGGCCGCCATTGGCTAAGCCCGACAGCGTGCCGAACGAGGTCGAGACGAATGTGCTGTCGGCCCTGGCGCCGGCAACCTCGCCTTCGAAGATGGTGTTGCGGCCGATGAACTGCGCCACGAATGGCGTGTCGGGGCGTGTATAGAGCTGATGCGGCGGGCTGATCTGCTCCACCCTGCCCTGGTTCATGACGACGATGCGGTCGGACAGCGCCAGCGCTTCCGACTGGGCATGAGTCACGAAGACGAAGGTCACCCCAAGCCTCTTCTGCAGCAATTTGAGTTCGTTCTGGATCGCCTTGCGCAGATTGGCATCAAGAGCGCCCAGCGGCTCGTCGAGAAGCAGCACGTCCGGCTCGACCACGAGGCCGCGCGCAAGCGCGATGCGCTGACGCTGGCCCCCGGAAAGCTTGTCAGGCTTCCGCTCGGCAATATCCTCCAGCCCGAGGGTGGCGAGGATACGGTCGACCCGCGCATCCCGCTCGGCTTTCGCCATACCCTTGACCTCCAGGCCGTATCCGACGTTCCGGCGAACCGTCATATGCGGAAAAAGCGCATAGTTCTGGAAGATCATCGATGTCGGCCGGTTCTGCGGCCTGACATCGTTCATGCGCTCGCCCTTGATCATCATGTTGCCGGAGGAAATGCTTTCGAAGCCGGCGATCATGCGAAGCGTCGTCGTCTTGCCGCAGCCCGACGGGCCGAGGAAGGCGATGAATTCACCCTTCTTGATCGAAAGATTGAAGTCGATGACGGCTGGCGTGCCATTGTCATAGACCTTGCCGACATTGATGAGTTCCAAATCATACATCACGAGCGATCTCCGGGCGTGGACGAGAAGGCGGACATCGCCTCCTCGCAGAGCTGAGAATGGATGGCGGACGCCACCGCATCACGCATTGAGGAATTCATCCCACTTCTGAACGAGATGGTCGTATTCGCCCGGCCACTGGTGCCAGTAGGCGACGTTCTTGGCGCGCTCCGCCAGCGAGCCGCCATCGCGCAGGTCGCCTTCCTTGATGCCGCGCTCGGCGGCGCCGACCCAGGGCTTGCCCTCGTACCAGAAGGCATATTTGTCCGGCGCCATGACCTTCTCGATATTGGTCGATGGCGAGTAGTAGCCCTGCTCGGAAACGGTGATGCCTGGTTCGCCCGAGAGCCAGTAATCGGCATAGGCGATCACGGCTTCCTTGTTCGGCGTGCCTGCGATCATCGACGGGCCGATCGCCCAGCCGCGATAGCCTTCCTTCGGCACGGCATATTTGCACGCCTTGCCTTGGGCCTTGACCGCCATGACGGCAGGCTGCCAGGCGTCGCAGACGACCATTTCGCCGGATGCCATCAGGTTGACCAACTCGCCGAAATCGCCCCACAGGGCGCGGAACTGCCCGTCCTTCTTCTTGGACACGAGGAACTTCGCCGCCTCATCGATTTCAGCCGTGCTCGGGTTGCCGGGGTTCTTGACGTTCAGAAGGCCAAGCGTGTTCATCGCCATGATGGCCTGGCCGAAGGCGATCAGCGGATCGGTGTTGAGGCCAGACTTGCCCTTCCACTTCGGATCGAAGATCGCCGACCAGGTGTTGGCTTCTTCGGCCGAGAGAACGTCCGGATTGTAGCCGATGGAATCGTAGTTATAGACCGCAGGCACCATGTTCAGCGTGGTCTTGGCGTCATCGGCCCAGATCTGGCCGACGATCTGCTGCTTCGGCCCCCACTTGTCGGAAGGCGTGGTGAAGGTATCGCGGATATTGGCCCAGTTCTTCAGGGAGGCTGCCGGAACCGGCTCGACATTGTTGGTCATGACGATCGACGGCAAACGCTCGCCGATGATCTCCCAGCAATCGTAATCCTTGGAGCCGGAAAGGATCTTGGTCTGCGCGTCCGGAAAGGTCGCGGCCGTACCGGAGGTCTGCCCAACGCCGCTCGCTTTGCGGAAGTCATCAAGGATACGTTCCTGGACGGTGACGGAAAGCCCGATCGTGCGCAGCTGTTGCTTGGCAAGACCGCTTGCCTGTGCGTAAGCGGCCCGTGACGACAGGAACGGTGTGCCGCCTCCGATCGCCAGCGCCATCACGCCGGCGGAATGCTTCAACAGAGAGCGTCTGTTCATTTCCATTTTGGACATTTTGTTCTCCAGTGCTGATTGCTGTTCCCTGAGCCCTTGGTGGGCCTATTTCATTGCCGTATCGCCCTGCCCGGCCATCGCCGGGACGGTGACGATCAGTACCGCCCCACGAGGAGGCCACCATCCACGACCAGAACCTGGCCGGTCATGTATCTCGCGCCGTTCGATGCGAGGAATGCGATCACGTCGGCGATGTCTTCCGGCTCGCCGAGTCGGCCCATCGGAATGAACTCGGCTGCCTTCTCCGCGCCTGCGGGGCCGAGCGAATTCTCTTCCGAAAGAAGCTGGGCGGTGCGGATGTAGCCCGGCGCAATGCCGTTGACCCTGATGCCATCCTTCGCCAGTTCAACGGCAAGCCCGCGAACCAGCCCGACGACCCCGGATTTCGCCGCTGAATAATGGACATGCTCGTCCCACCCGTAGGCGACGCCCATGATCGAGGAGAGCGCGACGATGCTTCCGGATCTGCGGGCACGCATGCCCGGCACCACGGCACGCACCAGCTTGAAAATACCCTTCAGGTCGACATCCATGGTCAGATCCCATTTGTCGTCGGTAAGTTCGCCGAGCGGCGTTCGATGAGCGATGCCGGCGTTCGCGACGATGACGTCGATCTTGCCGAAGCGCGCCTCGATACTGGCAACGAGCTTGTTCGCGGCATCCGTCGAGCGGACGTCGTAGAGATGGAATTCGGCCGAACCGCCGGCGGTAAGGATGTCGCGAACCGTCTGCTCGCCTTCCTTCTCGAGGATGTCGGTGACGACGACGTGGTCGCCGAGCGCAGCAAAAGCCTTGGCTGCCGCCTGGCCGATACCGATGCCCGCGCCCGTGACGATGACAACCCGCTTCTCTACACAGTCCATCTGCTTTTCTCCTTCAGAGCATCACGTCGCCGGAATTCGGTCCGAGCGTCTGGCCGACGAAGAGGCTCGCTGCCGGCGACGCCAGGAACGCCACGGTCGCGGCCACTTCTTCCGGCTCGCCAAAGCGGCCGAGCGGCAATTCGCGCTTCTTGCGTTCGCGCCATTCTTCGGAAAGACCGAGCACCAGCGGCGTGTTGATCGGTCCGGGCGCCACAGCATTGACGCGCACACCACGGCTTGAGACCTCGCGGGCGAGCGCCTTGGTCATGCCGATGATCGCGGCCTTGGCGCCTGAATAATGAACAAGCTCGATGCCGCCGATCTGCCCGAGCTGAGAGGCGATGTTGACGATGACGCCCTCGCGGCGCGCCAGCATCGACGGTAGGACGGCCTTGGTCATCAGGAAGGTGCCTCGCACATGCACCGCAAACATCCGGTCGAAATCCGCAAGTTCGAGGTTTTCGAATGCCGCCTGATGCGCGATGCCGGCATTGTTGACGAGAAGGGCGACGTCGCCATGTGAAGCCTTTGCAGCGGCATGGATCGCCGCCACATCCTCGGGACTAGCAACGTCGCCGGCGATCGCGGTCGCCGCACCGCCCGCCTTGTTGATCTCCGAGGCGACTGCTTCGGCTCGCTCAACTGAGAGGTCATTGACCAGAACGGCATAACCATCGGCACCGAGGCGCAGCGCAATGGCGCGGCCGATACCGGAGCCTGCACCTGTAACAATCGCGGAAACCTTCTGCGTCATCATGCGTCCTCCTGAATGCGGACACGCTTGGCGCGTCGCACCGACAGGCCCATCAGGATCGCGTAAGTGCCAAGGAGCGCGAAGGAAAACAGCGTGGTCAGGACGCCGAAGGCAAAGACGTTCGGATGCACCTCGACGGAGAAGGTGCCATAGATGGCAAGCGGCAAGGTAAGCTCGCGGCCGGAGGCGAACAGGGTGCGCGAGAACTCGTCATAGGAGAGCGTGAAGGCAAACAGCATGGCCGAGAGCACGCCCGGGAAGATCAGCGGGAACGTGACCTTGCGGAAGGTGCGTACCGGGGTAACGCCGAGCGACCACGAGGCTTCCTCCATGCTCGGATCGAACCTGTTGAAGATCGCGAGCATGACCAGGAAGGCAAAGGGGAAGGTGTAGACGACATGCAGGACGAAGGCGGTGCTCCACCAGTGCCGGTCGATGCCGAAAGCATTGGCGACGAGCGCCATGCCGAGGCCGACCAGCACGCCCGGCACCATCATGCCGAGAACGATCAGGTAGAAGGCGACGCCCGAGCCGCGGAACTTGCGGCGAAAGGCCTGGGCGGACATGACGCCGAGCACGGTCGAGACGATCATGGTCATCAGCGCCAGTAAAAGCGAGCGGATCAGCGCCTGATCGATCGGCAGGGGCGCGATGCGCGAAGGCGGCGTCAGACCGAACAGATGCCGATACCAATAGGTCGACCATTCGATGATCGGAAATTGCGGACCGCCCTCCGGACCGGTCTGAAACGACAGGATCGCCAGAACCACTAGGGGTCCGTAGAGGAAGATCAAAAAGAGGGTCGTATAGACGCCCAGGCCGAGCTTGATGCCGCCAGCATTCATGATCAAAGCTCCTTTCTGAGGTCGACGACCTTGAGCAGGGCTGCGACGACAGCACCCATGATGATTGTCAGAACGACGCCGGCGACCGCGGCGAAGGCCCATTTCAACGAGCCGACCTGGGTGACGATGATATTGCCGAGCAGATTGACCTTGCGGCCGGATAGGGCGGCGGACGTTGCGAATTCGCCGAGAACCATGACGGAGACGAAAATCGCGCCGACCACCACGCCGGGCATCGAAAGCGGCAGGATGATGGTGCGGAAGATGCGCCAGAAGCCCGCGCCAAGATCCTGGGCCGCTTCGATAACCGACGCGTCGATACGGCCCATCATGAAGGCGATCGGCCCGACCATGAACACGCAGTAGATCTGCGTCATGCCGATGATGACGGATAGCTCCGAAAACAACAGCACCTCGATCGGTTGCCGAATGACGCCCAGATTCATCAGGATCATGTTGATCGCACCCTCGGTCCCGAGCATCGGCCGCCAGGCAAGCACGCGGATCAGGAAGGAGGTCCAGAACGGGATGACGCAGAGCACAAGAAGCACGGTCTGCAACGTCTTGTTCTTGACTAGGAGGCCAACGAAAAGCGCCGCCGGATAGCCGACGACGAGTGTCGATACCAGCACCAGCAGCCAGATGCGGATGGTTGTCCAAAGCGCGCCGAGATAGGTGGCGCTCGTCAGGAAGGTGATCCAGCTCTGCAAGGTCAGCGTCGGCTCGATCTTGAAGGTCGTTTGCGTCCAAAAGGAAACATAGACCATCATCAGGATGGGCAGCACGAGGAAGGCGACCATCCAGATCATGCCCGGGGCCAGGAGCCAGAGCGTCTTCTTCGATTTCCGGCGCACGGTTGGGCTTTCCTGCACGGCTTCCTCGCTTGTCGCGACCATGGTCATATCTCGCTCTCCTTGGAGGGTCCGGAAGGTTTCGAAGGGCTCACATCAGCCGAAAACCCCACATCAACCGAAGACAAGGGCATCCTCCTTCTTCCAGACGAGCGCATAGCGGTCCTTCTCGACAAAGACCGGCGGACGGGCGTGGCTCAGATGGGATTCGACTTCGAAGACGTGGCCGCCATCGAGCGCAAAGAAGGAATTGACCGCCGCCCCGGAATATTCGCTGGCGATGAAATCGGCCTCGATACCCACCTCGTCATCCGAGAGAGCCGCGCCGCGAAGACGGATCGACACGCGATCGTAGCGGATCGCGTAGGCCGGCTGCGGCGCTTTTCTGCGCGATCCATTCAAAGGAAAGCGGCCGGCCGGCCCGACGAAAGCATCCTCGACGACATCGCCGGCAAAGAGGTTGTAGCAGTTGAGAAAGCGGGCAACCGAAGCGGTGGCCGGACGATTATAGACCACATCGGAAGCGGCGGCCTGGGCGATGCGGCCGCGATCAAGCACAAGCACCAAGTCCCCCATCGCCAGGGCCTCGGATTCGCTGCCTGTCACATGGAGGAAGGCCACACCGCAGCGCTCGCGGATGGTCTTGAGTTCGTTGCGCATGCGGCCGCGCAGATTGGCATCGAGTGCGCCCAACGGCTCGTCCAGCAGCACCATCTTCGGCTCGGTCACCAGCGTGCGTGCCAAGGCGACGCGCTGGCGCTGGCCGCCGGAAATCTGCGTGACCGCACGATCGTCAAATCCCTTGAGACCGACCAGCGACAGCATGTCCTGAACCCGCTTTGCCAAGGCGCGCGGATCGGTCACGGGATCGACCTTGCGGTTGCGCAAGCCGAAAGCGACGTTTTCGGCGACGGAAAGATGCGGGAACAGAGCGAAGTTCTGAAAGACGAAGCCGATACCGCGGTCATGCGGCTCCACGCCATCAAGCCGCTTGCCGTGAAAGAGGATCGAACCGGCATCCGGCTCCTCGAAGCCGGCGATGACGCGCAGCAGCGTCGTCTTGCCGGAGCCGCTCGGACCGAGCAGCGAGACATAGGCGTTGTCGGGCAAAGAGAAATCCACCCTGTCCAGCGCGGCTGACGCGCCATAGGACTTGGTGACTTGGCTGAGCTGAAGAACGGTCGACACCGATTTCCTACCAGTTTCCAGGCAAGGACCATCCTTCAGGCAAAGCACCGCCATCGCCGGAATCGCATCGATCCGGACACCAAACGTCGGTCTGCACTCGCGCATGATCACATGCGCGTCAAAGAGATGTTCCTTGGCGTTTCAAAGAGTTCCACCTGCGGCGCTTCTGACGAGCGCCTTGATGTTGAGAGCATTACATAAATGATTTTTGTATTCAATAGACTTTTTTCTAAAAGCCGGATCTTAAAATTGATAAATTGCACCTGAAGAAAAGCGAAAGACATAAAGGCTGCAACCATTGCGTAAACTCGACAGAGAAACGCCTATAGCAAGCACCGATCGCGGCACTCACGCTCGATAGTCATTCAGCAAAAAGCACGTCTCGCGACCATGATCACCGACTGATGTCGCAACGTAGTCAATCAAAATCGCGATTTAAAAACATATTTTGTATTCAATATTCATTTATTTTTGCGCTATGTTGGCGCAACAAAACGCGTAAGAGTGAGGCATCAGAACGACGTGAGTCCATTGCATCAGATGACCGAAGACCGTGCGCGCCCCAATGCGCAAAAGCGCTACGAGATCGCCGAGGATGTTCTGCGCAGCAACATCGAAGACCATACGCTGCCGCAAGGCGTGGTGCTGCTCGAAGGTCCGATCGCCGATATTCTGCAGATCTCGCGCGCGCCCGTGCAGCGGGCATTGCAGACGCTGGAAAGCGAAGGCCTGGTGCATCGCTTCGACGGACGCGGCTATCTCGTCGGCCCCGCCGGCCGGGGCATCGAGCCGAACCGCACCGATATCAAGACGCTCGGCCTGACCATCCCGCGCCATGCCGACGAGGCTTTGCAGAGCCGCTCCTCCTGGGAGCGCATCTATAATACCGTCGAGGCAGACGTCGCCGGCTGTGTCGTCTTCGGCCAGTATCGCATCATCGAGATCGAACTTGCCGACCACTTCAATGTCAGCCGCACCGTCGTGCGGGACGTGCTGACCCGTCTGCGTGAACGCGGTCTCGTGCGCAAAAACCAGTCGTCCCACTGGATCGCCGGCCCGCTGACGGCGCAGATGATCAAGGATCATTACGGTCTGCGCGGCATGCTGGAACCGCAGGCCCTGGTCGCCGGCGCCGGTCGGGTCGACCGGGAACGGCTGAACGGCCTGTTTCTGCGCCTTAGCGATCTCGAGCGGCGCGAGGCGGCCGATCATCTGGCAGCGCAGGAAACCATCCATGCCGACTTCATCGATATCTGCATCCTCGCGACGCCGAACGAACGGCTGAAAGAATCCATACGCAACAACCTGCTTCCTGTCACGGCAACGGAACGATTGCTGCGGCGGCTTGGCCTGCCCGGCGACCCCGCCATCATCACGGAGCTGCGTCTGATCGTGGAACTGCTGCTGCGGGGCGCCGTGAAGGCGGCGGCGGCGATGATGGAGAGCCATCTCGAGGCTTCCGTTAACCGGACGATCGCGCAAATGAAGATCGTCGCTATCATCCCCGGCCCCGGCGTGACGGCCGCCTATCTGACCCGCGTTCTCGAGTGAGACACGGTCGACCCCGATCGCATTGCATCTGTTCGGGAAGCCTGGGATCGGGAAGGCGGCCATTCGTTACCCCTCTAAGCCAGAGCGGCGCGAAGGCGCGCAAGCAACGCCTGCCCGTCCGCCCGCGCCGCCAATGCTTGATCCATGGTAACTTCCACGAACTGCGTCGGCATATGCGGCTGCAATTGCGCGATGAGATCCATATCGGCTGAGATCACCGTTCCCAGCATGAAATAGCCGCCGCCGGAGACGGCATCGCGATGCAGGATGATCGGCTCTGTCCCGCCCGGCACCTGGATTGAGCCATAGGGATAGCAGCTATCGACGATATTGGAGGGGTCCGAGCCCGCGCCGAATGGCTGCTTGCGCTCCACGAATTCGAGCTTGCGGCCGCCGCGGAAGCGATAGCCCATGCGATCGGCCTCCGGCGCCACCTTCCACTGATCGGCAAAGAAGTTGCTCTTTGTCTCCTTAGTCAGCCGATCCCAATAGAGCCCAGGCAAGACCCTGAGCTCTGCCGGCGTGTCGGGTTTGCGGCGCAACTCTTCCGGAACGGACCGACCCGCGCTTGCCATCGAGCCCGGACCGACGGGAAGCTCATCTCCGGCAGCAATGGCCCTGCCGTTCAGGCCGCCCAGCGCACCGATCGCATAAGTCGAGCGACTGCCCAAAGCTTCGGGAACATCGATGCCGCCCGACACCGCAATGCAGATCCGTGCCCCGGATTTCAGAAAGTCGAAGCTTACCGTCTGCCCCGCCTTCACCTTGAGCGCGGTCCATCCCGGCTGCAGCTCGCCATCGATCCTGACCGGCATGTCGGCGCCGGTGACCGCAATCAGGGCATCGTCCAGAAATTCGAGCTTCGGACCCATGAAGACAGCTTCGAGCCCGGCTGCGCCCTCGTCATTGCCGACAAGAAGATTTGCCGCCCGCATGGCATAGCGATCCATGGCACCGCCGACGGGAATGCCGAGATGGAAATAGCCCGGCCGTCCGAGATCCTGAATGGTGGTGGAAAGGCCGTGATGAAGAACCTTAATGGCCATATAGCGCGCCCTCCAGCTTGGCGTTGTATCCGTCGATATCGGCCTGGTATTGCCTAAGATCGAAACTGACCTCACGGATCGGCGGAGCGAAGCGACCCTTGTCGACATCCTCGACCGCCTGGTCATAGCCGTCACGATCGATAGGCCGGAATTTCACGATGTCGCCGGGGCGAAAGAACACCATGAAATCGCGCAGGTAGCTCGTCGATTGCGAGGGGTCGAATATCGGCATCGGCGTGATGCCGAACATCTGATAGCCGCCTGCCCCGCGCACCGAATAGATGCAGCCGAAGCAGCCGCCATGTCCCACAGTCAGCCGCGGCGTATCGGTGCGCGGGCGCAGATATTTCGGCACCTCGATCTGCCGCTGCCGCTCCACCATCTGATACATGAACGGCAATCCGGCGACGAAGCCGACCATGGAGACGAACCATGGCGATCCGGCATGCGCCGAGATGAAATCCTTCACCGCGTCATAGCCGTTGATCCTGGCGGCATAGTCGAGATCGGTGCCGGTCGGCTCCTGATGCCGCTCGCGGAAGCGCATCAGCGTCTCATGCGTCCAGGGATCATTGTAGAAGACCGGGATCTCGACGATACGGGTTGTGATGACCGGCTCCGCCTTCTCGGCCGCGCCCTCGATTGCCTTGACCTCGCGCAAGAGATCGTCCGGCTTGATCAGATCCGGATCGAACTTGATCTGGAAGGACGCGTTGGCGGGGCAGATTTCGGTGACACCCCTAATCGCGCTCTCGCGCACGCCTTTGGCCATCGACAGGCTCTTGAAGAAGGCTTCGAGCGACATCTCGTCGCTGCATTCGACGAAAAGATGCTCGTCACCTCCGAACGTAAAGCGAGCTGGCATCAGGCAACCTCCGCGGCTATGCCGTTAACCGCGGAAAAATCGGTCTCCAGCCAGGATTCGAGAAAACGCGTGTGGAATGCACCCTTGCGCACCGACGGATCGCGGGCGAGCGCCAGGTGCAAAGGGATCGTCGTCGGCAAGCCTTCGATCGTCAGATTGGAAAGGGCGCTCGCCAGCCTGTCGAGGCAGGTATTGCGATCCTCGGCCCAGACGATCAGCTTGCCGAGCAGGGAGTCGTAGAAGGGCGGCACGGTATAGCCGGCATAAAGCATCGTATCGAAACGGATGCCCTCGCCCTCGGGAATCGAAAGCCGCGTCACAGTGCCCGGTGCCGGCAGAAAGCTTTTGGCCGGGTCCTCAGCATTGATCCGGCACTCGATGGCGTGACCACGCGCCCGAATATCGGATTGCGACAGTGACAAAGGAGCGCCGCCCGCGACCTTGAACATCTCCTGCACCAGATCGATGCCGGTAATCATCTCCGTCACCGGATGCTCGACCTGGATGCGCGTGTTCACCTCGATAAAATAGAACTGCCTGCTATGCTCGTCGTAGAGATATTCGACCGTCCCTGCGCCGCGATAGCCAACCTCCGCCGCAAGGGCCACGGCGCTGGCGCAAAGGCGCTGCCTGATATCATCGGGCAGCAGGAAGGCCTGCGCTTCCTCCCAAACCTTCTGGCGACGACGCTGCAACGAGCATTCGCGCTCGAAGCAATGCACAAAATTCTGCCCATCGCCAAAGATCTGCACCTCGATGTGGCGAGCGCGGGTGATGACCTTCTCCATGTAGAGGCCGCCATCTCCGAAAGCAGCAGCCGCCTCCGCCGAGGCCAGCGGAAACTGTTCCCTGAGTTCAGCAAGCGATTGGACGATGCGGATGCCGCGCCCACCGCCGCCGGCTGCGGCCTTGATCATGACCGGAAAGCCAGTGCTCTCAGCAATCGCCTCGGCGGCACCGATATCGGCAACACGGCCGTCGCTGCCAGGCACCGTCGGCACGCCAGCGCGTGCAGCAATCGCGCGCGCGGCCACCTTGTCGCCAAGCAGCCGGATCGCCTCGCCGCTCGGCCCGATGAAGATCATGCCGGCCTTCTCGACGGCATCGGCAAAATCTCCGTTTTCGGACAGGAACCCATATCCCGGATGCACGGCATCGACGCCTGCCGACCGAGCCGCCGAAACGATGGCTTCAACGTTCAGATAGGATTTCTTCGGAGCCGGCGAGCCGATATTGATCGCCTCGTCCGCCAACTTCACGGCAAGCATATCGGCGTCGGCGGCGCTATGGACCTGCACGGTGCGAATGCCGAGCGCCTTGGCAGCCTTTATGATCCTGACGGCGATTTCACCGCGATTGGCGACCAGAACGGAGCGGATCGTCATGGGTCCACCTCCGCGATGATCTGACCGGCCATGACAGGCTCTTCGTTGTCGACGAGGAAGGTGATGTTCTTGCCATCGAGCCCGGCCGGTATTTGCTGAAAGGTCTTCATGACCTCGATGAGGCCGATCGTGTCGTCTGCGGCAACGGCATCGCCATCAGCCTTGAACGGCGGCAGGTCTGGAGAGGAGGCCCTATAGAAAGTTCCCGGAAGGGGTGATCTGATCTCAAGCTTGCTCATGGGACCTCCGCGCTGCGTCGTTGTTCAAAATCTGCGAAACGGGCGCAATTCTGATGCCCTCAGCAATGAGGGCCTCGCGCATATGACGCACGATATCGAGCGCACCCAAAGTATCGGAATGAAAACAGATGGAATCGAAAGCGATCGGTATATCCGCACCGTTGATGGTGCGGACAACGCCCTCGGTACAGGCTCTTACGACCTTGCGGGCGATCGCCTTGGGATCGGGACGACCGGCATCCCGGGTAAAAACGATCCAGCCCGTGTCACCGTAGTCGCGATCGGCATAGAACTCGCGGACGATAGGCTGGCCGGCTTCCTGCGCGGCAAGGCAGGTTGCCGAGCCATCCATGCAGAAAACAAACATGTTCGGCGCCACGGTGCGCATATATTGGATGAAGATCTGCGAAAGATCGGGGTTTGCCGCCAGTTCCATGTAGAGGGCGCCATGCGGCTTTACATGCTGCACGGGCACACCGTAGCGCCTGGCAAATTCCCGCAGCGCGCCGACCTGATAGATGAGATCATTGACGATCTCGCGGCTTGTGCCATTAATCTTCCGCCGTCCGAAACCCTGGAGATCGTTATAGCCAGGATGGGCACCGACGCCGACGCCATGAGCGGCCGCCATCCGCACGGTTTCATCCATCAGATTGGGATCGCCCGCGTGAAAGCCGGTGGCGATATTCGCCGAGCTGACGAGCGAGATAAGTTCCTCGTCATGCGCATCGCCGATCCGCCATCGGCCGAAGGCCTCCCCCATGTCGCAATTGATATCGACAGCTTCCTTCAAATGCCTTCCCTCGCACTTGCGTCCCGCTCAGGACCGATGTCAAAACGCTAGAGGCAAAGATGGCCTTTGAAAAATACAATTTTCAAAGTCTCAATATCTGATAAATTGATATCAGTGCTCAAAATTGCGCCAGAAAATATTAATTAATATCAATAGCATACAAAATTTGCGCAAGATTTATCGGAAATCAGCTCGTTTTAGATCCACGAAATCTAAAACATCGAAGCTGTTTTCAGATAAATAGATGGGAAGAGCTTCATGAGTCTCAGTCTACGGCAGCTTCGCTATTTCGTTGCGACAGCCGAATATGGACAGATTTCGCATGCGGCGGTCAGCCTTTCGATCTCGCAGTCTGCCGTCACGGCGGCAATCAAGGATCTCGAACTGACGGTCGGCGTGTCGCTGTTCAACCGCACGCCACAGGGCATGGAGCTGACCACGGCCGGCCGGCAATTCCTGTCCCATGCCTATGAGATTCTGGCAAAGGTCGATGAAGCGACCCATCTCAATCTGGTCAGCAGCGATATCGAGGGGGAGCTCGTCGTTGCCGCCACTTATACCGTCATCGGCTATTTCCTGCCGCTGCATATCGAGCGCATCCGCCGCCTCTATCCGAAACTGAAAATCCAGCTCTACGAGGTTAATCGCGAGTCGATCGAAGAAGGGCTTCTGACTAATCGCTATGATATCTCGGTGTTGCTGACATCGAACATTCTCAATCCGATGCTGACGACCGAGACACTTCTGAGCTCGGTCAGACGCCTCTGGCTTCCGGCCGGCCACGACCTGCAGCGGCGCGACGGCATAGGCCTGCGTGAAATCGCCGAGGAGCCCTACATCATGCTGACGGTTGATGAAGCAGCCCACTCTTCGCTGAGATACTGGAGCAGAAGCCCCTATCAACCGAAGGTGCTTTTGCGGACCAGCTCGATCGAAGCAGTGAGATCAATGGTGGCGAACGGTCTCGGCGTCGCCATTTTGTCGGACATGGTGCACCGTCCCTGGTCGCTCGAGGGACGGCGGATCGAGACTGTGAACATCCAGGACCCGGTTCCGCCTATGGATGTGGGGCTTGCCTGGCGCGCCAATGTCGAATTCAGCCAGCCTATGCTCGCCTTCAGGCGCTATTTCCAGCAGGCCTACAGCCTGCCGGGCACGAATTCCTGATCCGATAGGAGCATCCGTATCAACCTTATTGAACCAGCACAGGCTGCGTGCACCTCGCGTCGGTAACGCTCACGTCGGCTTGCCCGATTCCGAGACCGAGGAGGCCGAGAAGGCCGTACAGAACCTGATCGAGCGGCGCGGTCACGACCGTTAGCGTATCGGCAACGGCTGACAGCACCCCCGACGGCGTTCCAATGGTCAAGATGAGCAATTGGATGGTGATGGTTGCGTTTTTCAGGAGCGACGAGACCGTGGATGTCAGGACGGTACTCGTTGAAACCGTCTTGATCGTGCCTGCCGAAATCTCCGAAGGCTGAAAGTTCAATCGCGTCGGGCTCATATTGGCGATATCGACCTGCGCACTCGCGATCACCTTGAGAAGAAGGGAATCGATGATCGCAGCCGGCGTTACCCGCGGCTCGGAGCCGAAGTTTACGAAGGCGGACGTGTTGACGTCGCCCAGATCCACCTCGGCAACACCGGGCACCGCGTCTATCCCGACGACCGCGTTCGGCATGGAGCCGCCGACACAGGTGATCGAGGCAAGCTTGGCTTCCGCGGGAGCAAGCTCGATATAGAGCGGCACCCTGAGCTTCAGCCCCGCAATCAGGGACAGGCCGGTGACGGCGACTTCGAGTGCGGCACGGACCTGCGGCGTGCGAACGATCGTACCCGGAGCACCCACGGCAAGGGCCGGCGTCTGCTGGGACATCTCCCCGATCGCCAGCGTCAGCTTTGCCGTCGCGACGCCGGGCAATGCGGCCCCGAGATCGAGCGCGATCTGCTTTTGCTGGTTGGCAGCCATTGCGGTGGCCGAGATTAGATCCAGCACGTTCATATTGGCCGTCAGATTGGGGGAGGTGCCGACGATATTGCTCCCCAGAGGACCGAGATTGACGATATCCTGCAACTTGACGGTCAGTTGCGTGGTGCCGAGCGTCTTGCCGAGATTGTTGATGATAGTGACGACGCCGCTCGAAAGACCGGTCGATTTGCCGAGTGCACCAAGAATCTTGTCATAGGTGACATCGGTCGCCAGAAGCTGGTTGTAGCTTACGCCGGTAAGCTTGAGATCCGTCGCAAGCAGATTGAGGTAACTCAAAAGATTGACGTTCGCACTGATGAGCGACTGGTAATCGGCGACCTTCAGGGAGATCTGCGTTCCCAGCAACGTGCCGAGGAGCTGGTTCAGAATGCCGCCATTGAGGCTCGCAAGCCGCGATCCCACTGAAAAGGCGGCCAGGCGCTCGCTGGATGCGGTGCCCGTCGCGCTCAGAGTCGGCGGTGTGGCGAAGGCGGAAGCGAAAGGCATCACCGCCTTTTGGGTCAATGTCACCTTGACGGAATCATACGGCGAGGTTCCCGTCGAGGAGAAGCGGTTTGTAAGCGGGACCGATGTGTCCGCCGTGTAAGTGCCGAGCACCAGATTGGCCATGGTCTCATATTGACTAGAGTTGGCTATGGCTGCGCTGACGAGCCCGTTGCTCGTCATATAGCTGCTGCCGGAGGCGACCGCCGCGGTGGTGCCATTGCTTTGGAGATTGTTCAAAAGTGCGGTCTGTGCATTTGCGATATCGGAGGCAGCCGATATCGCGCCGATGTCGCTCAACTGCTGCAGGCGCCGCTGTTGCAGTGTCATCATGCCGTAATCGATGCCGAGGCCAAGACAATAGAGGATCAGGGGCGAGACGAGCGCAGTCGTGACGGCGACGTTTCCCCGCCGGTCTCGCAGAGAGGCGAAACGACCGAGAAACCGCTGCATCAGAGACCTCCCAGACGAATGGTCGAATAGCGGCGGATGGTTTGATCCGGCATCGCGAACGTGTAGAGATTCCAGATCGGCAGAGCCGACGCGTCATAGCTGGCGCTGACCGTGAACTGGTTGGCATTGGTCGGGTCGGTGGCGACGGTTATCGTCAATTTGCTCTTGTCTATGAAAGCGTCGTTGATCGTCGAATTGGTGACGAAGCTCTGAACCAGCTGGCTTCGCTCGTCCGCCGATAGGCCGGCGATTGCCGTGCGGGCAGCATCGGCCGTCAATTGCTGCAGCGAATGAGCGGCGGTGAGATAGATGGCAAAGGCAACGAGTGTGAGAAGCAGAAGGAAAAAAAGCGGCGCAATGAGAGCGAATTCGACTGCGGCGGCGCCCTCTTTCTCCCTGTTGAAATGAGAAACACGATACATGGTCCTGTCTCCTTCAATCGACCTTCATCTGCGCGATGACGGTCGAGGAGACCTTAGGCTTCGGGCGTTAATTTTATATTTCTAAATAAGATACTTTCTAATATTATTTATATCTTAAAGATGTCGAATACTTGACGAAATCACCATTCCACTGGGGAATATCTTTCTTGGCGAAATCCCGGGCATGAGAAGCTTGCCAAACCGAATATTGGCACCATGACCTCCTATTTGCAGTCGATGGAAATCCTTCCTTTCCAACCGCTGCCTCTCGCCCGCGCCACGCATTCGAAGGTGCCGACCTGCTCGCTGCCCAGATCGGCAGCAGACATCTACTTTTTCTTCGGCACCTGATCCCAGCCGCCCTGGATGTTTCTCACGAAACGGCGGTTTCCTTTGTAATAGGTGACGGCGCCTGTCCGATCCACCTTGATAGACGTCGGCGGCAATTGCGTCGCCGCTTTCAGCCGCTCGACCATGTCAAGCGCCTCTTGCCTCTTTCCAGCGCGGATCAGGGCCATCAGTTTCGACTCCTGTTTCATCCTCTATACTCCCGTTGATGGAGGTCTAAGGGCGGGCAGAACTTGCGACTCGTCAGTCCAATTTGCATATCGATCACCCCACACGGCGTTGCATGAGCAGCGAACGCAGGGCCACGGCCACCACGCAAACGCTGGAAACAAGGAAGATTGCGCCCGACATCGCATAGATCGTCGGCGAGGCGCCGGAATTCATCTTGCCGAACAGCACCACCGGCAACGTGTTTTGGCGGCCGGCCAGATAGAAGGCGCGCGTAAACTCGTTGAGCGATAGCAGGAACGAAAAGATGAAAGCGCTGATGAGGCCTGGCCGGATCAACGGCAGGGTAATATCCCAGAACTGCCGGAAGCGGCCGGCACCGAGATCGTCCGCCGCCATCAAATAGGTCCGCTTGACCGCGGCAAAGCTTGTCAGGATGACGATGAAGGCGAAGGGCATCGCCCATAGAAGATGGCCGGCAATGACCGTCAAAGCCGATGCCTTCACGCCGGCGCGGCTGATGACCGTCGATAACGCCAGCCCCTGGATGACGCCCGGCACGAACATCGGCAGCAGGACGGTCAAAAACCACAGGCTGCGTCCGCGGTGAAGCTCGCGATGCGCCAACGCCGCGCCGAGCGACAGCAGCGTCGCAATGACAGCCGTCGCAAGCGCAATGACAATCGACTGGCCGAGCGCGGCGACGAGCGCGCTTTCCGAACCGAGAGCGAGGTACCATTTCAGGGTGATGTCGGAAAAATGCGGTAGCCCCGGCTGCAGCGCCGGGTTGAACGAGACGCCCAGTAGATAAAGCGGCGGCGCATAGATCACGATGAGGCCGAATATGGTCAGCGTCCAGATGACGATGCGCGGCGTCGTTCCTTCCCTGACGATCATTGGCCACGCTCCTCGAACAGCGAAGAGAGGCCGAACAGGGCATCTCCGATCAGCACCAGCCCGAAGACGATGACGAGCATCAGCGTCGAGATCGCAAAGGCGAGCGGAAAATTGGCGACGCGCATGACGTCGTTGATCATCACTGAAACGATCGAGGCACCAGCACCGCCAAGCATCTGTACCTCCGTCGAGGAGCCCGCAACCATGACGAAGACGAACAGGAAACCGGCAAAGACGCCGGAATAGGTCAGCGGCAGCAAGACGGTACGCACCATCGTCCAGAAACCCGCTCCAAGATCACGCGATGCCGCCAGCGCGATCGGATCGACGCGGCGCATGGAAAGCAGGATAGGGAAGGTTGCAAACGGCAGATAGGAAGCGACCAGCCCGACGATCACGGCGAAATCGCTGAACAGCAGCCAGTCGAGCGGCGCATCGGTGATGCCGGCCTGCTGGAGAAGCGTGTTGATGACGCCCGTGCGGCCAAGCAGCAACCGCCAGGAGAAGGAGCGAATGAGATAGGAGGTGAAAAACGGAATCGTAAGAAGGGCCGCGAGCACGACAGACAGGGTGCGCCCAGCCAGAAAATACATCGCATAGGCGGTGGGATAGGCGATGACGAGGCAGATGGCCGATGCCAGAAACGCCTTGCCGAGGGTAGACAGGAACACGCTCCAGCGCCCCGCCTCCAGAATGGCGCCATAGGCAGCGAGGCTGAACTCCGGCTTGATCCAGTAGGTGGCAGAGTCCCAGGCGCAGAAGCTCCAGACAACGACGAGAACGAGCGGCGCAAGGCCAAGCGCGAGGATCGCCGCAAGCGGAGCTGTCAGCAATAGAACTGGTGTCTTCATGGTCTAATCCTCCCTCTCTTGGCGTTGATCCCATCGGCTCGGGGCCGGCCTGTCCTTCGACAGATGCGCCAGCCCCGGTCCATCGCGTTACATCAGGCGTTGCGCAGCTTCTGCCACCACTCCTCGTAGAGTTGGAAGTTGTCCGGGCGGCAATTCTGCCAGTAGACCTTTCCGGAGAATTTGGCCTTCACATGGTCGGCGAGCTTGGCGACGTCGTCGGCCTTGTACTCGTCTGGATGAGCCTTGGCGTAAGCGAGGTTGTTGTCGGTCGGCACGAGATAGCCGCGCGCCTTACCCAGTTCGCAGCCATAGAGGCCGGCAAGCAGCGCATCGACGAATTTGTGGGCGACATCAGCCTTGCCGCGCTCCGTGGCACCCTTGAGCAGCACCGTGTTGTTGCCCCAGCCTTCGTAGCCTTCGACGGGAGCCGCATATTCGACCTGAAGACCGCGCTTGCGGCCTTCATAGACGATCGGCTCCCAGCCGGTCATGGCGTCGACTTCTTCGTTCGCTACCAGCTGCACGCCCTGTTCCCAGCCATTCCAGAAGGTTCGGAACTGGCCGTCCTTCTTGTGCTTGATCAGGAACTCCATGACGAGGCCGAGCTCGGACTCCGTCAGATTGCCCGGCTCCTTGATCGGCTTGTTCTCAGCTTCCTTGAGATAGATGGCGGTGAAGATGGCGCTGTTGATCCACGCGTCTTCCATCGCCACCCGGCCTTTCAGCTTCGGATCGAAGATGACGCCGTAGCTGTCGACCTTACCGAGCTTGTCGGGACGATAGATGATGGAGTCTGCGTTGACGACGGTAGGAATGCCGTACTGCTTGCCCTCATAGGTCAAGGTCGGGATATCCTTGGCCCATTGCCAGATGCCGGCGAAATTCGAGATCTTGGAAACGTCCCAGGGGGCAATAAGCCCCTGCTTGGCGAGCTCGCGTTCGGCGCCGCCCTGAAAGCCACCGACATCGAAGAGATCATTGGCATTGCCGGCGGCAAGGCGCGCGACCACCGGGCCGACATCGTTGCCGTTGTCGGTGAACTCAGGCGAAACGCCACTCTGGCGGGTAAATTCCTGCCATTTGTCGCCGATATCGAGCGTGGCGGTGCCCCAGAATGCAACCGTTGCGTCATCAGCCATGGCGCGCGTGGCGGAAAGCCCACCGACGGAGAGTGCGGCTGCACCCGCACCCATCAGCTTAAGCATGTCACGGCGCTGCATGTTACTCCTCAAGGCGGAGGAGACGAGATTATTGCTTTTGGTCATCGTGTCATTCCCTTCCCTCATTTTTCGCTTGTGTCAGCTATTCGGGTTTTACTCATCGCCTCCAGCCAGAGCCGGTATTCCGGAACGATCGATCAGGAGCGCGGCGCCCGGCTTTAAACACACGCGCACGCTTTCGCCCGGCAAGGGCGGAGTTGCGTCCGCGCTAGTTGTTAACACCACGCGCTGGCTGTCGGCGAAAGCGAGCGTAACGTCATGGCTGAGTCCGCGATAGATGCTTTCGACAACCTTAAGTTCAATTATTTCGGTGGCCTCTTCGGCAGCCGGGACCAGTTCAATTCGGTCTGGGCGGATTGCGACGAGCGCATCGGACGGTGGCGCCGCTCCGGAGAAGCTCGCACCGATGCGCTGTCCAGCAATCGTAACGAGAGTCTTGCCGCCCACAATCGAAATGCTTTCGGGCTTCAGGAGCGTATCGATGCCGACGAAACGGGCAACGAAGGCATTGGCTGGCGCCTCGAAGAAGCGCGACGGCACGTCGGTCTGTTCGATCCGCCCCTTGTGCATGACCGCCATACGGTCGGAAAGGCTGAGCGCCTCGTCCTGATTGTGGGTGACCAGAATGAAGGTCGCTCCGGTACGCTTGTGAAGGCGACCGAATTCGTCGCGCATCTGCTGGCGCAGCCGCTCATCAAGCCCGGTCAGGGGTTCGTCGAGCAAAAGGATGCCCGGCTCCATGACGAGCGCGCGTGCCAGCGCAACGCGCTGGCGCTGGCCACCAGAGAGAAGATTGACGTCGCGATCCGCAAAGCCCGACAGCTCGACAAGGTCCAATGCGCCATCGACTTTGCTCTTCAACGCGCCGCCCGAAAGCCCGCGCAATTTCAGGCCGTAACCGACATTCTGGGCCACATTCATATGCGGAAAGAGCCCGAGCGACTGGAAGACGGTATTCACCGGCCGGCGATTGGCCGGGACATCAGCCATATCCTTCCCGTCGAAAAGCACACGGCCCGAAGTCGGCTTGTCGAAGCCGCCGATCAGCTTCAGCAGAGAACTCTTGCCGCAACCGGATGAGCCGAGCAGCGTAAAGAACTCCCCTGCCCTAATGTCGAGCGTCACGTCATCGACGGCGCGCGTCGGCCCGTAATTTCTGACGATATGGTCGAGACCGATCGCTATCGCCATACTAGACGCTTCCCCCATCACATTCGCGGATGAGCAGCAAGCCCTCGTCGCTCACTTCCAGCTCCTGCCCGGCAACCACCAGCGACGTTGCGGTCGCTTCTTCGATGATGAGAGGGCCAACAATTTTCTCGGAAGACGGCAGCCGCGTGCGTTCATAGACGGGGCACGACACCCAACCGGTCACCCTGCCGAAATAGACTTCACGCCGCCCCTTGAAGGCGGCATCCAACGATCGCCCGCCGCGATCGAGTTTCGGAATAGCGATGACCGGACCGTGGAGCACCGCCTCCAGATGGATCATCGTGATTTCGACCGGCGAACTGGGCAGGCAGAAGGTATAGGCGCGCTCATGGGCGGCATGGAAGCGTTCCGCAAAGCTTCCGGCATCATCCTCCATTTCGAAGAGGGCGAAGACGCCGTGCTCCTGTCCGCGATAGCGGGCTTCGACGCGGCAGACGTAGCGGATCTCAGCCGCGTCACCCTTGGAGAAATATTTGACCGCCTCACGCTTCAGTTCGTCAAAACGACGCTTCAGATTGCTGATGGCTTCCGAACCAAGGGGAGAGAACCACGTGCTGCGAAAATCGGCTCGCGGCTCTGCCGCCAGCATTCCCCAGGCCGAAAAGATACCGGGATGCGGCGGCACCACGGTCATCTTCACGCCGAGATCACGCCCGAGGCGCGCAGCAAGCGCAGGTCCCGCGCCCCCGGAAATGACGAAGGCAGCGTCGCGCGGATCGTGCCCGCGCTGGACGGTTACCAGCTTCAGCGCATTGATCATCGACGCATGGGCGATCTCGACGATCGCGAGCGCCGCATCCTCGACCGATAGCCCCATGGGCTTGGCAACCGTCGCGATTGCCGCGGCCGCCTTGGACTTGTCGAGCTGCATCTGGCCGCCGGCAAAGCTTGCCGGATCGAAAATACCGAGTGTCAGCAATGCGTCGGAAAGCGTCGGCTTGGTCCCACCGCGGCCGTAGCACGCCGGTCCCGGTGTCGAGCCCGCGCTCTCCGGGCCGACGCAGAGCGCGCCGCGCTCGTCGATACGGGCGATGGAACCACCACCGGCGCCGATCTCAACGATATCGACCACCGGCACCTGCACCGGATAGCCGGGAGCGATGCGGGTGTGCTCGAGCTTGTATTCGCTGTCGAGCGTCGGGCGGCTGTCATGGATCAGTGAGCATTTCGCCGTCGTGCCGCCGACATCGAGCGACAGCACTTCGGATTCGCCAAGCACGGTGCCGATGCGAGCCGCACCCGCCACGCCGCCGGCCGGACCGGATTCGACCAATGTCAGCGGACTCATCTGCGCCTGATCGAAGGTGGAGATGCCACCGTTCGACTGCATGGCGTAATAAGGGCATGTGAGATCGCGCTCGGTCAGCGCGCTTTCAAGCCGCGCAAAGTAGCGCCGGATGATCGGCTGGACATAGGCGTTGAGCACCGCCGTATTGGAACGCTCATATTCCCGCCATTGACGGGAGACCTCATGGCTGGCGCAGACCGTGACATCCGGCAACGCTTCGGCGATCGCCTTGGCGCAGGCGATCTCATGCTCAGGATTGGCGTAGCTGTGAAGGAAGATGACGGCGACAGCCTCCACCTTGCGAGCGCGGCATTCGCGGATAATCGGCTCGATGTCGCCAAGCTCAATGGGCGTCAGCACCCGCCCCTTGGCGTCCATACGCTCGCGTACCTCGAAGCGCAGGCTTCGGGGCACGAAGGCTTCCGGGCTCTTGAACTGGAGATTGTAGAGATCGGGGCGATTGCCGCGGCCGATTTCCAGCACATCGCGAAAGCCTGCAGTCGTCACGAGCGCCGTGCGGACGCCCTTTCGTTCCGTGATCGCATTGATGACCGTCGTTCCACCATGGGCGAAAAAGATCACGTCACGGGTCGAAAGCCCGTCCTTCTTCTCGGCAAGTTCGATCGCCGTCAGCACGCCCTCGGACTGATCGTGAACGGTCGTCAGGCTCTTGGCGGTAAAGATCTCGCCCGTGCGCTCATCATAACCGACGAGGTCGGTAAAGGTACCGCCTACATCCGTCGCCAGTCTGATCATGACGCCATACCCTCTTCATATCCATAGAGGCTGCGCGCCACCTCGCTGGTGATGTAGCCGTCTTCGACATCGCGGCGGACCTGTTCCGGCTCGCGAGCACGCGGATCGCCCCAGCCGCCACCGCCGCCGGTGATGATCCGCACGAGATCGCCGCGCTTCAGCCCGATATGCGGCTCGCGGCCAAAATCACTGACTTTTCCGCCGTTCTCTTCCACCTGCAGAAGATTGATACTGCCGGATTTGCCGCCTTCTATACCCCAGGGAGGCGTGTCCGTTCGTCCGAAGCTGCAATAGGCCGACGCGCCGTCGCCCAGAACTTCGTAGTCACGGATGACACCAAAACCGCCACGGCGGCGGCCGGCGCCCGATCCTCCTTCGACGTTCAGCGCATAGCGGCGCACGAGCAACGGAAAGCGCGCCTCGATCACTTCGACCGAGTAATTGTAGGTATCGCCATCGGTAAGTGCGATCAGCGCATTGGCGCCATCGCCGTCCCTGCTCGCACCCCAGCCGCCGTGCTGCGGCTCGATGTGGATGAATGGCTGTCCCGCCTCATCCTTGCCAGCGACATAGACGACGCAGAGGCTCGTATAGGAACCGGCGGAAAAGCGCTCAGGCATAAGCTTGGCAAGCGCCTTCCAGACGAGTTCGGAAGCATGCACCGAGCCCTCATAATACCAGCCTGTCGGCGACGGCTTCTCGGCGGTGAAGACCGAACCTTTCGGCGCAATGACGGAGAGCGGCCGGAACCAACCCTCGTTGGATGGTGCCTGCGGCGCGACCAATGCCTTGAAGATGGTGCGCACAGCCGACTGCAAAGCACCCGCCGCACAATTGATCGGGCCCGCGACGGCCGGTGGACAACCGGTGAAATCCGCCGTCAGGCGATCTCCATCAATCGTAACAGCCACTTTGACGGAGATAGGATCGGTGGTGACGCCATCCCCATCGATAATATCTTCCGCTTCATAGGTGCCGTCGGGCAATGCGGCGATGGCGGCGCGGGCCTGCTTCTCGCTGACCGACAGGAGGTGATAGAATGCGGCTTCGACGACATCGATGCCGTATTTGCGCGCAAGTTCGCCCATGCGGCGAGCAGCGACACGGACGGTCGCCACCTGCGCCGTGAGATCGCCGATCGCGACTTCGGGCAGACGGACATTCTCGCGGATGATGCGCAAGACCTCACCCGAGAAGCGATCGCTGCGCACCACCTTCACGCCGGGCAGCCTCAGGCCTTCCTGGAAGACCGAGGTGGCATTGGGCGCAAGCGAGCCCGGAACCGAACCCCCGACATCGAGATAATGGGCGACATTGATGGCATAGGCCAGAATCCGACCGTCGAAGAAGATCGGCTTGACGATGGCGAAGTCGCAGGCATGTGTGCCGCCGGAATAGGGATCATTGGTGAGCAGGATGTCACCATCTTCCAGGTCATCACCGTAGAGTGCGATCAACGACTTGACCTGAGTGCCGAAGGTGCCGGTAAACAGGGTGATGCCGTTCATCTGCGCCACCAGCTCACCTTCACGGGTGAGGAGACCACAGGCGAAATCAAGCACCTCATAGATCACAGGGCTCATCGAGGTCCTGGCCATGACCACGCCCATCTCATCGACGGTGGCTGCCAGCTTGCCCTCGATAATCTCCTGCGTCACCGGATCGACGACGATCACGAATCTACCCCTCATTATTATATTCGCACGAGTGCAGATTAGGTGTTTTTTCGTCCATCGATAGCCTTCCCGATGGGTGGGCGGCGGCGCCAAAACCTACCCGAACGGGTGGGTTACCGATCAAGCATGCCCTTTTGGCGTGCTGCCGTCACGGCCGCGGTCCGCGTCGAGACGTTGAGCTTCGCAAAGATATTGCGCAGGTGAAACTTGATCGTATTGTCGGACAAGGCCAGCATCCGGCCGATTTCCTTGTTGGAAAGCCCCGAACTCAGCAACTCCAGCACCATGCGTTCCCGGCCGGTAAAGGCATAGCCACCATCATCGACGGCTGGTTCCTGCACCGTCTCCCCGCTCATGAGCAGAGACTGGAGACGCTTTCGAGGAACGTTTGCAACCGTTGGATGATTGGCGAGTGCGCGAAGTTCCCCGAGTCCTGCGGAGTGATCGAGATGAAGCAGCGCCCGGTAGTCGTCGAGGGGCGTCGTCAACACGAGATCGGAAAGGCTGGCGGCAGCGAGATCCGCGCGGCCTTCCGCCAGAAGAATCCCAATTTCGATGAGAGCAAGCTCGATTGCGCGCGGGACATGCGGGCGTTGCGCCTGACGCATCTTGAACTGATCAAAGACCTCGCGCGCCTTGGCCTGCTCGCCAAGGGCCAGGTAGGCGCGAGTCCAGAAGATCGCCGGCGTCGTTCCGCGCAGATGGATGGCCAACGTATTGGCGCGATCTGAAACGATTGCCTGCATGCCGAAACCATTGGCCTCGGCATGGCGGATTGCCTGATCGAGATCGCCCGATGCCATGAGCAGCATGGCACGCTCGCCGTCGATCAACCGTGTGAGCCGATCGAAGCCACGCCGCCGCGCCACGGCGCGAATGCGATCCATGGCCGCGTGGGCGGCAAGCAAATCCTCACGCATCCGCAGGACCCGTTGCTCGGCCATGAAGCCAGCGGCCAGAAGGTCGAACCAGGTATCGTGAAGCTCAAGATGAGGCAGCGCCCATCCGAGCATCTCTGCCGCTGTCTCCGCGTCGCCGCGCATCGATAGAACCTCGGCCTTCAACACCTGGCCGACGGCATCGAGATCGCTGCCCGGACCGATATTCGTCTGCGCTTCGCAGATCAGCTCTTCATAGGCCGACAGCGCGCTCGCACAATCGCCGGAGAGAAAGAAGGCCTGGCCGATATGGGTATAGAGGTGCATGGCACCAAAATCGGCACCACCGTCGCGAAAAGCGCGAATGGCCAGATGCCCGTAGTGCAGTGCCCGGTCAAGCTCGCTGCGGATCAGGAAATTGTAGGAAAGCATATTGAGCGCCAGCGCCCGATGAATGAGTTCCATTCCATCCGGCTGGCGCAAATCGTCTTCAAGCGCGGAAAGATCGGCCGCCGTCGCCCAGTGATCCGTATAAAGCGCCAGAAGGATGCGCACGACGCGCAGATCCTTTGCCAAGGTCGGATCTGCAGCCGTGGCCCGCTCAGCGATGACAATATAATGGTTGGCAGCAGCCAGATGCGCCGCCTTTGCGTTGAAGATCGAGAGCCCAAGTGTGGCAAGCGGAAAGCGGACAAGATCGATTTCCGAGGCACGTCCGCTCAAGGCCTGAAAGAGCGTCGCGCCGCCGCGGGTCGTGGCATAGACGCGCCGCCAGCCGCCGGCGGTCTCGACGATGCGCGCCGCAAGATTGGCGTCGCCTGCCGAAAGTGCATGATGTACAGCCCGATCTATGTCGCCGTGAGCTTCGAACCAGTGGGCCGCACGATTGAGCGCAAGATTGGCATCGACACCCCTGCGACTGGCTGTCTTCTTGAGAAACTCGTTGAAGACCGGATGAAACCGCATCCAGTTGCCGGGGCCTGCCAGCAATGTGACCGGAAGCGCGTAGTCGGCCAGCCTTTCGCTGAGATCCGCCTGCTCTTTGCTTTCCAGCACGGCCTCGAGCAACGAACGATTGAAGGCCGGAAGCGCTGCCGTGCCAATGAGAAACTGGCGTATGTCTTCGGGCAGATGCTCGAACACCTGCTCCGACAGATAAGAGCCCATATCAGCGCCGCCGCCGTCGAAAGAGGCCAGAATACTGTCGCTCTCCTCCGATTCCGATAGGAGCAGGCTCACCATCTGCAGCGCGACAGCCCAGCCTTCGGTCCGGCGATTGAAAGAGCCGACCTGTTCTTCCGTCAGATGGGTGCCCTTGCCCGAGAAAAGCTCTCCCGCTTCGGCATCGGTAAAGCCGAGCTCGGCAACGCCGAACTGCTTGAACTCGCCACGCAACCGCAGTGCCGAGAGCGGAAAGCGCGGCGGGCTGCGGCTGACCAACACCAGCTTGACGTGTTCGAGCGAAAGATCCGCGATGATCTTCGCCATCAGCGCCTCGGTCGCATCCGTCTGGGCGAAATGATAGTCATCGAGAAAGACGACGAGTGGCCCTTCGATCTTGCGCAGACGCGTCGCCAGCACGGAAAGCAGTGCTGCCGCAGGCAGGTTGCCGGCATCCGCGCCATCCTCATGAAGCAGCGTCTGCAAGGCATCGATCAGCGCAAGCAGAAAGGCTTCCTGGTTGGTATGTTCGGCATCGAGCGACACCCAGCAAAGCTTGACACCATCCTCCTTCAGCAGCTGGTACCATTGGACGGCAAGGGAGGTCTTGCCGTAACCGGCAGGTGCGACAATGGTCGTCAAACGGCGCAATCCGGCCCGCCGGAGCTGCCGCAACAGGTCGCTACGTTTGATTGTTTGCTGCCCGCTCGACGGGGGAGCAAATCGATTCTGTCCACTCATGGGACGGGATGATGATGTCTTGGCAGGCAGTTTGCAACCCACGCGAAAACGTTTGCAAAGCCAGTTTTCCCCCGTCTTTCGGAAGAAAGCGTCTTACAGGCACTGGTTGACGCCTCAAAAAATTGCAACGGCGCGACTGAAGCTTTCCTAGATAAGGCTCGCCAGGGCGCGGAAGCTGCTTCAGCCGCCCATGAATGCGCTCGAACGGACAAATTTTTGCCGTTTCCGCCTATAAACGGTCCGTTAGGGATTTGTTGACCATAATTGGAGGGTATAGCGATGCCGCAGGCGCGGCGCCTCTGATTTCTGTTTCTCTTAGCAAGGGCGAAAGTCGTATCCGTGCATCACGTGATCTTTTCCATTCCGGCGACGGTTTTCGCCACGACTTTCTCATTCGTCGCTTGCCGGGTGGCGCTGATCGCAATGGTGATGTTCGGCGCCTTTGCCGGCACCGCGGCCGCA
Source organism: Rhizobium sp. ZPR4 (assembly GCF_040215725.1). Classification (NCBI taxonomy): domain Bacteria; kingdom Pseudomonadati; phylum Pseudomonadota; class Alphaproteobacteria; order Hyphomicrobiales; family Rhizobiaceae; genus Rhizobium; species Rhizobium sp. ZPR4. Next base: position 503,510 of record NZ_CP157968.1, read on the forward strand.
GAGGATCGGGCGCTCAAGCTCTTCTTCACCCATACTGGGGAAAGGGCGACTATCGTCTTCAAACGCTGCGGCAGATACGATCCGAGAGGCCTTGCCCAGATCAACCGCTTCCTACGCGACTGGCGCAAGAACGAGCCGACGAAGATCGATCCGGAATTGCTCGATCTCGTCTGGGAAGTCTATAGCCGCAGTGGCGCCAAAGAAGCCATTCACGTCGTCTCGGCCTACCGCTCTCCTTCGACCAACAGCATGCTGCGCAACCGCTCGCGCAGCTCCGGCGTTGCCAAACACAGCCAGCACACGCTCGGCAAGGCGATGGATTTCTACATTCCGGGCGTAAAGCTTGCGAGCCTGCGCGCGATCGCCATGCAGATGCAGATCGGCGGCGTGGGCTTCTATCCCAACTCCGGCTCGCCCTTCGTGCATCTCGATGTCGGCAACGTGCGCGCATGGCCGAGAATGTCGCGCCAGGAACTTTCACGGCTTTTCCCGAACGGGCGGACGCTGCATGTGCCGGCTGATGGCAGACCGCTGCCCGGCTATCAGGTGGCAATCGCGCAATCCAAGAAGCGTCCTTCACAGATGGCAAGCAAGATCGCGGCCGTCGATGACGACAATGACGATGCCGGATCATCGGCTGCATCTCGCAGCGGTGCACCCGACAGCAGCCTCATGACCAGCATGCTGCCGACGCCGAGGAGCCGGGCCGTGAATGGGCTCGAGGCTCAGCTTGGCAAGCGCGTGGCTGAGGAAAACAGGGTTCAGCCCTTTGCCGATCTGGCTGCCTATGCCGTCCCCTTGCCGGCATGGCGGCCGACCAGCAGTATCGTCGTCATCCCGACGGCTGCTCCCGAAAGACCCGTCCCCCCCGCTGTGCTCGCAAGCCTGGTGGTCGGACGCAACGATGCCGGAAAGCTCGTCGTGTCTGACAACGCGAAGAATACGGCCGATAGCGCCATGGCAAAGATGCAGCCAATGGCACAGCTGCCGAGTTCCACCGCGCAGGAAGTATCGGGCGGCGTTGGCGCCATGTCGACCGGGGCAATCGTCGCCTGGGCCTTGCAGCCGCCGGGCATGGCCGTCGACATGACGCTTCCGAGCCTCGTCAGCGCACCCATTCCGATGCATGACGACATGGCGGAGGCCCAGGCCGGGGCTTACGATGGCGACGACTTCGATGTCGAGCGGTTCGGCTTCGAAGGCTGAAGCAATCTCCCAATGGGTGATTTACGAAGGGTCAGTTCGGCTGATCCTCTGATCCTGCCGCCTGTACCGACAGAGAAAGTTGGGCAAGTCCGCCAAGCGTGAAGCGAGCAAGTCGGTCTGCCAGTTCCTCGTCGGTGGTCGTTTCCCGCCCGAGCGCCGGAATGATCTCGGACACACGTTTTTCGGCCACCAGCAGCATGAAGCACGGCGCCATCGTCGAAAGCGCGGCCTGCGCGACGAACGGATGGTCCGGTGTCACGCCGATGATCTGGGCGATAACGCCAAACAGCAACGCTTTCTTGGGCTCGATCTCTTCGCGACGAAGCTTGTCGATATGCGGTGTCGGCGCGATCAATTCGCGGACAATTACCTTGGCCGGCCATGAATTCTCATTCCCGGTTCGCACGACCTTGACCAACAGGCCGATGAGCCGACGCAGCTTCTCCTTCGGATCGATGTCCGCCGTGACGGTGCTGGCAAGCACATCGTAGCTCATCAGGCGGTGATGCGCCTCGGCAAGGACATCTTCGTACAACGCCTCGATGCCGCCGAAGTGGTAATTGACTGCCGCAGCGTTGGTTTCAGCGCGCAGAGCGATTTCCTTTGCGGTCGCGCGATCGAAGCCAAATTCGGCGAAAACGGCACCGCCCGCCTCGAGCAGGCTCATCCGCGTGGCAGCGCCGTCCTGCCGATCCCGTGATCGTGCCGTTCGTCTATTGCCTCTGGCCATGGTCTCTGCCTTTCATTAACTCAAATATTAATTTGAAATTTGAATTTGACAAGTGCTATAATGAACCCGGATCGTTCTCGGCCACCATCCGTTTCACTAGAGCCGCCCCCTTGCCTGGAGTTCGAATAAAGCATGCAACGCGTCATCATTATTCTGGTCCTGTTGATTGCCGTAGCGGGCGGCGCCTGGTGGTATTTTCATCGGAACGACGGCTCGAACGAGCTCGTCCTTTATGGAAATATCGACTTCAGGCAGCTCACCCTCGCCTTCAACGGCAGCGAACGTGTCTCCGAAGTCCTTGTCGAAGAGGGTGCGCAAGTCAAGAAAGGCCAGGTCGTCGCCAGGCTGGATACCAGTCGCCTTCAGCCTCAGGTGGCCCAGGCAGAGGCTCAGGCTGCAAGTCAACGTGCCAATCTTGAGCGCCTCAGGAACGGCAACCGTCCCGAAGAGATTGCGCAATCCCGCGCCAATCTTGAATCCGCCAAGGCGGAAGCAGTCAATGCCCGGGCGCAGTTCGAACGCCAGAATGCACTTGCTCCCAAGGCCGCAGTCAGCCAGCAGGCACTGGATGAGGCGCGCTCCGCCGCCGCCGTTGCCGACGCCAAGGTCGTTGCGAACCAGAAGGCGCTCGATCTGCTCGTCGTCGGTTCCCGCATCGAGGACATTCAAGAGGCGGAAGCGCAGCTGCATGCGTCGGAGGCCAATGTCGCGCTCCTGCACCAGCAGCTTGCCGATGCCGAGCTGAAAGCGCCGGTCGACGCCATCGTGCAATCGAGATTGATCGAGCCCGGCGAGATGGCTTCGCCCACCCGTGCAGCCTTTTCGCTTGCTACCATCAGCCCGAAATGGGTGCGTGCCTATGTCTCGGAAACCCAGCTTGGAATGCTCCGCCCCGGCATGAAGGCGAATGTCGCGGTGGATTCGCTGCCTGGGCGTACGATCCCCGGGTGGATCGGCTTCATCTCTTCGGTCGCGGAGTTCACGCCGAAGTCGGTGCAGACGGAGGAATTGCGTACCAGCCTCGTCTATGAAGTCCGCGTTTTCGTCGATGATCCGGACGATGCGCTCCGGCTTGGCATGCCGGCAACTGTTCGCCCGCTTTCGGACGAGCAGGCGAACGTCGCAACCACGCAACAGCAATAGAACGGGGATGCCATGAGCGCCGGCGATCTCTCGGTCATAGCAAAGAATGTCCGCAAGACGTTTCGGCGCGACACTGGCGAGATGGTGGAGGCGCTTGCCGATGTCTCGCTCGACGTCCGCAAAGGGGCATTGACAGCGCTGGTCGGCCCGGATGGCGCCGGCAAGACGACATTGCTGCGGCTGGCATGCGGCCTCATCGCGCCGGATGGCGGCAATCTGCAGGTGATCGGCGTCGACATCGCCAAAGAGCCGCAGCATGTTCAGGACCGGATCGGCTATATGCCGCAAAAGTTCGGCCTCTACGAAGATCTGAGCGTTCAGGAGAACCTCGATCTCTACGCCGATCTGCACGGTGTCACGCAATCCCAGCGCGACGAAACCTATCCGCGCCTCTTCGAAATGACGCAGCTCGGCCGCTTCAAGGGACGTCCGGCAGGGAAGTTATCGGGAGGCATGAAGCAGAAGCTTGGCCTTGCCTGCACGCTGGTGCGGGCGCCGGAGCTACTGCTCCTCGACGAGCCTACCGTCGGTGTCGATCCGCTGTCGCGTCGCGAGCTTTGGGAAATCGTCTTCAAGCTCGTCAAGGAGGACGGGCTCTCGGTGATCGTCGCAACCTCCTATCTCGACGAGGCCGAACGCTGTGAACATGCTGTCCTCATGCATGCGGGAAAGATCCTCGATCAGGGTCTACCAGCCGAAATCACGGCGAAGGCAGACGGCTGCTGCTTCATGGTCAGCACTCCCGGTGGTATGCCAGCCCGGTCCCTGCAGGCCCGCCTCTTCGCACAGCCCGGTATCGTCGATGCCGTGCCGGAGGCCGGGCGCGTCCGGATCGTCCGCAAGCCGGGCCAGAAGGACGAGCCGCTGCAGCTGGACGGCACGAAGCTTGAGACGGAAAGCGTGGCGCCTCGCTTCGAAGATGCTTTCATGATGCTGTTTGCTGCCGTTGTTGATGATGCCGAACGCAAGGGTCATGACGGCGCTTCATCGGCCAATCGTAATGGCGATGGAACAGTCGTTGAGGTTCGCAACCTTGTCCGCAAGTTCGGGGATTTTACCGCCGTCGATCATGTCAGCTTCAGTGTCCGCAAGGGTGAGGTCTACGGGCTGCTCGGTCCGAACGGAGCTGGAAAAAGCACGACCTTCCGCATGCTCTGCGGCCTGCTTCCCGCCAGCGGCGGCACCTTAATGGTCGCGGGCGCCGATCTGCTGACGGCAGGGGCCAAGGCGCGAGAACGGCTCGGCTATGTCGCGCAGAAATTTTCGCTCTACGGCCAGCTCAGCGTCGACGAGAATCTGGAATTCTTCGCAAGCGCCTACGGGCTGCGCGGCAGGCGCAGGAAGGACAGGATCGCCGCCCTGAAAAGCCAGTTCGAGCTCGACCAGTTTTCAAGACTGCCGAGCGGGCAGCTTCCGGGCGGGTTCAAGCAGCGCCTGGCGCTCGCCGCCGCTCTCCTGCACGAGCCGGACATTCTCTTCCTCGATGAAGCCACGAGCGGCGCCGATCCATTGGCAAGGAGGCAGTTCTGGGGCCGGATCACCGCCCTGTCCGAGCAGGGCGTGACAATCATCGTGACGACGCATTTCATGGAAGAGGCCGAATATTGCGATCGGATCATCATCCTCGATGCCGGCAAAAACCTGGCGGAGGGAACACCGGTCGAGATCCGCGCCCATGCCGGCGCGCATGGCGAGGCGGCCGCGACGATGGAGGAGGCCTTCATCGCCATCGTCGAGAAAGAACGGCACAAAAAAGCGGAGATGGCGGCATGAACCAGCCCGTCGACAGATCCGGCCAGGGATTTCGCGCAGCCCTGCGCCGCATCCGCGCGCTCATCCGCAAGGAGACCTGGCAGCTCCTGCGCGATCCGAGCAGCATCGCGATCGGCATCGTCATGCCGGTGGCGCTGCTGATCCTGTTTGGATACGGCATCAATCTCGACGTCAAGAACGTTCCCGTTGCGATCGTCATGGAAGAGAATTCGGCCGAGGCGCGCGGGCTCGCCTCGGCCTTCGAACTCTCCAGCTATTTTTCTCCAAAGCCTGTCAAGACGATGGTGGAAGCCGAAAGCATGATGCTGTCATCGCAGGCAAGGGCCATCCTGCGCATCCCCTCGGATTTCGCGCGCAAGGTCGCTCAGGGGAATGGCGAAGTCCAGGTCGTCGTCAATGGCAGCGATGCAAACACGGCGCGAATATCGCTGAGCTATGCCGAAGCGGCAGTCGGCGTCTGGGCCGCCAAGGAAGCGGCGCGCAAAGGAGCGATCAGCGGCAGCGGCGTGACGATCGAATCCCGGCTGTGGTTCAACGAAGCCAATGACAGCAGCTATTTCCTCGTCCCAGGTCTTGTCGTTCTCGTCATGACGCTGATCGGCGCGCTTCTGACCGCTCTCGTCATGGCCAGGGAATGGGAGCGCGGCACCTTCGAGGCGCTGTTCGTGACGCCGGTGCGCTCGAGCGAAATCCTGCTCGGCAAAACGGTGCCTTATTTTCTATTGGGGCTCGCGGGCCTTGCCCTTTGCGTCGTCGGCAGCCGGCTGCTCTTCGGCGTGCCGCTTCGAGGGTCGCTGCTAATCCTCACCGTCGTCTCCATGCTCTACCTTCTGGTCGCGCTCGGCCTCGGGCTCGCCATATCCTCGATCACGAAGAGCCAGTTCATCGCCAGCCAGGTCACCGTGCTCGTGACCTTCCTGCCGGCCATGATGCTCTCGGGCTTCATGTTCGACCCGAGAAGCATGCCCTTGGCGGTGCAGGTCATCACCTACATCTTCCCCGGCCGATATTTCGTCACCCTGCTGCAGACCTTGTTTCTCGCCGGCAATATCTGGAGCGTCATCCTGCCCAATGCCGTCGTGCTCGCCGGCATGGCGGCAGCACTTCTGGCACTCGCCGTGCGCATGACCCGCAAGAGGATCGCATGACCATGTCGTTCGCATCGCTTCTGCGCATCCTGACGCTGATCCGCAAGGAACTCCTCGTCATCCTGAAGGATCCCCGAAGCCGGGCAAGCCTCGTCGTCCCGCCCATTCTCCAATGCCTGATCTTCGGCTACGCCGCCACCTATGACCTCAATACGGTTCCCTATGCGCTCGTCGATCAGGACAGGACGACGACGTCCAGAAACCTTGTCGCGAAGCTTGAAGGATCGGGCATTTTCGAAAGGGTAGCGACACTGACGCAGACGGGCCAGGCGGTCAGGCTGCTCGATACCAAGCGGGCTGTGCTGATCATCGTCGTAGATCGCGATTTCGAGAGGCAGCTGGAAGCGGGTAGCCCCGGCACCGTACAGGTCATCGCGGATGGCCGAAATTCCAACACGAGCGGTATCGCGCAAGGCTATGCCAATACGATCGTCGGCGACTTCACCGCCGATTGGCTTGCACAGAAGGGCAGCTCGGGCAATGCCGTGCAGGTCACGACCCGCGCCTGGTACAATCCGCAGCTGGAAACGCGGTGGAGCATGGTGCCCTCGCTCATCGGGACGATCACCATGCTGATGACGATGATGCTGACTGCCATGTCCGTTGCGCGCGAACGCGAGGAAGGAACCTTCGATCAGCTGCTCGTCGCGCCATTCACGCCGACAGAGATCATGATCGGCAAGGCCGTTCCCTCGATGATTGTCGGCATCACTCAGGCATCGACGATCCTGCTGGTGTCCTTGTTCTGGTTTCGCATTCCGTTTGCCGGCTCGTTCCTGACGCTCTATCTCGGGCTCAGCCTCTTCCTTGCCGCGGCGATCGGTTTCGGACTGTTCCTGTCATCCATCGCCGCCAACATGCAGCAGGCGATGATCCTCTGCTTCGTCTTCCTGATGCCGTTCATGCTGCTCTCCGGCCTTATGTCGCCGACCGACAACATGCCTGAGATCCTGCAATATGCGACGATGATCAATCCGCTGAAATATGCGATCAGCATCACGCGCGGCGTCTATCTCGAAGGCGCCGGCATCGAGGCGCTGTTTCCGGACATGCTGGCGCTTCTTGCCATTGCCGCCGCGACGATGCCGGTCGCCGCCTGGATGTTCCGTCATCGTTTGAACTGAACCGCTTCGCATTTTTCCTGGAATTGCTCCGAGCGGATCGAGGGCGGCGGACGTGCCGCGATGGCATCAACCCGCCATATATTGGATGTTGCAGCGGCCATGAACCGAGGACTTCTGCACATGCGCGCGCACGCCGAATACCCGCTCGATCAGTTCCTGCGTCAGCACCTCTTCCGGCGGGCCGGCCGCGACCACTTCACCCTTCTGCAGCACCGCAAGACTGTCGCAGAACATGGCCGCCAGATTGAGGTCGTGCAGCGCGACGATCGAGGTGACATCGAGCCTGGAGACCAGACCGAGAATATCGAGCTGGTGCTGAATATCGAGATGGTTCGTCGGCTCGTCAAGCAGCAGCTCACTCGGCGTCTGGGCGAGCGCTCTTGCTATGTGGACGCGCTGTCGCTCGCCTCCTGAAAGCGTCTGCCACAGCTGCCCGGCACGGCCCTGCATGCCGACGCGGGCAAGCGCGTCCGCAACCGCCGCATCGTCATGAACACTCCAGACCGACAGGGGGCCGCGATGCGGCGTGCGGCCGAGGCGCACGACATCCATCACGGTGACCTGGGTATCGGTCGTCGCCTGCTGTTCGACGAGCGCGATGCGGCGGGCGATATCCCCGCGCGAGATCGAGGCTATGTCGCTGCCGCCAAGCCGGATGATACCGCTCTTGACCTTGCGCAGCCGACATATCAGCCGCAGCAAGCTCGATTTTCCCGAGCCGTTCGGTCCGAGAAGGCCGAGCACCTTGCCCCTTTCCACCGCCAGGCTGACGCCGTTGACGATCAAAGTATTGCCGGCCGCAAAGGTTACCGTATCAACAGCGATGCTCATGCCGTCCTCCGCGCGCGATAGAGAATGATGGCGAAGGCCGGAGCCCCGAACAGGGCCGTGACCACGCCGATCGGCAGGATCTGCTGGGGAATGATGATTCTTGAAATGATATCCGCACCGACCATGAAAATGGCGCCGGCCAGAGCTGCTGCCGGCAGCAGCCGATCATGGCTTGGCCCGACCACGAAGCGGGCGGCATGCGGAATGACAAGCCCGACGAAGCCGATCGAACCGACGATGCTGACGACGGCTGCGGTCATGAAGGCCGTCACGCCGAGCAGGACGATCTGCGCGCGTCTGACCGCAATGCCGAGTGAGGCGGCCGCATCGGTACCGAAGATGAAGGCATCGAGCACGCGCACATGCGCCATGCAGACGACAAAGCCGATGATGGCGACCGGCCCAGAAAGATAGACGTCCGGCCAGCGCACACCGCTCAAGGAGCCGAGCAGCCAGAACATGACGCCCCTTGCCTGCTCGGCATTGGCCGAGGTGGTGACGATGTAGGAGGTGAGCGCGTTGAAAAGCTGCGAACCGGCAACACCGCAAAGAATGATGCGCTCGCTCGTGCCGCCGACACCGGCGGCCAACAGGCCGACGAAGAGGAAGGCGACGGCCGCACCGATGAAAGCGCCGCCGGAAAGCCCCAGAATGCCGTAGCCGAGCCCGAGGATCATGATGCAGACCGCTCCGGTCGAAGCCCCCGCCGAAATGCCGAGCACATAGGGTTCGGCAAGCGGATTGCGCAGCAAGGCCTGCAGGATCACACCGCTCAGCGCCAGCGCCGCGCCGGTGCTGGCGGCGACCAGCGCCCGGCTCAGCCGATAATCCCAGACGATGCCCTGATGGATACGGCTAAGCTCGAAACTCGTTCCGAACATCCGGTTCGAGACCGCCTTGGCGGTGGTCGACAGCGGGATGGAAATCTCGCCGATCGACACCGCAAGGCTGATCATGAACGCCAGGATCATGATGGCAGCCAGGGCGAGCGCCAGAAGCGCCCACCATGACCGACGTTCCGCAACGAGACTCATATCTTACTGCGCCAGGCCGAAGGACTTGATGCCCTTGGCCAGGATTTCGATGCCGTCGATGGTGCGGATGGTCGGGTTCATCGACTGCGCATCCATCATGACGAAATGCTTGTTCCTGACGGCATCGAGCTGGCTGGTGACCGGATCCTTCTTGAGGAAATCGACTTTGACCTTCGGATCATCGGCGGCATAGCGGCGGCGGTCCATGGTGGCGATCACGATCACGGCCGGATTTGCCTGCGCGATGGTCTCCCAGCCGACGAGCGGCCATTCTTCCTCGGTCGTCACGACGTTCTTGGCGCCGATCGTCTTCAGGATATAGGCCGGCGCGCTGTTCTTGCCGGCGATAAAGGCATCGCCGCTGACTTCCTTGCTGGAAAACCAGAAGACAATCGGCAGATCCTTGGACTTTGCGCCTGAAATCGAGGCGACAGCATCCGCTTCGCGCTTCTTCAGGGCCGCGATCAAGGCATCGCCGCGATCTTTCACATCGAAGATCTCCGCGAGTTCGTCGATCTCCTGATAGACCAGGTCCATCGTGAACAGTTCCTTGCGCACGCCGTCGCCGCCATCGGTGTTGACCTTGGCGACGCAATCCGTCGGCGCGATATAGGTGTTGATGCCGAGTTCGGAAAACTGCTCGCGCTTGCCGACGGAGCCCTGTGCGCCGACATGCCACTCGAATTCGGCGGCGACGAGATCCGGTTCCTTGCCAACAACGGATTCGAAGCTCGGATCATTATCGGCAAGCCGCGGGATCTTGCTGTTCGCCTCGGCATATTGCGGCAGCACCGGGCCGACCCAGACGGCGGTGCCGGCGATCTTGTCGGCCAGACCGAGCGAGAGCAGGATTTCGGTCATGCCCTGGCCGATCGAAACGATCCTGGCCGGCAGCTTCTGGAAAGTGACCTTCTGGCCGCAATTATTGATGGTGAGCGGATATTGTGTGGCGGCGAAACTGGAGGCGGCAAACCCGGTCAGCCCAAGTGCAAATGTAATAGTCGTCAAAAAATGGCGCATGAAAGATCTCGATCGGAGAGGGAAACTGGGCGGTGTCAGCACGATCGCGCTGAGAAAGACCGCCGCCGGTTGCGAGGATCCCAATCAAGGCCGATAGAGGTCGGATAATATCGAAGGCTCAGGTCAATCATTCTCTGTCCTTTCCGGGCATCCCCGCCCGGCTGATTGGATCGTGATCGACGGCAGGTCTCCTGGCTTGCGGATCTCTGACGATCATCCGCCTTCCCGCAAGCTTGCTTGCAGTGGCATGGCTTTAAGCCTCGGGAGATAACTTAAAAAAGGTCACTCCCGGATGATCGGCAATCCGCTTACATTTGCGGGGGCAGCCACGGTCTAGGTCCCTCTTGGGTCTTCCTCACCGTGTTCCCTATTAATCCCCGCGGAGTCTTCCTTGGGGAACCGTCGCGTTCAGTTATTCCGGACAGGGCCTTCTCGTCAAGAACGCTTGGATGGCAAAAAGAAAGAGAGCATCATGCTCATCGCCGAAGGCAGGGCGCGGCTAGGCGGCCTCGGCCAGCTCAACCCGATTTCTTCCGCTCGCCTTCGCCCGATAGAGCGCCTTATCGGCGGCCTCGAGCACATGCTTGAAATCCGTGGTCGGCTCAAGGGAGCAGGCGATGCCGATGCTGACAGTGACGTGAACGGCTTCCTGCTCGAACATCAGGGTCGTGCCCTCGATATCCCTGCGAATTTTCTCCGCGACGGCAGCTGCGGCCCTCGTATCCGTGTTCGGCAGCAGCACCACGATCTCCTCGCCGCCATAACGGGCGGCGATATCGGTCTTGCGCACGGTTTGCCGGATCACATCAGCCACTCGTGCCAGGACGGTGTCGCCGAAGGAATGCCCCCAGCTATCGTTGATCTTCTTGAAGTGATCGATATCGAGCATGATGATCGAGAAAGGAATGCGGCGCATGCCCGCTTCCTTGCTGCATCGATCGCCTTCGCGCTGCAATACGCGGCGGTTGGGCAGTCTTGTCAGCGGGTCGAGGCTCGCTTCATTCTCCAGCGCGCGTTGGATACCGATGCGATATTGCTCCCGCTGCAGCAGATCCGATAGCAGCATGACACCGAGTATATTGACGGTCGTCACCGGAAGTGTCGCCGAGAGGAGAAGAGCGCGCGCAACCGCCCATGGCAGAAAGAAGAGAACCACGAGGGATGAGCAGGTCGCCAGACCGAACAGGGCCGATCGTCTCCAGCCCGTGCCGGTCCATTGCCGCGGCAGGAGGCTGAGCACATAGCCCGCGATCGCAACGATCACGATACCGGCAACGCCGCCCACCGCACCCATACCGCCGACCAGAAACCGAAACAGAGCCATCATCGCTGCAGCGACAATGGTTCCCAGAAGGCCACCATAGATCGGCGCAAGGACAAGGAGGATCGAGCGGCCATCCTGAATAACGCCCGGCATCCATTGTATCGGATCGCCCATGGACAGGATGCCGACCAGCCCGAACAGCAACCCGATGGCCACGGATTTCAGAGCGCCGCGTTCGACGATCCGGATGACCCAGGAATAAGCATAGACGATGATCGCCACCTGGCCGAGGACGCGTATCAGCGAAACCAAATGTGTTTCAATTTCCATTGCTGTTCCCAGTCCTCGCAACGAACCGCAACGAATGACCTGTACCGGCATAGTCGAAGTCGGTGTGGGATACCATGCGATCTCCACAAAATGGTTTACCAAGCCTCTCACTGATCGGCAGTGTGACAATAATGTTCGGGCGGGAACTGGAAGTGAGGGTCATCGTCGCAATCGAATTTCTGAAGCAATATATCTCAATATCGCTGCGTCCGGGATCTGTAGTTCAGGCCAGATGCAGTCATGCGTCCTTTAGAGATCTTAGACCATCGGGGGAAACGAACTATGAAAGCCGACGGATCGAGACGTCGACGGCACCGGGCAGAAGGCGAGTTATCAAAGCTGCTCATGATCGCCTTTCTGCCGAGCACAACCCACGGATCCGAATGATCAGCCCTATCTGGCGCCCTGCGCCGAACGATCAAGAGCTCTCCGCCAATTTGGCGTTCGCCGAGACGCGTCGACCGCGCGTCCTTGACTAGTACCGGCTTCCGCAAACCTCGGCACGGCACGAATTGACGCATTGCGCTTGCAATGGGCCTATCCTATGACTGCAACCTCATCCGCGAATGCGGTGGTGGGGACAAGAATGCGGAAGACCATTTCGCGTACAGGACAGTGGAGCGCGCGCATTCTTTGCGCCGTTGCGTTGTTGCTTGTCGGCTTCGCCCATCAGCCTGTCGTCGCAACAGCGGATGAGATATCCCCGATCGAGCTTGCCCAATACAGGCTTCCGGATGGATCTCTGCCGATCCTCTGCATTACCTACAAGGATGCCGACGGCAAGGTGCACGGAAAAGCCTATGCGCCCGGATGCGAGGCATGCCGGATCGCGTCTGCCGCGGTTGTGCCCACGCCTCCGACCGAAATTTGCGAGCGCCTTGCCTCCGTGCGCGGAGAGACCGTCGTCGCAAGATCGGAGGCTTTCCACCGCCAGCTTTATCCGCCGAACACAGGCCCGAGAGCGCCACCCCTCCTCGACATCGTTGGCTGAACCGGCGTTCCGGCCCTGCCGTGACGCTCGCCGTCAACGCTGCCGCATCGCGACCCTTAGGTCGTAAAATCTGAGGATTGGTGTTCCTGACTGTACTTTGCCGAACGAGGCGGGACCGATTGGTCCAGCTGGCCGTGTGAAGCAAGCTCACCTCAAATGGCGAACCATCGCCCGCCCCCTCCTCAGATCGATCGTGGCAGCCTGCCGATCTTCGGAGGATTTCATGTCTGCCTTTACCGCTGCAGAGCCTGCAGTTGCAGCAACCCATAATATCTCGCTCTATCGCGCGATCTGGCGCTGGCACTTCTTCGCCGGTCTGCTCGTCATTCCTTTCATGCTCAATCTGGCGATCACCGGCTCGCTGTATCTGTTCAAGGATCAGATTGCCGATACTTTCTACTCGCATCGCTACCTCGTTGCCGAAACCGGCACGATGCTGCAGCCGCAGCAGATCGCCGATGCCGCACTCTCGGCCTTTCCGGGCGCCCGCGCGACCTCATATCACGAAGCGTCGGCGCCGAACCGCTCGGCCTGGATAACGCTTTCCAAAGATGGCCAATCGACCATCGTCTACGTCAACCCCTATGACGGCGGCATTCTGGGGTCGGTCGGCTCGCAGCAGGAGTTTGCCTGGGTCGTCAAGCGCATCCACAGCCTCGAATATTTCGGGAAATGGACCAATCGCCTCATCGAGATCGTCGCGGGCTTTGCCCTCGTCCTTGTGGTGACCGGCATCTATCTGTGGTGGCCGCGCCAGCAGAGCGGTGGCGTGCTCACGGTTCGCGGCAATCCATCGCGGCGCGTTTTCTGGCGCGACCTGCATGCCGTGACGGGCGCGCTTGCCGGCATCCTTATCTTTTTCCTGGCCTTCAGCGGCATGCCATGGTCCGGTTACTGGGGCGCCAACGTCAATGCCTGGCTGACGGCAAATAATCTCGGAACACCGGCTGCGGTCTGGGACGAGGTGCCGAAATCGACGAAGGTCACACAGGATATCGTCAGCCGCGCCGGCTGGGTGGTTGAAAACGCGCCAGTTCCACTGTCCGATATCGCCGCGGCGCAGTCGGCAAAGCCGATCGGTCTGAACAAGGCCGTCGACATCATGCATGGGCTTGGCATGGTCGCCGGCTCCGATCTTGCAATCCCTTCGGATGAGACCGGCGTCTACACCGCAAGCCATTATTTCGGCGATCTCGGCAAGGAGCGCACCGTTCACATCGACCAATATTCCGGCAAACCGCTGGTCGACATCTCCTACGCTCAGTATCCGGCGCTCGGCAAGGCGATCGAATGGGGCATCAATGTCCATCAGGGGCAGGAATGGGGTCTCTTCAACCAGCTTCTGATGCTCGCCGCATGCCTCGCCATCATCCTTTGCTGCGTGACGGCGGCAATCATGTGGTGGAAGCGCCGGCCATCGGGCCGACTCGGCGTACCGCCTATGCCGCCGCAGAAGTCCGTCTATGTCGGCCTCTGGCTCATCGCCATCGTCTTCGGCGTGGCTTTCCCACTGACGGGAGCTGCCATCGTCGCGATGCTGCTCCTCGACCAGTTCGTAGTTCGTTTCGTGCCGCCGCTCCGGCGTTTCTTTTCCTGACGAGATCGGGCGGAGCCCAAAGGCTTCGCCTGCCCGCTCCTTTTCCGGATCAAGGATATCGATCATGCTGAAACAGATTTCTGCCCTTGCCGCCTTCGGGCTTGCATTCCTGTCTTCCTCCCTCGCTTCCGCCGACGATGTCAAAATCGGCAACCTCACCATTTCCGCACCCTATGTTCGCGCCATGGTGCCGGGAGCTCCCGTCGGTGGCGGTTATATGACCATCACGAATACGGGCGACACCAACGACCGGCTGGTGGCTGCGAGCTCACCGCGCGCTGCAACGGTCCAGATTCACGAGATGAAGATGGACAAGGAGGTCATGATCATGCGCGAGCTTGCCGGCGGCCTGCCGATACCGGCGGGCCAGACCGTCGAACTCAAACCCGGCGGCTATCACGTCATGTTCATGAAGGTTGCCGAGCCCTTCCTTCAGGGCCAGACGGTGAGGGCAACGCTCCAGTTCGAAAAGGCCGGCTCAATCGACGTCGATTTCCCTGTGGGATCGATAGCGGCGAACAGGGAGACGTTCCATGTCAAATAGACGACGTTTCGTTGCAACTGCCTTCGCCCTCACGCTTGCCGCCGGTGCGGGTGTGATCGGCTACGCGACGTTCCTCATGGTTCCTGAGGTGCAGGCCACGGGCAGCCTCGGCACAGCCTTCACGCTCACGGACGATCGCGGTGAGCCCATCACCGAAAAGGCCCTGTCGGGCCATCCGTCGCTCGTCTATTTCGGCTACACGCATTGCCCCGACGTTTGCCCGACAACGCTTTACGATATGACGGGGTGGTTCAAGACGCTCGGACCGCAGGCCGATGGGCTGAAAGCCTATTTCTTCACCGTCGACCCGGAGCGCGACACGCCGGAGATCATGCACAGCTACACGGGCAATTTTACCGACCGCATCACCGGGATCACGGGTGATCCCACCGAAATGCAGAAGGCCATCAAGAGCTGGCGCATCTATGCCAAGAAAGTGCCGAGCCCGGACGGCGGATACACCATGGATCATACCGCCTCCGTGCTGCTCGTCGATGCCGGCGGCAATCTCAGAGGCACCATCGCCTATCAGGAAAACAACGATGTCGCGCTGCAGAAGATCCGAAATCTGCTGCGGCAGGATTAATTCCGTGGCGCGTAAGCGCCACTGGGACACGAGAATTCCGTCCGGCTTTGCCGGGAACGGATATCGGCGATCGAGCGATCGCCATCACACGATCCGCAGACTTTCCGCGGATCGCCAACAGGATGAGGAAATCAAATGCCCCCGATCAAGAAATTGTTCCCCGTTGCCATCGCAATCAGCGTCGCTTTTGCCGGCCAGGCTATGGCGCATGCCCATCTGAAGTCGGCCGTTCCGGCCGCCGACGGCATAGTCAAGGCCGCACCATCCGAACTCGACCTAACCTTCTCGGAGGGCCTCAATTTGAAATTCAGCGGCATCAAGGTAACCGGCCCCGACAAGACGAACGTCAAGACCGGAGAAGGCATGCTGATGAACAGCGGCACCACGCTGATGGTGCCCGTGACCGACAAATTGTCAGCCGGCAAGTACACGGTCGAATGGCATGCGCTCTCCACGGACGGCCACAAGACCAACGGGAGCTACAGTTTCACCATCGTGCCTTGACCGGTCCGAAGACCGCCGGCAACCGCGCGGGCAGCTTAGCCCTTCCATTTCCGGCTCACGCCGAGCCGGAAATGCAGCCTTGCAGGAAGATCGCCGCACATTCCGTCGCGCGGGTTCTAATTTCCTCGTCATCAGGCGCCTGCCGCTGGCCCAGCATGACAGCCCGCTGCGGCTCCATGGTCATCATGCCCCTGAGGAAGCCGGCCGCGAGGGGGATATTGGCTATTCTAATCACTCCCTTATCGTGCTGGCTGCGCAGCCAGACCTCGAAGACCACCGTCGAGGCCTTGATCGCCCGCTCGTAGAAGGACGCCGCGATTTCTGGAAAGCGATCGACCTCGGCTACGGCCAGACGATTGATCGCGATGGTTTCCGGGTCCAGTGCCAGACGGCCGTAAGCGATCAGGATCTGTTCCAGCCCGTGATGCAGATCCGTGTGCTTGAGCAAGCCCTGATCCACTTCGACGTTGAAGCGCGCGATGCGGTCCGTAATCACGGCATTGAAGATCTCGCCCTTACTTTCAAACAGCCGATAGACGGTTTTGGTCGATACCCCCGCATCCTGGGCGATGTCGTTGACGCATGCCGAAGCATAGCCCGCCTCCAGAAAATGCTTGCGCGCGGACGAAAGCACGATCGCTCTGGTGTCGTCATCACAACGAACCTGCGGTCGTCCTCGTGGTCGTTTCGCGGCTTTTTGATTTAGGACCATAGATATTTTCCAAAATCTAGTTGACTTCGATCTTATAGCTCTTATTTTGGAAAACATCAAGTTTCTAAAATGAACTTGGCCGCTACCCCTGCCCGGCAGCGACCCGTTGTCAGGAGCAAGTACATGGCTAACAATCTGCATATCGTAACGTCGGAAGGCGCTTCCAGCGAGGCGCAGGAAACTGTCGAAGCAAAGGCCAAGGAAGGGGTAACAGCCGAGCCCCGTCCGGAGGCACCGCAGGGACAGGCAGGCGGTAATGCCGCTGCTAAGCGCAGCAAAACGCCGCGCCGGTTGATGTATGGCGTGGGTGCGATCGTCATTATCGCTGCCGCAGGCTATTACGGACACGACTATTGGCAGAACGGCCGTTTTGAGGTGTCGACCGATGACGCCTACGTCCAGGCCGACAACAGCTCGATCGCCCCGAAGATCTCGGGCTATCTGGCGGAAGTCCTGGTCAAGGACAACGAGACCGTGAAGGCCGGCCAGCCGCTCGCGCGCATCGACGACCGTGACTTCCGTGCCGCACTCGACCAGGCAAAGGCCGATGTCGCTGCGGCACAGGCAACCATACTGGCCGAGCAAGCCTCGCTCGATATCCAGCAATCGACGATCGCCGCAGCGAGGGCAACGCTGGATGTGGACAAGGCGAACGAAACATTCGCCGAACAGAACAACAAGCGCTACGCTAGCCTCGCCTCCAACGGCTATGCGGCCGTGCAGACGGCCCAGCAGGCGGCATCGCAGATCGCCGCAGCCCAGGCTTCCATCGTCAGGGACACCGCAACCCTGGAAGGTGCCGTCAAACAGGTCGCGCTTCTGAAAGCCCAGATCGGACAAGCAACCGCCGCCCTGCAGAAAAGCCAGGCCGTCCAGCATCAGGCCGAGCTGAACCTCTCCTATGCGACCATCATGGCCCCCGTCGACGGCACCGTCGGCAACCGCACGCTGCGTATCGGCCAATATGTTCAGGCCGGAACGCAGCTGATGTCGCTCGTGCCGACCGACCAGGCCTATGTCGTCGCCAATTACAAGGAGACGCAACTGACGAACGTCCATGCTGGCCAACCTGTCGATATCGAAGTCGACATGTTCCCCGGCAAGGTCTTCCATGGCCATGTCGACAGCCTTGCGCCGGCGAGCGGACAGGAATTCGCGCTGCTGCCGCCGGACAATGCGACGGGCAACTTCACCAAAGTCGTGCAGCGAATTCCGGTGAGGATCGCGCTTGACCCGCAGACGATGAACGGTGGCGAGCTGCGCCCCGGAATGTCCGTCGAGCCGAGCATCAACACGAAAGCAGGCGCCGCGCTGTAAAGCTGCCGGCGGGAGCCCCCACAATGTCAACGATTACAATAGATGGCCGTGCGATGCCGGCCGCTGCGGCGCAGCCGCGCGCATCGACAAGAGAGTGGATCGCAGTCTTGGCCGGCATGATCGGCGCGTTCATGGCGATCCTGAATATCCAGATCACCAATGCCTCCCTCCTCGATATCGAAGGGGGGATCGGCACCGGGGTGGATAACGGCGCCTGGATCTCGACCTCCTATCTGATCGGCGAGATCGTCGTCATTCCGCTCACCGCCTATCTCAGCAGCGTCTTCTCGTTTCGCCGTTACATTCTGGTGAACTCGGTGCTGTTTCCGCTGTTGTCGCTGTCCTGCGCCTTTGCCCACGATCTCGGAACAATGATCGTGCTACGCGGCCTGCAGGGGTTTGCCGGCGGCGTGTTGATCCCGATGGCCTTTACCATGGTGTTGACGAAGCTTCCGAAGCCGCAACAACCTTTAGGGCTGGCAATCTTTGCATTGTCCGTCACCTTTGCGCCGGCCATCGGCCCGACCATCGGCGGCTACCTGACCGAGAATTACGGCTGGCAGACCATCTTCTTCATCAATGCCGGCCCGAGCGCCATCATGGTGGTGGCGCTTGCCCTGACACTGGAAAAGCAGCCCATGCAGCTGAAACTTCTGCGTGAGGGCGACTGGGCCGGCATCGTGACGATGGCGATCGGCCTCTCTGCCCTGCAAACCGTGCTTGAAGAGGGCAACAAGGACGACTGGTTCTCCTCGCCCTTCATCGTCCGGCTCAGCATCGTCGCAGCCGTGTTCCTGACGCTCTTCATCATCATCGAGCTGAAGGTTTCAAAGCCGCTGGTGAAACTGCAGCTGCTAAAACAGAGGAATTTCGGGCTTGGCGTGCTTGCCAATATTCTCGTCGGCGTCGCGCTGTTCGGGACGGTCTACATCCTGCCGCAATATCTCGGCCAGGTGCAGAAGTACAACGCCGAGCAGATCGGCAACGTCCTGGCCTGGACGGGGTTGCCGCAGCTGCTGCTGATCCCGCTGGTTCCGCTGATGATGAAGCGGGTTGATGTGCGCTGGCTTGCCTTCTTCGGCATTGCGGTCTTTTCGCTGAGCTGCTTCATGAACGTCACGCTTTCGGCTGACAATGCCGGAGATCAGTTCTTCATTCCGAACATCGTTCGCGCAATTGGCCAGGCCTTCGTCATCACGCCCGTCACCGCGATCACGACAGCAGGAATTGCTCCGGCTGACGCTGCCGCTGCCTCCGGCTTGACGAACATGCTGCGCAATCTCGGCGGCGCGGTCGGCACGGCCTCGCTTGGGACCATCCTGACCAAACGCGAGCAGTTCCACTCCAACATCATCGGCCAATCCGTAACCCTTGGCCGCGACGAGGTTCGCGAACGGATCGACCAGATGACCGGCTACTTCCTGTCGCACGGGGTCTCGGACCATCAGGCAGCCCAACAGAAGGCGGTCATCGCCCTCGGCCAGATCATCAAGAGACAGGCGCTGATCATGGGCTTCAGCGACACGTTCGCCGTCATCGGCGTCGTGCTTGCCATCGCAGCGATCACCATGCTGTTCGCCAAGCGCCCTCAAGCCGGCGGCGGCGCAGGTGCCCACTGAACCATGCAGGTTCACGCTCACGCATACGATACCGTATGGCCTGAAGCCGGTAAGAGCGATCGCGCCTGTACCATGACAATCATACGATGCGCCTCAATGGCGTCCGGAAACCCCGGGCGCCATTGTTCAATTCCCGTCAGTCTGCCGAACAGAGACGCAAGGGCAACAGCAAATCGTTGCGATCAGCTTGCGCCGCGCACGAGCCGAAGCCACGCGCGGTCTTGGCAGGACGATAGGGAAACGGTGAACTGAGGAAGCAAATCGAGTGGTGCTGGGATATTCAGGCGCCGAAAGCGGCTACCTGTTCATGTCCTCGACGACCCAGCGGAAAAATAACAGTATAATGGCCGCAAATAGTAATAGCTGCATCAATTTAGGTAATTCAAGCATATCATAGCTCTCTAATTTAATTGCTGCATCATGCAGACGAGCCACAATATCCTAACATGTATTAATTATTCTCTATTTTTCACGCAGAATAATTATGATTAATACGTAGTTAATCTAATTTATACATCGCATATCTATAAAGTTATGAGGGAAATTACACTAAATACAAATTACGACGCCAAGTTGAGCAAGTAAAACTATGCTCGACCTATTCCTTTCACTCTCGACATGGCCCCCGTCTCACTTACGGTAAACCGACGGATTGATGCCGTGACGTTGCAGACGGGCATAGAGACTTCGGCGCGGCAGCTTGAGTGCCTGCGCGACCTCAGCAATATCCCCCTCATATCGCTCCAGCGTGGCCCGCAGAATATTCGCCTCGAAGTGATCCATCTGATCGGAGAGGCCGAACTCGATGGAAGGCTGGCTGCGAGCGGAAGCGAGGCCAAGCGCGGCTTGGGTCGCATAGTTGCGCAGCTCCCGGACATTGCCTAGCCAATCGTCAGTTAGAAATCGTGCCTCCATCGCGGCATCGATGGGCGGACGCGGCACGCCGTGCAGGCGGGCGGCCTCGTCGAGGAAGGCGCTGAACAACAGGCCGATATCTGCGCGGCGCTCCCGCAAGGGCGGGATGCGGATCCGCACGGTTTCCAGCCGGTAGAGCAGATCCGCCCGAAAGCGATCATCGGCAACCGCGCCATGCAGATCGCTTTTCGTCGCAGCGACGATGCGCAGATCGACAGGGGCCGGCTCGCCGCTCGCCGAAGGCAGCTCGCGCTCCTCGACAACCCGCAGAAGCCGGCCCTGCAGCAGGGGTGACATGCTGTCGATCTCGTCGAGAAACAACGTGCCGCGATCGGCCTCGGCGATGCGTCCGCGCCGGACGCGGTTTCCGAACAGAGTCTCGTCGGCGATCGCATCCGGCAGAGCGGCGCAATCGACCGCGACGAAACTGCGGGCGCGCCGCCTGCTCCAGCGGTGGATGAGGCGGGCGACCAGCTCCTTGCCGGTGCCGGTTTCGCCTTCGACCAGGACATCCACGTCTGCATTTGCGACCTGACGGATCGTTTCACGCAATCGTGCCATGACCGTCGTCTGGCCGAGGAGCGGCGACGCATCCTCCGCCTCGGCGGCTGCCTGCCGCAAGCGCCGGTTTTCCAGCACCAGGCGGCGCGTCTCCAGCGCCCGCCGCACGGATGCGATCAGGTGATCGGTGGCAAAGGGCTTGGCAATAAAATCGTAGGCGCCCTGTTTCAATGCACCGACCGCCATGGCGATGTCGCCGTGGCCGGTCATCAGGATAACAGGCAAGTCCGGATCGCGCGCCAGCACTGCCTCCAGCAGATCGTGCCCATCGATGCGCGGCAGGCGGATGTCGCTGACGATCACCCCAGGCAATGCGGTTGCAAGGCTTGCCAGCGCCGACTGCCCGTCACCATGCGTCTCCACATCGAAGCCCGCTATGACGAAGGAATCGGTAAGCGCGGCATTGAAAGGACCATCGTCCTCGACCAGAAGGATTTTCTGCGACGCTTGTAGGGTCATGCCTGCCTCATAGTCATTACGAAAGCCGCGCCACCGAGCGGCGACGGGCCAATGGTCAACGATCCGCCGAGATCGTTCATGATGTCCTGCGCGATCCCGAGCCCAAGACCGAGCCCGTCGGGCTTACCGGTCATGAATGGGCGGAATATTTCCTTGGCCAGCAGAGGATCGATGCCAGGGCCATTGTCGGCGACAATCAGCCTCACCACATCCTTCCCCTCGGCGTCGATGAGCAGAGCGACATGCGGATCGGCAATCTCGGCAACGGCGTCGATGGCGTTCTGCATGAGATTGACGATGACCTGCTCCAGCCGCACGCGTTCGGCAAGTACATGCGGCTGCCCCTCCGCCGGCAGATCGAGCCGCACACCTGCTTTGCGGAACCGGTTGCCGACCAGCAGCAAGGCGCCGGCAATGATGGCATCGAGCGGCTCCGCTCCCGCCGCATGACGTCCCCGGCGCGAAAACCGTCGCATCTCCTGGGTAATCGTCCCGATGCGCGCCGTCACCTCGACTGCAGCATCGAGATTGGCGCCGACGCGATCGAGGCGATTGGCCGCGAGATGATGGCGGGCATTCTCGGCGAGAGTGCGGATGGTGGCGACCGGCTGGTTGATTTCATGCATCAATCCCGCCGTGATCGAACCGACGGAAGCAAGCCGATTGGCCTGCGCAAGTTCCTCGCGGGCATCGCGATAGCGATCCTCGGCGCGCGTCCGTTCGGCCATTTCATCGCGTAGCTCGGCCGTGCGCGCGGCGACAGCCTTCTCAAGCGCCCGCCGGTCGGCTGCCGCTCTTGCTGCACGCGTCATGCGCCACCAGATCGCGGCCGTGATAACAGCCAATCCCAGGATGGCGGGCAGCGCCAGAAGCCAGGCCTCCGCCTGGGCTTCCTGCAATGCCGTTCGGGTGTCAAGAAGATGCAGGAGGCGCAGCTGCGTGCCGGCGACCGGCTGCTCCGCCGAAATCATGATCTGATGCCGCGGACCGCGGACCCGACCGGCATCCTCGGCACGATAATAGCCCGGCCCAAGTGCGGCGTCGCGATATTGCCCGCTTGCGACGATGCTGGCCCGGTCTTCCGGCGACAGGGGCGCAAGCGCGGTCAGCACCTGTGACGGATCGGACGCGGCAAGAATGATCTGATGTTCGTCGACGACAAGCGTTACGCCCGGATCATTCGCCCAGATCCGCGACACTGCATCGAACTCGAATTTGACCACCACGACTCCCGCCGGAGCGGCGGCATCGCCAACCCTGCGGGCCAGAAACAGGCCTGGCCGGCCGCTGATCGCTCCGGCACCATAATATTCCGCCGTGCCATCTTTGAGCGCCTCGGAAAAATAGGGACGAAAGCTGAAGTTCTTGCCAACGAAACTGTCTTCGGTCCCTGCATTCGACGCGGAAATCACAAGTCCCTTGTGATCGACAAGATAAATGATGTAGGCGCCGGTTTCGCGAGCCAGGAAGCTGAGCTTTTCGTCAAGCCGACGGGCCGCATCCGCCGTAGGGCTTGCAAGCGCCTCGCCAAGATCGCGATATTCGCCAAGCGCGATCGGAAGAAGCCGGAAACGTGCCAGTTCGCTGTCGAGCAAACGACTATGCTGTACCGCAAGCCCCCCTGCCTCCACAGCCAGCCGCCCAAGCGCACCCTGACGCGACAGCGAGAGCGCCGCATACCAGATTCCGACTGCGACGGCCAAACCGGCCGCTACCAGAAACACAATTCGCTTGAGGCCCGATCCGCTCATCTGTGCAGAATATTGCACAAATTTCAAAATAGCCACGCAGAATCTTGCGCGCAATACCCTGAGGGCCAACGCGATGTCTGGAGAAAATCAAGGTATATCAATGGGGTATCCTTATGTATCCCTAAACCTCGTGCCTCGCGCCTTCCACACGTATCAATGCGAAGACTGGGAGAGTGGTCCTCAATACATAGAAAAGCTGGCTGTCAGCCGGGCAATTGGCTTTGCCGATGCCGTCTCGGCGAGACTGGCCGGCAGCCACCCGCAAGCATACGGCCCCTCCCGGCGAACCCGTCGTTCGCAGCGGTTCACCGCTCCCTTACGACGATCCGAAGCAAGAACGGGAGGAGAGGCATAATGCTGAAGACATTCGAAGATCCCATCGTAACGACAGCAAAGGCGGAAGCAGCCGAACGGCGCAAACGTCTGAAATCGATCATCGGCGGTTCCACCGGCAATCTGGTCGAATGGTTCGACTGGTATGTCTATGCCGCATTCGCGCTTTATTTTGCGCCGCATTTCTTCCCCGCCGGCGACCAGACGGCGCAGCTGTTGAATTCGGCAGCGGTCTTTGCCGTCGGTTTCGTCATGCGGCCGATCGGTGCCTGGATCATGGGGCTCTATGCCGACCGTAAGGGCCGCAAAGCCGGCCTCGCCCTTTCGGTGACGCTGATGTGCGCCGGCTCGCTGATTATCGCGCTGACCCCTGGATATGAAACCATCGGCGTGATGGCACCGGCACTTCTGGTTCTCGCCCGCCTGATGCAGGGTCTGTCCGTCGGCGGCGAATACGGCGCCTCGGCAACCTATCTTTCCGAAATGGCCGGCCGCCAGCGCCGCGGCTTCTTCTCGTCCTTTCAGTATGTCACGCTGATCTCAGGCCAGCTCCTGGCTATTGCACTGTTGATCCTGTTGCAGGCCGTAATGACGACGGAAGCGCTGAACGCCTGGGGATGGCGCATTCCCTTCTTCATGGGAGCAGCACTTGCAGTCGTGGTCTTCTGGCTGCGGCGCGGCCTTGCCGAAACCGAGAGCTTCAAGAATGTGCAGGCAAGCGATGCACAGAAGTCCGGCTTCTGGATGCTCATCACCCGGCATCCCAGGGAAACTGCGCTCGTCATGCTGCTCACAGCCGGCGGCACGCTCGCCTTCTACGCCTACTCGATCTACATGCAGAAATTCCTGGTCAACACCTCTGGGTTCAGCCGGGAAACATCGAGCGAGATAAACGCAATCACGCTGTTCATCTTCATGCTCCTGCAGCCGATTGCAGGCGGGCTCTCCGACAGGATCGGCCGCAAGCCCCTGATGATCGGCTTCGGTCTTTGCGGCATGCTGTTTACCTATCCGATCTTTTCGGCGCTAGAAACCACGAAAGATCCTCTCATCGCTGGACTGCTGGTCATGGGCGCATTGGTCATCGTCACCGGCTACACATCGATCAACGCGGTCGTGAAGGCGGAACTGTTTCCCGCTCACATCCGTGCTCTCGGCGTCGCGCTGCCCTATGCCCTCGCCAACACATTGTTCGGCGGCACAGCAGAATTCGTGGCGCTGAAATTCAAGAGCAGCGGCTGGGAGCAAGGCTTCTACTGGTATGTGACGGCAATGATCGGCATCTCGCTCATCGTCTATCTCTTCATGCGGGATACGGCGAGAAACAGCGCCATCCAAGAAGATTGATCCGTCCCGCCCATGGAAGATCGCGGGATCGGGAGAATGCGAGCCGGCGGGAACATCGATGATGACCCGCCGGTGTTCAGCTTGGCGACTTGTCGGCGCCGAAATCCTTCCTCACCATCCTCAACCAGATCAGTCTGGCGATCTTTATTGGCGACGAGCAGATGAACGTCCGCCCGATTTCCCAACAACGCCGCGTCGATCAACTGTGATTGGGTCCCGCGTGCGGGCCTGGCACGGGGTTGCAGCACGCTAATGCACCAATGCGCGGCTTTTCTTTCGCCCATTCAGCAGGTGAATGAAAGTGATCCCCTGCTCCAGCAGCAGTTCTGCCGCTTTCAGATCGTTCGGACCGAGATCGGACGAACAGCCGCGAAGATTGCATGCCAGGAACAGCGAATTGGTAGCGGCGAGCGCATCGCCATCCTCCTCGGCTTCCTCGGCGGTGGCTTGCAGTACGTCCGCGACGGCCGCCATAAGATCAGCGCGCTCCTGCAAGTTCATTTCGCCAAGACTTTTCGTGATCTCATTCATGACTTCTCCTTGGCGCGCCCGACCATTCACGACATTCGTCGGGATCGGCGCAGCTCGTAATTTGGAAATGATTGAAATGCGGTTGGTAAGTGAAATATGGCAATGAAAGCCGGGACCGGCAAGGCATGGCTTCCATGCTGGAAACGCATGGCGTTGCGATTGGTTCACAATGCGCGAGATAGCGATGTCGGCGATCGCGGGATCTGGCCCGAAGTCCAGTCCATGGCGCGGCAAGTTTTAAAGTCGCGCTATCCGGTCGTGATCCGGATGCGGTCTTTCAAGCCAGAGACGTAAGTCAACTCTTTCCGAAACGGCAAACCTGGGATCGATCGACCGATCCCAGGCGCAAGACATCTCGGTTGCCGCCACTCAGCGCGGGCGGCGGATTACCCGCAGCTTGCCGCTACCGCCACCACCGGCGTAGAAGCGGTCCTTGCCATCGGATTCCAGGCCGGAAACGCCGGTGCCCTCTGGCATTTCGAGCCGTTCCAAAACTTCTCCCGTCGCCGGATCGACGCGGCGGACGTCGCTTTCGTCGCCCTCCCAGGTGCCATGCCACAGCTCGCCATCGACCCATGTCACGCCGGTGACGATACGGTTGGATTCGATGGTGCGGCGGATGGCACCGGTTTCCGGGTCTATCTCGTAGATCTTCCGACCGCGATGCTGCCCCACCCAGAGACTGCCATCGCTCCAGGCAAGACCTGAATCGCCACCATTGCCCGGTGCGGGAATAGTCGCAACGATCGTGCCCGTCTGAGGATCGACCTTGTGAATCTTGTCCTCGGCAATCTGATAGAGATGGTGGCCGTCGAAAGCGGTGCCGGCGTGCGAGGCAATGTCGATCGTACGCGCCTGCTCGCCGCTCTCAGGGTTCAGAGCATGGAGCTTTTCGCCGGAGGCGAACCAGACATGCTGCCCGTCGAAGGTGACGCCGTTCACGCGGGGCGCGTTCTCGAAGGGACCGTATTCGCGAATGATTTCCGCTTGGGACTTTTTCATGGCTTCCATCCTCCGGTCGGGATCGGTTGAGTGTCAATGATGCGAGAGCCTAGTCGCTCGGCAGCGGGCCTGGGAGTAACAATGTTGTCGGGAAGCCGACGACCGGCGGCATCATCCAGCGACAGGCCCGTCCGTTGCCGACGCTTTGCACCATCCCGATAGCAGCAAGCGCGTCGAGCGCGCGCTGCACCGTACGTGGGCTTGTAGACAGTGCGATCGACAATGCCGAACTCGACCAGGATTCACCATCCGAGAGCAAAGCGAGCACTGAGGCATTCTCGACCTCAACCGGCGGCGCCAGCACGACGACGTTACGCGCATGCCGCGGCGTCAGCACAAAACCTTCCGCAGTCGCGCTGATCTCGGCGAGCGGTTCCAGAGCGGCGCGAAGCCTTCCGATCTCGACCCTCAGCCGTGCCCTGTGAGATTCATCGGCGTGGCGGGCACGAAATGCACGGGAAAGCAACAGCGCGCGCGACGCATCGGCTGGAGCCGCTTCCGCAAGCACGCGAGCAAGGGCAAAAAGCACCGGCCGGCTCGCAAGCGATATGATGCCCCCGCCACTGCGCACGACGTTGCGACAGGCATCGACGACCAAGACATCGGACGCTAAAAGCGCCTCGACCTCATCCAGCGACAATGACCTTTCGCTCCCTTTGGCCACCAGGCGGGCGGCCGGTTCGTCGAGAATACGCGCCGCATCACGCACCTCGATTGCAAGAGCGGGGATTCCTGCCTTGCGGGCTGCTTCCTCCGCACGCGTCAGAGCGGCACGCGCAGGCTCGATCCGCAGGCGGCGAACGGCGATACCGGCGACCGCCAGTTCATGGCTTGCCCTTGCGGCAGGCGGCAGGGGCGATGGGTCGAGTTTCGCCAGCAATCGCTCGGCCTCATCCAGATGACCGACGAGCAGCAGGCGGCGGATCTGCAGATTGCGGGCATGGGCGGCATTGATCCGGTCACCCTGCTTTTCGAGTGCAGCCCGCGCCGTTTCCAACGCCTTTTCCGGCCAGCCGAGATCTCGCGAAACCAACGCAATCTCCGCCTCGGCCACCACGCAGCGAGCACGGGCAACAGTCTCGCGCGGCCCGAAGGCCCGCGCGGCACTCTTCAATAGCACCTTGGCACGGACGAGATCGCCGAGCTGCGCCATGGCGATGCCGCGAAGCGCCAGTGCCGGCCCATCGTCCCGCAGCGCCACGCGCTTCAGCGCGCCCAACGCATCACCGGCGGCGAGCGCCTGAGCTGCCGCGACGATCAGCGAGTCCATCGAAATCCCGTCACACTTGTAACTCCCACCCCTTACGCCTCCAGCGGTAAGTTATCGCATATCGGCTGGCAAGATGCAGTGCCGACAAGGACAGACCTGACAGACAAGAGGAGATGAACCATGACGATGCATAAGACAGGAACGCGCAAGGAATGGCTTTCAGCCCGGCTTTCCCTATTGGAGCAGGAAAAGGAGCTGACCCGGCGCAGCGACGAGATCGCCGCGAGCCGCCAGGAATTGCCCTGGGTAAAGGTCGAGAAGGACTACCGGCTCGAGACCGAGCAGGGCGTCGTGCCTCTCTCGGCCCTCTTCAAGGGTCGCTCGCAGCTTCTCGTCTATCATTTCATGTTCGGAACGGATTATGCGGCCGGCTGCCCATCCTGCTCGTCAATCGCCGACGGCTTCAACGGCATCGCGGTGCATCTCGAAAATCATGATGTCGCCTTTTCCGCGGTCTCCCGCGCGCCTCTCATGAAATTGCAGGAATTCAAGCGGCGCATGGGCTGGACCTTCAACTGGGCCTCTTCGGCCAACAGCGATTTCAACCATGATTTCAATGTCTGGTTCACGCCGGAGGAACAGCGCGACGGCAGCATCGAATATAATTACCGTCGCGAGCCGCCGATGCCCGATGCTCAAGCGGGCAAGACGATGCAGCAATGGGAGCTGCGCGGCAGCGAAGGCCCGGTCGAACTGATGGCGTCAATGACGGGGACGGATGTCGCGACCTACACGCGCGACCGGCCTGGCGTCAGCGCCTTCGCGATACAGGACGGCGACATCTATCACACCTACTCGTCCTATGCCCGCGGCCTTGATGGTCTCTGGGGCATGTATCAGTGGCTCGATCGCGCACCACTCGGCCGCAATGAGACCGGCGTGTGGTGGAGGCATCACGATCGCTACGGAGCGAACTGATGTCTAGCTCATCCGAAAGCAACGAAAGGGCCGGCGGACATGCCGCCGACCCTGCGCTACCTGTCATCGCCAGTCGATGGCTGGCATTAGCGGCAGCCCCGAGCTTCGCCCTCATGACCGCACTATCGGCCTATGGCGCGGACGGCGATATGATCTGCTCGGCCCATGATAGCTCGATGTTTGGTGGGATGGCGCCGATGTATCTGCTCATGGGCCTTTTTCACTGCGGCCCCTGGCTTAAGCTGCTCGCGAGAGAAGGACATGGCGCTCGTGTGACGGGCTAAAGCAATTCCAGGAAAAGTGCGCAGCAGTTTTCCGTCCGGAATTGCACAGGAACAAACAGATAGAGCGGTTTGGCGATTCCGTGAAACGCTGAACCGCTCCATGTCCCGGCAACGCTAAGCCAGGTTCTTGAGATAGAGCGAGAGCAGCTGGGTCTGGGAGGAAATGCCGAGCTTGCGATAGACGTTGCGCCGGTGGACCTTCACCGTGCCGGTCGAAATATTAAGCTTCAGGCCGATCGATTCCGACGAATGCCCCTGCAGGACGAGCTCGACGATCGCGGTCTCCCGGCTCGTCAGATTGAGATCCCGCCAGACGGCTTCGGCTGGCGGGACGGCCTCGCTCTCGCCTTTTCTGCGCCGGCTCCTGCCACCGGCCGCCAGTTGCGCATCGAAGCGGGAAGCCAAGCCGGACCAATAATGTCTCACCATGCTTGCAACGAGCGGCTCGACCTTCTTCAGCGTCATGAATTCCGCCGGCGGGAAAACACCGGTCTTCTCACGTCGCATCAATGAGAGGACGATCGTAACGTTCTCGTCGGCATTGACGAAAAAGCCGATCTCCTCGGCCAAGCCGGTTTGGACATAATAGGTCCGGTAATACTCGCTGGAAAAGAAGCGATCCGGCGCCAGTTCTCGCATCCTGAGCACGCCTTCGCGGCGGCTGCGCGCCGTGTGGTAGAAGGGATCGAGTAGATAAGGGCCGGCCTGATAGAGCGTGACGAAAACGATATGCTCGTCGCGGTCGAAGGTGCTGTAGAGGTCGATCGGCCGTTCCTTGCCGCGATAGGCGAAGACGACCACATAGTCGAACCGCACAAGCGCCGCCATCATCTGCCGAAAGGTCTCGCCGAATTCGGAATCCGTCATCGTCGATCGGCCGATCGTCGTGTTGAAGGCAGTAAAAAGCCCCTCAAGGTCGGTGCTCATGTGACGGATCCCCTCTGCCGCCCTGCGCCAACAAGCGCAGCCCCTATATATACCTTCCACGAAGTCTTTTGCGCCGAAATACCTCTTTCGGGGTATATACCTCGCAGGAAGCCCAGGCTTACTCTTTCCTTAACGACGGTGGCAATAAGGCAGATCAAAGACTGCCGACCAACCGCAGGGAACAGACGTGGCATCCGCTTCAACGAACGATATCGAATTCCGTTCGGTCACGAAAAACTATGGCGCCGTGACCGCCGTAACGGACATCAATCTCAATGTGCCCAAGGGCGCATTCCTGGCGCTTCTCGGGCCTTCCG
Organism: Rhizobium sp. ZPR4; assembly: GCF_040215725.1. Taxonomy (NCBI): domain Bacteria; kingdom Pseudomonadati; phylum Pseudomonadota; class Alphaproteobacteria; order Hyphomicrobiales; family Rhizobiaceae; genus Rhizobium; species Rhizobium sp. ZPR4. The sequence goes on from NZ_CP157968.1 coordinate 533,598, forward strand.
GCTGCGGCAAGACGACGTGCCTGCGCATGATCGGCGGCTTCGAACAGCCGAGCGAAGGCACCGTGCTGATCGATGGGCGCGAGATGAACGGCGTGCCCGCTTACCGGCGCCCGGTCAACATGGTGTTCCAGCACTATGCGCTGTTTCCACATTTCAACGTCGAGCAGAACGTTGCTTATGGGCTGAAGCAGATGCGTCCGAAGATCAAGTCGGCCGAGGTCGAGCGCCGCGTCGCCGAAGCGCTCGAGATGGTACGGCTCGGTGGCTTTGCCAAGCGGCGTATCCACGAAATGTCGGGCGGCCAACAGCAGCGCGTCGCGCTGGCGCGCGCCATCGTCAACCGTCCTTCCGTGCTCCTGCTCGACGAACCGCTTGCCGCGCTCGACAAGAAGCTGCGCTCGGCCATGCAAATCGAGCTTCAGACGCTGCAGCGCGAACTCGGCATCACCTTCGTTCTCGTCACCCATGACCAGGAAGAGGCGCTGTCGATGGCCGATATCGTCTGCGTGATGAGCGCCGGCCGTATCCGGCAGCTTGGCACGCCTCAGGAGGTCTACGACCGTCCCGCCGATCTCTTCGTCGCCGATTTCGTCGGCAAGACGAACCGCATAGAAGCGACGATGGAAGCCGATGGCGAGACGCTTCGCCTTGCGGACGGCTCGGTCCTTTCGGCTGGCAAGCGGCTGGCACCGGGAGCGGCGATCGCAGCGCTCCGCCCGGAAGCAATCCATCTCAGTCGCGGTGCGGTCGCTTCGGGCATGTCCTTCAAGGGCACGGTGACGCATCGCATCTTCCTGGGCTCGTCGGCCGAATATGCGGTCACCGTCCCCGGGCTTGGTGATTTCCTGATTACCTCAGATCGCCGCAGCATGAACGAAAGCGATCTCGTGGGTCCGGGCGAAGATGTCTTCCTCGGCTTCGACCCCAAAGCCTTACACGTCTTTCCAGCATCGAATGCATAAGCCAAAACAAGGGAACAGCATCATGAGCAAGGATTATAAGGACAATCTCCCCATCTCCGCCGAAGGCTTCATGGATGAGTTCATGCGCCTGAAGCGCGGCTCCGTCAGCCGTCGTCACTTCCTGAATATCACCGGCCTCGGCCTTGCGACCGCGGTTCTGTCGCGCGTCCCGGGCGCACTGTCGACGCCGGCCTATGCAGCCGGCGAGCTCGGCACGCAAATGTCGATCGCCACCTGGCCGAACTATCACGACCCGGCAACCTTCGAGAACTTCAAGGCGGCAACCGGCGTCGCCGTCGAGGTCAATGTATTCGGCTCGAACGAGGAAATGCTCGCCAAGCTACAGGCGGGTGCCTCAGGCTGGTCGCTGTTCGTACCGACCAACTACACGATTTCGACCTATCATAAGCTCGGCCTCATCGAAGAACTCGATCTCTCCAAGATCCCGAACTTCAGCCAGACAACGGAAAGCCCGCGCTTCACCAAGGAAGGGCAGATCGACGGCAAGACCTATGCCGTGCCGAAGAACTGGGGCACGACGGGCTTTTCCGTGAACACCAAGAAGATCAAGACAAAGCTTGCGAGCTGGAAGGACTTTTTCGAGGTGGCGCAGACAGAGGCCGATGGTCGCGCCATGGTACACGACTATCAGCTGACAACCATTGGCAGCGCGCTGGTCTCTCTCGGCTACGACTTCAACTCGATCAAGCAGGACGAGCTTGCCAAGGCAGAGCAACTGCTGATCAAGGTCAAGCCTCATCTCTTCGCCATCAATTCCGACTACCAGCCGTCAATGCGCTCAACCGACGCCTGGCTGACCATGTGCTGGACCAATGACGGTGCGCAGCTCAATCGCGACATGCCCGAACTAGCCTATGTGCTCGGCACGGACGGCGGTGAAATCTGGACCGACTATTATGCGATCCCGAAGGATGCGCCGAACAAGGCGGCCGGCTACGCCCTGCTCAACTATCTCATGGACCCGAAGAACGCGGTGAAGGAGCATATCGCCAACGGCGCGCCGACCACCGACAGCCGCGTCATCGAGCTCCTGCCCAAAGAGATCACGTCGAACAAGATCGTCTATCCGGATGAGGCCGCGCTGACACCGCTCGAATTCGGTGCAGCAGTCACGCTCACCGATCCGAGCCGCGCCGAGCTGATGGCCCGCTTCAAGTCGGCCTGATCGGCTTCGCTTAACTCCGGCCCCTGTCGCCATGGCGGCAAGGGCCGGCCTCGCGCTTAGAACCGGCGGATAAAGAACTTTTCGATGCCCCTTAACCCTGCCACCAAACGGCGCCTCGTCACCGCTGCCCTTGTCGGGCCGGCAAGCATCTGGCTGTTCGTTTTCCTAGTGCTGCCCTTCATCGCCATCATCATCTTCGCCTTTGGCGAGCGTGCACCTGAGGGCGGCTATCAGGCCGCCTTTACTTTCGCGCAATTCGCCAACCTTGGCTCGCGCTCGGCCGCCTTCGTCAATACGCTCATCCTTGCGCCGATCGGTGCCGCCGCCTGCCTGCTCGTAGCCTATCCGGTGGCCTATTATCTCGCCGTCAAGGCGAGCCCGCAGCGCCGCCTCCTGCTCGTTTCTCTTGTTGTCGTGCCCTTCTGGACGAGTCTCCTGGTGCGCACATACGCCTGGATGTATCTGCTCGGCGCGCGCGGTATCCCGCATCTGCTTGAATTCGTCGGCATCGAGAACGTCAGGCTCATCAATACGCCCGGTGCCGTTCTGCTTGGCATCGTCTACGGCTATCTGCCGCTGATGATCATGCCGATCTTTGTCAGCCTCGAAAAACTCGATCGCCGACTGCTCGAGGCATCAGCCGACCTCGGCGCCAGACCCGTCTCGACCTTCTTCGGCATTACGCTGCCGCTGTCCTTGCCCGGCGTCATGACCGGCGTCGCCTTGGTGACGATCCTGCTCCTCGGGGAATATCTGATCCCGCAGTTGCTGGGCGGCGGCAAGGTGTTCTTCATCGGCAATGCACTTGTCGACCTCTTCCTGCAATCACGCAACTGGCCGTTCGGATCGGCGATCGCCGTGACGCTCGTTGCCGTCGTCGTCATCGTGCTGCTGGTTGCCATGCGCATCGCCTGGCGCGTTGCTGGCACCCGCCAGGTGGATCTCGTCTGATGCGCGCGCTCGTTACTTTCGTCTATCTGTTCCTCTACACACCGATAGCGCTCGTCGTCCTGTTCTCGTTCAATGCGGGTCGCAATGCCAGCGAGTTCACCGGCTTTTCGACGCAGTGGTACGGGCGGGCACTGTCGAACACCTTCCTGATGGAAGCCCTGCAGAACAGCCTTATCATCGCCTTTACCAGTGCGGCACTCGCGGCAATCTTCGGCACCATGGCCGCAATCGGCCTGGAGCGGCTCGGTCCTCGCGCCCGTGCCGTCTTTGACGGGCTCTTTGCTGCGGCGATCGTCGTGCCGGGTGTCGTTATCGGCATTGCGACGCTGGTGGCACTGGTCGAGGTTTTCGGCATCATCAACCCGCTGATCGCGGCCGTCTGGCCCGGCGATCAGCCGCCTAAATTCGCACTCGGCTATGGCTCGATCATCGCCGCACACGGGCTCTTCACCATGGCGCTGGTGACGATGATCGTGAAAGCGCGTATCGCAAGCCTCGGCCGCGATATCGTCGAGGCGTCGAGCGATCTTTACGCGACGCCGTTGACCACCTTCCGGCAGATCGTGCTGCCGCAGATCATGCCGTCGATCCTCGCCGGCTTCCTGCTCGCCTTCACCTTCTCCTTCGACGATTTCATCATCGCCTTCTTCGTCGCGGGATCGAACACCACGCTGCCGATCTATGTCTTCGCCTCGATCCGTCGCGGCGTCACGCCGGAGATCAACGCGATCGCAACCATGGTGCTGATCGCATCGCTCTTCCTCATTTTCATCGCGCGTTTCCTGATGCGTGAAAAGACAACGACAAACTGACCAGGGAAAACACATGATACTCAAGGATCGGGTCGCAATCGTCACCGGAGCTGGCTCCGGCATCGGCCGCGCCGGCGCGCTGATCATGGCGCGCGAAGGCGCGCATGTGATCGTCGCTGACATCGATTTGGCAAATGCCGAAGAGACGGTGCGCCAGATCGCGGCTGCCGGCGGCAGCGCCGAAAGCCTGGTTGTCGATGTCACGAACGATCAGGCGCTTGAGGCAGGCATTGCAGCGATTGCAGCGAAGCACGGCCGTATCGATATCCTGCACAATCACGCGGGATCGCAGGTGGCAGGCAGTTTGGAAGACGTCGCAATCGCGGGCTTCGACACATCCTGGAACCTGAACGTCCGCGCACATTTCATGGCCTCGCGCTTCGTCATGCCAATCATGAAAAAGGCCGGCAAGGGCGTAATCCTCAACACCTCGTCGTCATCGGGCGTCCTCTATGATCGCGAGATGATCGCCTATACCACCTCCAAGCACGCGGTCATCGCCATGACCAAGCAGATGGCGGGCGACTATGCCCGCTTCGGCATCCGCGTCAACGCGCTCTGCCCCGGCTGGGTCGACACGCCCTTCAATGCGCCGTTCATCGCGCAAATGGGCGGACGCAGCGCCATCGAAAGCTATATCGCCGAGAAGGTGCCGTTTGGGCGCTGGGCCGACGTTTTGGAGATCGCCGAGCCGATCCTCTTCCTTGTTTCGGATCGCTCGTCTTACATGACGGGCCAAATCCTCGTGGTCGATGGCGGCGAAACGGTCGTCTAGCCTATGGCGTGATCGAAAGCGGATACTGCGGGCCGCCGTCAGCGCCGCTTGGCGGGAAGGTGGTGCAATAGCGACTGGCACGCCTGCATGATGTGATCGGTCAAAAAAGCGGCTGCCTTTTCCACGTCGCCGGTTTTGCAGATCGCCAGCAATTCGCGATGCTCGCGGTCGGCTGTTTCCTTGCCGTGCGACAAGGTGAGCTGGACCCGCAAGTAGCGTTCGAGCCGGTCGTTGACGGAGCGAATCGTGCTGACCAGATAAGGCCTCTGCGCGTCTTCGTAGAGGCAGCTGTGAAATTGCCAGTTCAACTCCGACCAGCGCGCAGCGTCCGCCTCCCCCGCAAAGGCGTCGCAATAACCCTGCGCCTTCTCGAAGGTCGCCTCCGTCATGAAGGGCACGGAAAGCCTCAGCGCATTCGATTCCAGAATGGCGCGGACTTCGAAGATCTGCGCGATCTCAGGCTCCGAAACCCTGGTGACGATCGCCCCTTTGTTGCGATGGAATTCCACCAGCCCTTCTGCCTCAAGGCGCTTCAGCGCCTCGCGGACCGGGATCTTGCTGACATTGAAGAGACGCGCGACATCGTCCTGACGGATCGGCTCGCCTTCGTCGAGGGAACCGTCGGCGATCGAATCCCGGATGAATTTCAGGATCACGTCGGATGTGCTCGGCGCCTTTCCCAGATTGGGTATCTCTTCGACATTAAGAGGCATTCAGTCGTTATTCCCCGGAGACGGCAAAAGCTGATCGAAGCTTGGCGCCGCGATATGCTTTCAATATCTTGATCTTCCTGAACGGCGCAAGATGCGCCATGCACCTTGACCGGCACCCAAGATCGTATACGTTATCTGAAATTATAGGATAACGTATACGATCTTGAAATTGCGTTGGTGATCGTTTGATCAAGTTTGACTATTCACCACATGGGAATCCGGAGGACCGAAACAGAGATGCGCACATCGAAAGTCGTTCATGTTGTCAGTTGCCACGCCGAGGGAGAAGTCGGCGATGTCATCGTCGGCGGGGTTGCCCCTCCTCCCGGCGCGACCGTTTGGGAGCAGTCGCGCTGGATCGCCGAGGACGAAACCTTGAGGAATTTCGTTCTGAACGAGCCGCGCGGCGGCGTTTTCCGCCACGTCAACCTGCTGGTTCCGCCGAAAAACCCCGAAGCGCAGATGGCCTGGATCATCATGGAGCCGGCCGACACGCCGCCCATGTCCGGATCGAACTCGATCTGCGTTTCCACCGTTCTGCTCGACACCGGCATCATCCCGATGCAAGAGCCGATCACGCGTATGGTGCTGGAGGCGCCGGGCGGTCTCATTGAAGTGAAAGCGGAGTGCCGCAACGGCAAGGCTGAGCGCATTCATGTGCGCAATGTCCCGTCCTTTGCCGACAAGCTCGATACGAAGCTGGAAGTCGAAGGCATCGGCACGATCACGGTGGATACCGCCTACGGCGGCGATAGTTTCGTGCTCGTGGATGCGGCGTCGATTGGCGTGAGCCTTCAGCCCGACCAGGCACGCGACATCGCCCGGCTCGGCGTGAAAATTACCGAAGCAGCCAATGAACAGCTCGGTTTCCGCCATCCCGTCAACGACTGGAACCACATCTCCTTTTGCCAGATCACCGATCCCGTGCAGATGAAGGATGGCGTTTTGTGGGGGAAGAACGCCGTCGCGATCCGCCCCGGCAAGATCGATCGATCGCCGACCGGCACCGGATGCTCGGCGCGCATGGCCGTTCTGCACGCAAAGGGTCAGATGAAGGTCGGCGATCGCTTCGTCGGGACGTCGCTCATCGATACGGAATTCCATTGCAGCATCGACGGCGCCGTCGATCTCAACGGCAAATCCGCGATCAGCCCGATCATATCAGGCCGCGCCTGGGTCATCGGCACACATCAGCTGATGGTCGACCCGGATGACCCCTTCCCGGCCGGCTATCGGCTGTCGGACACCTGGCCGATGGATGATTGAACGGGAAATATTGCTGCGGAAGGCATTTACCAGAATGTGTTCCGCAAATCTGAATGAGGACATTTTTGCGCCGGATCATCCGACGCTGATTTCCTCAAAGCCAGCTAGGAAGACTCGCAGCCACACGTCCTGTGACAGCCGCCTCCACGCAATCGGCAAGGCTTCCGAAACGAACCGCGCGGCCGCTGAGCCCCGGCCCGTAATGCGCGTACTTGCCTGAATTGGTCATGACCGCCCGCGTGCCGGGCGGAAAGACTGGCTCGGAGATCGAACACCAGCAGAGATCAGGCAGAACCTGCACACCGCTGTCGTGCAACCGCGCCAGCGTCCCATCCGCCTCGGCAGCGGTGATGACATCGCGCCCTGCCGTGACGATGACCATCACCTCAGGCAGACGACGCCTCCCGCCAAAAGCGTCAGCGAGTGCCCGGCATTCGGCAAGCGAGGCGTGCGGACTGCCGATGGCGACGAGCTCGACGGTCTCCGGTCCCTCGTTCAGCATTTTCCAAGCGGCAGCCATGTCGGTGCGCGTGATCGCGAGACGATCGGCCTTCGGATTGAGAGCATCGACAGCCTCCGGCGTTACGCCTTCCACATGCAGCATGGGCGCCGCCGAGGTGGTACCGAAGGCAGCGCAGAGCGCCTTCAGGTCGTCGCGCGACGGGTGCCCGGCGGCCAGACCGCGCAGCAACGGAATGCGATCGGGAGACGCTTTACCGGCGAGATAGCCGACGAGCGGCCAAAAAGCATCATCGCGGCCCTCCGGCAGTTTGACGTCCAGAATACGTGTCGCCTTGCGGTTCTCATCGAGATAGGCGCCTGAAAGCGGCGCTCGGCCGGTCAAGGCGATGCAGAGATCGAGGAAGTCCGGATGCTTTGCCGTGCGCGCGCCAAGCACGCTGTTGGCAAAGATGACGGCATTGGACTCCGCCCAGCCGATGGCCTCGCCGGCGCCCGGCGCGCTATCGAGCAGATAGGGCGAACAAGTGAACGTCGGGCGGCAGCCCATGCGCACATAGGCGTCCGCGAGCCGCGCAGCGGGGTCGCCGAAGTCCTCGGGTACGCCCTGCGACCGCCAATTGGCGCGATCGACCGAAATGGCGTTCATGGTCGTGGGTACACGCACGCGTCCGCCAAGCTCCGCCATTTTTTCGGCAAAGGTCAGGTTGGCCGGGCTCGCATAGATACATCCATCGATATGGCCCTGCGTCACGTCGATAAGGGAAGTGGCACCCTGTTGAGCCGCCATCGCGGTCAGGATGCGCATGGCTTGAGCAACAGCAACGCCTTCGCCTCCGGCAAGCATGGAGCGGTCGGCGTCCGTCAGCGTGAGCGCCGAGGTGGCAGGCGGCGCAAGCGGCATCGTCTCGCCATCCGCCATGATGACGGTGCTTTCGATCCGAATCGTCTTTGCCTGCGACAGGCGCGCAAAGACTTCAGGCTGGAGCCGCACGACCGGCAGCTGCCGGCCGAACATTTCGGCGGCAACAAGCGCGCCGAGCGTCAGTACATCTTCTGCCTCGCAAAAGATCAATGCAGCCGGTGCGCGGCCGGTCAGCGCCAGATCGAGCAGCACGCCGGAGCCACTGCAGGAACCGCGGCTCGATGGCATCATCAGCACCGCGCTTGTCAGACATTCGCCATGCAGGGGATGATGGATATCGATGACCTTGCCGGTGGCGGGGTCAACCCCGCCCCAAAAACTGAGAGCTTCCTGCGTGGCGACGACGCGGCCCTCTGCCGTGCCGCCCATGATGCTGCGAGCCGATGTCGTGTCGTTCATGTCACCATAGATCCAGATGCGAGAGGATCGTAAGCACCGATGCGGAAGCCTACATCGGCATGCCTGTTTGCATTAAAAGCGTTGCGGCGAGAATGGCGTCAGATCGATCGCCGGTGCCTGCCGTGTCAAAAGATCGGCGACGATACGCGCCGTGCCAGCCGACTGGGTCAAGCCAAGGTGGCCATGGCCGAATGCATAGATCACGTCCGGCGTCGCCTTGGCGCTACCGATCGCAGGCAGGCTGTCGGGCAACGACGGACGGAAACCCATCCACTGCACACCGCCCTCCGGCTTGAGACCGGTCAGGAAGGTGCGCGCCTTCTGCAGCATGGCTTCGGAGCGGCGAAAATTCGGTGGCAAGGCAAGTCCGCCCAGCTCCACCGCACCACCGACGCGGATGCCGGTCGAAAGCTTGCTGACGACGAAACCGTGGCCGCCGAAGGTTACCTGCGTGCGCAGATCGAAGGCGTCGACCGGAAGTGTCGTGTTGTAGCCGCGTTCGGTCTCGAGCGGAATATGTTCGCCAAGCGTCTTGGCTATCCGGTGCGAGAAGGCGCCGGCGGCCAGAACGACCTTGCCGGCCTGGCGCAGCTTTCCATCCGCAGCCACCACTTCGACCCCAGCAGGCATTGCACGAAGTGACGAAATCTCCGCCGTCTCGATGACGCCGCCGCGGCTACGAAAATGCGCGGCCAGCGCCAGTGTGTAGAGCTTGGGATCAGCAATGGAATACCAGCCGGGCGTGAAGGTGCCGAGGATGAAGCGCGATGCAAGCCCCGGCTGGATCGCTGCCATCTCGTCGGCTTTCAGATGCTGGAATTCGATGCCGTGATTGCGGCGCACGTCCCAACCGGGCAGAGAAGAGCGGAATTCCGCCTCGCTTTCATAGACCTGCAGATTGCCCTCCTTGCGCAACATGGAGAGCGTATTTGTCGCGGCTAGGAAAGGCTCCAGCTCCGCCTTGGAGAGATCCATCAGGCTTGTCTGTGCCGCCGTGGAATGGGCAACGCGCGAGGGCTGGCAGGCCCGCCAGAAACGGAACATCCAGGGCGCGATCTGCAGCGCATAAGCAGGCGGCACCGACAACGGCCCAAGTGGATCGAGGAGCCATTTCGGCGCCTTCTTCAAAATGCCTGGCGATGCAAGCGGCAGGATATCCGTGAAGGCGAAGGCTCCGGCATTGCCGGCGGAAGCGCCAGCAGCCGGTCCCTCACGGTCCATGACCACGACGCTCAAACCGCGCGACTGCGCCGTAATCGCTGCGGAAAGGCCGACGACCCCAGCCCCAATGACGATAACGTCCGGTCTTGCCATCAACGCACGCTCGCGAGAAATTTCTGTGTTTCCAGATGTTCGGGCTTGCCGATCTTGGTCATGATGCCCTGATCGAAATAGTCGACTCGATCCGAGACATCGCGGGCAAACGCTGTTCTAAGCGTCAGGCAGATCATGGTCATCCCTCCTCCCGGTGTGGGATCAAGCGCAGATATTACTTCATCAAACAACATATGTTCCGGCGACATGGCAAGCGCTCTAGCCGGAGGAGTCGGGAACGTCTCGGCAACGCCAGTATGAGTTTGCTTTGCCGTCATTTCTTCAGCTGCAGCGGCCTGCTATTTGCGGGTGACGGTAATTCCACTGACCTTCCTCAGCTGAAGCCGAAATGCGCGACAGCATTCCATGTCGATCTTTTGTATTCTTTTTGTATTTATAATTTTCAAGTCTATGATGCAAGCGAGCATATCATGGGAGAACCGAAATTGACCGACGTGACCACCCTGACACCGGATGCGCTGCGAGGCCGTGTCGAAGCGATCCTTTCAAAAGCCGGCATCAATGCGCAGCAGGCCGGGGCGATCGCGCGGGTGATCGTCGCAGGCGAACGTGATGCCTGCAAGTCCCACGGCATCTACCGCATCGAAGGCGTGTTGCGCGCGGTCAAGGCCGGCAAGGCACGGCCGGATGCGGTGCCGGTTCTCGAACAAAATGATGGCTCCGCCGTCGTCCGCGTTGATGCCAAGAGCGGTTTTTCCAATGCCGCCTTCGAACTCGGCATGCCTGTGCTTGCAGAACGGGCTCGCCGCTTCGGCATTGCCGCACTTGCCATCAACGACTGCACACATTTCGCCGCGCTCTGGCCGGAAGTGGAAGCCCTGACCGATCGCGGCCTTGCCGCCTTCGCCATGTGCCCGAGCTATTCCACCGTGGCGCCGGCCGGCGGCTCGGCACCGCTCCTGGGAACGAACCCCTTCGCCTTCGGCTGGCCGCGCCTTGACAGCCCGCCTTATGTTTTCGATTTCGCGACTTCGGTTGCCGCCCGCGGCGAAATCGAGCTGCACCGACGCGCAGGCAAGCCGCTTCCTGAAGGCTGGGCGATCGATGCCGACGGCCAACCGACCACGGATCCGGAAGCCGCCCTCGCTGGCGCAATGCTGCCGTTCGGAGGGCACAAAGGCTCGGCCATCGGCACGATGATCGAACTTCTGGCCGGCGTCATGATCGGTGACTTCACCAGCCGCGAGGCGCTCGATTATCTCGGCTCTACGGCCTTCGCACCGCGGCACGGCGAACTCATCGTCGCCTTCTCGCCGGAGACCTTCGCGGCCGGTCGACCTGGAAATCCGCTCGCCCGTGCCGAAGTGCTGTTCGAAGCGATTGTCGGCCAAGGCGCGCGTCTGCCCTCGCAGCGTCGCTTCGCCGCTCGCGCTCGTGCGGAAAAGGATGGCATCCCGCTGACCGCGGAGGAAATCCGCCAGCTCGACCGCCTACAGGAACTCGGCCTTGACGCCGTGGTCTGAACGACTTTGAAATGTAAGTGAATACAAACGTAAGATAATAAAAAAGAGGCCCCGTGGGGGCCTCTCGCATCTTGCGCCTAGGCTATCACAAGAGCTTAGGCCTTGTACTTTTCCACGGCACCAGGAAGCTTGCTCCACTCGGCGTACCAGCTATTAAACAGCTTGAACTGCGCCTCAACATAGCCGCGCTGGCTGTCGTTCAAGACATCGCTTTCATTGAAATGCAGCTCATATTCCTTGTCGCCCTCCAGTACCATCATATGCTTGAAGAAGAGAACCAGATCCGGGCCTTCGTCGAAAGAGGAAAGGACAGCGAGTGCGGCTTCAAGCTCCAGCGCACGCTGGCGTGCATCGACGTCGCCCTTGGCTGCAGCCTGGGCGAGGTTGCAGAGATGGATGACTTCCTTGGGTAAGACGTTGCCGATGCCGGTGATGGCGCCGGTCGCACCACAATTGACGAAGCCGTGGAACACGGCCGTGTCGACGCCGATCATCAGCGTGACGTCGTCATTGCGGCTGGTGATGTTTTCGGCGGCATAGCGCATGTCGGCAGGACCGCCGAATTCCTTGAAACCAACGAGATTGGCATGTTCAGCGCGCAGCGCGAAGAACAGGTCGGCGCGCGTTGCAAAGCCATAATAGGGGCTGTTGTAGATGACGGCCGGAAGATCGGGTGCCGCCGTGAGGATCGCCTTGAAATGCGCCTTCTGTGCGGAGATGACCGAGCCGCGCGAGAGCACACGGGGGATGACCATCAGACCCTTCGCGCCAACCTTCTGCGCGTGTGCCGCATGGGCGACGGCCGATGCCGTGTTGACGGCGCCGGTGCCGACGATGACCGGCACTCCCGCCTTGACCAGCCGTTCTACGCCTTCCATGCGCTGCGCATCGGTCAGCAGCGGCCAATCGCCCATCGAGCCGCAATAGACGACAGCCGACATTCCCTCGGCGATCAGCTGCTTGCCCTTGCGCACGAGCGCATCGAAATCGGGGCTGCGATCGGCTTTGCACGGGGTCATCAGGGCTGGGATCACGCCGGAGAAAATGCTTGCAGTCATCTGTCTATCCTCTTGGACCGGGAGTGGATCGGTTACCAGCCCAGCAGCATCAGCCACCGCGCCTCACCATCTTTGCAGCATTGATATACCCTTGTATTTATTTTGTCGACAAGAAATATGCAGATTAAAGTCTGACGTCGAGGCGATCTCCGCGCATCAGCAATTTCTGTATCTGGGCGACAATCTGTTCAGCATGTTCGCGCGCGAGGCGCTCGGCAAGTTCCGTATCCCGCGTCTCGACGGCGGCAATGATTTCATCATGCTCCTCGACGAAACCGCGCGGCAGACGATCGTTGTAGGATTGATAATAGAGGCGCAGGAGGCGCCGGCCCTCATTCAGCAATCGCGAGAAGAGGCCAGTGAAATAAGGGTTACGGCCAGCCTCGGCGATCGCAAGATGCAGCGCGGCGTTGGTGGAGATCATGGCGAGCGCATCCTGCGCTTCGACGGCATCGGCGAATTCAGCCTGAAGCGCGCGCACACCTTCGAGATCTTCCGGACGGTGATATTTCGCGGCAAGCTGCGTTGTCACCCGGTACATCAGGACCAGGGCATCGAAATAGCTGTGCATGTTGAGAAAGTCGATCTGGGAGACCATGGTCGAGCGGTTGGGTAGCGTGTCGATCAGCCCTTCGCCCGCCAACCGCACCAACGCTTCGCGGATAGGCGTGCGCGACATGCCGAAACGTTCGGAAAGCTGCACCTCATCGATGGGGCTGCCCGGTGGCAGTTCCAGATCCAGAATCTCGTCCCGCAAGATATCGTAGACCACCTTCACGCCGGAGCCGCGCTTGCGCTCGTTTCGGAGGCTTGTTTCATTATCCATGGCTAACTGACCTCTTCTTTCAGCGTGAGAAATAAAGGGGCATGCCAGCTAAATCAACGCCGCTTCCCGGCATTCCAGGCCTTTGCCAGAAATCGAGAATTGCCTCGTTCCTATTCAGCAACCTCGATGCCGACGCTATGCTCTGCAACGGTCTGCAAGCAACATGATACGCCGGCCTCCGTTGCTTGCCCCTACTCCGTCTCCAGATATTCTTTCGAAAGCGCCTTCAGGTCACAATGATCCGGCGAGTTGAGCGGGGATCATGCCGAGCGAACGTAACCTTCAGCGACAAAGTCGCTGCTCGCGTCACACACCCGGTTTCGTCCGGCTGCCTTTGCCAGATAGAGGGCACGATCCGCTTCGCGGCAAAGCTCGGAAAGCGACCTGCATTCCCGGCTCACCTTCGAAATGCCAATGCTTGTCGTCACCACCACATCGGCCCCGAGATCCGGAAATCTGGTTCGCTGAACAGCTTCCCGAATGCGCTCGGCCTGAACAAGCGGATATCCTGCTTTCAAGGGAAGAAAGACTATGAACTCCTCGCCGCCCTGCCGTGCAAAAATGGCGGAAGCCGGCAGGACCGCCTCTATCGTTCGCGAGACGGCAACAAGAACGTCATCTCCCGCCGCATGACCCCAACGATCGTTGAGATGCTTGAAGTGATCGATATCGAGATAAAGAAGAGCATCTCCATCCCGAAGCCGTCCGGACACGTTCTCATTGAAGAAGCGGCGATTATAGAGACCCGTTAAGCCATCCCGCTCGGCTGTTTGTCTGAGTTTTACCTGTTGGCGCTCGCTTATGAAGATGACAATCGACAATGCCAGCACGAACTTGGAAAGGATCATCAGCAGGAAGCCGCTCGCCACATCGAAAAGGACGAAAGAATGGAACGAAAACTCGAGGGCCATTATCAGCGATAACAGGCTGCAGGCCAATAATATTGCGGCAACGAATTTTCTGATCGGCAACGGTTCGCGAAACGAGTCCCTGAAGATGACGATCGCCGCACCGGCAAGCATCACGCAGGCGAGGAAATTGAATGCCGCTGCCCGATATGTATTGTTCAAATGAAATGCCGTGAGAGCTCCGGCGAGCAAGGTCAGCAGTCCGGGCAGCAATGCAAAAGCCGGCATCACCTTTCTGTCGGGATCGCTGATCACCACGAAAGATGAGCCGAGCAACGAATATCCAAGCACGGCGCAAACGAGATTGATAAGGCTGAGAGGCGCATAGAATGCCGGGTGGGTTTCGGCATATCCGGCCAATGTTGATGCCGCCGCGAGAATTACGAAACTTGAGGCAAGCAAACCGATGCCGCGGCTTTCATTTGCGCTGTACTTCAAATAACCCAAAGTCACCGCACCAGCGATATAGGATGTCTTTTGAAGAAAGAGCACCGTTGGCATATCTAATTCATTGATCATCGAAAACTACCAAAGCAACCGGAAAGCATCGCGGCCTCGATACTCCGGACGATCTAAAGATTTTGCCAACTGGGCTGCTAAAGATCTTGCCGATCAGGCAGGTAGCTCGGCTTCACTCCGACCGGGGCTTCTGGACGTCGCATTCGAATTGTCGGAATTATCCCTCATTCCAACTAGGTTATGGCCCGCGTTTTCCGGAAGCTTTCTCGATAGCCCATTCGCTGCTGCCACTCCCATAGATTTGGTATTTCAACGAGAGTTTTCCTGCCTTCGGGAAGCATAAGGAAGTAGTCAAGCATTGGCGCGACATAGAGATCGGCAAGCGTGAGATCGTCACCGGCAAGCCAAAGGCCGGTGCCAAGGAGTTCGGATAGAGCCTTCAAGCATATCGCAGCTTTTGCCCGGGATAGAGCCACGCGGCTCTCATCGGGCTGCTCACCTCGCGCCGGCTTGGCTGCAAGCTCAACATACATCCCCCAAACCAGATACGGATAGACATAAGCGTCAGCTATGCTGATGATCTGGTTCATCCGAGCCCGCTTTCTCGGCTCCGCCGGTTGAAGGGCGCTTCCCGGAAAAGCGTCATCCACATATCGGGCAATCGCTCCGGTCTCATACAAGCGAAAGTCATCATGCTCAAAGGACGGGATTTTGCCGAAAGGCTGCCTCTCCAGATAGGTCGCCGAAGCACTCTCCGAGGCAAATATATCGACTGGAACCAAGTCGTAATCGACGTTTTTCTCAAGAAGCGCGAGACGGCAGATCCGCACGTAAACGCTGTAGTCTGCACCGAACAACCGCGGCTTGCTCATTATCCTCAGTCCAAATGTGTCGTTATCGCGATAAGGATACTCATTGACACCGGTATGGCTTTAAACCCGAAAGCTTACTGCCCGACTACGGTGTGCTCAGCTCAGAATGGTAAGCTTCCGTGATCCGTCGCGCCATCTGCGCCATTTGGTCATCAGGTATATGCAGAACCCCATGTTCCGCCATCAATGCATGATATTGCTGCTCTTCGAGCGGCACACCTGCCGGCAAGGGGACGACATGAAAATGTAAGTGGCTATTGGCTTTTTGGCTGCCGAGCGAAAGTACATAAATTCGCTCGGCGTCAAACGTCCTTTTTAGGGCGCGGGACAACACATGCACCTTCTTCTATAATCTGAGATATTCATCCGTCGACATATCTTGAGCCAAATCCTCGCGGTGCTCCCTCGGGCAGACAAGGCAGTAACCGGGCAAAGTTGGGTATTTGCTCAGAAAGATAATCGTCTCGCTATCCTCAAAAATGCGGTGGTGAAAGCATAAAGGATCATTCCTGACCAGGCCGCAGATGAAGCATGGTTTTGTTTCGCTGTCGTGCACGTAGGCCTTGAGATCAAATGGCTGCCGGTCGTTCATTCTGAACCTGTGCCCTGCTACTCGGCGACGTATCGACTTTCAGTTTAGCGCATCAATTCAGGTTGGGAAGTCACACCGGCAATGCCATCCATTCTGCTCCACTTGCTAGATGGAGCAGAATGGATGGCGTGTCTCGGATTTGGGGAGTGAGCGGCGAGCGCGCCGCGTCAAATTGAGCTATCGATAACTCTGCACCTCGCAGGGAACTGAGTGCGAAGCTACATCAGCGCCTCATTACCAGGCCGCAATGCTGTAACTTCAGCCTTCCGCGCGTGCAGTTCTTCGACAGGCCTGCGCCTTAGCCATCTGCGATTAGAAGGAGAATGTGGGGCAAGTCCCAGCTCCTGATAGAGCTGCATCATATCCTCTCCGACCAGGGTGCCCACTTTGCGGCCAACACGCTGCCCGGTCCATGTACGGCGGCAAAGAGCAGTCCCGCTACGAAAACGAAGTGGTCTACGAAAAAGCCGAATTCGGCTTGGTTGCCGGCCCAGCGTGACGGGCCGTGAAATGAAAATCCGAGGAAGATGACATAAACGGCGGCGGCGAGCGATGCCGGAGTGAACAAAGCACCGGTCAAGAAAGCAATGACAAGCAGTACTTCAAGGATCGCGGCGCACCAAGCCAGGAATAACGGGAACGGGAAACCGGCGGCGGCGATATAGCCGGCGGTCGCGCCCATATCCATGAACTTGAACGAGACGGCCATCACGAAGACGGCGGTGAAGATCAGGCGAGCGATGAGAATGGCGGCAGTCTGCCAGACTGATTGAGCGTTTTCCACGATATTCCTCCAGATTGAAGCGGTTGATGCCCCAAGGACGGCCGGCAGAAGGCTATCCCGACAAGAAGGATGGGAAAAATTATTTGCCGATGCTGATCACCTGCAGCATGAAACAAGTGGTCGAGAACGCTTCTCCCACGGTTGGCGTATTACGTCCTTCTGCCGAACAGGATTGGATCTCGACAAGGCCGAACTCGACAAAGAGGTTGCGCTGTCTCCAAATCAGCCCCTTTACCCCTCCATCGAGTAAATGGGGCGCGTTCGGTGGCGACGGTGAAAACTTCAGCGCCCTCAGGCTTCAAACATGTGCAAATTTGCGATAGGCCAATAGCTGTGACGCGGCTCTGCGGTCTAACTCAAAAATCTGGATCTCGGGCAATGATCTGGTTTGATGCTTTGCTGGAAAAGACCGCGGACGACAATCTTCTGCAGCGTTGTGTTGCGGTCGTACTGAACATCGATGCTTGCGACATAGACGTTATCCACGACATCGGCCAAATCTCCGATGTGCCGGTAACATGCCTTGTGAAATCGGAGGCTTTGGATGACTATGCGCAGATCATCAGCATCTACCATTCCAGCGACCTTGATCCGCCACCCATTCTCGAAGCTGCTGGTCGATTGGCACGTTTGCTCGAGACATCGCTGTTGGTTGCCAATGACGAGACGGCGAATCCATATTCCTTCATCCTGATGTCTCAATTCGGACAGGCATCCGTCGCCTTGGTGGATCCTGACGAGTTGGACAAGAACAACCGCTATGTGATCACGAGCCATACTCCAGTTTCGAGCTGAGAAAACAAGAAGTCCGGCCGATTCATTCCCTTCGGTCTGCGACCTTGCGGCAGCGGCTGCCCGATGACTTGATTGGTTCAGGACGAAAAATCACATGCCTCCCAATCTGTCCCACCTATCCTCCATCTACCCAGGAGAACTCAAACGACAGGTTTCGCAATAGCTTGAGATTATGGTTAACACTTCGCTTAGCCGAAGCTATTTGAGGTTTTGCTTCCGCCACACGCGCCGCTCTTGCAATCGGGTTTGAGCGAGGCTGAAGGGTCGGATGCGGAATATTGAACCGGGAGCCGCTTCAAAGCAGTCGATCGCAATTCCCATCTTCTTCAGCGGAAGGCCATGCCTCGCTTGCCTTCCAACTGCGGAAGAACACAGAGGCGCTATCCCGCAGCGCGCATTACTTCGGCAGCGACTGCATACTCTTCATGGCCTTGAGGTCTTCATGTGAAACGAATTCGCAAGCCAGCAGGGTCTTGTCGGGGAAGGCCGCAGATTCGCGAGCGATCACGGACACCACTCCCATCTCGGCCGCGGGCTGCTCGGCCTTGGACAAGGTGCGCCCGTATGACTTCGTTGCGGTGCCGAAGAGATTGCCAAGGCCATCAGATGTGAGGTGATAGGTCTTGGCCAGATCGTCCGCCCTCAAGCCCTCCACCAGAACGCCGAAGCTGGTTCCAGCGAAGACGATTTCATTCGTCTTGAAGCCCTGGCGTCCGAAGTCCGCGGACATTTTGTAGACGGCAGCCGTCATGAGTGATGTATCTGCCTTCGCGAGCTTTTCAGCCTCATCATACATCTTTGTCGCGCTGGCGGTCGAATAAGGCGGCTTGCAAAGAGCCGCATCGAAGAAGGAAGCCTTGTCGAAAGCCAACGCGCTCGAACCGAGCGCAAGCGAAACAACGACGCCCAGCGAAAGGGATGCTGCTATATTCAAGAATATTTCTCCCGATGACTAATAAGCCATTCGAACTCGGATCGTGTCGGCCGCGCTGCTGTATCTACCGCTACGGCCACCGCCAGCCAAGCCGCTCGGAACAACTATCTCCAGATTTTTCATCGGGCTCACAGATTACATCGCGACGGCCGCGGAATGTGCTTTAACCTATGCGGTGCCACCCGATATAGAACCGCCCTCTTCAATGCACTGAAGGATGGCGGCCTGGCTTAACGACGCAAGAGGATGGATCGCACCCTCCCGCTCGACAGCCGGCCCCTGCCCTGTATGGCTTCATTCTCGCAAATCCCTTCTCCGTCTGCGGCGCTATTCAAATGCAAATACTCCTTTCCCTACCCTGCCGAGGAAAAATGCTATGGGATGCCGAATTGATGGCACCAACGGCGAGCCTCGGACCACAGAAGCCAGCCGCTGGCGTTGGCAAGCAAAGCTCGAATCCGAACAATGCTCTGCTTTACCGCTCAGCGCGCCGACCATTCGAAAGAAGCGACTTCACCAGATCTTTTGAACGACGGCAAACACAGCGCGGACTATCGATTGCCGCCGATTGGCCGCGACTTGCTCCGCCAGCATCTGGTTTGCAGCTGCCGGGTAAAGAGCCCTCCCCGTTTAGGACACGGCTGTCCGCACAAGCCAGAGCCCTGCGACATTTTCGCAAGCAGCTTGTTACGAATTCGGGATTGAGGGAAGATGCGCCGCGTACGCACTACCTATCGCGGCTTTGCGAACGCTAGCCGCCCAACTATAAAAATCTCGTTAACCAAAACTTGCTGCAGGCTGCACCAACTCATATATGAACGTCGGCTTGGCGTGAGGGCGAACAAGCGGGGACAGATTTCTTTGCCATCCCGTCAAAATCACTTCACAATCAATCCGTAATGGAATTGTACGCAGAGGAACGATTTGATGGAAGAACCCTCGACAACCAATCGCGAGCCGATCGCGGCGACCGAGCTCGATGTCAAGAAGGCGACCGCGATCAACACGCTCTTGCTTCGCCCTATCGGTATCCTGCCCGCCAAAGCCGGCGACCCTATCCGTCCTTTTGCGCTTGGCCTCTGGAATGAAATCCGTCCGCTTTTGAAACCTGACGTGCCGGTCATGTCTCTGCGTCGCTCCACCAGCGCGTTTCTGCATTCCAAGCGATATTATCATGCCTGCGCCCAGCCGGAATCCATGCGGCACGATCTTGCCGGCAATCCCGTCGAGCCGCTTTCGGCCGAAGATAGGCTTGCCGCACAGCAGCGCCTGATCACGCTCCGTCAAACGCAGGCCAAGGCTACGGTTCAACGCGACGAGCCGCCACCACCGCCAGTCTTGAGCAAAGCAGAACTCATTCGAGCCTCTCTCCTGGGCCGGCGCTCCGATCGCGCCGCTCGCTGATGCGCCTGGGCGCATCGCCTGTAACCTTCTCACCTTTATTGTAATGACCACAATGGAAACGCTGCGCCTTTAGCGCGGTGACGCAACGCTGTGGTGGGCGGCAACTCCGGCGGCATCCCGGTAGTCCGCGGACTACCGGCCAATTGAGCTTCATGCGCGAAGCGTCATCCTTAGACGCTTAGACGCGATCACTCTAGAATCCTGCCCAGCCTCCAACGTGAGTGGTCCGCGGACTACTCATCGCTTTATCCAGGAACATCAGGTGGAGCGAATCACTTTCGCGATCGGCGCTACTCAAATCGTCGGAATAGTAAAGCGGCCACAGATCGAACGTGGCAGAGCGCTGTTGATGCGCAAAAACGCATCAAAAACTGCCTTTTATCTAAGCATTTGTAAAACGGACACGAATCGGAGCATATTGTAACTGCGTAGTTCAGTAGCATTCCGTCACAATTGCGCAGTTAATTGGGAAAACAACCATGCAGCCGAGCCTCGCGCTACAAGAAGATCAAGAGCACCTTCCAACGCTTCTGGCAACAGATGCGCAGGAATTGTCTTATCAGCTCCAGCAACATCAGGCAAAGATCTTCCCGCCGCAGTCACAGAAAACTATGCGGATGTTTTCGCCGGCCGAAGCTGCAGCCTTCATCGGCATCGGTGAGGGTTATCTTCGCCAGATCGCAGCTGAAGGCCATGGGCCCGACCCGCTTTCCAATGGGCGTCGGCTTTATGCCGCCCAAGACATGGACCGCATCCGCAAGGTACTGGATGAGCGCAACGGGGCACCCAAATATGTTCCCTGGCGTAGAGGATCGGAAAAGCTCCAGATCGTCTCGGTTATGAATTTCAAGGGTGGCTCAGGCAAAACCACCACCGCCGCCCACCTCGCCCAGTATCTGGCGCTGAGGGGCTATCGCGTGCTGGCTATCGATCTCGATCCGCAGGCCTCCTTGTCTGCTCTTTTTGGCCATCAACCGGAACTTGATGTCGGCGAAAATGAAACGCTCTACGGCGCCATCCGCTATGAAGAGCCGCGTCCGATCGCCGATATCGTCCGCTCGACCTATACGCCGAACCTGCATCTTATCCCCGGCAATCTCGAGCTCATGGAGTTCGAGCACGAAACGCCGCGCGCAATGGCGGCAGGTCGCGCCGAGACGATGTTTTTTGCCCGCATTGGTGAGGTTCTGACCGAGATCGAAAGCTTCTACGATGTCGTCGTTATCGACTGCCCACCGCAGCTGGGCTTCCTGACGATGTCTGCGCTCTGCGCCGCGACATCAATCCTTATCACCGTTCATCCGCAGATGCTCGACGTCATGTCCATGTCGCAGTTTCTCACCATGACGAGCGAGCTTATGTCCGTGGTCGAGAATGCAGGCGGCCGTACCAGCTACGACTGGATGCGTTATCTCGTCACCCGTTTTGAGCCGAACGACGGACCGCAAAGTCAGATGACCGGCTTCATGCGAGCAATCTTCGGCAACCGCATGCTGCAGAATGCCATGGTCAAGTCGACGGCCGTTGCCGACGCCGGTGTCACCAAACAAACGCTTTATGAGGTCGATCGTGCCCAGTTCACCAGGGGTACCTACGACCGGGCTCTGGATTCGCTCAATCTCGTCAACAGCGAGATCGAGACGCATCTCCGCCTGACCTGGGGAAGGAAATAAATAGATGGCGCGCAAAAACCTCCTTGAAATCTCGGCGCCGAGCACGGCGCGCACGGATGCGCCGACAGCAAAGGACAATCGTCCGATTGCTGGCTTCCTGCCACAGGCGAGGGGTGCCGGTCCTGTAGGTGGCATTACGAGGACGCTCGGAAACATCACGGAGAAGATGGAACGCGCCAGCGATCTCGAACGGCAGCTGGCAGAGGGACAAACGGTCGTCGACATCGATCCCGATGTCATTGACGGGTCCTTCGTTACCGATCGCCTCGAAATAGATCCGATTGAGCTTGGCCAGCTGGTTGAGCAGATACGCGAGCACGGCCAGCAGGTCCCGATCCTTGTGCGACCGCATCCGGAGGCCAAGGGGCGCTTTCAGGTCGCCTACGGCCATCGGCGACTGGCGGCCACGAAGGAACTCGGCATTAAAGTGCGCGCGGTCGTGCGTCAGCTCACGGATGACCAGCTGGTCGTCAGTCAGGGCCAGGAAAACAGCGCACGCACCAATCTCTCCTATGTTGAGCGAGCATTGTTCGCATTGCGCCTCGAGCAGCGTGGTTTTGGCCGCGATGTCATCATGGCTGCGCTTGGCGTCGACAAGGCAGCGCTTTCCAAGATGCTGATCGTCACGAGACAGGTGCCTCTGCCGCTTATCAGCGCGATCGGGCCGGCTCCCGAAATCGGCCGCAGGCGATGGCTAGAGCTGGGAGAGCGTCTTGAGAGCATTGCTTCCGAGCCGATCACTGCGGAGTTGTCCGCGGACAACTATCGGAAGATGTCGAGCGATGAGCGCTTCCAGCGTGCACTCATTCTGGCAATGGGCAAGCCCACTTCTGCCAAGAGTGTAGCAGCTCCCTCATCCATGACCGGAGTTCCAGTAACTTTTAAGCGAACACCCGCGCGCGCCACCTTTGTTTTCGACAGCAAGGCTGCGCCTGGTTTCGACGAGTTCGTGCAGGAGAGACTGCAATCTCTCTTCAACGAGTTTCAGCAAGGAAAGGAAACGTAACCCGCAAAAGAAAAAGGCCCCCAAACGACGTCGTCGTGGAAGCCCTTCTCTGATCTTAAGCAAATCGAGAATCGCATTTCCCCGAATCACAGTCAAGAGTCTTTGACGCCGTTTTGGTGAGCTGTCTTCTTTTGCCACAACGTAGGTGAAAGAAAATGGAAGCCGAATATGTGACGACGCCTTTTGGGCGGCGGCCGATGACGCTTGCCATGTTGATGGCTCAAAGACGAGCCGAGCATGGGAAGCCCATCAGGTCTGTCGACAAATGGAAGATTTATCGCGCGCTCTGTGAAGCCAAGCCTCTTCTCGGGGTGACGGACCGCGCACTTGCAGTTCTCAATGCACTCTTGAGCTTCTATCCGAAGAACGAGTTATCGGATGATGCCAACCTGATCGTGTTTCCTTCGAACGCGCAATTGTCCTTGCGCGCTCATGGGATGGCCGAGCAGACCATTCGCCGTCATCTGGCTGCGTTGATCGCTGCCGGGCTTCTTGTGCGCAGAGATAGCCCCAACGGCAAGCGTTATGCTCGTCGGAGCAGGGCAGGGGACCTCAATGAGGCCTATGGCTTCTCATTGGCGCCTCTTCTCTCGCGAGCGGAAGAGATCGAACATCTTGCCGCCCAGGTCGCAGCCGAGCGGCTTCATATCCAGAGCCTGCGCGAGCGCATCAGCCTCCACAGACGCGATATTGCCAAACTGATCGAAACCGCCATTGCCGAGGCCGTGGAAGGCCCCTGGGAGGCCGTCTATGTGGCTTTCCGTGCATTGATCGACGGGCTTTCAAGATCCCCGACGGCAATGGAGCTGGAAGTTCTTCTCGATAAGCTCGGCCACCTACATGACGAAATCATCAACCAGTTGGAAACATACATAAAAACCACGAAATTAAGCGGCAATCCCTATCAAAATGAGCGGCACATACAGAATTCAGACTCCGAATCCTTCATTGAATCTGAAACCGGAGCCAAACAGCGAACAATACCGCTGAACCAATCTGCATTTCCGCGGACAACTCCAACAACCCCCAAAGCCCAAACATCTTCGGATACTATCCGACCAACACCTTCAACATCACATGGCTTTTGCACTGAAACTCGTAAGGAGATTCCAGCGGAACTGAAATCTTTCCCGCTGGATCTCATCCTCCGTGCTTGCCCGGACATCACGGCTTATGCACCGGCCGGCACTATCAGCAACTGGCGCGATCTGCTTGCAGCCACGATCATCGCCAAATCAACACTCGATATTAGCCCTGGAGCCCATCAGGAGGCCTGCAGGGTCATGGGGACAGAAAATGCTGCCACTGTGATCGCCTGCATCCTCCAACGCGCCGCACACATCAATTCTGCCGGTGGTTATCTCCGAGATCTGACCCGGCGAACGGAGAAGGGAGAATTTGCGATTGGTCCCATGCTTATGAGCCTTCTGCGGGCAAATATGACCACGACAGCGCGAAAGGTGGCCTAGCTGGTTCCGATTTCAGTGTAAAAAAATTGATATCCGGTTCCGCTTAGCCCCCAAATTCGTGGCGCTGATTTAACGCGGACCTGATCAAGTCTGCTGAGACGCATCGACGACGGTTTCGTTGATGCGAAAGTTAGTGTGCGACCTTCGTGCAGGGCTAGCGGCAGCAAAGGGAAAAATAGCTTCTATTTGAGGCTTTATTTCAATGAAATCAATCGGCTAGAGACTATATAAAATTCAGCCAAATTGACCGAATAAGTCATGGGAAACGCTCTTATCGTTCGCCGATACCAAGTTTTTATGCCGTTTTTGCTGGCAAATGTCCATATATTTTCGCATATGGGTTCTCGGTCCGATGCTACAATATGCATAGGTGAGGATACTGGACGGCATGCCGGCGGCGTATGGGAATTGTATCCCCGGCTCGCTCAAACAGGCACGACAATGATCCCTGCCGTTGCCTGTCAAACGACCTGACTTGGCCGTTGGTCACTGTCACTGCTGGTCGCAGATCGGGATCGGCTTGGCAGGCGGAACCGGATGGTCCTTCTTGTACTGAACGATGATCGGCTCGAGGGTTTCCTTGGGCCAGAACTTAGGCGTGCCGATTTCCTTCAGGCAGGAATCGTTCCAATACAGTCCGGATTGGGCCGGAGAGCGTCCCGCCGCAACGGCCTTGGCGATTGCCTTGATGTCTAAAGACTCCGGGTAGATATAGAGTGTCGTCGGATTGTCCTTGACCATGGAGATGATCTGATTGGCATCCGATGCCGCCCAGCTGGTGCAACCATCACTGCGGCCGCCGGCATATTCCACCAGCTTTCCGAGCGGAACATAGCCGTCCCGGTTGGCATAGGGGCTCTGCGGATCCTTCTTCATGCAGATGCCCGCAACCTTGGCGGCGGCATGTCCGCCGATCGCTCGCTGCCGCGCATTGGCGGTCTCGCCTTCACCGTCGAATTGGAGGAACGTGCGAAGGTAGGCGGCCTCCTTCGTTTGGGAGAGCTTGTAGTAACCCTTGAAGGTCGTCTTCGTCTCTTCGGTCACATAGGAGCCGCCCATCGTGAGGTTCGAGTCCATCGCGTTGCCGAAGTTCTTCGCGCACATGCGTCCATTGCCGAAGTCGGCAACACCTTTGAGGTCGCGGCCGCTGCCGTGGCCCGATGAAACGACACGGAAGGTCTGTGTCGCCTCGCAGACGATATAGAAGCGACCCGCGGACTTGCCGTCATTTGGAGCGTTTGGACGGGTTGCGTCCATGGCGAAATAGCAGGGATTTTTGACCGTGCCTTCGCTCACTTTTCGCATGTAGAGCGCGCGGGCTCTTTGCAGGATCGGTTGGGCAATCTGCCCTTCACCGGTACCGACATAGGCTCCGAGCCAGGCCGGAATGTCCGGCTGCCGGGTCGCGGCCAGGGATTGCGATGTTGCGGGAATGACGAGGGCGAGGGAGCAAAGGCTGAGCATCTGGGGGACGCTTCGAAGGGCATATCTCAACCGCACGGAATTAGTTCTCCTATCAAATATCCCGGGCCCTCACGCGCCGCTGCCGTCAAAAGCAATGTTGACAGCCTGCCTGCCCCACAAGCTCGACTGGCACGCGCTCAGATCCGGAAATCATACTTGTGCGCTGCTTTGCTGAACGAGACCCTAACAGATACGGGAAATCCTGGTTGACAAGGAAAATTGCTCGCCTGTCATTGATTGTCGACATCCGTTTCGCGCCAGCATTCTTCAGCGATCACGGCGCAAATATGGCGGACTTCAGGCGAGCAGGGCGCCAGAAGCTAGGAACTCGTGGGAATGCCTTGGAACCGCCGATGTAGCTCTTCCGCGTCTGGATCAGGTTGGCAGGGTGGCCGGTCACTTATTGCGAAGACAGATGCGGGGCAGGAAAATCCAGCACCCGGCTGGTATAGCTTTCGATCAGCGCGCTGAACGGTGTTCCATCCGGCAGTTTCAGCACGGCATGGTGTTCGAGAAGAAACGAAGGCAGCGCGAGAGACGCGTTTCCGGATGGCGGCAGATCGGCGCCCGTGTCCCATCCTTGCGGGAGAGGCGACCAGAGCAGCTTTGCCGACAGGTTCGTACGCGTGAAATTGAGGGCCTGAACGGCGCGGCCGAATGCGATATCGCTGGTATCGAGCGACTTATTCATCTCGGCTGTGAGCTTTGCCGGCACGTACCAATTATCCGCCTCGGACAGAATACGATCCCCGCAGGCCAGGCGAACGCGACGATAGGCGACAGGCTCGTCGGATCCGACCGCCAGCAACTTCCGGATGGAAGCATCGGCCGGTTTGTCCTGACCGCGCACGCGCTGTGCGATGATCTTCGAGCCTTCCGGCGCAAGCTTATGCGCGGCGCACCAGCGGTCGAGCGTCAGCGTGGCGCTGGCATTGCTGAGGAGATCGGCATTGAGGGTCTGAAGGATTGCCAGTGCTTCCAGACGCGAGGTTGGCGTGTCGGGCCACTGGGAAGCAGCCGACATTTCCTGCGCCGTTGCCGTCTGCGCGCCAAGCGCGATGGCGACCGAGCTGCCGAGGGCAATCATGCGGACGAATGACGGGGACTTTGATGCCATGCGATGAAATCCTCTGCAGATGATTTTACAGGCCAGAACCTAGTGGCTGACAAGTGCGCCGTTGGCATAGATGGCAGGCCCGCTGCTATTGGCAAGACCTGAAAAGGCTGTTGCGGACAAGCGCGGCAACCGGCCGCAAAATCAGCCGGTGTCTTCCTCGCCGTATGAGATGCCTAAGATCCGATTGCATCGAGACCGATGATCGCCAACTGGATGAGGCCGGCCGTGGCGACGAAGGCCAGCGCGGAGACCAACAGTGCCGCCAATATCAGCAATCCGTCCCGTGCCATCAGGGCGACCGAGATCGCGACGAGGGCAAAGACCGGCATATAGTTGCCGAGTGGGATCGGAAGGACAATGGCAATCGCCAGCAGCAGGATCGGAAAGGACAGCAGCCATTGCATGGTGCTGCCCGTGAAAGCGGCCAGACGACCCGGACGAACGACGGTTTCAATCCTGGTGAGGATCGGCGCGCTGTAGCGCACAATGAGTTCCACGAGTGACGGCGACAGCTTGTGCCGGCTTAGAAAGGCGGGCAACTATATCGTCCGGCAGCCTAGCCCGATCTGCACCGCCACCAGAGTGAGAGCGCTTCCGAAAACGACACCGAACGGCCCCGGTATCGGAATCAGGGCAGGCAGGGCGAGAACGAGAATGGTAAAGGCCATGCTTCTGCGCCCGAGGCCGGAGAGCACCTCTCCGATGGAGAGGCCGCCCCGCTCATGGGCGAGCTTGGCGAGATCGTACAGGCGAGTGGACGCCCTATCATCCTCCTCAGTCGTGCCGGCAGCCCGTTCTATCATCGGACATCACCAGATCGGGCCACTCGAATCTCTTGCTTGCACAAAGCTTCAGGCCTCATCGGAACCTGCACTGTTTGTCTGGATCAGCTTGATGACGGTCGCGCAATCCGGATTGCTTTTGTCGAGCAGGTCGGCGGGGCTGCTCCAGCCGGTCGACAGGCCGATGACGGTGGAAATCGTCCAGAAAGTATCTTCCGACGCGCGTTGCGCCAGTGCCGGGACTTCGGTCGAGAGACAGGCCTGCGATTGCCTGACGATCTCGACTGGCTGGCCGACGGCGACGGCTTGTCGCTCGATCTCGGCTTGAAGCGGACCAAGGGCGAAGGTGGCGAAGAGGGCTGCGAGGATATTGGAGATCATATCTGTACCTTGTCGGAAATCTGTTTGAAGCGGGGGAGGGAGGTGCCCACGGAGCGCGGGCACCTCACGGCATCAGGCGCTTTCGGCCTTGCCGCGCGTCTTCAGCAGGCTCCAGGCGACGCCGCTGCCGATAATGGCGAAGGTGATGCCGAGCGAGAGGGCGGCCGGGAATTTTTCCAGGCCCAGCATGTCGGCGACGAAGATCTTCGAGCCGATGAAGACGAGCACGATGGCAAGCGCCGGCTTCAGATATTGGAAGCGATGGATCATGGCGGCGAGTGCGAAGTAGAGGGCACGCAAGCCAAGGATTGCAAAGATGTTCGAGGTGTAGACGATGAACGGATCGGTCGTGATCGCGAAGATGGCGGGAACCGAATCCACGGCAAAGATCACGTCGGCGACTTCGATCAGCACAAGCGCCATGAAGAGCGGCGTGATGAACCAGACCATTTTACCGTTCTGCGGATGCGGCTGTTTGACGAAGAAGCGTTCGCCATGATGGTGGTCGGTGACGTTGAAGCGGCTGCGCATGAAGCGAATGAGCGGGTTCTTCGCGACATCAGGCTCGGCATCCTTCATGACCAGCATCTTGATGCCGGTTACGATCAGGAAGGCGGCAAAGACATAGAGCAGCCACGAGAACTCGGCCACTAGCGTCGCACCGACACCGATCATGATGGCGCGCAGCACGATGACACCCAGAATCCCCCAGAAGAGCACGCGGTGCTGATAGAGGCGGGGTACGGCAAAGAAGGCGAAGATGAGGGCAATGACGAAGACGTTGTCGAGAGCCAGCGTCTTTTCGACGACGAAGCCCGTCATATAGGCAAGGCCGGAATCGGCACCGAGATACCACCATACCCAGCCACCAAAGGCGAGACCGAGCGTGATGTAGAGGACGGAGAGCTTGATGCTCTCGCCAACGCCGATTTCCTTGTTTTCCTTATGCAGGACACCAAGATCGAAGGAGAGGATGGCAATGACGAGCGCAAGGAAGCTCGCCCACATCCAGAGCGGCTTTCCCAGCCACTCGACGAAGAGCAAAGACGTTTCCATGACGGAAAACCTCTGTCGGCGCGGTGTCGGAAAGGTCCGACATCGCGAGAACGCCGACGGCTCTCACCAGAGGGGCCCGGACCAGCGGGTTGGCCAATAGCTGGGAAGCGGACGTTTGCGTTTCAAGAGCTGCACGCACTTTTCAAAGGCGCAGCGATTTCGCTTGCTCCTTTAAGCTGCGGTCCGGCCGATGTGGATGCTGTGAACGCTTGCTCTCTTCTGTGCGACGAAATCCGTCAGCGCGGATGGAATGTCGACATGGGCGCTGCGCCGCTCAAGAATACGGAACCCTTTGGGAAGACAGGTGGCGATGCGGTCGATAATCGTTTCATAATCGACGATGAGCATCTCCCGACCGGCCATGAGGTCGAAGAGAAGGGGATCGGCGAGCACGCGCTCATTTTCGCAGAACCAGTAGGAGGAAATTGTCAGATCGGGGAGGTAGCCGATCTGTGCCGGCAGATTTCTTTGCTCGAACTGGAAATCGCCGGGCAACCCCGCGGCAGCCATCAATTCTCTGGCGAGGGACAGCTGGTGTTCGGATAAGTCCAGCCCCCGAAGCTCCAGCTCGGGATTGTCGGCGAGATAGGCAAAGGCAAGGCTGAAGGCGCCGGAGCCGCAGCCGAGATCGCATACCCTTCTATATCTGTGGACGGCGTCTTCAAGGCTGGTAAGCGCCTGCAGGCATTTCAGAGAGTTTCGCATACCGAATGCACGGGTGAAGGCATCGGCGGAAAGGTTATAGTCGAATATCTCGATCTGGCGCCGGCTTTCGACAGCATTGCGCAAAGCAATACTGTCGTTGCTTGGATGGTACAGGTGGTTACACCTTAGCAAGATCTCAGAAAATTCTTCGAGATTTCGTGTCTGTACGGCCGCGTATGTCATGAAGCCTGTCCTCGCCAAGGGTGTAGTCTTTGGCGTGATTGGAAAGGCTGCATGCGCCGAAAGCAAGCCCTCAAAACTTGCCTTCGTCGGTCGATGGGGCAGAGCCGCGCAATTGCGATCATCGAACGTCGTCGCCACGTCAGCCATGTGGCGACAGCACGGGAAATCCTTCAAAGGTCTTGAGCGTGTCGAGGACGATCGACGTCTTTACATGCTGAACCGATTCATGCGGCAGCAGCACATCGTTGACGAAACGGGAGAGATCGGTAAGCCCGCGAGTGGCGACCTTCAGGTGATAGTCCATTTCGCCTGTCAGCGCATAGGCTTCCAGCACCTCCGGCAGCCCGTTGATGAGCTGGGAGAACCGGCGGGCATTGTCTCTGTTGTGGGTGGCAAGCGTCACCGAAATGACCACGAGCATGTCCAGCCCCAGCTTCTGCCGGTCAAGATTGGCTTGGTAGCTGCGGATATAGCCTTCCGCCTCCAGCCTCGTACGTCGCCTCGAGCACTGCGATGGCGAAAGTGCGATACGTTCGCCGAGCTCGTTGTTCGTCAATCTTCCGTCTTTCTGAAGCTCCTCCAACAGGCGCAGATCCAATTTGTCGAGCTGTTCATCCATTGCGCAAAACTCTTACAATCCTCACGAATCCTGTACGAGTTTTGTCTTTTCCTCGGAGAGTTACAAGCTTCAAGGGCGAATCTTCGGTCAAATCTTGCACAGTTGGATTCGATAATTTTCGACGCTTTTGGGCCGAACGAAACGGGAAGGGGCTGCACTGCCACCAGCGTTCGCGCCATCTTTTTAGATGCCGCACATACAATCAGTCTTCCTTAGCGTTTGCACCTTTGGAATTTCCGGTTGCAGAAAGTTGACTCCTTTTTACGTGATTGTCATCTGGCTTTTATAAGTGGGAAGCGGGAAGCAACCAAACGCAGGGGGTAAAAATGCGTAAACTTCTTCTCGCCATGATGTCTGCGACCGTAATATCCGGCGCAGCCCATGCAGCGACAGTCTATCCGTTGGACCGGGCAACGGTACTTGCCGGCTCGCCCTTCGATTTCAAGGTGGAATTCAGCAAGGTCGTGAAGCCGGAGGACGTCAAGGTCACCGTCAACGGCGAAAGCTACGATGCCGTTTTCGGCAAGGCTGCCGATTTCGTCGCGGAAGAAAAGGGCGCTGAGGACAAGGTTCTCGGATCGGCCCTGATCCTGCGCGGCATCAAGCTCGCAAAGCCTGGCCAGTACAAGGTCGAAGTTTCGGCCGGCGACGAGAAAAAGTCGGTCAACTGGGATGTCTATGGCACGTCGGCGACGCCGAAGGCCAAGAACATCATCTTCCTGCTCGGCGACGGTCTCTCCGTTGCGCATCGCACCGGTGCCCGCATCATGTCCAAGGGCATGACCGAAGGTAAGGCCAACGGCCGCCTCGCCATGGACGATATCCCGCCGGTCGCTTTCATCGGCACGTCCTCGACCTCGGCCATCGCCACCGACAGCGCCAACACCATGTCGGCCTACATGACCGGCCACAAGTCGGCCGTAAATGCACTCGGCGTCTATGCTGACCGCACGCCGGCGAGCCTGGACGATCCGAAGGTCGAAACGATCGGTGAAGCCCTGCGCCGCACCGGCAAGAAGTCGCTCGGCATCGTCACCACGGCCGAAGTCGAAGATGCAACGCCGGCCGCACTCGTCTCCCACACGCGCAAGCGCGGCGACAAGGCCGAGATTGTCGGCATGATGTACGACGTCAAGCCGGATGTCCTGCTCGGTGGCGGCTCGGCCTATTTCCTGGCGAAAAGCGTTCCCGGCTCCAAGCGCAAGGACGACAAGGACTATATCGCGCTCTTCAAGGACGCCGGCTATGCCGTTGCCACCGACAAGAGCGAACTGGCGACCGCTGCCGGCTCCAACCAGGACAAGCTGCTCGGTCTCTTCCACACCGGTAACCTCGACGTGACGCTCGATCGCGAATTCCTCAAGAAGGGCACCGTCGACAAGTTCCCGAACCAGCCGGGCCTCGTCGACATGACCAAGGTTGCGCTCGACAAGCTCGCCAAGAACCCGGAAGGCTTCTTCCTGGTGGTCGAGGGTGCCTCCATCGACAAGATGAGCCATCCGCTCGATTGGGATCGTGCCCTTGTCGACACGATCGAGTTCGACAAGGCCGTTGCCGTTGCCCGCGAATTCCAGGAAAAGAACCCGGATACGCTGATCGTTGTTACCGGCGACCATACCCATGGCGTCTCGATCATCGGCACGGTTGACGATAACAAGCCGGGCACCGAAATGCGTGAAAAGGTCGGCACCTACGCCGCTGCCGGCTTCCCGAACTACGAAGACAAGGATGGCGATGGCTATCCGGATCGCGTCGACGTTTCGCGTCGTCTGTTCATGGCCGCCAACAACGGCCCTGACCACTACGAAACCTTCCGTCCGAAGCTCGATGGTCCTTTCGTTCCGGCAATCCAGAACGAGAAGAAGGAATATGTTGCCAACGAAGCCTACAAGGACGTGCCCGGTGCCGTCTTCGTGCAGGGCAATATCCCGAAGGACGAGGATAGTGGTGTCCACGCTGTGGACGATATCGTTCTGCAGGCTGCCGGTCCTGGTGCCGAAGGCTTCCGCGGTTACATGGAACAGAGCGACGTCTACCGCGTGCTGGCCGATACCTTCGCGCTCGGCACCGAAAAGATGTAAGTTCTTGCGGACCATGTGAATATGGACAGGCGGTGTCAACGCCGCCTGTCTTTTCATCTTTCATGGGGGTATGCGATGTCCGGGGACAAGATCGCCACCATTAATCGTCGGAGCTTTTTGGCTGCTGCCGCGGCTTTGCCTGTCATGGGTATTGCGACACGCACAGGCGCCTCCGAGAAGTTAGGCTTCGGCGAACTCTACAAGAGTTTCGGCCCGCTCGGACTGGAATTTTCTGACAAGGTAAAACAGCTGAGCGGCAAGGAAGTTGCCATAAACGGCTTCATGGCACCGCCCTTGAAGGCGGAGGCCGCTTTCTTCGTGCTCACGGAAATCCCGATGTCGCTCTGCCCGTTCTGCTCTTCCGATGCCGACTGGCCCGACAATATCCTGGTCGTCTATCTCTCCTCCAAGCAGACATTCGTGCAGTACAACGCGCCGATCATGGCACGCGGCATGCTGGAACATGGTTCGTGGACGGACCCGGAAACCGGCTTCATCAGCCAATTGCGTCTCAGGGACGCCTCGTTCAGGACTGTCTGATCCTCATGCTCGCTCTCGATGTTTCCGGCCTGAAGATGCGCTTTCCGGGTCTGGCCGCGCCGGTTCTCTCCATTGACCGGCTTCATTTGCCGGCGGGCGGCCGGCTTGCGATCACGGGTGCGTCCGGTTCCGGCAAGAGCACCTTCGTCAATGCCATTACCGGGCTGGAAGATGTGAGGGATGGCAGCGTGTCCTGGAGCGGGACGGAGATCACGCGCCTCTCCGCCGGCCGTCGCGACGCCTTTCGCGCGCGCAATATCGGTCTCGTCATGCAGGATTTTCATCTGTTTCCCGGCCTGTCCGCCTTCGAGAATGTCGTGTTGCCGATCAAGCTGACACGGCGCCTTGCGGCCCAAGAACGCGAGCGTGCGCTTCATCTGCTTTCCGTGACCGGTATCGCCCGGCCGCAGCAGAAGATCGAAACCTTGTCGCGCGGCGAAATGCAGCGCGTTGCCGTTGCCCGCGCATTGCTATTGCGCCCCGGCGTCATCGTTGCGGACGAGCCGACGGCGAGCCTCGATCGCCAGGCGGGTGGTGAGGTTGCGGAGCTCTTGCTGCAATTGTCGGCAGAAGAAGGGACGACGCTTATCGTGGTTACGCATGATGCGGCGCTCGCCGAGCGTCTTGGCCGCCGCATCAATCTGGCGAGCGGACGCATCGAAGAAGACAGCCAAGAGGTTGCCGCGCAATGATTACCTTCATCCTTGCCGACCTCAGGCGTTTCTGGAGTGGAGCGCTGGCCGTCGTGGTGTTGATCGCCTTGTCGGTCGCGCTGAGCGTGACAGTGACGCTGCAGGAGCGGGCGGTCCGCCTCGGCAGTGCGCGCGCTGCGGAAAAGTTCGATCTGCTTGTCGGCGCTGCCGGCAGCGAGACGCAACTGGCGCTTTCCGCGGTCTTCCTACAGCCGGCGCCACTGCCGCTGATGGAGGGCGCCGTCCTTTCCCGCTTGACCAACGATCCGCGTGTCGAACTGGCGGCACCTGTCGGCTTTGGCGATTCCGCTTACGGCCATCCGATCGTCGGCACGACCACGAGCCTGATCTCATCCCTTTCGCCATCGCTCTCGCAGGGGGTGATGTTCTCGCGCCTTGGTGAAGCAGTGGTCGGCTCCGATGTCGCCTTGTCGGCCGGTGCCGAGATCAAGCCGATGCATGGAACAGCTGAAACCGGCGGCGAAACCCATACGGCGATTGCCTATAAGGTCACCGGCCGCATGGCGCCGACCGGCACGGCCTGGGATCGGGCGATCCTCGTGCCGATCCGCGCCGTCTGGCAGCTGCACGGCATGCATGGCGAGGACCATCAGGATCATGATGCCGAGGAGGCGGATGCGCATGGCGCAGCCAGCCCAGAACAGGATCATCATGAAGACCATGACCACGAGCCTGGCCACGTCGATGCGGATGCGCCGCTCGATGAGCAATTCGACGTGCAGACGCCTGGCGTTCCGGCCGTTCTCGTCAAGCCGAAGACAATTGCCGATGCATACCGCCTCAGGCAGGAATATCGCACCGGCACGACGCTCGGCGTCTTTCCGGCGGAGGTGTTGACCAGGCTCTATGCGACGCTCGGCGATGCCCGCAGCCTGCTTCTGGCGATTGCGCTCGGCACGCAGGCGATCGTGATTGCCGCGATCGTGCTGGTAACCATCATGCATGTCGGTTCGCGACGCCGGCAGATCGGCGCCCTGCGGGCGCTTGGAACACCGGTCCGCTCGATCGTCACGCTCGTCTGGGGCGAACTCTTCGTCCTGTTCGCCGCCGGCATCCTGCTTGGCATCGTGCTCGGCTATGCCGCAGCATTGGTCATCTCCGCCAGGCTGGCGGCATCGACCGCCGTTCGTTTGCCCGTCGGCTTTTCCTTCGATGATCTCTGGCTCGTTGGCGGGTTTGCGGCGGTTGCCGCGATCATCTCCATCGTGCCGGCCTTCAGTGCGTTACGCTCCAGCCCGGCGGCGGCGCTGCGCGCCTGACGCTTAGCTGGCAGAAGCAAGCAAACTATCGCGGGCTTTGGCCGTTGGATCGACGACGGGCCACCGACAAGTTCGTCCGTTAGCGCGGGCTTTTGCTCGCAAAAGACGAGATAAAACTGGATTGCAAAACTCCTCTTTATTGACTAAGCCATGTCGCGTGTCTGATGGAGGATCCCGTAATGGCGAACAGCGCACGTAAAATCGCTTCTGTTTTTGGTCTGCTCGCCGTTCTGGCTGCAAGTTCGGCCTTGGCGGAAGATACGAAAACCGTTTCCGTGATGGATGATCGTGGCGTCAAGGTCGATGTGCCCGTCCAGCCGAAGCGGATTGCCGCAATCTCCTATTTTGCCGACGACGTCGCGCTCGCCCTGGGCATCAAGCCAGTCGCCAGCACCTATATGACAGCGGGCCGGCAGCCGGATTTCCTTCTCGGCCTGACCGCGCAGATGGCGCAGATCGGCCAGCGCGCCAAGCCCAATCTGGAGCTGCTGTCGCAGGCCAAGCCCGATCTCATTGTGGCTATCCGCCGTTACACGGTCGGTAACGCGCCGCAGCTGGAAAAGATCGCGCCCTACCTCGCCTACAACATGGAGCTCTTGACCGAGAGCGACAAGGAAATCGCCGAATTCTCGAAGATCCTCGGCAAGCCTGAACGCGGCCTGCAGCTCAACGCCGATTTCCACAAGCACCTCGACGAGATCGCGGCCAAGGCGCCGAAAGACGTCCATCCGCGCTTTGCGATCATGTGGGGCGGCGCGACGCCCTTTGCCTTCCATACCGAAAACACCGCAGCCTCGATCGTTGCCGCCATCGGCGGCGACAATATCGCCGGACCGAAGACGGCTGGTGGCCCCTTCGGCATCGATATGAGCCTGGAAACCATGCTGGAGAAGGACCCGGAGGTCCTGTTCATCTATGATTCCGGGCCGGACCGGCCGCAGGAAGGCAATCCGATCTGGCAGGAATTGACCGCCGTCAAGAACAAGCGGGTATTCTACGTTGGGGATCAGTGGGTCGAAACCAATGGCCCGATCGCGCGCGAAATCGTGCTGCGCGAGGCGGCCCATTATCTCTACCCAGATGCTTTCCCGGCCGTCGATGTGAGGGCGGAAGCCGCCAAGATCATTCCCGCCGATATTCAGAAGTAAGATGCTTCGGGCCGTGGCCACGATGGATGCGCGCAAATCACTGGCGGTGATCGCACTCCTCGTTGCCGCGACCCTGCTGCTCGTCTTCATCGGCTTGCTGCCCGGCGCAAAGGTCTTGACGATCACGGACGCGGCCCGCGCCCTCTTCTCACCGGACGGCAAGGTCAATTCCATCCTTGTCTGGACGCTGCGACTACCGCGAAGTCTTGCAGCGGCGCTCGCCGGTGCCGGGCTCGCGATCTCCGGCTATCTCCTGCAGACCTTGACGCGAAACCCGCTCGCCGATCCTGGAATTACCGGCGTCACCGCCGGCGCGATCACGCCGATTGTCTGCTGTTTCGTTTTCCTTCCCTGGCTGTCCTCCGCCCTCTACCCTTTCGTCGGTCTTGCGGGCGGCTTGGCGGCAGCGGCCGTCACCTTCTGGGTTTCTAAGGGCGGGCAGGGGCGGCCGTTGCATCTGGCGCTCGGCGGCGTCAGCATCTCGCTGTTTCTCGGTGCAATCACGATTTACGTGCTGCTTTTGACCGGGCCGCAATCGACATCGCTTCTGTTCTGGCTCTCCGGCGGCTTTCAGGGACGCTCCTGGCCGCATCTTGGCTATATGCTCCCCTGGGTCGTCATCGGCGTTGGGGGCGCGTTGGCACTGCATCGCGTGATCGGCATGTTCGCGCTTAGCGATCATGCCGCCGCCGGCATGGGCGTGCAGCTCAATCTATGGAAGCCGGTGCTGCTCGTGCTCGGCGCCTGTCCCGTTGCCGGTGTCGCACCCGTTGCGGGGCCGGTCGCCTTTGTCGGGCTGGCGGCGCCCCATATTGCGCGTCTGCTGAGGCCGCGCGGCGCGTCATGGGAAATCGCACTTTGCGCTGCCATCGGCGCGCTGATCGTGACGGTTTCCGATCTCATCGCTCGCACGGTCGCCATTCCGAAAGAACTTCCCGTCGGCATCATCACGGCATTGATCGGCGGGCCGGTCTTTATTTACCTCATCCAACGCGGCCGCCTGCAATTCAGGGGGCATGGCCCATGACTGTGGACGCCTCCGTCTCTCATATGCCGCGAAGAGGGATGTTGCCGATTATCATCTTCATCGCGCTTCTTTCGCTGATTGCCGCGACATTCCTCGGTGTCGTCGATCTGCCGGCGGCGGATGTGCTTGCTGTCTTGAGCGGCAAGGGTTCGCCCGAGGCGCAGTCGATCATTCTCGATATCCGGCTGCCGCGCATCGTCACCGGTATTCTTGCCGGCATCCAGTTCGGCGTCGCCGGCTTGCTGCTCCAGACGATAACGAGAAACCCGCTCGCAGATCCCTCCCTGATGGGGGTGTCGCAGGGTGCGACGCTGACCGTCACGCTGTTCCTTCTCTTCACGGTCTACATCTTCAATCCCGGCGAGAATACGGTGGCGGAACTGCCGATCGCCTGGCTTCCGGTCGCAGGTCTTGCGGGCGGAATGCTCGCCGGCGGTATCATCTACCTGCTCGCCTTCCGGCTCGAACTCAGTCCGCTGCGCATCACGCTCTGTGGTGTCGCCATCGGCGCGGTCCTGCATGCGCTCGCCGTCGGCCTCATCGCCGGCTGGGGATCGGCGCGCATCGAGATCATTCTCGAATGGCTTTCGGGCAGCCTTTATGCGCGCACCTGGGACCATGCGTTGTTTCTCCTGCCGTTTACGATCGCAGGTCTGCTTATCTTGCCGCTGATCTACCGGCCATTGGTTATGCTGCAATTCGATGCGCAGGTCGCCCGTTCGTTCGGCCTTGCCTATCGCAGGCAGTTTTCCTTGGTGCTGCTGGTGTCCTGCGCCCTAGCAGCAAGCGCGGTCGGTGCCGTAGGCCCGATCGTTTTCGTCGGGCTGGTTGTTCCGCATCTCGCCCGCTTCCTTGCCGGCCGGCATTTCCCTCTGGTTCTGCCTTTGACGATTGTTCTTGGCGCTATCTTCGTTACGCTGGGTGATCTTATCGGCCGTCTTGTCGGGCAGGCGGAGGAAGTGCCGATCGGGGTCGTCACCGCGATTGTCGGTGTGCCCGTGCTGCTTATGCTTTTGAGAAAAATTTCCTGAGATCGCCCATGCCACTTTCCTGTTCGCAATTGTCTGTCTTTTACGGCCGCCGCAAGGCACTCGACAGCTTTAAACTCTCCATGCATAAGGGAGAGATCCGGGCGCTGATCGGCCCGAACGGCTCGGGCAAAAGTACGGCCCTGCAAGCGCTTGCCGGCCTGATTGCCCCGGCAGAGGGACAGGTGACAATCGAGGATATCTCGGTCGCAACCATGTCCCGCCGTACGATCGCCAAGAAGCTTGCCTTCCTGCCGCAGCAGCCGTCGGCACCGGACGAGATGACGATCGCGCAACTCGTGCGGCAAGGTCGTTTCGCCCATGTCGGACTTTTTCGCAGCTATGATCGCAGGGATGAAGAGGCGATCGAATGGGCGCTGGAAAGCACCGGGCTTTCGAGCCTCGCCGGTCGCACACTGCAAGAGCTTTCCGGCGGCGAGCGACAGCGGGCATGGATATCAGCCGCGCTCGCGCAGGAAGCCGGCATATTGTTGCTCGACGAGCCGACTTCGTTCCTCGACATAGGCTATCAGGTCGAGGTTCTGGATCTCGTTCATCGCCTCAGCCGCGAGAGGGGCGTCACCATCATCATGGCGATCCACGATATCAATCAGGCGATTGCCGTCAGCGACCGCATCTCATTGCTGGAGAAGGGCGAGCTTCGCTTCGACGGCGAGCCGAGGGCGCTTGCCGAAAGCGGCCTGATCGAGAAGACATTTCGAGTGAAAGGGCGGTTCGTCCAGGTGAGCCCCGACGTGCCGCCGCATTTCGATGTCGAGCTGACGCGGCTCAGCCATTGAGGGGCTTGACGAGCCGGAAGACGATTTTCGTCTGCGTGTAATAGTCGAGCGCATCGGCAAAGTCGGGCGTCCAGCCATCCTCGACGAAGGGGATGAAGCCGTCATATTCCAGTTTCCGGCCGGAGACTGCGAAGCCTGCCTTTGAGAAAGCGCGTCCGTAATCGGAAATCGAGCGATCCTGGACGACGGTGTTGGTGCGCTTGGCGACGAGGTCGCGCCACTTCGGCCAAAGCGGGTTGTCCGTGTGGCAACCGGTGACGGCATAATAGACACCGCCGGGCTTCAATGCCTTCCAGATATCCGCGGCATGGGCATGGATATCCTCGACGAGATAGATGACCTCGTGGCTGATCGCAAGATCGAATTCTTCCACCCAGCCTTCGAGCGTTCCGCTCACCGCATGCTGGACCGGCAGGTTGCTCTTGAAAGATTCAGCCTTGGCGATCGACTGTTCGGCGATGTCGATGCCCAGCGCCTTGCGAAACGGCCTGATGGCATAGAGATGACGCAGCAGGCCGCCCTGGTTGCAGCCGAAATCGACGACGCTCTTGGCGGATAGATCACGCTCGACGATCAGGTCGATCAGATGTCTCCAGATCGGCGCATGCCCATCGGCCATCCTGTCTTCGGCGTCCGGGTCGACATACCATGTGGCGATCGTCTTCTGACCTTGCTGGCTCATCAGCTTTCTCTCCAGGCTATTCAAAACGTGCCCCGTCTTTAAGCTGGACTGCGGTCCATGGCTAGCGCAGTTCTGCTTTTCTTCGAATCGCGAAACCACTCTATCCTTTTATTTCTTGGCGCATTCCGGACGGAAAACCGCTGCGCACTTTTCCGGGAAATGCTCTAGATTTTGAAACCCAAAAGCCGTGCGGACAGAAGATTTTATCTGCCGCAATAACCCGGAGAACAAAGGCCTCGCAATCAATGCAGGCGCTGGCCATTCGACGGATCGAACAGATGTGCCTTTGCCGGATCGATCCTGAGCTGGATCGGCTGGCCGGGAGACACCGAAGGGCGGTCCCTGATGGCTGCCATGATCGATTGCGCGCCGGCCTGCAATTGCAGATGCGTGTCCGAGCCAGTCGGCTCGATAATGATGACCTTGGCCTCTACGCCATTTGCGTCGACGGCAATATGTTCCGGGCGGATGCCGAGCTGGACGGATCGGCCGAGATGGCGGCGGGCGCTTTCCGGCAGCGGCCAATGCAGGTTTTCCGCGTCCTGCAGCCCCAACCTTCCGTTTCGATCGATGACGAGGCCATCTATGAAGTTCATCGACGGCGAGCCGATAAAGCCGGCGACGAAGCTGTTGGCCGGCGCATCGTAGATTTCGAGCGGCGAGCCGATCTGCTCGATATGGCCGCCACGCATGACGACGATACGGTCGGCCATGGTCATGGCCTCCATCTGGTCGTGCGTGACATAGACCATGGTGGTGCCGAGACGCTGGTGCAACGTCTTGATCTCAGTGCGCATCTGCACGCGCAATTTGGCATCGAGATTGGACAGCGGTTCGTCGAAGAGGAAGACGGCAGGGTTGCGGACGATGGCGCGGCCCATCGCCACGCGCTGACGCTGTCCGCCCGACAATTGCCGGGGATAGCGATCGAGGAGGGCGGAGAGATCGAGGATCGCAGCCGCATCGTTCACCTTCTGCTCGATTTCGTGTTTGCTGCGGCGCGCAAGCTTCAGCGAAAAGGCCATGTTGTCGCGCACCGTCATATGCGGATAGAGCGCATAGGACTGGAACACCATGGCGATATCGCGTTCGTTCGGCTCGAGATCGTTGACAACGCGGTCGCCGATTTCGATTTCGCCATCGCTGATGCCTTCAAGCCCGGCGATCATGCGCAGCAAGGTGGATTTGCCGCAGCCCGAAGGTCCTACAAGCACCATGAACTCGCCGTCCTGTGCCGTGACGGAGACGCCGTGCAGCACTTCGAGCGCGCCGTAGCGTTTGATGGCATTGCGAATGGTCAGTTTCGCCATGGATATCTCTCCCAAAAATGTCGGCCGGCGCGTCAGCGCCCGCCCATGCCCGCATTGAGGGCGATGCTGTTGTAGATGAGCTTCTGCAGGATGATCGCGAGGAAGATGCCCGGAAGCATGGAAAGGGTGGCGCCGGCCATTAGGTAGTTCCATTGTGTGCCTTGCTGCGTCTGGAACAGGGTAAGACCGACGGGCAGGGTGGCATTGTCGGCACCGGTCATGACGATCAGCGGCCAGAGGAAATTGTTCCACTGCCCGATGAAGGTGAAGAGCGACAGAAGCCCGATCGCCGGCATGGACAGCGGCACGATGATGCTGACGAGAATGCGCCGGCGCGAAGCGCCGTCGATCCTTGCCGCCTCCTCGAGCTCCATGGGAATGGAGAGGAAGAACTGCCGCATCAGGAAGGCGCCGAAGGTGCCAAAGGAGATCGGCAGGATCACGCCGGGGAAAGTGTTGACCAGACCGAGCTTGTTGACGATCAGAAACAGCGGAATGATCAGCATCAGCGGCGGCACCATCAGCGTGCCGATATAGCCGAGCAGCAGCGTTTCGCGCGCCCTGAATTTCAGCCGCGCGAAGGCGTAGCCGGACAGGCAGGAGACGACGACGGTGATGGCCGTCACGCAGATGGCGATAATGGCGCTGTTGAGGAAGAAGCGGCCGAAGGGCAGCTGGGTCCAGGCGGCGGCAAAGTTACCCCATTCGAAGACGTCGGGCAGGATACGCGGGGGTATTGCCGTCACCTCGGCATTGGAGCGCACCGCATTCGAGACCATCCAGAAGAACGGAAAGAGAAAGGCGATCGCGACGAGTGTGATTGCCAGGTGATTGACGATATCGAGCACCAGCTTCCGGCGTGCTCTGGCTTCGGATTTAAGCGTCATAATGCACCCATTTGCGCTGGAACCGGAATTGCAGGGCGGTCAGCGCCATGATCAGCGCAAACATCACCCAGGCGATGGCCGAGGCATAGCCCATCTGGAAGTTCTGAAAACCGCGTTGGTAGATGGCATAGCCGAGCGTCGCGGTCGACGATCCCGGCCCACCCTTGGTCATGACGAAAATCTGGTCGAAGACCTGCAGCGAGGTGATCGCCGTCATGACGGTGCCGAAGAATAGCGTCGGCGAGATCAAGGGCAGGCGGATTTTCCAGAAGCGGTCCCAGGCCGTGGCGCCGTCGATGCGCGCCGCTTCCAGATAAGTTGCCGGCACCATGTCGAGCGCGGCATTGAAGAGAACCGTATTGTAGCCGACGCCAGCCCAGATCGAGGTGAGGACGACGGCCTGCATAGCAAGCGTGCGATCGTTCAGCACGCCCGAGAACGGCAGGGACAACGCCGCCATCATGCTGTCGAACAGGCCGCCGCTGGTAAAGATCAGCATCCAGACCATGGCAACGGCGATGAGCGGGGTGAAGGTAGGCAAGAAGAAGATGACGCGGAACCAGCGCTGACCGATCTTCAGGCTCGAAATCCAGGTCGCCAGCCCCAACGAGATGACGATATTGAGCACCAGATATTCGACCGTGAAGAAAATGGTGTTGCGCATGACCGTCCAGAATTGCGGGTCGGTCGTAAACAGGCGTACATAATTGGAAAAACCGACGAAGCGTGGCGTGCCAAGCAGCTGCCAATTGGTGAAGCTGAGCGCGATCGAGGCGAGGATCGGCAGGACGAGAAACAGGACGATGCCGATCAGGCCCGGCAACAGGAAGAACAACGCCGTCCATCCCTCGCCTCTGAACCATTTGCGCGAGCGTGGCCTTGGTCTTGCGATCATGTCGGTGTGCTTGCCCAGCATCATGGGCCTCTCCTTTTCGGCAGTAGCGCTGCGGTCGAGCCGATGGCCCGACCGCAGGCCGGCCAGGTGCCCGGTCTATGGTAGCTGGCTCTGAATATCGCTCAATACGCCTTCGGGCTTCGAGTCCCCCGTCAGTGCCAGCGGCACGTACTGCATCACCAGATTCTCGAACTGGTTCCATTTCTCGTTGATGCGGAACGGCGTGGTATGGGCGAACATATATTCGAGCGTGTCGCGGGTGCCGCTGACATTCTTCGCCGCTCCGTCATACCAGGCGGTCTGCTGTGCAAGCCGGGCCGGCAGCGCGCGTCCGGCCGAACCGAGGATTTCGGCAGCCTTCGGGCCGGTCAGCACCTGTAGCGCCTTGAAGGCGGCATCCTTGTGCTGGCTGGTGGCGGAAATGCCCCAGCCGGAGCCTGCCGTAATGAAGCGCGAGGGACCGGTGCCGCGCGGCAGCGGCGCGATGCCGATCTTGAAGTTGACATTGGCCTGCCCGGTAATCAGCGACCAGGGACCGTCGATATACATGGCGACATTGCCCGAGGCGAAGCGGCCGCTTGCGGCGGAAGCATCGGCAGCGGAGGCAAAGACCGGCGAGAGTTTGTCCTTGGCGGTGAGATCGGCATACTTGCTGAAGGCATCGACAAAACCGGCATTGGTGAGGTCGAATTCATTGTCGGCGTTGAAATAATCCGCGCCAAGCGCGACGGGGCCGGCGATGAAATCGAAGGCCTGGGTTCCGTAGCCGTAGGTTCCGTCCTTGGTCAGCGCCTTGGCGTCGGCCTTGAAATCGTCGAACGTCCAGTCCTTGGCGGGCTCCTTCAAACCGGCAGCGGCGAATTTGTCGCGATTGTAGAAGACCATCCACGGGCCGACATCGTAGGGCAGGGCATAGAGCTTGCCGTCCTGTGAAAGGCCGGACATGATCGATGTCTCGAAGTCCGCCACCTTCACGTCGCTGCTTTTCACATAATCGTCGAGCGGCGTCAGGATCGAATAGAAATTCGGCATGCGCATCGACTGCATCGAAACGATATCGGCGACCTGTCCCGATGCCGCCAGAACCGGCAGTCGCGTCCAGTAATCCGTCCAGCCCGAAAGCT
This sequence comes from Rhizobium sp. ZPR4, assembly GCF_040215725.1. NCBI lineage: Bacteria > Pseudomonadati > Pseudomonadota > Alphaproteobacteria > Hyphomicrobiales > Rhizobiaceae > Rhizobium > Rhizobium sp. ZPR4. The sequence continues at coordinate 577,425 of NZ_CP157968.1, forward strand.
GCAGATTGACCTTGATGTTGGGATATTGCTTATTAACGAGATCGGCCAACTGCTGCCACAGCTCGGCATCGTTCGGCTGACCCCACATCTGCCAGGTCAGTGTCACGGGGGCATCCTGCGCCTTGGCGCCGATGCCGGGTAGTGAACTCGCCGCAAGGGCGGCGGCAAATATCAATGAACGCTTCATGATTGTTCCTCCTCCTTAATGACTTTCATTACAGTGACGTTCATCACTATCCGGACGCTCCCCTCCGGTTTGGTCTTGCGGGCCGTTCAGGCCGCGATCATGACCTCCAGGTCGGCGATCAGGCCGATCAGTTCGGTTCGCTGGCGCCGCCATGGATCAGGATCCTGTCCCGGCTCGAGAATGGCGGTCATGCGCTGGAGAAAGTCCGGCGGCAGCCGCTCCAGTTCGGCCGCCATCGGCAGGTTCCAGCCGTCGCCCGGAAAATAGACCCGGTTGAAGGCAAAAACCGTCTGCAGGATGGCGTTGGCAAGCTTGCCCGTCAGCCCGACGAGAAAGACGAGATCGCGGCGAACGACCTTGCTCTCATAATGATAATCCCTGGCCCAATAGCGCAGGATATCCATGTACTGGCTGAGGACCGAGGCCCTCAGCGCTTCCGGGTACTGCGCCAGCTGCTGCTTCCAGCCGGTCAGCAAGCCACTGGGGTCGGCGATGATCTGCTGGCTGACAAGATCTGTCGGCAGGTGATAGCCCCAGATCGTCCATTCGAAGCTCTTCGGCACGACGATGCCGGCAAGCCAGGAGTCCAGATCGCGCTGCACGCCGGCATACCGCCGCATCCAGACGCCATCCATGCGGATGCCTTCTGCCTGCCAACTTTGCAGCGCGGCATCGAAGCGCCGCCACGCTGCGGTTTGGCGAACCTCCGGTCCGCGATAGGCATCGGCATAGACCCGGAAATCGAAATCCGATTGCGCATCCGACCGTCCCTTGCCGCGCGAGCCGGCGAGCGCGACGGCGCCATTGCCGTCTTCCGCCAGATCGGCGATCAAGGGGGTCATCGCGGCAATGAGTTCGGCTTCGCGGCTCATGACGGCACCGGGCGGCTGGGCTTCGTTCTCTCCTTAATCCTTGAGGATCAGCTCGATGACGGGGGTCACGACGTCGGGCTTCAGAACCGGCAGTTCGAGCGTCAGGATACCTTCGCCGACGGCGACGCCGATATTGGAATCGACCTCGGCATCCGGATCGAGCCAGTGCAGCTCGCTGGCATCGTGCAGGAATTGCGCATACTTGACCTTGCGCCCCAGCCCTTCGATGTGGATGTGGCGGAACGGCCAAGTCTGGATGTGCAGGTAGAGCCGGTTGCCCTTCTGGGTGAAGCGGCAACCGCTCGGCGCCTTATGGGTGGAAGGACCGGCGCCATAGATCGCGCGGCCGTTCAGCCGCAGCCATTCGCCATAGGTGTTGAGTGCCGTGATGGCGCGGGCGTCGAAGGTGCCGCGGCCGGTCGGGCCGACATTCATCAAAAGGTTGCCGCCGAGCGAAACCGTATCGACCAGGATGTTGATAAGCTGGCCGGCATCCTTCCAGCTGGTCTCGTCGCGATAATAGCCCCAGGAGCCGCTGAAGGTGTGGCAGGCTTCCCAGCGCACCGGTAGGCCTGCGACGGTCGGAGCGACGCGTGGCGTATATTGTTCTGGCGTCACCAGATCGGGCATGTGATCGGCGTCACGCGGCAGGTCGAGGCGATCGCCGACGATGATCTCAGGCTGCAGCTGGCGTACCAGCTTCATCAGGTCCTCGCTCTCCCAGTCGGCGCGGCCCTTGCCCGGTAGGCCCTTGTAGGTGCGGCGGGGATAGCTGAAATCGAACCAGATGACGTCGATCTTGCCGAAGTTCGTCAGGAGTTCAGTCACCTGGTCGCGCATATATTGCGCATAGCGCTTGACGTCGCGGCCCTCGTTGAGCTTTGCGGCATCGGGATGGTTGCGCTGCGGATGGTGCCCGTCGATCGGGAAATCCGGATGATGCCAATCGACCAGGGAATAGTAGAAACCGACCTTCAATCCCTCGGCGCGAAGCGCTTCGACGTAAGGGCCGATCAGATCCTTGCCATAGGGCGTGTTGGTGACCTTGTAGTCGGTAACCTTGCTGTCCCACAGGCAGAAGCCCTCATGGTGCTTGGCGGTCAGAACCACATATTTCATGCCGGCCTCGCGAGCGCGGCGTGCCCATTCGCGGGCGTCGTAGAGATCGGGATCGAAGTTGTCGAAATACTTCTGATAGGCCTCGGTGGTGAATTCCTCGCGGTTCTTCAGCCATTCGTGGCGTGCACCGAGAGCGTAAAGTCCGAAGTGGATGAACATGCCGAAGCGGTCGTGTCCAAACCATGTTTTGCCATCGGCCACATTCTGGCCGCCACTGATCGCTGCGTCGCTCACACTATCCTCCCAAGTGTTAAGGCTTAATCGAACCGGTTCGATTTAATCATCGATCCACTTGCCCTATATGTCAAGCGCGCTGTTGAAATCTCTTTCTGCATATTGCTTCATGGCCGACAAATGTTAGATTTATGACAGCGATTCATTGAGGAAGGTATCTTCGATTGGAACGCTGAAGGCGATAGAAACGGTTCGAAAAATTCATGGCCACAATTCGCGATGTCGCCAAACTCGCTGACGTATCCGTCTCGACGGTGTCGTTGGCTTTGAGCAATCCGGCGCGTGTCAGCCAGAAGACGCTGGAAAAAATTCGTCAGGCGATTGCCGCTGTCGGCTTCGTTGCCGATCCGCTTGCGCAAAGTCTGGCGCGCGGCCGCAGCCGCATGATCGGTTTCGTCGTCGGCAATGTCGGCAATCCATTTTTCGGGGATATCCGGCGTGAGCTGGAAAACTATGCGCTCGACCACCAGCATTTCGTCGTCGTCACCGATTCCTCCGGCAAGACGGATCGCGAGAGAGCGATGGTCGAGCACCTGATCGGCCTCAAGACCGCGGGCCTGGCGCTTGCGCCGTCAGGCTACGACCAGGACTATCTTGACTTCATCGCCGGCTTGAACGTGCCGATCGTCTGTTTCGACCAGAAGGTCGCCGGCATCGAGCGCGATTTCGTCGGCTCCGACAACTATCTCGCCGGCGCGATGTTGACCGAGCATCTCCTGCAGCTCGGCCACCGGCGCATCGCCTTCATCACCGGCCCGAGCCATATGCACACGGCAACGGAGAGATATCGTGGCTTTGCCGAGACTATGGCCAATGCCGGCATCGAGGTGAACCCGAACTTCATCGTCGACGGCCAGTTCACACGCACGGCCGGCTATGAGGCAGCCATGCGCTTGCTGATCCAGCCCGAGCGCCCCACCGCGATCCTCGGCGCCAACAATACCGTGGCGCTTTCGGCGCTGCAGGCCATGCAGGAGCTAGGCTTCCGCTGTCCCGAGGACATCTCGCTCGCCATGATCGACAATGTGCAATGGAGCTCGGTCATCACGCCGCGCATCACCATGGTGGTTCAGGACACGCTGGCGCTCGGCGGCATCATCGCGCGCCGCCTGATGCACCGCATCACCAATCCGCAAGGTGCGGTCGAGCCGCCGCAGGATTTCGTGCTGACGCCGAAATTCGTTCCAGGCAATTCCTGCCGGAGAATTTAAAGCTCTGTGCATCGCACATTGGAGGCGCCGAAGACTTCTTGCGTCTTAGCAGCCGGGCGCTGATCCGGATTGCGTCAGAACTGGTTGCCGAAGCCGAAGCGGAAGTTTTCCACCTTGTCGTAGTCCTGCTTGAGGAACGGCACGGCGTAGCTGAGATTGATTGTGCCGAATGGTGACGCCCAGGTCAGTCCGATGCCGGCCGATGCGCGCAGCGCCGATCCATCGTGCAGGACATCACCATAAAGATTGGCATCATTGCCATAGAGCGTTCCCGCGTCCAGGAAGACGGAGCTGCGGAAGCCGAGATCCTGCGGCATGCCCGGCGTCGGCATGCTCGTTTCCACCGAGGCGGTGAAGTATTTGGTTCCGCCGAGCGGATCGCCGTCGGACGTCCTTGGACCGATGCCCGCATCTTCAAAGCCTCTAATCTCGCTGCCGCCGATCATGAACTGATCGAAAATGTTCAAGTCCTGACCATTTGTCGAAGTCATGTAGCCGGCACCAAGGGTTATCGAACCGATGATATCCTGTGAGTCCGAAAGTGTGTGGTAGTAGCGCGCCTTGCCGCTGAGTTTGTAATAGTTCGAGTCGCCGCCAAGACCGGCGACTTCCTGCGTGACCTTGGCGATGAAGCCGTCACGCGGTAGGTTCTGATCGTCAAGAGTATTGTAGGTGAAGGTCTGGGAAACGCTCGATTGCGTCCAGGGACCGTTGTTGATCAGGTTCTGGTACGGTGCGGAGAGATTGTCCTGCCAGTCGCTCTCGCCAGTATAGGTAATCTGCTTGTAGGTGTAGCGAAGCGTCGTCGAAAGGTCCTCGGTGATAGGCGCCGTGATCCGCAGCGAGATACCTTCCTCGCCGTAGTCGTAGTAATCGCTGCTGGTGGTGACGCTCTTGAAAAGGTCGAAGCCGGCGGCGAGGCGTTCGCCAAGGAAATATGGCTCGGTGAAGGAGAGAGTGTAGGTTTGGCTTCCGCTCGTGCTCGCGCCTGCCGCAACCTTGATATACTGGCCGCGTCCGAGGAAATTCTTCTCCTCCACGGAGGCTTCCAGCAAAGGACCACCGTTGACGCCGACAGCGTAGCCCCCGCCGATACCGAAGGAGCCGGTTGGCTGATCTTCGACATCGACGATGATGACGACCCGATCCGGAGCGCTGCCAGGACGTGTCGAGATCTTCACCGACGTGAAATAGCCGAGCGCATCCAGGCGGCGTTTGGCGCGCGCAATCATCTGCTCATTGAAGGCATCCCCTTCGTTGAGGTCGAATTCACGCCGAATGACATAGTCCCTCGTTCGTGTGTTGCCGCGAATTTCGATGCGCTCCACATAGGCGCGTTCACCCTGATCGACGATGTATTCTATCGAGACGGAATGATCTTCGGGGTTGCGATTGCCGCGCGGCGTTACCTTGGCAAATGGATAGCCGGCTGCCTCTATGCGTTTCGAGATTGCGTCAATCGACTTCTGGATATCCTCGGCATTATAGGTATCGCCTTTGCGCGTGATGACGAGGCTTTTCAGGTCGTCGGCATTGATACCCTGCACGGTTGATGTCACTGAAATATCGCCATAGCGATATTTCTCGCCCTCATCGACAACGAAGCTGACGTCGTAGCTGTTCGTCGCGCTGTCGAAGGTTGCATTATCGGACACCAGCCTGAAATCGACAAATCCGTGATCGTAATAGAATTTACGAAGTGCGTCCTCGTCGGCGTCTTTCTTCGTTTCGCTATAAATATCCTTGCGCGTCAGAAACGACAGGAAAGTGGATTTCTTTGTGCTGATCACCGCGGCGAGACGACCGCCGCTGAAAGCATGATTTCCGGAGAATGTCAGCTTGCTGATTGTCGTGCGGTCGCCTTCGTTAATGACGAAAGCGAGATTGACCCTGTTCTTCGCGATGTTGACGACTTGCGGCGTCACTTGGACATTGTTGCGCCCGATCGCGGCATAGGCATCCTTGATCGACTTTATGTCGTCTTGAACCTGACTTTCACTGTATGGGCCAGCCGCCTTGGACTTAACCAGCTCGGCCAATTTATCGTCCTTTATCTTCTTGTTCCCGTTGAATACAACTGCATTGATGAGATTGTTCTCGTGTACGGAGATAACGAGACTATGGCCTTCTACCGATATATGTACATCGGAAAAATAGCCAGTTGCATAGAGTTGTTTGATCGATTGGTCGATATCCGCATCTGAAAAGCTCTTGCCAGGAGCGATCGTTATATTGTCCTTTACTGCGGTCGGTCCAACGCGCTCGGCACCAACCACCCGTATATCACTTACCATAGCTGCCTGCGCAGACAGAGGCGCGGCTATGGCTGTGCTTATGAATGCTAAAATGGCAATTGTCGAATTTGAACGTTTTAACTTTGACCGCGGTAAATCAGAGTTCATCTACGCTTTTACCTTGCATTTCCAAATGGAGCTGTTCCGCGGGTTTTTCAGAGAAATGAATATCCATGCGGTCGGAGAATCTGCCTGTGACGTAGAAAGAGCACTATCACTTCTCCGTGCTCTTCGGTGTTAAGTAATGTTAAGTAATATTTCGATTGGGTCTCCGTCTTGCCGATCGCGCGCGGAACCCCGAAGTACATCGGGATCCCGGCATGTCGACCAAAACTGCTTCATCGCAAGGCGGTTCGCGATCTTGTCTGAAGCGATCCGAAAGCTGCGGATCAAATCTGAAATGATCTAATTGCCGCCGAGCTTGACTTCCCCCAGCGTGCGGAACGTCAGGTGCAGCATTATGGACCAATCGACGCCCGTCGTGCTGGAGGTATCCTTTTTCCAGTCGTAAACTAGGCTGGCAGTCGTGCATTCATCGGAATAGGTTACGCCGAAGTCGTGTTCGCTGAGATCCTTGGCGCGTAGATCATATCCGAGCGTCGTGTTGACTGACCATTGATCCGAGAGTTTCAATTTCACCTGCGGTTGGAGCTCATCCTCATTGGTGGGTATGTCGTAATCGGGCTGAGCCTCGATATGCGTATAGGTCAACTGCGTATCGAGAATCGGCGTGACATAACCAATCGTCGTATCGCCGCGCTTTAGCGCAAAATTGTCGTGGTCGAGCCGATAGGACGTCGAAACTGAAATGCCGTGCGGCATGGTTATGCCGAACATCGTCACATAGTCCGATCGTGCCGTTTCGAGCCCCGATTCGAGGCCGGCGCCGACCAGGTCCGGCGTTGCAAATGAATTCATTCCCATGAGCTGGTAGGACTGGCCAACGACACTGTCCAGTTTGTAGCCGCTGTCGAAGCTGCCGGTGTAACGCATGCCGACATTGGCACGCGTTCCCCCTTCCACGCGGTCGAAGCCGGAGAATTTATCCCGGTCGAAGAGGTTCGTCGCATCGAATACGAAACTTTGAGCATCCTCGTTCGGCAACTGACCGGCAAGCTGCTCGTCGGGTCGGAGATAAATCTGCGCTATGGGTTCGAAGACCTGCGTGGAGTGCTCCGTGGTCGCCAGGATCGGATATTTGGCCTCTAGCCCGGCCGTCAGCATTTTCCGCGCGGCAGCGCCATTGTCGTCGTAGTTACCGGCATAGACATATGAGGGGCTGATGGAGTTCGGCCCATCCATCCCAAGAGCCATCGTATCTCCACGGGCGGCAAGCAGCGGCGTCAACTCCAGCCCCTGAGGCGTCACGAAGGAGCGCTGCCACTGCATTTCGGTCGTAAGCCGCGCATAATCGCCAGTAAGCCCGAGAAAGCGGTCTGAGTTGTCGGGATTGACGACGACGTCCGCGGTGCTGCGCGAGACATTCGTGAAATTGCTGGTCAGCGACAGTTCTCCACCGAGAACAGGCTGTGGCGCGATCGCGTGATAATCGATCACCGGATAGGCGACGGCCTGCTGCTTTTGCAAGGTGCTGCCGGTTGTGGCGTCCTGCTCATTGTAGTAGGCGAACCGCATATCGAAAAAGTTCCGTTTGCCGATGCCGGTCAAGTAGGCCTGATTGGTATGTGTGGCTTGATTGAGCCCCTCGATATTATAGGTTCGGGCAAAGTCGTTGTCGCTCTGCGCCATGACATCCCAGCCGAAGGTCCAGCGTGGGTTGATCCTGAAATCGCCTTTGGAAGCTATGAGCGTCCTGAGCTTGGCATTCACATCGGTGGTTCCGGTGTCAAACGCACCCGGGTCGGCCTGATCGATGAGGGCTGCGCGCAGATCATAGGTGCCGTTTTCAAGCCGCTGGCGAAACTCGCCCTGCAATAGCAAACCCTGATTACTATATCCTGTCGCGGTAACCGTCGCGTCCATGCTCGGCGAAATCACATAGTAATAGGGGATTGCCGCGCCAAAGCCGAGATTCTGGGAGACGCTGAAGGTTGGAAACAGAAAGCCCGACTTTCTCTTTACGGTATTGTCGGGCACGGTCATCCAGGGAATATAGGCGATCGGCTGGCCGAAAAGTTCAAGCCTTGCATGCTCCAGTCTTATCGTATGAGTGATGCCGTTCTGGATAATCCTCTCTGCCTTCACCTGCCACAGCGGAGCGCGGCCCTGTTCCGAGCACGGAGCGCAGGCGGTGTAGACGCCTTTGGTCAGGATAACCTTGGAGCCGCCGACGCGGTCGCCCTTGATTGCCACCATTCTCGTATTGTCGGGCATTTCAACCCGCAGAGCCTCGATAAATCCATTGGAGAAATCATTGGTCACGTCCATTCTGTCACCGTAGGTACGGTTGCCATCAGGGGTGATCAATTCCACATTTCCTGTCGCAGTCATCCTTTTTGTGATCTGGTTGTAGTCGACCTGATTGGCTACCAATTTATAGCCGCCATAGTGGATTTGAACTGCGCCGCGTGCGGTTATTATCTGCGTATCTTTGTTGTAAATAGCCTCGTTCGCCTGTAAGAGCAGCTTCGTCCCATCCGGAATCTTAACGTTTGTCGTGGTCGGTAGTGTCGACGTCTGACCTGCCGGTTGTCGCTGAAATTGCCCTTGCGCAAGTGAATGATCACTGGCTGCACATGTGGCGATGATGGTGAACGACCAAGCCATAGCGGCTCGGTTTGAGGACAACGGAGCTATGCGTCTCAAATGCGGTACTCCGCAAATAGCGCGAGAAATGCTGGTATCTCTTTGTGTATCTCGTTCCGCCTGCGTGCGATAGCGATTCCTTTAGGAGATATGTTCTTTCTTGACTGACTACTTGTCATTCCGTGGTGAGATAATGGAGAAATACTTTTGATTTCCGCCGTGCTTCGATCAGTTGATAGCCATTGAATTACCTGAACCTTACAATCGAATTCTGCTTGACTATCCGGGCTTGTACCTGCCCGGCCTTCCTGCTGGGATACTGCAACACTATGCGTAGCTGGACGCACGATTTCGGACTCCATTGCCATTTGGCAAGGAATAGACGAAGATAGCTACGCTTTGGATTAAGTTGCGTTAATTTATGTTTCTGTATATTTCTGCTTATTTATTTTATGTTTCTCTATGTAAATTTATGCAATTTCCGAAACAAAGTGACAGTATTGCCAACTGCGTGGACGGTACCTGCCACAAGCTCGACAAAATTAGGTGCAGGCTGCCTAATGTACAATACACCTTGTGCGGGAACAGCCGAGCTGGCTCGAAAGAACATTAAACGCATGCCTTGAGAGCATCGAAATGTTCCCGAATTGATCTGAGCTGCAGTAAAGGTGCCCATGAATACCATTAGAACTGCAAACAAGGAGCAGAAGCAGTCGATCCTTCTGGTGGAGGACGATAGCGAGATCGCGAAGATACTGTCGGAAGTTCTGGCCGAAAACGGCTTTAACAGTATGTGGGCCGCCTCCGCCGAGAAGATGGATGCGTATCTGGAAGACAATACGGCCGATCTTGTCATTCTCGACGTGATGTTGCCCGGCGAGAGCGGATTGAGCATCTGCCGCCGGTTGAGAGCGACGTCATTGGTCCCGATCATCATGCTGACGGCGCGTTCGGAGGATGTGGACAGGATCATAGGGCTGGAAATCGGCGCCGACGATTATGTCACCAAACCTTTCAACCATCGAGAGCTTCTTGCGAGAATCCACGCACTCCTGAGACGTTCCCATATCAGCAGACCGCCAAACGATCCTTTCCATTCCGCCTTCCGTTTCGAGGGATGGCGCGTCGAGCCGGGGCAGCGGCAGTTGTTCAGCCCGGAGGGCGCCCGCGTGACGCTGACAAGCACGGAGTTCGACCTTCTTCTGGCGTTCTGTCAGAACTCAAGGCGTATTCTGACGAGGGAGCAGCTTCTGGAGCTCACGCACAGCGGCATAGCCGGCCCGATCGGCCGCAGCGTTGATGTCCATATCAGTCGAATACGCCAGAAGATCGAACCCGACCTGCGCTCTCCGACCTTCATCAAAACCGTTCGCTTGGGAGGCTACGTCTTTACGCCCAGCATAGAGATATTATGACGGGGTATCTTCGTTTCATCAATCACAAGTCCATTGTCACGCAGATGATTGCGGTTGTGCTTGCAGCCGTTGTTCTGGGGACGGTATGCACCTCGGTGGCGTTTCTCTTTCTCTCTTATGGATGGCATAATGAGACCAATCTCAAGCTTGCGGCGGCCTCGGCGGCCGCGCGCATAGCCACGATCGCCGACGACGCCCGCCAGAGCGCGTCACTCGAGGAGCTGAAAAAGACCATCAAGGCTTCGCGATGGCTTGAGATGCATATAGAAATCGTTCCGAGTGCCGTGTTTTTCTCCAGCCCCGAATTTACCTCGGCAGAAAAGCGCACCGAGCAGGAAAGCGGCTTTGCCGACGAACTGCGAAGCGAGCTTCTCTCCCATTGGAACCTGTCGTCATCGGATATCTCGATCTCCACGGGCAACTCGGTCGTCGTCAAGATCAACAATCAATACGCTTTGATTTTCCAGACGACGCACCGCCCGCCGATGCAGCGGTTCATCTTCATACAGCTTGGCTTCGTCGTTGCGACGGTCATGATCGTGGTGCTTTTCCTGGCCGTTTACATCATCAAGCGGCTTATGGCGCCACTCTCGTCGATAGCAGCGGCGGCTGACGCTCTTGGCCACGTGTCGACCCAGGCCCAGCCGATCAACGATGCAGGGCCGCAGGAAGTCATTCAAGTGGCGAGGGCTCTCAATCATCTTCATGGGCGTCTGCAGTCCCTGATAGAAGAACGGACCCGCATGCTGGCTGCAATCAGCCACGATCTTCGCACTCCGCTGACGCGCCTGCGCCTGAAGCTTGAGCGCGGAGTCCAGACCGGGAAACTGGGCAGCATGATCGATGAAATCGAAATCATAGACAACATGATCTCGGAAACGCTGCATTATCTGCGCGAGCAGAACGACCGGCGCGCCGGATATGTCATAGACATGCCGAGCCTCATTCAGACCATCTGTAACGAGTTTGCGGATTTAGGCTTCGATATACGATATCAGGGGCCTGCCAGAATGGCTTACTTCTGCGAGGAATTGGGAATGAGACGCGCGCTCTCCAATGTGATCGATAATGCGATCAAGCATGGGACAGAGGTCGTCGTACTGCTTGAAAGCCGAGGTGCAAGCGGCTTTGAAATCCGGATATCCGACAACGGCCCCGGTATTCCGAAAGAACACCGCGCCAAGGTGTTGGAGCCTTTCTATGTTGCAGACGATGCGCGATCCCTGATCGGAAGAAGCGGATTTGGATTGGGTCTTTCCATCGTACGCGATGTCGTATCCCGTCACCGCGGAACCATTTCCTTTGCAGACAACTCGCCTTCGGGGCTCGTCGTGCGGTTGTCCTTCAATCAATCGCGATCGGCCGAATTTGCAAGCTGAACCTTTGACGGATGCGACCGGCCAGTCTGCAACATGTATCTCGTACGGCGTCATCACTCCCACACGCGCGACGTCGGGGAGGGTGGTGGATGCAATATTCTGACAGAAATGTCCGCCTTGCCGACCCAGATGCGGTTCCGTGAAATTAGGCCCACAGATTGCGATTTAGTCTCGCGCAAGGTCTGGTTGCGATGGTCCATGTGGGGCGAATATCGGTGAACTGCGCTGTGGGGGCGATCAATGATTTCGACGTATCTCGGCTACGTGTCCGCGACAAAGGACATGGCATCAACGCTTGCGCGCATCGCCAAGCAAGCGACGGTCAAGAGCGACCAGCAATATTACGATGCGCATATCGGCAAGGTTAAGAATGTCGATGAGTTTCTGAGCGACTACAAGCTGTACAGCTATGCGATGAAGGCCTATGGCCTTGAGGACATGACTTATGCCAAGGCCTTCATGAAAAAGGTCCTGGCCAGCGATCTTAGCGATACGAGCAGCTTTGCAAACAAACTGACGGACAGCCGCTATCGGCAATTCGCCGCTGCTTTCAATTTTGGCGCTACCTCAAAAAATCAATCGGCTCAGAGCGATTCCCAGAAGAGCGATACGATCGGGCTTTATGAGCAATCCTTCGCCAATGAAACGGCCTTGGCCAAGAAGGAAAGCAAGTTCTACGATAGCTGGATCGACAAAGTGTCGAATGTCGACGATATCGTCAACAGCAGCAGGATGACGGACTATATCCTGCGGGCGCACGGTTTAAACCCGGACAATATCTCGAAGGCGTTCCTGAAGTCGGTTCTGACCGGCGATGTCAACGATCCGAACAGCTTCGTCAACACGGCGAGCAATTTCTCGACGGCATCGGCGCAGCCGACATACAAGCTGATCGCGTCGCAGTTCAGCTTCAATGCCGACGGAACGCTTTCCGGTGCGACTGCGCAGACGACGGAGCAGAAGGAGGCCATGATCTCGCGATATGATAGCATGGTTCCGAGCCTCTTGACCTCGGCTGCGGCCACCAGCAATGACGACTACTATCGTCAGGCGATCACGAAAGTTCAATCGATCAGCGATATTACCGGCGATAACAGGCTGTTTTCCTATATAAAGACCGCATTCAATCTCAATCCCAAGCTCACTCCGGTCCAATTCAACCTCGCCTTCACGAACTCCGATTATGCCGCCGTGACCGGAATGGCGGACATGGTTTCGCACTTCCAGTTTGCGTCCGACGGAACGCTGCCGACCGGTCAGCCGGCGCAGACACAACAGGCTATCGACGATATCTCGACCAAATATATAAACGAGGCCAAAGGTGCGAAACAGGCCCTGTTCGACGACGCCGAGAAACACTACAAGACCGCGGTCGGCGAGATAAAGACGATCGCGGACTTCTTTGCCGCCAACGACACGAAGAACAAGAATCTTCCAACCATAGAGGACATGGCGCTTCGCGCCTTTGGGATTGACAAGAATGAGGTCTCCAGGGATCAGCTGCGCAAGATCCTGGAGAGCGATCCTTATGACAGCAAGAGCTACGTCAATTCGTTGAAAGACGACAGATTCGTCGAGCTTGCCAAAGCATTCAATTTCGACAGCGAGGGCAATCTGCGGGCGCCGGTCGTGCCCCTGTCGCAGACCTCGATCAACAGCCTGATTTCCGCCTATTCGAAGTCGAAGATCTTCGGGTTGACCGGCGAGATGCGGGACAAGGCAGTTAAGGATGCGAAGGACGCGGCGACCGAATTCAGCAAGTCGATCGCCAAGATCAAGACCGTCGACGAACTCCTGGCCGACAAGAAGCTGACGGAGTTTATCCTCGTTGCGAACAATATCGATCCCAAGACGGTCGACAAGAATACCTTGAAGAAGGCCTTCACCGCAGACCCCGAGGATGCCAAGGGTTTTCTGAATACACAGGCTGGCCAGCAATTCAAGGCGATGGTGAACGCCTTCAATTTCGACGCCAAGGGAAATCTGACCACAGCCAAGATCGAGCCGGGACAGAACAAGGGTGCGCGTCTCGCCACCAACGATCTCTATCTTCACCAGACGCTCGAAACGCAGCAGGGGGGCTCCAATGAGGGCGTTCGCCTCGCGCTCTACTTTCAGCGCAAGGCGCCGCAGGTCAATTCCGTCTACGATATCATGTCGGATCCGGCGCTCTACAATGTGATCAAGACGACCTATTCGCTGCCCGCATCCATGTCGAACATGGACGTGACCCGCCAGGCGGCGATGCTCGAAAAGTTGTTCCCGATTAAGGATTTGCATGATGCCGGCAAGGTGAACAACCTGCTCAAGCGCTTCTCGGCCGTCTATGATGCGGCAAATGGCGGGAGCACGACTTCCCCAGCATCCGCCATTCTCACGCGAGGCTCCAAGACGAGCATGAGCGCGGACCTCATGCTCTCGATAGCCCAACTCAGATCGCGATAATGCTTTTCCGCCCGGAGTTACGCAAAAACAGAGGCTCTAGCGCCACTGCGTGATCGCAGTGATGTCTTCGTCTTTGATGCTATTGGTGCTGCAATACGCTCAGGCCTCCGTCCACGGTCAGGCAGGCGGCATTCATGAAGGGACATTCATCCGAGATCATGAAGACCGCGGCCATGGCGATCTCCTGGGGAGTGGCGATGCGGCCGCCCGGATGCAGCTTCATCGTCTCGGCCTTCGCCTTTTCCGGATCGGGAAAGCTGTTCCAGTAATCGATGGCCTTTTGCGTTGCGACGTAGCCGGGCGCGAGCGCGTTCACGCGCACGTTCTTCGAGGCATATTCGATCCCCAGCGATTTGGTCATGCCAAGAAGCGCATGCTTGGCAAGCGGGTAGGGGAAGGTGTGCGGAATGATCGTGAAGGCGTGGGTCGAGGCGATGTTGAGTATGACGCCGCCGCCCCGGGCGATCATCTCGGGCAGCACGGATCGGCAGCAATTCCAGGCGCCCTTGAGGTTGATGTCGAAGCAGCGCTGCCAATCCTCGTCCGTTGCCTGCAGCGGCTCGGCAAAGACGTTGACGCCGGCATTGTTGACGAGTGCATTGATGCTGCCGATTTCGCCGGCCGCCCTGGCCACGGCGGCGCGCACGACTTCGGCATCGGTGATGTTGGCGGCTTGATAGCCAAGGTTAGCGCCATCTTCCCTGAGCTTGCCGGCGCTTTGTTCCAGCAGAGCTTCGTCGCGATCGATAAGGAAGAGGCTCGCATCTTCGGCCGCGCACGCCTCGGCGATGGCCAGCCCGATCCCTTGCGCGGCTCCGGTAATGAAGATCCGTTTTCCAGAAAGGCGGTTTGGCATTCAGTGTTCCTTTTGCAGGCTATCGCGAATATTCCTGTGGCTGCAGACGGATTGATCCTGCAAAGATCTCTCCCGGCTGCAGGATCTTCAAATCCCCAAGATCGGGGAGATTATGACCGTTGGCGATGTGGGACATCGGCTCGAAGCAGAAATAGTCATGGCGAAAGGCCGGGTTGAAGCTCGTGTCGGGAATGAAGATGAACGCGTGCCTGACTGAGATGTCGGCAGTCAGCCGCAGGCTTGCAAGTCTCTCCGGCCAGACGATCTCCGCCTCGCCGCTCCATCCTTCGAAGCCGTTGTTGACCCAGCGGCGGGGCAGGGGTGAGGGCTCGGAGAAGTCGAGATCGGCTGGAATCTCGGTGCGTTCCCCCGGGAGCCAGCCTTCCGTCTCCGTCCAAAATTGCTGCGCCGGCGCAAAGAGCGTCGTTTCAGGGGTCATCGGGAAGTATGGATGCCAGCCAAGCCCGAAGGGCAGCGCCTTCTTGCCGGTATTCTCAACGCTCATGTGAAGCATCAGCCCTTCAGATGACAGAGCGATGATCTGTCTCGCCTCGTAGCTATAGGGCGTATCGCCTTCCCTATGACGAAGGCCGATCTGCAATTCGTTGCTGCTGCGGGAGAGGATGGACCATTCGGCCTGCCAACCGTCACCGTGAAGGTAGTGAGGATCTGAAGCCGTGTTCGGCCTGAGCTGGTAGTCGCGCCCCTCGAATACGAAGCGATTGTTTCGCACGCGGTTGCCGAAGGGGACGAGGGGATAGCAGGCGGAGGCGGACGCATGAGCATCGTCCGGAGCGGGTCTCAATAGCGCAATCCTGCGACCGTCTACTGTCCAGGCGTAATCAAGCAATGTGCCGCCGAAGGTTGAAACGCGAACCGAAAGCGAACCGTCCTGCAAATCGATAATGGTCATTAAGCGGTTGCCTTCCCCTCACAACCAAGGCCGGTGCCGAATGGATCGCACCCTATATTCGCCGGGTTCCATGTCAACATATATATGATTTATTTTTGGGTCATCTCCGGCATTTTCGCCAATATCCTTACGATTTTTCCGTATCTAGTATTTTAAGCGAAGCCTCAATTGCTGTGGCGGCATAAATAATCATACATAAATATTGACTGGTATGATGTTTTTTCATATTCAAGGTCTCGGGTCCATTGGGCTGCAAATGTGGCTTAATTGTTATACAAATAATTGACTCATATTACAATATAACTTAGGGAAGTCGAGCGGTTCCCGGGAGATGAATGGGAACGCGCCAACAAAGGGAGAGAGATCATGCGCTTTTTCAAAGCGGCAATCCTTGCAGGCACCTTTGCCGTTCTGGCGGCCGGCTCCGCTTTCGCGGAGGACGTCAAGATCGGCTTCATCGTCAAGCAGCCCGAAGAGCCCTGGTTCCAGGACGAATGGAAATTCGCCGATCAGGCCGCCAAGGAGAAGGGCTTCACGCTGGTGAAGATCGGCGCCGAGGATGGCGAGAAGGTGCAGTCGGCGATCGATAATCTCGGTGCACAGGGCGCGCAGGGCTTCATCATCTGCACGCCGGATGTGAAGCTCGGCCCAGGCATCGTCGCCAAGGCCGCAGCCAACCAGCTGAAACTGATGACTGTCGATGATCGCCTGGTCAATGCCGAGGGCAAGCCGCTCGAAGACGTGCCGCATATGGGCATTTCCGCCACCAAGATCGGCGAGACCGTCGGCCAGGCGATCGTCGATGAAATCAAGAAGCGCGGCTGGGACATGAAGAATGTCGGCGCGATCCGCGTTTCCTACGATCAGCTGCCGACCGCCGTCGACCGCGTCGAAGGCGCAATCTCGGTTCTGAAGACGGCTGGTTTCCCGGCTGCGAACATTTTTGACGCGCCGCAGGCAAAGACCGATACGGAAGCTGCGCTCAATGCCGCGACCACGGTTCTCAACAAGCATGCCGATATCAAGTATTGGGTCGCTTTCGGCCTTAACGATGAAGCTGTGCTTGGCGCTGTCCGCGCCTCGGAATCGGTCGGCATTCCCGCAGCGAACATGATCGGCGTCGGTATCGGCGGCGCGGATTCGGCGATCAACGAGTTCAAGAAGCCCGCGGCAACCGGCTTCTTCGGTACGGTCATCATCTCGCCGAAGCGCCACGGCTACGAGACGGCCATCAACATGTATGACTGGATTGCCAACAGCAAGGAGCCGCCGAAGCTGACACTCACCTCCGGCTCCCTCGCACTGCGCGGCGACTACGAGAAGGTTCGCAAGGATCTCGGCATCGAATGATCGTCCTGCCAGGATGATGTCCGTCCGGTGGCTTGTTGCCGCCGGACCTTCTCTCGATGGAGCAAGTATGGCTTTCCTTGAATTCAAGGGCATTTCCAAGGGCTATCCTGGCGTCCAGGCGCTGTCCGATGTCTCTTTCGATGTCGAAAGAGGCGCCGTGCATGGGCTGATGGGCGAAAACGGCGCCGGCAAGTCGACGCTGATTAGGGTTCTCTCGGGCGATCAGGCAGCTGATACTGGCAGCATCGTCATCGATGGTGTGGAGCAGCATTACAGCTCGGTCCGTGATGCCTTTCATGCGGGCGTCATCGTCATCCATCAGGAGCTGCAGCTGGTGCCGGAACTGACCGTCGCCGAAAACCTCTGGCTCGGCCGTTTTCCCGGCAAGGCCGGTGTGATTGACGGCAGGACATTGATCGAAACCGTTCGCACCAGGCTCACGGAAATCGGCATTGATGTCGATCCGGCAGCCAAGGTTTCCTCGTTGTCGATCGGCGCCCGCCAGATGGTGGAGATCGCCAAGGCCGTCATGGTCGATGCGCGGGTGATCGCACTCGACGAGCCGACCTCGTCGCTATCGTCACGCGAGAGCGAAATCCTGTTTTCCCTGATCGACCGGCTGAGAGCCAATGGCACGGTCATCCTCTATGTCTCGCATCGCCTTGATGAGATCTTCCGGCTCTGCGACAGTCTCACCGTGCTGCGCGACGGCAAGCTCGCCGCGCATCATCCAAAGGTCGCCGATACGACGCGCGAGCAGGTCATTTCGCAGATGGTCGGCCGCGAGATCAGCAATATCTGGGGCTGGCGCGAACGTCCGCTTGGCGAGGTGCGTCTCGAAGCCAAGGGGCTCTCGGGATCGAAGCTGCGCAATCCCGTCAGCTTCTCGGTCTGCAGGGGTGAAATTCTCGGCTTTTTCGGTCTTATCGGTGCCGGCCGAAGCGAGATGGCTCGCCTTCTCTATGGTGCCGATCATCGCCATCAGGGCAGCGTCTTGATTGACGGCATCGCCGTTTCGCCGAACAATCCGAAGGCGGCCATCAGCGCCGGCATGGTTCTGTGCCCGGAAGATCGCAAGTTCGACGGCATTGTTCAGGGGCGATCGATTGAGGAAAACATTGCCATCTCCTCGCGGCGGCATTTCTCGCCCTTCGGCATCCTCAATCCGAAGAAGGAAGCCTCGGTCGCCGATCAGTTCATCGCCAAGCTCAGGGTCCGCACGCCCTCGCGCAAGCAGGATATCGTCAATCTCTCGGGCGGCAACCAGCAAAAGGTCATTCTCGGCCGCTGGCTTTCGGAGCAGGGTGTCAAGGTTCTCGTCATCGACGAGCCGACGCGCGGCATCGATGTCGGCGCCAAGTCGGAAATCTATGAAATCCTCTATGAGCTGGCGGCCGGCGGCATGGCGATCGTCGTCATCTCCAGCGAGCTCCCCGAGGTCATGGGCATTTCCGATCGCATCATGGTCATGTGCCAGGGCCGCGTCGCCGCCGATGTTGTGCGTGCCGATTTCGACGAGCGGGCCATTCTGACCGCGGCCCTGCCCGACAAGAATGCCGCCGGCACAATCTAGTTCAGGAATGGTAGTGATGAATTCGTTGAAAAAAATCCTTCTCGGCGAACAGGGTCTGGTGGTGATCTTCGCGATCGCCTTCGTGATCGTCTCGCTTTTCGTTCCGAGTTTCCTGACCGAGCGCAACATGCTCGGCCTGCTGCAGTCGGTGGTGACGATCGGCATCGTCGCCTGCACCATGATGTTCTGCCTTGCCTCGCGCGACTTCGACCTGTCGGTCGGCTCGACCGTCGCCTTTTCGGGCATGATCGCCGTCATGGTGTCGAACTCCACCGGCTCCATTCCGCTCGGCCTGCTCGCGGCGCTGATCTGCGGCAGCGTCGTCGGCGTCGTCAATGGCGTCGTCATTGCCAAGTTCCGCATCAACGCGCTGATCACCACGCTTGCCACGATGCAGATCGTACGCGGCCTCGCCTTGATCGCGTCCGACGGCCGCGCCGTCGGCATCAACGATCCGGCCTTCTATCAGCTGGCGCTGTCGCGCTTCCTGACGGTGCCGACGCCGATCTGGATCATGGTGGCGCTGTTCATCATATTCGGCTTCACGCTCAATCGCACCGTTTTCGGCAAGAACACGCTGGCAATCGGCGGCAATCCCGAGGCCTCGCGTCTCGCCGGCGTCAACGTCGTCAATATGCGGATCTGGATCTTCGCCCTGCAGGGCCTGGTCTGCGCCATCGCCGGCATACTGCTCGCCTCGCGCATCACCTCGGGCCAGCCGAATGCGGCAACGGGCCTCGAGCTCTCGGTCATCTCGGCCTGCGTTCTCGGCGGCGTCTCTCTCGCCGGCGGCCGTGCGGCAATGACCGGCGTGATCGTGGGTGTCCTCATCATGGGTATTGCCGAGAATGTGATGAACCTGCTCAACATCCAGGCCTTCTATCAATATCTCGTGCGTGGCTGCATTCTGCTGATTGCTGTTCTGTTGGACAATCTGCGATCGTCGGCAGCAGGGCGCGGCAGCCGCATGTGACCAGACTTGCTTGGAGAAGTTTGGGGAGAAGTTTGCCGGACTTGCAGTTGCGGATTGATGCCGGGGCATGGTGCCGCTCATGATCGCTGCCGGGCAGCGGAAGGGAGTGCAAGTGATGAGTACGCGTTTGGGATCTTTACGGGCTCATGGCGGGGCCGCGCCCGAACAGGGCAGGCGCACCGTGCGCGAGGAGTTGTTGAAGAAACTCATCGGCCAGATCGTCTCGGGCGCTCTCGCCGAGGGCTCGATCCTTCCGAATGAAGCCGAGCTCTCAGAGGTCTATGGCGTCAGCCGCACCAGCCTGCGCGAGGCCATGCAATATCTGTCGGCGCTGGGGATGGTTCGCTCGCGCACCCGCGCCGGCACCACGGTCCTGCCGCGGGAAAACTGGAACTATCTGGACCCGCTGGTTCTCGACGCGACGCTTGCCCTCAGCAACGACCGAAGTTTCTACGATTCTCTGCTCGATGCGCGGCAAGTGCTGGAACCCGCCGCCGCGGCGCAGGCAGCCGCCAACGCCACGGCCAAGCAGCTCGCACAGATCGCCGAGGCTTTTGAGGACATGGTCGCTGCCAACGCGCGGGACAACGAGGCATGGAGCCAGGCGGATCTGGAGTTTCACACGGCCATCATCAATGCCAGCGGCAACTGGGTCTTCCGCCAGTTCGCCACGGCGATCCGCGCCGCTTTGCTCGCGAGTTTTCGCCTGACAAACCGCGCCAGCCAGTCGCATGACTACGCGATCGCCCGTCATCAGGATGTCCTGGATGCGATCCGAATGCGCCGACCCGATGCCGCACGTTTTGCCATGGAGCAGCTGATCGGAACGGCCAGAATGGAGCTTAGTGACGCCCTGCGCGTCGCCAAACTGGATGAGCCGGAATAATCGATTTCCTGCGCGCAAGAAAATGGCGCGAGGCCCATGTCGCCGTCTGCCAGAATGTTTTCAGCATGTGTTTAGCGAATTCGAGAGCTGGCCAGAGAATCCCGGCTCCTTGCGCCTGCCGGCAGGCAGGGCATAAATGCGAAGACCGCAACATGGCTCGAGCCGATCGATGACAATAAAGTCCCCGCTTTCCTGTGCCTTTTGCGTCGTCGTTGTTCTGGCGGAGAGCATGAAGCCTGCATTGGCGTCGCCGGCAGCAACCGCGCCTCAACTTCCGACCATGCAGCAGCTGCAATCTGCTCTCGACGAGGTAAAGCCCGGACTTGCGCGAATCCGCGAGTTTTTCGGCTGCATCCCTGCCTTCGGAAGACCGATGACCATTCGCCTTTGTGCGCTGAAGGCGGAAGGAACCGATTTCGTTCAAACCATTCCATTTCGGCTTGCCGACCAACGCTGGCAGGTCGTTCTGGATCGAACGGGAAGACCTCCAGAAACTGATGGGGCTTGCGCGCCTCTTGATGTAGTCCAGGCTGAGCTGCGCAAGCTGCGTGGGGATGGCAAGCTGCATGTTACCGGCGAGGTTGACGATGGCGCGGGAACCTTTACCAGCGAGCGCGGGTTATTGCGGGATCATAAGGGACCTTATCGATTGATGTGTCGCTACGATGTCGTCACGGGTTTAGGCAAGAAGGCTTTGCTGATCGCCTATGTCTGGCATGACGGAGCGCACTATATCGTCGATCGGGATATCGAGGCATGGCCGGATGATTGAGCATGCGCGGCACCATTGCAGCTGCGAAGCCCGGCATTGCATATGGAGGAGATTTCGGAATGACCGATGATGAAAAGGCAATCCGGAAAGTCGTGGAAACCTGGACTGCCGCAAGCAGGCAAGGCGATACGGCCACGGTCCTCGGGTTGATGACGGACGATGTTATCTTCATGGTTCCTGGCCAGGAGCCCTTTGGTAAAGAGGCATTTGCTGCGGCGTCGAAAGGCATGGAGGGTATGACGATGGAGGGTGCGAGCGAGATCGTCGAACTGCAGGTGCTCGGCGACTGGGCCTATATCCGCAACCATATCGACATGACAGTGACACCGCCTGATGGCGACGCCGTTCATCGGTCGGGCTATACGCTCACGCTTCTGCGCAAGGAGGCTGACGGTTGGTGGCGTCTTGCTCGCGATGCGAATCTTCTGACGGTTAGCCGCTGATCTATCGCCCTCTTCGTATCTTAGGTCAGGCGGCGTCGAGTGCCGCAGCCAGATCGGCAATCAGATCGTCGGGATGCTCGATCCCGATCGACAGGCGGATCGTCGATTCCAGCACGCCGATGCGGTGGCGTACATCCACGGGAACGCCGGAATGTGTGGTTGTGGCAGGATGGGAAGCCAGCGATTCCGTGCCGCCGAGGCTGACAGCAAGCTTGAATATCTGCAGCGCATTCAGGAATTTGAATGATGCCGGCTGACCGCCCTTGATATCGAAGGAGAAGGTGGAGCCTGCACCGCTGCACTGGGCGGCGAAGATGCGACCAGTCGCCGAAGATGGATCGGTATAGGGCAGATAATGGATCTGCTCGACCTTCGGGTGATCCCGCAGGAAATCGGCGACCGCCCGGGCATTGCTGTTTGCCCGCTCCATGCGGATCTGCAGCGTTTCCAGCGAGCGGCCGAGCATCCAGCAGGAATGCGGGTCGAGCTGCGTGCCGATCGCGCCGCGCAGTGCCTTCACCTGCTTGATGACAGCCTTGGAGCCAAGGGCGGCACCGGCGATCAGATCGGAATGGCCGCCGACATATTTGGTCAGCGAGTAGAGGGAGATATCGGCCCCGTGCTCGAGCGGCCGCTGGAAGACAGGGCCGAGCAGCGTATTGTCGCAGGCGACGATCGGTGTGTGCCCCTGCTTTTTGCCGATCGCATCGGCAACGCGGCGGATCATCGCGATATCGACGAGGCTGTTCGTCGGATTGGCAGGCGTTTCCACGAGAATGACGGAGACGCGCCCTTTGGCCATGGCGTCCTCCGCACTCGCCATCACCGAACTTTCGCTGACGCCATCGGCGAAGCCGACGGCAGCCACTCCGAGATTGAGGAATGTCTTGGCGACCAGTGTTTCCGTGCCGCCGTAAAGCGGCTGCGAATGCAGGATCGCATCGCCAGGTCGTGCGAAGGTGAGAAGGGTCGTCGCGATTGCCGACATGCCGGAGGAAAACAGCGCGCCGCTTTCCGCTTTTTCATAGACGGCGAGACGATCCTCGACGATTTCGCTGTTGGGATGGTTGAAGCGCGAGTAGACGAGCCCGACGCCCGTGCCCGCCGGCGGCTCGGTGCGGCCGGAGATGTAATTGAAGAAATCGCGACCGTCTTCGGCCGATTTGAAGACGAAGGTGGAGGTCAGGAAAACAGGTGGCTTGACCGCGCCCTCGGAGAGCTCAGGGTCGTAGCCGTAATTCAGCATCTGGGTTTCGGGATGGAGGGGGTGGTTGCCGATATGCGTTTTGGACGGATGCGGCGCAGTCATGACGGTCTCCTCAGCCGATGACACGAATTTTAGATTCGCATCATATCATCAGTTGCGGTGCCGCTTGCTATAGTCTTTGGCGGATGACGGGCTCGCTGAGGCGAGCCCGTCTAGTCGATATCGTCAGTAGATTTCCGGCACGTACATTTCCGGCGGCACCGGTGTGCGATGATAGTCGGCGTTGCGCATGCGCTCCGGCAGGATGATTTCCGGCTTCGGAACTGCCTCGTAAGGGATCTGCGTCAGCAGATGCGCGATGCAGTTGAGACGTGCCCTCTTCTTGTCGACGGCATGGACGACCCACCACGGCGCTTCCGGAATATGGGTGCGCTCAAGCATCTCTTCCTTGGCCTTGGTGTATTCTTCCCAATGCACGCGGCTCTGCAGATCCATCGGCGAAAGCTTCCACTGCTTCAGCGGGTCCTGAATGCGCATGTTGAAACGGAATTCCTGTTCCTCGTCGGTGATCGAGAACCAGTATTTGAGGAGAATGATGCCGGAGCGAACCAGCATCCGCTCGAAATCCGGCACCGAGCGGAAGAACTCTTCCAGCTCTTCCGACGAGCAGAAACCCATGACGCGCTCGACACCAGCGCGGTTATACCAGCTGCGGTCGAACAGCACCATTTCGCCTGCCGTCGGCAGATGGGCGGCATAGCGCTGAAAATACCACTGGTGCTTCTCGCGCTCGGTCGGTGCCGGCAGCGCGACGACGCGGCAGATGCGCGGATTGAGACGCTGGGTGACGCGCTTGATGGCGCCGCCCTTGCCGGCGGAATCGCGGCCTTCGAACAGCACGACGACCTTGAGTTTCTTGTATTGCACCCAGTCCTGCAGGCGCACCAGCTCATGCTGAAGGCGGAAGAGTTCGCGGAAATAAACGCGGCGATCAAGTGTCGCCTCGCCTTCGCTGATCAGGCCTTCGGCAACCAGCTCGTCGAGACGGTCCTCTTCGAGCTGCATCTCCAGCTCTTCGTCGAAGCTGTCGACGATTTCATCCTTGATGCGGCTGAGCGGGTCCTGGTTTTCTTCGGTCATTGCGCGCCTCCTGCTCTGTTTTCATGTTGATGCTGCAGCCCTTGGGGCCGCGAGAGCCGGCGCGCTGCTCAGGCATGTGCCGGCTGTGTTTCGGCATTACTCGGCGGTCCAGCCGCCGTCGACGGAAAGCGTCGTGCCGGTAATCTGCTTGGCGGCGTCGCCGCAGAGGAAGACGGCAATCGCGGCCACTTCGTCGACGGTCACGAATTCCTTCGTCGGCTGCGCGGCCAAAAGCACGTCATGCTTGACCTGCTCTTCCGTCATGTTACGTGCCTTCATGGTCTCGGGGATCTGCTTTTCGACGAGCGGCGTCCAGACATAGCCGGGAGCGATGGAGTTGACCGTCACGCCGTTCTGAGCAGCTTCGAGAGCGATCGTCTTGGTGAGGCCGGTAATGCCGTGCTTGGCCGAAACATAGGCCGACTTGAAGGGCGAGGCGACGAGCGCATGCGCCGAGGACGTGTTGATGATGCGGCCCCACTTGCGCGCCTTCATGCCCGGAATGGCGGCCTTGATCGCGTAGAAGGCGGCAAGCAGGTTGATGCGGATGATCGCTTCCCATTTGTCGTCGGGAAACTCCTCGATCGGGGCGACGAACTGGATGCCGGCATTGTTGACAAGAATATCGAGACTGCCGAAGGCTTCCTCGGCTTCGCGCACCATTGATGTCACTTCCTCGCCATTCATCATGTTGGCACCGGAGTAGCGGCACTTCACGCCGAAATCGGCTTCGATGCCAGCGCGTTCCTTCTCGATTGCATCGGCATCGCCGAGGCCGTTGATCGTCACATTCGCGCCTTCGGCGGCAAAGGCGCGGGCAATCGCAAGCCCGATACCGCTCGTCGAACCGGTGACCAGCGCATTCTTCGAAGTCAACGAACCCATGATGCAACTCCTGCAATGTCTATGACATGGTTGGGTAAATGGAAAATGCCAAGATGAGCGCACACTGCCAGCCTCGTATGTCGCTTTGATAACAGTGCAATTTTGCTCCGTGCCGCGAGCCATCGACACCTGACACTTCTCTGTCATGCAACCGTGCAAGTTTTCGCTCCGGTGCCCGGCGATTTCCTCCAACGACGGAATATACGATGAAGGTCGAAGACATTCTCAAGCATGCCTATGCGATGCCGCTGACCAACCCTTCCTACCCTCCGGGACCCTATCGGTTCTTCGATCGTGAATACATCATTATCACCTACCGCACCTCGCGTGAGGCTCTTGAGGCCGTCGTACCCGCGCCGCTCGAAATCGACGAGCCGCTGGTGAAATACGAATTCATCCGCATGCCCGATTCCACCGGCTTTGGCGATTATACAGAGACCGGGCAGGTCATCCCGGTCACATATCGCGGGCAGAAGGGCGGCTATGTTCACTCCATGTATCTCGACGACGATGCGCCGATCACCGGCGGCCGTGAGATCTGGGGTTTTCCGAAGAAGCTTGCCAGCCCGAAGATTGTCAACGAGGGCGAAGTCATCGTCGGCACGCTGCATTACGGCAGTGTTCTCTGCGCCACCGGAACGATGGGCTACAAGCACAAGCCGGTCGACCAGGGACCGCTTCTGTCCGCTCTCTCGGAGCCTAATTTCCTGATCAAGATCGTGCCGCATGTCGACGCCACCCCGCGCATCTGCGAGCTGGTGCGCTATTACCTGACCGATATCACCATCAAGGAAGCCTGGACTTCGCCGGCTGCTCTCGATCTTCGGCCGCATGTCATGGCCGACGTCGCACGGCTGCCCGTGCTGGAAGTGGTTTCCGCGGTTCATTTCACCGCCGATCTGACGCTCGGTCTCGGCGAAGTCGTTCACGACTATCTCGCAGAGCGCAGATAACCAAACCTCATTGCTATTTCATGCTGGAGACGGATCGTGCTTGAACGAAATACTAAGGCCGCAGCCCCGACTATTCCGGAAATTGCCATGCAATATGATCGCGTCGCTCTGGTATTCCAGGGTGGCGGCGCGCTAGGTGCTTATCAGGCTGGCGTCTACCAGGCGCTTGCCGAAGCGGGATGCGAGCCGACCTGGCTTTCGGGGGTCTCGATCGGCGCGGTCAATGCCGCGATCATCGCCGGTAACGAGCCGGGCCGGCGTCTGCAGCGTCTGGAGCAGTTCTGGCAGATCATCTCCGGCCGCAAGATCTGGGCCTATACGCCGGAAGGCGATTTCTTCCGCGATATCCGCAATCGCACCAGCTCGTGGATGACGATGACGATGGGCCAGCCCGGCTTCTTCAAGCCACGTTTCCCCAATCCCTGGCTGGAGCTGCCGGGTGCGGAAGGCGCGACCAGCTTCTACGATTCCTCGGAGTTGAAGAAGACGCTGGAGATGCTGATCGACTTCGACGTGCTCAACGACGGCAAGAAGCGTTTCAGCGTCGGTGCCGTGAATGTGCGCACCGGCAACTTCGTCTATTTCGACACCGACAATATCCGCATCGGCCCCGAGCACATCATGGCGAGCGGTGCCCTGCCGCCCGCCCTGCCGTCCATCCGCATCGAAGGCGAATATTATTGGGACGGCGGCATCGTCTCCAATACGCCGCTTCAATACCTGCTCGATCAGGAGGAGGATCGCAGCTCGCTGGTGTTCCAGGTGGACTTGTTCAGCGCCCGCGGCGTCCTGCCGCGCAGCATGCCCGATGTGCTGTCGCGCCACAAGGACATCATGTATTCGAGCCGTACGCGGCAGAACACCGACAATTTCAAGCGCATCCACGGGCTGAAGATGAAGCTCCTGAGTGCGCTGAAGCGCGTTCCGAAGGATCAGCTGACCCCGGAAGAGGAAGAGCTGATCGCCGATTATTCCGATGCCGGCGTCGTCAACATCGTGCATCTGATCTATCAGCACAAGAATTACGAAGGCCATGCCAAGGACTATGAGTTCTCCGGCACCTCGATGCGCGAGCATTGGGACATGGGACTGGAAGATACCAAGCGCACGCTGCGCCACACTGAATGGCTGCTGCCACCCTTCAGTGATGATGCTGTCGCCATTCATGACCTGCATCGTGAAGATCCTGCTTGAGCCGAGAGGGTGCCTGTCGGCCTGACTTTAATAATAATCGGGCCGGAGCGAGCTGTGCTTAGCTCCGGCCGATTTCACGATCCCTCCGCAAAACCTCCATTTTCTTGCGTGGCAAGCGTCAGTTCTGCTTGAGCCGGTGCCGATGCGCCGCCTGCTTGGCGCGATTGCCGCACATCGCCATGCTGCACCAGCGTCTGCGGTGGCCGCGCGTGTGGTCGACGAAAAGCAGGGTGCATGCGTGGCCTTCGCAGGCTTTCACATCAGAGAAATCCTCCGTGCAGACAAAACGCCCCAGCGCTTCGCCGATCGGCAATAGCAGTGATTCCGGCGAACGCCATTTCCGCATCGGCTGAAAGCCGAGCCCTTCTTCTTCGTCGGATTGCCTTGCGACAATGCGATTAAAGCCCTCGTCGCGTTCCAGCAGGCGATTTAGTGGCTCCAGATCGTTCAAGGCATCCGATGTCAGCGGCTTTCCCTTGCGGGAATTTACGAAGGCCCTGAACCATTCGCGCAGGCTTCTTGCCTGATCGGCAACCTTGTCGAGTTCGCCGGGCAGCGCCCGTTCGCGCATGGCAGCGAGCGTCTCACGGGGCACCAGGCCAGCCTGTTCCAGCCAGCGAAGCAAGCCCTCCCCATCGTCAATCCAGTCGATCGGCACATCCACAGGCGTTGCGACCGAATTGAGGAAATCCAGCCCCAGCGTATCGCCAACGAAGATGGCGGGCGAGTGGTTGTCCATGGACTACTTCCTTTCCGGCCGCCGACGAGGATGTTGAACGGCCATTCGAAAACATGATCGAGATATAACCTATCAAAGACCTCTTGACAAGTTACGCTCATCAGGAGTAACCCTACTAGCGCAATTTGACAGGTTACTAACGCCAAGCCACATGGAGAAAGCTGATGCTGTCGCAAAATGTAGATGTTGTTCTTGTCCATGGCGCCTGGGCGGATGGGTCGGGCTGGGCAAAGGTGATCGCGCCGTTGGCGGCCGCCGGCTTTTCGGTAACCGCCGCGCCGCTGCCGTTGACGTCATTTGCTGATGATGTCGCCGCCCTAGAACGTGCGTTGGAACGGACGATGGGACCGGTGATCCTGGTTGGCCACGCCTATGCCGGCGCAGTGATTGCCGCGGTTTCCAGCGAAAAGGTCAAGGCTCTGGTCTATGTAGCAGCGCTCGCACCGGATGAAGGTGAGACGGTTGCCGATGTCTTCTATCGCGGCGAGCCTCA